>NZ_JBIBBC010000005.1:171062-483770 GCF_042900345.1 Streptomyces sp. NPDC012935
CTGGAGCTCACGGGCAAGGAGTTGCGCTCATGATCCCCCTCAGCACAGGGACCGGCCGGGGGTCCGGGGGTCGTCCCCCGGGAAGACACAGCCTGGAGCTCACGGGCAAGGAGTTGCGCTCATGACCCCGCTCAGCACAGGGACCGGCCGGGGGTCCGGGGGTCGTCCCCCGGGAAGACACAGCCTGGAGCTCACGGGCAAGGAGTTGCGCTCATGATCCCCCTCAGCACAGGGACCGGCCGGGGGTCCGGGGGTCGTCCCCCGGGAAGACACAGCCTGGAACTGACCGGCAAGGAGCTGCGTTCGTGACCACGGTCGGTACGGGTACGTACACCCCGAAGCCGGGCGCCGCCCCGCTCCCCCGCATGATCGCGGCCCAGGCGGCGCTCGAGACGAAGATGCTGCTGCGCAACGGCGAGCAGCTGCTGCTGACCGTCGTGATCCCCACGCTGCTGCTGGTCCTGTTCAGCTCGGTGGACATCGTCGACACGGGCGCAGGCGAGGCCGTCGACTTCCTCGCCCCCGGCATCCTCGCGCTCGCCGTGATGTCGACGGCGTTCACGGGCCAGGCCATCGCCACGGGCTTCGAGCGGCGGTACGGCGTGCTGAAGCGGCTGGCCGCCACACCGCTGCCGCGCTGGGCGCTGATGACCGCGAAGACGGCATCGGTGCTGGTCACCGAGGTCCTGCAGATCGCCCTGCTGACGGTGATCGCCTTCGCGCTGGGCTGGTCGCCACAGGGGAACCCGGCAGCCGTCGTCCTCCTGCTGCTCCTGGGGACGGCCGCCTTCTCGGGGCTCGGACTGCTGATGGCCGGCACGCTGAAGGCCGAGGCCACCCTGGCCGCCGCCAACCTGGTCTTCCTGCTGCTGCTCGTCGGCGGCGGGGTGATCGTGCCGCTGGACAAGTTCCCGGCGGGCGCGCAGGACGTGCTGGGGCTGCTGCCGATCTCGGCACTGTCGGACGGGCTGCGGGACGTGCTGCAGCACGGGGCCGGGATGCCGTGGGGTGACCTGGGGATTCTGGCCGTGTGGGCGGTCGTCGGGCTGGCGGCGGCGGGGAAGTTCTTCCGCTGGGAGTAGCCCGGTCCGCGCCGGTCCACCCGGGCGAGCGGGACCCTCGTGAAACCGTGCACAAGCGGCCGCCTACGATAGGGCGCGTGCCAAAGCTGACCCGCGCCGACGCCGTAGCGGCCGTGCGCAACCCCCTCGCCTTCATCGCCGCACGCTGGACCCCGACCCCGAGGACGGTCCGACGGGCGGCCCTCGCCGCGCTCGTGATGTCGGTGCTCATCGTGGTCACGGGCGGTGCGGTACGCCTCACCGGTTCCGGGCTCGGCTGCCCGACCTGGCCCAAGTGCACCGACGACTCGCTCACCGCCACCAGCGAGATGGGCCTGCACGGCGCCATCGAGTTCGGCAACCGCATGCTGACGTACGTGCTGTGCGCCGCCGTCGGCTGGGCGATCATCGCCGCGCGCTCCGAGATGCCGCACCGCCGTGGCCTGACCCGGCTGGGGTGGGCGCAGTTCTGGATCGTGATGAGCAACGCGGTGCTCGGCGGCATCGTCGTGCTGGTCGGCCTCAACCCGTACACGGTCGCGGCCCACTTCGTGGCGACGTCCGCCCTGATCGCGGTCGCGACGGTGATGTGGCAGCGCACCCGGGAGGGCGACGCGGCGCCGCGTCCGCTGGTCGGCAAGGCGGTGCAGCAGCTGGTGTGGGTCCTGGTCGGGGCCTCGGTGCTGCTGATCCTGGTCGGCACGGTGGTCACGGGCGCCGGTCCGCACGCGGGCGACTCCAGCGAGGTCGAGCGGATGCCGCTCGACTGGGAGAACGTCACCAAGCTGCACGCCGTGCTGGCCTGGATCGTGGTCACGCTGACGTTCGCCCTGTGGTTCGTCCTCAAGGCGGTCGACGCTCCGAAGGGCCCCCTGAACCGCACCCGCGACCTCTTCCTGGTCCTCCTCGCCCAGGGCGTCATCGGCTATGTCCAGTACTTCACGGACCTCCCGGAGATCCTGGTGGGCCTGCACATGCTCGGCTCGGCCGTGACCTGGATCGCGGTCCTGCGGGTGGCGCTGGCCCTGCGGGAACGGCCGTACGACGAGATCGGGCTCCCGTCCCCGGCGGCCGAGCAGCCGGTCGGCACGCGCGCCTGAGTCAGCTGTACGCCGTCACCAACTCGTCGATCGCAGGGCCCAGGTAGCTCCGGGTCAGGCCGGCCCTGTGCGTCGCCCACTCCCCGGTCGGCGTCGCGGGCACAGAGCCGTCGTAGCGGCGCCTGCGGATGTCCTCGACGAGTTCGACGGGCGCCCCGAGCCCGGGCAGCAGGTCCAGGGCCTCGCGCTTGGAGATCAGCCGGCCGTCGCGCAGGGTGACGCTCGCGCGGGCGTAGGTGATCACCCCCAGGTCGACCCACACGTCCCTCGTCCACAGCGAGGCGTTGTCGACCGCCGCCCGCCAGAAGTCCCTCTGGTCTCGCACGACGAACTCGCCGAGCTCCCGGTCCGCCACCGGCGGCAGCAGGCCGGCGGGCGCCCTGCCGTGCAGCACCCGGCCGAAGGTTTGCAGTTCGCGGCGGGTCACCGGGGTCACCGTCCGTTTGAACAACTGCTCGTGCGCCCAGGTGAGGTGACGTCGGTCGGCGTCGTCCGCCGTGCCCGGTGTCAGGTACGTGCAGTGCAGCAGCCGGGCGAGCGGCTCGGACCGCAGGCGGGCGTGGACCTTCGCCACCTGCCAGATGGTGCGGGGCGTGAGCGGGCCGTCCACGACGGCGATCAGGTCCAGATCGCTGCGGCCCTCCTGGTAGTCGCCGCCGGCGAGTGAGCCGTGCGCCCAGACGGCGAGGGGAGCGGCGGGAGCGAGAGTCGTCGTCAGCTCGGCGAGGAAGCGGTCGAGTAAGGCATCGGTCGGCATCCGCCCAGTCTGTACGGCTCACTCCAGCCCGTACACCCGCCTGGCGTTTCCCGCCGCCACCATCCCCGCCACTCGTTGCGCGTCCCCCAGGGACCACGCCCCCTCGGCGACCCAGCCGCCGAGCACCCTGGCGAGGGCCTCGCGGAACAGGCGGGCTCCGACGACGTGCAGTTCGGGCAGACCCTGGGCGCCGCTGGAGAAGAGGATCTTGCCGAAGGGGGCCAGTTCCAGGATCTCGGCGAGGATCGTGGCCGCGCGGGCGCCGGTGCGGATGAGCGCGGCGCCCGAGTCGGCGTAGACGTGCGGGAAGACGCCGGCCAGGTGGGCGGCGTGGCGGTGGTACGGGTAGCCGTGCAGGAGGATCAGGTCGGTGCCGAGGCCGGCCGTCGCGCGGACGAAGTCCGTCAGCAGCACCGGGTCCGTGCGGTCGATGCGCAGCCCCGGCTCGCCCAGCCCCGCGTGCAGTTGCAGCGGCAGCCCCGAGGCCACCGCGATCCACAGCAGGTGCCGCAGCAGCACGGGGTCGCTCAGCTCGCCGCCGACCCGGCGCCCCGCCAGCCAGCGCCCGGCGGCGCCGCGCACCTCCCCCGGCCCCGGTGGCTCGGGCGCGAGCGCGAGGCCGTGCCGTACACCGGCCACGGACGTGAAGGCCACCGCGTTCGCCGCCGCGCCGTGCACCGACTCGGCGAGGTTGGCGAGAAAGGACTCGACCGTTCCGGAGGTGTCGGCGACCTGTTCGGCGAGGAGTTCGAGGCGCACGATCTCATGCGCCTCGGCAGATCCGGCGGACGCCATCTCCGGGGGGCCGGTGAGGTCGCCGGGCAGGCCGGTGTCGATCAGGTAGGTCGTGATGCCGCTGCCCCGCAGCAGCCGCCGGCCCGCCTCCAGTACGCCGAGTTCACGCCGCCGGGCGAGATAGCGGGCCGGTAAGCAGTGCGGCTCCAGACCGAGGAGGGGTGGGCACCAGCGGCGTACGGCGAAACCGGTCTGGGTGTCGAAGAGCGTGGTGCCGGGCGCCGGTGGACCCTCGGTGCGCGCCAACTGGGCCTCGAAGGTGCCGAGGCCCAGCTCCGTTCGCAGTACGCCGTGGCAGTACTGGTCCACGAGGGATGGCGTTTCGATCATCCGGACTCCCCGTGGGTGGACGCTGCGCTTGCTCTACAGGTCCTAACGGGTGAACCGGTGACTTGGTGTTGCGTAAGAAAAAAGGGGGGCGTGGTTCAGCCGCCGACTTGGATGCCGGCCATCCGCTTCCACTCGTACTCGCCCGTCTTCACCTTCGCCGCGAACTCGCCGTCGAAGGCCTCGTGACGCGTGACCCCGGCCTTCTCCACCGCCTTCTCGGCGATCTCGTACGACGGTGCCACCAGGTCTCCCCAGCCGCCGTCCTCGCCGACGAGCACGATGCGGGCGCCCCGCTCACCGATGTACGCGACCTGGGCCTCGGTGCCGCCGTGGGACTTCGCGAAGGCGCTGATCTGCCTGGCCAGCTTGGCCACCCTGCGCTCGGCCTTCTGGTCAACCTGCTGCGTGTCTGCCATGCCCAGGATGCTACTCACGAGTAGATCAGCTGGCGAGGGCAGGGCACTGTGACGTGCGTCAGCGCAGGAACGGGTCGACCGCCACCGCCACGAACAGCAGCGAGACGTAGGTGATCGACCAGTGGAACAGGCGCATTTCCTTCAGCTTGCCGCCCGTCACCTCCGCCTTCGCGCGGTTCTGCAGCGCGTGCGCCTCCCACAGCCACCAGCCGCCCGCGACCAGCGCGACCGCCGTGTAGAACCAGCCGGTGTAGCCGAGCGGCGTCAACAGGAGGGACACCGCGACCATCACCCAGCTGTAGATGACGATCTGCTTGGCGACGACCTTGTTCGAGGCGATGACGGGCAGCATGGGCACGCCCACGCGCGCGTAGTCCTCCTTCACCTTCATGGACAGCGGCCAGTAGTGCGGCGGCGTCCAGAAGAAGATCACCAGGAAGAGGATGAGCGGCGCCCAGGTGAGGGAGTCCGTGACGGCCGTCCAGCCGATCAGCACCGGCATGCAGCCCGCGATGCCGCCCCACACGATGTTCTGTGAGGTACGGCGCTTGAGGATCATCGTGTAGACGACGACGTAGAAGAGGAGTGCGCCGAGGGAGAGCCAGGCCGACAGCCAGTTGACGGTCAGGCCGAACAGGAGCGTGGAGACGACCGCCAGCGTGATGCCGAAGGCCAGGCACTCGCGCGGGCTGACCATCCCGGTGACCAGCGGGCGCTGCGAGGTGCGGTCCATGAGCGCGTCGATGTCACGGTCGATGTACATGTTCAGCGCGTTGGCGCCACCCGCGGAAAGGTAGCCGCCGATGCAGGTGAGCAGCACCAGACCGAGGTCGGGTACACCCTGCTCCGCCAGGAACATCACCGGAACGGTGGTGATGAGCAGCAGCTCGATGATCCGCGGCTTGGTAAGCGCCACGAACGCCTTGACCCGGGCCCCGATCGGCCGCCGGCTCGGGCTCTGGCTCGTCCCGATATCCCCCATAGCCTTAAGGGCATGGGAGGTGCCCCCATCCGCTGGACGGGATTCAACGGCCGTCACGCACACCCCTGACAGAGACATCCCAGCAAGCCTCCCCGTGTGAAGTCCCGGTAAAGGCTCGCGCGTACCACGCCACTGTAGACGTTGCCCAGACCCGGACATTCGCGGGGGTGGGGTCGTGTTGGAGGGGGTGGTCCGACGGGCGCACGGAAGCTCGATTGAGCACCCGGATGAGCGCCTGCGTATTCACTTGCCGAACACGGAACGAGCCAGTCGACAGGCGCATCCGGGCGACTCCCGGCAGTCTGGAATGACTCGAAAAAACGCACGTACTTCCAGGGGTAGGCTCGACAACGGCCGGCCGACGCCGAGAACGCCGGCAGCCGGTGGGCGCATGCCCGAAACACCGGCATCCGACATGTGGAGAGGAGCCCTGACCCAGGGTGAGCACCAAGCCGACCACCACAGACCTCGAGTGGACCGAGCTGGACCAGCGGGCCGTCGACACCGCCCGCGTCCTGGCCGCCGATGCCGTACAGAAGGTCGGAAACGGCCATCCGGGTACGGCGATGAGCCTGGCACCTGCCGCCTACACCCTCTTCCAGAAGGTGATGCGGCACGACCCGGCGGACGCCGACTGGGTCGGGCGTGACCGCTTCGTGCTGTCCGCGGGCCATTCGTCCCTGACCCTCTACACCCAGCTGTACCTGGCCGGCTTCGGCCTGGAGCTGGACGACCTGAAGGCGTTCCGTACCTGGGGTTCGAAGACCCCCGGTCACCCGGAGTACGGCCACACCACGGGCGTGGAGACGACGACCGGCCCGCTGGGCCAGGGTGTCGCCAACGCCGTCGGCATGGCGATGGCCGCCCGCTACGAGCGCGGTCTGTTCGACCCGGAGGCCCCCGAGGGCACCTCCCCGTTCGACCACTTCGTCTACGCCATCGCCGGTGACGGCTGCCTCCAGGAGGGCATCTCCGCCGAGGCCTCCTCGATGGCCGGCCACCAGAAGCTCGGCAACCTGATCCTGCTGTGGGACGACAACCACATCTCGATCGAGGGCGACACCGAGACGGCCGTCTCCGAGGACACCGTCAAGCGGTACGAGGCCTACGGCTGGCACGTCCAGCGCGTCGCCCCGCAGCCGGACGGCGACCTCGACCCGCACGCCATCTACGACGCGATCGAGGAAGCGAAGAAGGTGACGGACAAGCCGTCCTTCATCGCGATGCGCTCGATCATCGCCTGGCCGGCCCCGAACGCGCAGAACACCGAGGCCGCGCACGGCTCGGCGCTCGGCGACGACGAGGTCGCGGCCACCAAGCGCGTCCTCGGCTTCGACCCGGAGCAGTCCTTCGAGGTCTCCGACGAGGTCATCGCCCACACCCGGGGTGCCCTGGAGCGCGGCCAGGCGGCCCGTGCCGTGTGGGAGAAGTCCTTCCAGCAGTGGCGGGACAACAACCCCGAGCGCGCCGCCGAGTTCGACCGCATCGCCGCGGGCGAGCTGCCCACCGGCTGGGAGGAGAAGCTCCCGGTCTTCGAGCCCGGCAAGGGCGTCGCGACGCGTGCCGCGTCAGGCAAGGTCCTGCAGGCTCTCGGTGCCGTCATCCCGGAGCTGTGGGGCGGCTCGGCCGACCTGGCCGGCTCCAACAACACGACGATCGACAAGACGTCGTCGTTCCTCCCGGCGGACAACCCGCTCCCGGAGGCGAACCCGTACGGCCGCACGATCCACTTCGGCATCCGCGAGCACTCCATGGCCGCGGAGATGAACGGCATCGCGCTGCACGGCAACACCCGTATCTACGGCGGCACGTTCCTCGTGTTCTCCGACTACATGCGCAACGCCGTACGTCTGTCGGCGCTGATGCACCTGCCGGTGACGTACGTGTGGACGCACGACTCCATCGGTCTCGGTGAGGACGGCCCCACCCACCAGCCGATCGAGCACCTCGCGTCCCTGCGCGCCATCCCCGGTCTCAATGTCGTGCGGCCCGCCGACGCCAACGAGACCGCGATCGCCTGGCGCGAGATCCTGAGGCGCTACACCAAGGAGTTCGGCAAGGGCGCCCCGCACGGGCTGGCGCTGACCCGTCAGGGCGTGCCGACGTACGAGGCCAACGACGACGCCGCGCGCGGCGGTTACGTGCTGTTCGAGGCCGACGGCGGCGAGCCGCAGGTCGTCCTCATCGCGACCGGCTCCGAGGTGCACGTCGCCGTCGAGGCGCGCGAGCAGCTGCAGGCGGACGGGGTGCCGACGCGAGTCGTGTCCATGCCGTCCGTGGAGTGGTTCGAGGAGCAGGACCAGGGGTACCGGGACAGCGTTCTTCCGCCGGCCGTCAGGGCGCGGGTCGCGGTGGAGGCCGGCATCGGTCTCACCTGGCACAAGTACGTCGGGGACGCGGGTCGCATCGTTTCCCTGGAGCACTTCGGTGCTTCGGCCGACGGCAAGGTCCTTTTCCGGGAGTTCGGCTTCACTGCCGAGAACGTGGCGGCCGTCGCGCGGGAATCCCTCGCCGCAGCCCAGCGCTGACGCTCATATACGAGACGTAGGAGTTTGATTTTCCATGACAGACGCACTCAAGCGCCTCTCCGAGGAAGGCGTCGCGATCTGGCTGGACGACCTGTCGCGCCAGCGCATCACGTCCGGCAACCTGGCCGAGCTGATCGACCAGCAGCACGTCGTGGGTGTCACCACCAACCCGACGATCTTCCAGAAGGCGATCAGCAGCGGTGACGGTTACGAGCAGCAGCTCGCCGACCTCGCCGCCCGCAAGGTCACCGTCGAAGAGGCCGTACGCATGATCACGACGGCGGACGTCCGCGACGCCGCCGACATCCTGCGCCCGGTCTTCGACGCCACCGACGGCCAGGACGGCCGGGTCTCCATCGAGGTCGACCCGCGCCTGGCCCACAACACCCGCGCGACCGTCGCCGAGGCCAAGCAGCTGGCCTGGCTGGTCGACCGGCCCAACACGCTCATCAAGATCCCGGCCACCAAGGCGGGCCTCCCGGCGATCACCGAGGTCATCGGCCGCGGCATCAGCGTCAACGTCACGCTGATCTTCTCGCTGGAGCGCTACCGCGAGGTCATGGACGCCTACCTCGCCGGTCTGGAGAAGGCCAAGGCCAAGGGCCTGGACCTGTCCAAGATCCGGTCGGTGGCGTCGTTCTTCGTGTCCCGCGTGGACACCGAGATCGACAAGCGGATCGACGCGCTCGGCACCGACGAGGCCAAGGCCGCGCGCGGCAAGGCGGGCGTGGCCAACGCGCGCCTCGCCTACGAGGCGTACGAGGAGGTCTTCTCCTCCGACCGCTGGAGCGCGCTGGAGAACGCGGGCGCCAACAAGCAGCGTCCGCTGTGGGCCTCCACCGGCGTGAAGGACAAGGCCTACAAGGCCACCCTGTACGTCGACGACCTGGTCGCGCCGAACACGGTCAACACCATGCCGGAGGCCACCCTGCAGGCGACCGAGGAGAGCGGCTCGATCACCGGCAACACCATCGCAGGCACGTACCAGCAGGCCCGCGCCGACCTGGACGCGGTCGAGCGGCTCGGCATCTCGTACGACGACGTCGTCCAGCTGCTGGAGGACGAGGGCGTCGAGAAGTTCGAGGCGTCCTGGAACGACCTGCTCAAGTCGACCGAGGCAGAGCTCGAGCGCCTCGCCCCCTCGGAGGGCTGATCCCTTGCCACCCTTCACCGTCACTGAAGCGAACCCGCTTCGTGACGCCGCCGACCGACGGCTCCCGCGTATCGCGGGGCCGTCGGGCCTGGTGATCTTCGGCGTTACGGGCGATTTGTCACGTAAGAAGCTGATGCCGGCCGTTTACGACCTCGCCAACCGGGGTCTGCTGCCGCCGGGTTTCTCGCTGGTGGGCTTCGCCCGCCGCGAGTGGGCCAACGAGGACTTCGCGCAGGAGGTCCACGACGCCGTCAAGGAACACGCCCGCACTCCCTTCCGTGAGGAAGTCTGGCAGCAGCTCATCCAGGGCATGCGCTTCGTGCAGGGCACCTTCGACGACGACGCCGCCTTCGAGCGGCTGCGCGGCACCATCGAGGAGCTGGACAAGGCCCAGGGCACGGGCGGCAACTTCGCCTTCTACCTCTCGGTGCCGCCGCGCTCCTTCCCGGTGGTCATCCAGCAGCTGAAGAAGCACGGCCTCGCCGACCAGACGAGCAGCTCCTGGCGCCGCGCGGTCATCGAGAAGCCCTTCGGACACGACCTGAAGTCGGCCGAGGAGCTCAACAAGGTCGTCCACGAGGTCTTCGCCCCGGACCAGGTCTTCCGCATCGACCACTACCTGGGCAAGGAGACCGTCCAGAACATCCTGGCGCTGCGCTTCGCCAACACGATGTTCGAGCCGATCTGGAACCGGTCCTTCGTGGACCACGTGCAGATCACCATGGCCGAGGACATCGGCATCGGCGGTCGCGCCGGCTACTACGACGGCATCGGCGCCGCCCGTGACGTCATCCAGAACCACCTGCTCCAGCTCCTGGCCCTGACCGCGATGGAGGAGCCCGCCTCCTTCGACGCGGACGCGCTGGCGGCGGAGAAGACCAAGGTGCTGGGTGCCGTACGGCTGCCGAAGGACCTGGGCCGGGACACGGTGTTCGGGCAGTACGCGGCCGGCTGGCAGGGCGGCGAGAAGGCGGTCGGGTACCTCCAGGAGGAGGGCATCGACGCCAAGTCGAAGACCGACACGTATGCCGCGATCAAGGTCGGGATCGACAACCGCCGCTGGGCGGGCGTCCCCTTCTACCTGCGCACCGGCAAGCGCCTGGGCCGTCGCGTCACCGAGATCGCCGTCGTCTTCCAGCGCGCGCCGCACTCCCCCTTCGACACGACGGCCACCGAGGAGCTCGGCCAGAACGCGATCGTGATCCGCGTCCAGCCGGACGAGGGCGTCACGGTCCGCTTCGGCTCGAAGGTGCCGGGCACGTCGATGGAGATCCGGGACGTGTCGATGGACTTCGCTTACGGCGAGTCCTTCACGGAGTCGAGCCCGGAGGCGTACGAGCGCCTGATCCTGGACGTCCTCCTGGGTGACTCGAACCTCTTCCCGCGCACCGAGGAGGTCGAGCTGTCCTGGAAGATCCTCGACCCGATCGAGGAGTACTGGGACACGAACGGCAAGCCGGCCCAGTACCCCGCGGGTACCTGGGGCCCCGTCGAAGCGGACGAAATGCTCGAGCGAGACGGACGGAGCTGGCGCCGGCCATGAAGATAGACCTCACGGACACCACGGCCAGCAAGATCAACAAGGCGCTGGTGCAGGGCCGCCGGGCCATCGGCACGCCGGCCGTCGGCATGGTGCTCACGCTGGTCATCGTGACGGACGAGGAGAACGCCTACGACGCCCTGAAGGCCGCCAACGACGCCTCGCGCGAGCACCCCTCGCGCACGCTCGTGGTCATCAAGCGCGTCTCGCGCTCGCCCCGCGACCGTACGCAGTCCCGGCTGGACGCCGAGGTGCGGGTGGGCGCGGACGCGGGCACCGGTGAAACGGTCGTCCTGCGTCTGTACGGCGAGGTGTCCGATCACGCCCAGTCGGTCGTCCTGCCGCTGCTCCTGCCGGACGCCCCGGTGGTGGTCTGGTGGCCGGTCAACGCGCCGCTCGACCCGGCGAAGGATCCGCTGGGCGCGCTGGCCCAGCGCCGGGTGACCGACACGTACGCGTCGGAGCAGCCGGTTCGGGAACTTTCGGCCCGCGCCGACGCCTACACACCCGGCGACACCGACCTGTCCTGGACCCGGATCACGCCCTGGCGCTCGATGCTGGCGGCGGCTCTGGACCAGGTGGTCTGCGAGGTGCAGGCCGTCGAGGTGGAGGGCGAGGAGTTCAACCCGAGCTGTGAGCTGCTGGCGATGTGGCTCGCGGACCGGCTGGACGTCCCCGTCAAGCGGTCGCTGTCGTCGGGCCCGGGCCTGACGGCGGTCCGTATGGACACCGACTGCGGCCCGATAGCGCTCGACCGGGCGGACGGCTCCCTGGCGACCCTCTCCATCCAGGGCCAGCCGGACCGTGCGGTGGCGCTGAAGCGGCGGGAGACGGCCGAGCTGATCGCGGAGGAGCTGCGGCGGCTCGACCCTGACGACACGTACGCCTCGGCTCTGCGGTTCGGGGTGGAGCGGCTGAACGCCGGGCCGGCTCAGGCGGTCCGGGGCGTCGAGGCCGCGATCGCCAAGGCCGCGCAGGCTGTCGCCCTGGCCGAGGCCGCTGTGGCCAGGGCCGAGGAGCCGCCGGCCGAGCAGTCGCAGGCCGGAGAGTCACAGGCCGAGGAATCGCAGGCCGGAGACTCGCAGGGCAAGGAGTCGCAGGCCGGAGAGTCGCAGGGCAAGGAGTCGCAGGCCGGGGAGGGATCGCCGGCCAAAGGAGAACAGGCCGGACGAGCCGCTCTCCCGGCTCCCGTCGAAACCGCTGCGAAAGCACCCGCGAAGGAAGCGACGGCACCGGAACCGGTGAAGAAGGCGGCGGCCAAGTGAGTACTCCGCAGCTGGTCGTGCACCACGACAAGGAGCTGATGGCGCAGGCCGCGGCGGCCCGGCTGATCACGAAGATCGTGGACGCGCAGGCCTCCCGGGGCTCGGCGTCCGTGGTCCTCACGGGCGGGCGCAACGGCAACGGCCTGCTGGCCGCGCTCGCCGCCGCCCCCGCCCGGGACGCCGTCGACTGGGGCCGGCTGGACCTCTGGTGGGGCGACGAGCGCTTCCTCCCCGAGGGCGATCCGGAGCGCAACGTCACGCAGGCACGTGAAGCCCTGCTGGACGCGGTGCCGCTGGATCCGAAGCGGGTGCACGCCATGCCCGCCTCGGACGGCCCGTTCGGAACGGACGTGGAGGCTGCGGCCTCCGCGTACGCGGAGGAACTGGCCAGGGCGGCCGGCCCGGAGAACCACGGGGCGGTCCCCACGTTCGACGTCCTGATGCTGGGCGTGGGCCCGGACACGCACGTGGCCTCCCTGTTCCCGGAACTCCCCGCGGTACGGGAGACGGACCGCACGGTCGTCGGCGTGCACGGCGCCCCCAAGCCCCCACCGACCCGCGTCACCCTCACGCTGCCCGCGATCCGGGCGGCGCGTGAGGTGTGGCTGCTCGCGGCGGGCGAGGACAAGGCGCAGGCGGCGGCGATCGCGCTGTCGGGCGCGGGTGAGATCCAGGCACCGGCGGCCGGGGCGTACGGCCGCGCCAGGACCCTGTGGCTGCTGGACGCGGCGGCGGCCTCGCAGTTGCCGCGGTCGCTGTATCCACCGGCCTCCGCGTGAACGCGCTTCGGGCCCTCGCTTCCCGGTGAAGCGAGGGCCCGAAGCACATGCACGGCTTGCCCGGGCTACTTCACCGACCCGGCCATCACGCCCTGCACGAAGTGCCGCTGGAACGCGAAGAACACCACGACCGGCACCACCAGCGACACGAACGCCCCCGGCGCCAGCACGTCGATGTTGCTGCCGAACTGCCGGATCTGGGACTGCAGTTCAACCGTGAGCGGCTGCGACGCACTGTCCGCGAAGAGTAGCGCCACCAGCATGTCGTTCCACACCCACAGGAACTGGAAGATGGCCAGCGAGGCGATCGCCGGGCGCCCCACCGGGAGCACCAGCCGCGTGAAGATCCGCCACTCACTGCCCCCGTCCATCCGTGCCGCCTCCAGCATCTCCTTGGGCAGCTCGGCGAAGTAGTTCCGCAGCAGGAACACCGCGAACGGCAGTCCGTAGGCCACGTGGAAGAGGACGACACCGGGAATCGTGCCGAACAGCCCCAGCTGGCCGAAGAGTTTGGCGACCGGAAGAAGCCCGATCTGCACGGGCACCACGAGCAGCGCCACGACGACCAGGAAGATCGCCTCGCGGCCGGGGAAGTCCAGCCACGCGAAGGCGTACCCCGCCAGTGCCGCGAGGACGACCACCAGCAAAGTCGTCGGCACCGAGATCAGCACGGTGTTCCAGAAGGCCTGGGTGATCCCGGCGTTACCCAGCAGGGCCGAGTAGTTGTCGAAGGACAGCTGGCCGGGGCTGGTGAACACGGTCCACCAGCCGCCCTTCGCCGTGTCCTCGGCGGACCGCATCGACGACATGAACAGCCCCGCCAGCGGCGTCAGCCACACCAGCCCGATCACCACGAGAAACGCCTGGACCAGACCGTTGCCCAGTGAGCGCCTGACCGCGTTCATCGCTGACTCCCTCGGAAACGGCGGACGTTGAAGACCATGGCGGGGATGACGAGCAGCAGGAGCAGCACACCGAGCGCGCTGCCCAGGCCCTGGTTGTTGCCGCCGCCGAACGACACCAGCCACATCTGCGTCGCGAGTACGGTCGCGTCCTCCTGCACCGGCCCGGGCGCGATGATGTAGACGAGGTCGAAGACCTTCATCACGTTGATGACGAGGGTGACGAACACGACCGTCAGCACCGGCGCCAGCAGCGGCACCGTGATCCGCCGGAAGATCTGCCACTCGTTCGCGCCGTCCATCCGCGCGGCCTCCAGCGCGTCCCGCGGCAGGGTCGCCAGACCCGCGCCGATCAGGACCATCGCGAACCCGGTCCAGATCCACAGGTACGCCCCGATGATCGCCGGCGTGACGAGCGTGGGCCCGAGCCAGGAGACGCCCTCGTAGGGGGCAGCGAAGTTCGAGGCCGGCAGCTTCACCGTGTACGACCCGTCGTCCAGCCCCTCGAAACGGAACGAGCCGTCGGCCGCCGTGGTCGTCGAGGCGACCGCCTCCCCGCCACGCACCGCCTCGACCGTCATCTCCGGCAGCCCGCTCTCCCGCTGGTCGACCTTGCCCTGCTCCCCTCCCCCACCGGGCGTGAAGTCGAGGTACACGACGCCGCTGAGCTCACCAGGGCTCGCCTTCTGCCCCGCGGCCGCGTCGGCCGGCCTGGCGTCCTCGGGAAGGTCCGCCGGGAGCACACCGACGAGTCCGAGCGTCAGGGCCTCGCCGGGGGACGCCGTCGCGGTCGTGCCGAACGAGCCGTCCGCGCCCTTCGTCAGCCCCTGCCCGTCGCGTGCCCGGGCCGTCGGGTACGTCGACGTGCCCTGGAAGGCGTCGTGCACGGAGACGACGGCGGCGTTCAGCACGCCCTTGTCCGGGTCCTCGTCGTAGGCGAGCCGGAAGATGATGCCGGCGGCGAGGAAGGACACGGCCATCGGCATGAACAGCAGCAGCTTGAAGGCGGTCGCCCAGCGGACCTTCTCGACCAGCACGGCCAGGATCAGGCCGAGGCCCGTCAGCAGGGCCGGGGCCACGACGACCCAGATGGTCGTGTTGCGGATCGCGTTGAGTGTCGCCGGGTCGCGGAACATCTCGGTGTAGTTCTCGCCGCCCACGAACTCGGTGCCGGAGGCATCGAAGAAGCTGCGCCCGATCGAGAAGAGCACGGGGTAGACGACGAGTGCGCCCAGCAGGAGCAGCGCGGGGAAGACGAAGAGGAGGGCGATGATCCGCCCGCGCCGCCGTGAGCGTCGGGCGCGCGCCCTGCCGTCGCCCGGGGCGGGCGACG
Organism: Streptomyces sp. NPDC012935; assembly: GCF_042900345.1. Taxonomy (NCBI): domain Bacteria; kingdom Bacillati; phylum Actinomycetota; class Actinomycetes; order Kitasatosporales; family Streptomycetaceae; genus Streptomyces; species Streptomyces sp. NPDC012935. Next base: position 186,004 of record NZ_JBIBBC010000005.1, read on the forward strand.
GGCTTGCCTCTTTCACGAGGGTGGCGGTCATGTCCGGTCAGCTTTCATACGTGTGGCGGTCATGGATGATCAGCCCTGGCCCTCGTACGCCTTTGCGGCCGCGGCCTCCAGCTTCGCCGCGGTGCCCTTCGGGTCCGACGGGTCGCGCAGGAAGTCCTGCAGGAGCTTCCACTCGCCCGCGCCCTTGGTGCCGCCGAAGGCCGCCGGGGCCTGGTCGGACATGTCGAAGCGGACCGAATCGCCCGCGGAGACGAGGGACTTGGCGGTCGCGCGGGTGACGTCGTCGCCGTACGAGGCGAGGTCGACGTTCTTGTTCGGGGACAGGAAGCCGCCCGCCTCCGCCCACACCGCCGCCGCCTCCGGAGTGGCGAGGTACTCCAGCAGCGCCATGCCGGCCTTCTGGTTCTTGCCGTCCTTCAGGACGACGGCCGCGTCACCGCCGCTGACCACCGGCGCCTTGCCGGCACCGACCGCCGGGAACGGGAAGAAGTTCGCGTCCTCCCCGATCGACTTGCCGAACTGGTCCTTGGCGACACCCGCGACGAAGTCGCCCTCGTAGACCATGCCCGCCTCGGGCTTCGGCCCGAACACCTTCTCCACCGAGCCCGGGAAGTCGGTGTTCAGGGCCTCCTTCTGGCCGCCCGCGATCAGCTGCTTGTCCTTGAACAGCTTGCCGAGGGTGGTGAGCGCGTCGACCACCGACGTGTCGGTCCACTTCAGCTCGTGCGCGGCGAGAGCGTCGTACTTCTCGGGTCCGGCCTGGGAGAGGTAGACGTTCTCGAACCAGTCGGTGAGGGTCCAGCCGTCCTCGCCGGCGACCGAGAAGGCCGCGAGGCCGGAGTCGGAGACGGTCTGCCCGGCCTTCAGCATGTCGTCGTAGCTCTTCGGCGGCTCGACGCCGGCCTGCGCGAGGGCGTCCGGGCTGTACCAGACCGTCGACTTGTGGGCGGCCTTGAAGTAGAGGCCGTAGAGGGTGTCCTCGACGCTGCCGTAGTTCTTCCACACGGGGGCGAAGTTGGCGTCCACGGACTTCTGCGTGGTCTTGGACAGCGGCTCCAGCCAGCCCTTCTTCGCGAACTGCTGGAGCACGCCGACCTGCGGGACCATCACCACGTCGGGGGCGTTGCCGCCCTCGATCTTGCTGCCGACGACGGTGGAGACGTTGTCCCCGGTGGACACGAACTCGGTCTTGGCGCCGGTCTTCTCGGTGAACGCGTCCAGCACCTTCTGAAAGTTCTTCTGCTCGGTGCCGGTCCAGACACCGGCCACGGTGATCGTCTGGCCGCTGAGCGCCTTGTCACCGCCGCCCGCGGCGACCGGTCCGCCGCCACAGGCGGTCGCGCCGAGCGCGAGGACGAGAGCGGTGCATCCGGTGAGCAGGGTCGTACGTCGTCGCATCATCGTTGATGTCCCTTCGGGGATGGGGAGTTGACGGAAAAATCAGGAGGCGCGGAACTCGGTCCCGTCGCTCATCCACCAGGCCGCGGTGGAGCCGGGCAGCACCCCGGCCGGGCAGGGGCCGCTCGACAGCAGCGGGGTGCCGGAGACCGGCGCCGGTGTGGGCGCGGTACCGAAGTTGACGGCGCAGACGAGGCCGTCGCCGCGGACGAAGGCCAGGACGCCGGGCGCGCAGTCCAGCCAGCTCAGCGTGCCCTCGCCCAACTGGGGCAGTGCCTCGCGCAGTTGGAGGCCGTCGCGGTACAGGTGCCAGAAGGAGCGGGTGTCGGCGAGGGCGCGGTCGGTGGCGTACTCGGCGAAGTACTCGGGCTGCGGCAGCCAGGGCTTGGCGCTCTCCGCGCCGGAGGTGAAGCCGAACGGGGACGCCTGTCCCGACCAGGGCAGCGGCACCCGGCAGCCGTCACGGATGCGGGCCCTGCTGCCGGTGCGGTGGAAGATGGGGTCGGTGAGCACGTCGTCGGGCAGGTCCACGACCTCGGGCAGGCCCAGCTCCTCGCCCTGGTAGATGTACGCGGCACCGGGCAGCGCCAGCATCAGCAGCGCGGCGGCACGGGCGCGGGCGGCGCCGAGGCCGCTGCCCTCGGTGGCGGGTTCGCCGTAGCGGGTGACGGTGCGGACCTGGTCGTGGTTGTTGAGGACCCAGGTGACCGTCGAGCCCGTGCCGGCTATGTCCTGCATGGCCTCGGAGATGACCTTGCGGAAGGCGTCGGCCTCCCAGGGGGCGCTGAGCAGGTCGAAGAAGAAGGCCTGGTGGAGCTCGTCGGAGCGGACGTACTGGGCGTGCTCACGCGCGGTCGGGACGGACACTTCGCCGACGAGCAGCCGCTCACGGCCGTCGCGTGCGGTGTAGTCCTCGCATATGGAACGCCACTGGCGCCACACGTCGTGCACCTCGGGCTGGTTCCAGGCGAGCGGGTTGACCGAGTCGCGGGTGCGGGCGTCGGCCTCCGGGTCGTCGGAGTCGGGCAGCTCGGGGTGCTTGTAGAGGCCGGCGGCGACGTCGATACGGAAGCCGTCGACACCCCGGTCCAGCCAGAAACGCAGAACCCGGTCGAACTCGGCGCCGACCTCCGGGTTGCGCCAGTTCCAGTCGGGCTGCTCGGGCGTGAACATGTGCAGGTACCACTGGCCGGGCCGCCCGTCCGCCTCGGTCACCCGGCTCCACGCCGGGCCGCCGAACATCGCGTGCCAGTTGTTGGGCGGCTCGGCTCCGTCGGGGCCACGGCCGTCGGCGAAGTGGAAGCGGGCGCGGGCCGCGCTGCCGGGCTCGGCGGACAGGGCCTCCTCGAACCACCGGTGCTCGCTGGAGCAGTGGTTGGGGACGATGTCGAGCAGCACCTTGATCCCCAGCCGCCGGGCCGCGGCGACCAGCTGGTCGAACTCGGCGAGGTCACCGAAGAGCGGATCGACGTCGCAGTAGTCGGCCACGTCGTACCCGTGGTCGTGCTGCGGCGAGGGATAGAAGGGGCTCAGCCAGATCCCGTCGACCCCGAGCTTCTTCAGATACGGCAGCCCGGCCCGGACCCCGGCGAGATCGCCGACACCGTCGCCGGTGCTGTCGAGGAAGCTGCGGACGTAGACCTGGTAGATCACCGCGTCACGCCACCAGTGGTACTTACTCAGCATGCATGCATGTTAAGTATCCGTTTCAGGAGGGTGTCAATGAACTGGACGCAAGCTACCGAGCAGTTGACCTGGCAAAATAGGGCATACCACGACAAGATGCGGAGTGATGAGATGCTGCCGTTACCTAACAGGTAACTACTCAGCGCGCGATGGCGTCGAGCTCTCGCGCCAGCCGCCGCACCGCGGCCTCGGGCGTCTCGCGCCCGGTCATCGCGTCGTGCACCACCGCCTGCACCACCAGGCTCACCTGGTCGTAGCGCGGGCTCTTGGGGCGCGGCGCGGCCGTCAGCACGCTCTCGCGCAGGGTCGGCAGGTACGGGAACTCCCGCACCAGCCCGGGATCCTCGTACAGGTCGGCCCGTACCGGCGGCAGGGCGCCACGCGTGAGGACCTGGCGCTGGACGCGCTCACTGGTCAGGTACGCGATCAGACGGGCGGCCGAGTCGGGGTGCCGTGCATGGGAGGAGACAGCGAGGTTGGAGCCGCCCAGCACACTCGTTCCCGGCCCGTCCGGACCCGGCAGCGGTACGGCACCGATCCGCCCGGAGACCGGCGAGCCCTTGGCCGAGGCGCCGACATACGCGTACGGCCAGTTACGCAGGAAGAGCAGGCGTCCGTCCTGGAAAGCCTGCTTGGACTCCTCCTCCTTGAAGGTGAGCGCCCGCTCGGGAATCCAGCCCTCGCGGACGCCCCGGGCTAGGAAGTCGATGCCGTCGCGGGCCGCCGTCGAGTTCACGGTGACGCGCTCGCCCTCGTCGCCGAGGATCGAGCCGCCCGCCGAGTAGACAGCCTCGGCGGCGTTGACCGTGAGCCCTTCGTAGGGCAGGAACTGCCCCGCGTAGCCGTCCAGCCCGTACCTGGGCGCGATGGTCTTCGCGGCCCGTTCGAGTTCGGCCCAGGTGCGCGGTGGGTCGACGCCCTCCTTGGCGAGGATGTCCTTGCGGTACAGGAGCAGGCCGGCGTTGGTGACGTACGGGACCGCGTACAGCTGTCCGTCGTAGGTCGCCGTGTCCACGACCGGCGGCAGGAAGCTCCCCAGCGGGAAGCGGTCGCGCGCCAGGGGGCGGATCCAGCCCTGTGCCGCGAACTCCGAGGTCCAGCTGACGTCGATGTTGAGGACGTCGAAGCGGCTGCGGTCGCCGCCGCGCAGGTCGGTGGTCATCTGCGCGTGGGTCTCGTCGGCGGAGTCGGGCAGCTCGACGAGGGTGACCTTCTCGTCGGGGTGCGTGCGGTTCCAGCCCTCCAGGACGGAACCGAGATAGCCGGTGAGGTCGCCGGCGGTGGCCAGGGTCAGGGGTCCCCTGCCGCCCGCGGGACCCTCGTCGGCGCGGGCGCCGGAGGCAACGTAGCCGGTCAGGATCACAACGAGGACGAGAAGGCCCCTACCGGCGGCGTGGATCCACCGCATAGGTTCCTCCTTGCACACCGGCCCCCGGCACCTTCGCCCGGAGTCAGAGGCCATGTATACCTGTTAGGTATGCGCGATACTAGGCCTCGCGGCACATTACCCATGATGCGAGGAGGAGAGCACGAGTGCGGCTGCCCCTCCTGGCCCTGCTGGCGCGCGGCCCGGCCCACGGCTACGAGCTGAAGCAGGACCTTGAGCAACTGCTGGGCTCCGCGTACCCTCAGCCGAACGTCGGCCAGATCTATGTGACCCTCGGCCGTCTCGAGAAATCGGGGCTGATAGAGGGCGAGGACGTCGAGCAGTCGAGCCGGCCCAACAAGAAGGTCTACCACCTCACCGACGCCGGGCGTGAGGCGCTGCGCGCCTGGTTCGAGGAACCCGAGGACGAGCCAAGGGTGCGGGACGACTTCTTCATGAAGCTGGCCGTCGCCCCGCAGACGGGGCTCGCCGACCAGATCGCCCTCATCAACCAACAGCGGCGCCAGTACTTGAACACCATGCGTCAACTGTCGAAACTGGCCGCCGCCGAAGACCGGGACAACCGCATCGCCCATCTGCTGATCGAGGGCGCGATGCTGCATCTGCAGGCCGACCTCGACTGGCTGGAACGGTGCCAGGAAGAGCTGGAGGAGCTGGAGTGAGCGACGATTCCGCTCCTGCGCTGGGCGCCGACGGTCGCGGGGCGCGCGCCGGTGACCCTGCGCCGCAGCCCGAGAGTGCTGCGCCGAGCGCTGCGAGCCGCCCGGTGCTGCGAGCCGAGGGCCTGGTCAAGACGCATCAGGGCGGCGAGGGCGCTCCGGCGCATGCCGTCCGGGGCGTTGATCTTTCCGTCCGGCAGGGCGAGTTCGTGGCCGTCACCGGTCCGTCCGGTGCCGGTAAGTCGACTTTGCTGCATCTGCTGGGCGGGCTGCAGCGCCCGGACAGCGGGAGCATCTGGCTGGACGGCGAGTGCGCGGACCGGTGGAGCGAGGCCCGCTGGGCGGTGGAGCGCAGGAAGCGGATCGGGATCGTCTTCCAGTTCTTCAACCTGGTCTCCGACCTGTCCGTCGCCGACAACGTGGAGCTGCCCGCGCTGCTGGCCGGCGTCGCGCCGAAGCGGGCGCGCACCGAGCGGGCGGAGCTGCTCGGCGAGCTGGGCCTCGCGGGCAAGGAGCGGAGCCTGCCGGGCGAGCTGTCCGGCGGCGAGCAGCAGCGGGTCGCGCTGGCCCGTGCCCTGGTCAACCGCCCGCCGCTCCTGCTGGCCGACGAACCGGCCGGCAGCCTGGACAGCAAGGGCACCCGCGAGGTGATGCGGCTGCTGTCCCGCTTCCACCAGCGCGGTCAGGCGATCGTGCTGGTCACGCATGACGCCCGACTGGCCAGCGCCGCGGACCGCGTGATCAGCTTCTTCGACGGCCGCATAGCCGACGACGCCGAACTGGACGGCGGTCCGCCGCCGCGCCGCGCCGGGACGTCGGGTGTGCTGGAGCTCAGGGACTGAGATGCGGCTCTACGACGATCCCCGCGCCCTGCGCGGGCCTTCCCGTCCCGAGCGGCGAGGCTGACGCCCATGCGAGCCACCCTGCGCTGGGCGCACTCCGATCTGCGTACGCATCGCGGCGAAGCACTGTTCCTCGTGCTGGCCACGGCCGGGATCGTCGTGTCGCTGCTGCTGGCCACGGCCCTGTTCGGCTACGCCACCAACCCCTGGCAGCGCGTCTTCACCCAGGCGCACGGTGCGCACGTCTGGCTGCACACCGGGCCCTCGGCGGACACCGGGAAACTGGCCGAGCTCGACGGCGTCGAGTCCGTCGCCGGCCCCTACCCGACCGCCTCCACCACCCTGTCCTCCCAGGGCACCCGCGCCACCGTCGAACTGCGGGGCACCCCCGAGCGCCCCACTGTCGGCCGCCCGCTTCTCACTTCCGGCCACTGGCTGGACCCTTCGAACCCCGACGGCGTCGTCCTGGAGACCCGCCTCGCCCGCGCCCTCCTCGCCGCCCCCGGCGACACCCTCACCCTGCCCGGTACCGGCACTGCCCGGACCCTGACGGTCCTCGGCATCGCCGACAGCGCCGAGCCGCGCTACCGGCCGGGCGAGCAGCCGGGCCTCGTCTGGGCGCCGCCGTCCGCCGTGCCCGGCCCGGGCGGCCAGGTGATCGGGCTGCGTCTGACGGACCCCGACGACACGGACTACGCCGTCCAGCGCGCCGTGACCGTGCTGGGCGCCGGCGCGGTCAGCGAGGTCTCCACCTGGAAGCAGGGCCGCGCCGAGGCGCAGGGCGACAACCGGCTGCTCGGGCAGGTGCTGGGCCTGTTCGGACTGGGCGCGCTGATCGCCGCCGGACTCGCGGTCCACGGGGCCATCGGCACCCGCATCCGGGGTCATCTGCGGGACATCTCCGTGCTGAAGGCGATCGGGTTCACCCCGGGCCAGGTGGTCCGCGTCTTCCTGCTGCAGCACCTCGCCTACGCGCTGCTGGGTGCCGTCGCCGCCGCGGCCCTCATCCAGGCCCTGGGCAGCCACATCCCGGGGCGGCTCGGGGACGCGGTCGGGGTGTGGCAGGGACTGCCCGGGCACACCGTGGCGCTGTTCACGGTTCCTGTCGCGGCGGTGCTGCTCATCGGCGCGACCACCGGTCTCGCGGCCTGGCGGGCGGGGCGCGTCCCCCCGGTGCCGGTGCCACGGCCCGCGGCACCGCTCGGCGGGCGGCTGTCGGGGGTGGCCCGGCAGGCGCTCGGGCTGCGGCTGCCGCCCGCGCTGGTGCTGGGCTGGCACCGGGCGTTCACGCGTCGCCTGAGATCCCTGGCGACGGTCGCCCGGCTCGCGCTGCCGCTCCTGCTGATCGTCGTGGCGATGAGCGCGTGGACCACGATCGAGCGCTTCGACAGCAGCCCCGAGCAGATCGGCCTGCCGACCGCCCTGACCGTCCATGCCGACTCCGGACTGGCCGACCTGGAGACCCGCACGCTGCTCGAACGCGACCCGCAGGTCACCGCCGCCTACCCCGGCGTCGAGGTGGCCGCCCTCGTCCCGGGCCAGACGGCCACGATCGCCCTGCGCGGCCTCGGCACCCGCGAGGACCCCTACCCGTACACCCTCGCCGAGGGCCGCCCCGCTCAGGGCCGCGACGAGGCGGTGGCCGGGCAGGGGCTGCTGGATCTGCTGGACGTGCGGGTCGGTGACTGGGTGCGGATGACCGTCGGCGACCAGCCGCAGATCCTGCACATCGTGGGCCGCAGCGTCGAGCCGGAGAACGCCGGCCGGGTCATCTCCACCTCCCTGGACACCCTGCGCGAGAACGACCCCGGTCTCGGCCCCACCCTCTACGAGCTGCGGCTCCGCCCGGGCGCGGACCCCGGCGACGTGGCCGACCGGCTGGCCGCCACCGCGCACGGACGCCTCGACGTGCACGCCGTGCCGAATCCTGCCGACGGCCTCTCGGCCCTGCGCGGAGTCGTCGTGGGCCTGATCGCCGTGCTGGCCCTCATCGGGCTCATCGAACTCCTCACCGCGATCGGCGGCGCCGTCCGCGAGGGCGAGCGCGACCTGCTGGCCCTCAAGGCCATCGGACTGTCCCCGCGGCAGATCACCGCGATCACCGTCACCTCCACGGCCTGCACCGCCCTGGCCGCGGTCGTCGTCGGCACGGCCCTGGGCACGCCCCTCGCGCACTGGCTGATCGACGCCCAGGGCAGATCGAGCGGCATCGGCGCGGGGATCGCCCAGGGTCCGTCCGCCGCCCTCCTGGTGCTGTTCGGCACGGCGGCAGTCGCCGGAGCGGCCGCACTCGCCGCCGTCCCGGCCTCCCGCTCGGCCCGCCGCCGACTCGCCGACACACTGAGCGCGGTCGCCTGACCGAAGATGAGCCCGGCACGGGTTCCGCGAGGTCAGCTGCCGCACGGTCCGAGGCCATAGGGTCCGGGGGCGTACGGCTGCTGCGGGTGGTAGTGCGCGCCACCCAGGAACCTACGGCCGGCCCCAGCCGGATGCCGTACCGGTTCCTGGGCCGGCCCGTCTCCAGCAGGGCGATGCCCGCGATCAACGAAGGAGTTGACGCGAAGCGGACGACCACGCGCCGCCCGCCTACCGCATCCTCGGTCACCGCCAAATCTGCGTCACTGCCGGATCCACGTCACCGCCGCATCCGCGGTCACTGCCGGCCGCGCAGCTCCCGGTACTTGGCGACAAGCGCCTGCGTCGAGGCGTCCAGCCCCGGCACCTCGGCACCCTCGGTCAGCGCGGGCTCGACGCGCTTGGCGAGGACCTTCCCGAGCTCGACGCCCCACTGGTCGAAGGAGTCGATGTTCCACACCGCGCCCTGCACGAACACCTTGTGCTCGTACAGCGCGACCAGTTGCCCGAGCACCGACGGAGTCAGCTCGCGCGCGAGGATCGTCGTCGTCGGGTGATTGCCCTTGAACGTCTTGTGGGTCACCAGCTCCTCCGGCACCCCCTCGGCACGCACCTCCTCCGGCGTCTTGCCGAACGCCAGCGCCTGCGTCTGCGCGAAGAAGTTCGCCATCAACAGGTCGTGCTGTGCCTTGAGTCCGTCGCTCATCTCGGCGACGGGCTCGGCGAAACCGATGAAGTCCGCCGGGATCAGCTTGGTTCCCTGGTGGATCAACTGGTAGTACGCGTGCTGCCCGTTGGTGCCCGGCGTGCCCCACACGACCGGCCCGGTCTGCCAGTCGACCTCCCTCCCGTCCCGGCCGACGTACTTGCCGTTGGACTCCATGTCCAGCTGCTGCAGATACGCCGTGAACTTCGACAGGTAGTGGCTGTACGGCAGGACCGCGTGCGACTGGGCGTCGTGGAAGTTGCCGTACCAGATGCCCAGCAGGCCCAGCAGCAGCGGCACGTTGGACTCGGCGGGCGCCGTGCGGAAGTGCTCGTCGACGATCCGGAAACCGTCGAGCATCTCCCGGAAGCGGTCCGGCCCGATGGCGATCATCAGGGACAGGCCGATCGCCGAGTCGTAGGAGTAGCGCCCGCCGACCCAGTCCCAGAACTCGAACATGTTGGCCGTGTCGATGCCGAAGTCCGCCACCTTCTCGGCATTCGTCGACAGGGCGACGAAGTGCTTGGCGACGGCTTCCGGGCCCGCCTTCAGCTCGCCCAGCAGCCAGTCGCGCGCCGAGGTCGCGTTGCTGATCGTCTCGATCGTCGTGAACGTCTTGGAGGCGATGACGAACAGCGTCTCGGCCGCGTCCAGGTCGCGGGTGGCCTCGTGCAGGTCGGCGCCGTCGACGTTCGACACGAAGCGGACGGTCAGGTCGCGGTCGGTGAAGCTGCGCAGCACCTCGTACGCCATCGCGGGGCCGAGGTCGGAGCCGCCGATACCGACGTTGACGACGTTCTTGATGCGCCTGCCGGTGTGCCCGGTCCAGGCACCGGAGCGGACCCGCTGGGCGAAGTCGGCCATCTTGTCGAGGACGGCGTGCACCCCGGGGACGACGTTCTCCCCGTCGACCTCGATGACCGCGTCACGGGGTGCGCGCAGCGCGGTGTGCAGCACGGCGCGGTTCTCGGTGGTGTTGATCTTTTCGCCGCGGAACATGGCGTCCCGCAGCCCGAACACGTCAGTCGCGGCGGCCAGCTCGCGCAGCAGCCGCAGCGTCTCGTCGGTGACCAGGTGCTTGGAGTAGTCGACGTGCAGGTCACCGACCTGCAGCGTGTACCCCGCACCACGGCCCTGGTCGGCGGCGAACAGCTCCCGCAGCCGCACTTCGCCGAGCTCCTCTCGGTGCTTGGCCAGGGCGGTCCACTCGGGCGTCCGGTTGAGCCTGGTACGGCCGTCTGCGTTCATGTCCGACTTCAGCCTTCTTTCGTGCCTGTCTCAGCTGTTCCAACCTAATTGATCAGTGCGCGGCGTGAGCCGTCGTGGCGTCGTCGTCCGGCGCAACAACAGGTACGTCCGGCTTGCGCACAGGTATCAGCGAGGCGACGGCCAGTACGAAGAAGGCGGCCGTGAGCAGCGGCGGCGTGTTGAGGCCCCAGGCGGTGGCGACGGCACCGCCCAGCAGGGCGCCGAGCGGCACCCCGGCGAAGGCCAGGGTCCGGAACGCCGAGGCCACCCGGCCCAGCAGCGCCACGGGGCTGCGCTGTTGCATGAGGGTCGTCGTGTTGACGTTCCACACCATGCCCATGAGCCCGAAGACGGACAGGGCGGCGACCAGCACGGCCAGGCTGCGCACGGTGCCCATGGTGACGAGGGCCGCGATCTGCACCGCGCCGGCGAGCAGCACGGCCCGGATCCCGCCGAGGCGCTTCACGATCCGGCCGTTCAGCACTCCCCCGGCCAGGCCGCCGACCGTGAAGGCGGCGCCCGCCGCCGCGTATCCCACAGGGCCGGCGTCCAGCCACCCGGTCACGAGGAGGACCAGGGTGGCGAGCTGGGCGCCCATGCCGATGTTGCACAGGGCGGTGGCGGCGCACAGCCGACGCAGGGCCCGGTCGCGCCACAGGGTGCGCAGTCCCTCCGCGATCTCTCGGCGCAGGGTGCTGCCCGCCGGTCCCGGCCCCCGCTCGGGCGCCTCGATCCGCAGTGAGGCCACCAGCGCTGCCGCCACCAGGTACGTGCCGGCGTCGGCCGCGAAGGGCATGGCAGCTCCCGCCGCCAGCAACACCGGCACGACCGGCCCGCCCACCAGTCCGCCCACGATGCGCTGCCCGGTCATGAGGCGGGCGTTCGCACTGCCGAGCGCGTCACGGTCCACCAGGGCGGGAAGCAGGGCCGTGGCGGCGTTGTCGAACAGTGTCTGGAGCGCGGTCAGAGTGAAGGCCAGTGCGATGAGCAGCCCGATCGAAGCGTGACCGAACGCCACGGCCACCGCGAAAGCGCCGACCAGGAGGCCTCGTAACGCATCCACCGTCCACATCGCGCGCCGCTGGTCCACCCGGTCGGCGACGGCGCCGCCGAGCAGCCCGAAGACGATCCACGGCAGATAGCCACATGCGGTGACCGCGGCGATCAGCAGCGGCCGGTCGGTGAGGGTCACGGCGAGGAGCGGCAGGGCCGCCGTACGCAGGGAGTCGCCGAAGCTGGAGAGCACGGCGGCGCTCCACAGCCGCCCGAAGCCACCACGCCACGCGGGCGCACCCACGCCCACCGTCTCAGCCGTCGCCACGACTCCCCCTCCCGGTGTATCGATGCAGAAGATCGATGCACAAACCGTAGAGGGCGCCACTGACAATCGGTCCGCGAGCGGTCCGGCGCCGGTGCGTCGTACAGTTCCGGCCGGGCACCCGAGGGTGTCCGGCCGGCCTCAATTCCTAGATCTCGCCCCGCAGTTTGGCGAGCGCCTCGGCGAGGATCGCCTCGCCGTCCGCGTCACTGCGCCGTTCCCGTACATACGCCAGGTGCGTCTTGTAGGGCTCGGTGCGCGGCGGGTCCGGCGGGTTGTCCCGGTCCTGTCCGGCGGGAAAGCCGCAGCGCGGGCAGTCCCAGGTGTCGGGAACCTGCGCGTCGCTGGCGAAGCTGGGCTGGGTCTCATGCCCGTTGGAGCACCAGAAGGAGATGCGCAGCCGGGGCGCGGACTCGCCCCGCTCGGCCTCGCCCATCGGCCCCGCCCCGACCCGGCTTCCTCGGATCGCGTTGCCACTTGCCACGGTCGTAACTCCCTGCGTGATGGTGCCGCGAAGCGAGTCGGCGTTTCGCTTCGCTGCGAGCGCCTCAGTCTACGTAAGGCCCAACGCGCGTCCAGTGATTGGAGTTACAGAGCCCTCACACCTAGACGCAAGCCCCATGATAGGCCGCGCTCAGCTGCGCGTACCGAACATGGGGCCTTACGTGTGGATTGTGCGTGCCGGTCAGTTGTTCACCTTCATCAGAACACCGAGTACGACAATGCACGCGAACCACAGCAAACCGACCACAACGGTGATCCGGTCGAGGTTGCGCTCGGCGACCGAGGAGCCACCGACGGACGACTGCATGCCGCCACCGAACATGTCGGAGAGGCCGCCGCCCTTGCCCTTGTGCATCAGCACCAGCAGCATCAGCAGCCCGCTGAAGACGATCAGGGCGATCGAGAACCCCATAACCACGGCTGGACCAACTTCCTCGGATCTGGATGGACGACAGGGGCACAGCCACTGAGCTGTGCCCCCGCAAGGGTACGACGGATCCCGCTTACCAGGAACTCACTGGTCGCGGAACCGCACGATCTTGACGAACTCGTCGGCGTCCAGCGACGCACCGCCGACCAGGGCGCCGTCGATGTCGGCCTGGGCCATGATCTCCGCGACGTTGCCCGCCTTCACGGAGCCGCCGTACTGGATGCGGACCTGGTCGGCCAGCTCCTGCGAGTACAGCTCGGCGATCTTGCCGCGGATGGCGGCGCAGACCTCCTGGGCGTCCTCGGTGCCGCAGACCTTGCCGGTGCCGATGGCCCAGACGGGCTCGTAGGCGATCACGACGGTCTCGGCCTGCTCGGCCGGGAGGTCCTTCAGACCGCCCTCGACCTGGGCGAGGGTGTGACCGACGTGGTTGCCCGCCTCGCGGACGTGCAGCTCCTCGCCGACGCACAGGATCGGGGTCAGGCCGTGCCTGTAGGCGGCCTTGACCTTGGCGTTGACGATCTCGTCGGTCTCGGCGTGGTACTGGCGGCGCTCGGAGTGGCCGATCGCCACGTACGTGCACTTCAGCTTGGCCAGCATCGAGCCGGAGATCTCGCCGGTGTAGGCACCGGAGTCGTGCGCCGAGATGTCCTGGGCGCCGTACTTGATCTTCAGCTTGTCGCCGTCGACCAGGGTCTGCACGGAGCGCAGGTCGGTGAAGGGCGGCAGGACGGCGACCTCGACGGCCTCGTAGTCCTTGTCGGCCAGGGCGAAGGCGAGCTTCTGGACGTGCGCGATGGCCTCGAGGTGGTTGAGGTTCATCTTCCAGTTGCCCGCCATCAGCGGCGTGCGCGTGCTCATAAAGGGTCAGTCCTCCAGTGCGGCGAGGCCGGGGAGCGTCTTGCCCTCGAGGTATTCGAGGGAGGCGCCGCCACCGGTCGAGATGTGGCCGAATGCCGTCTCGTCGAAGCCCAGGGTGCGGACGGCCGCGGCGGAGTCGCCACCGCCGACCACGGTGAAGCCCTTGGAGTCGACGAGGGCCTGGGCGACCGCCTTGGTGCCCTCGGCGTAGTCGGGGTGCTCGAAGACGCCCATGGGGCCGTTCCAGAAGACGGTGGCGGCGTCGGCGAGCTTCGAGGCGTACAGCTTGCGGGTCTCCGGACCGATGTCCAGGCCCTCCTGGTCGGCCGGGATGGCGTCCGCGGCGACGGTCGTGGGGTTGGCCGGAGCCTTGGTCTTCAGGTCCGGGAACTCGGTGGAGACCAGGACGTCGACCGGCAGGACGATTTCGACGCCGTTCTTCTCGGCGCGCTCCATGTACTCGGTGACGACCGGGATCTGGTCCGCCTGGAGGAGGGAGATGCCGACCTCGTAGCCCTTGGCCTTGAGGAAGGTGTACGCCATGCCGCCGCCGATGAGCAGCCGGTCGGCCTTGGCGAGCAGCTGGTCGATGACGGCGAGCTTGTCGGACACCTTGGCGCCGCCGAGGGCGACGACGTACGGCCGCTTGACGTCATCGGTGAGCTTCTTCAGGACGGCGACCTCGTTCGCGATGAGGTAGCCGGCGTAGTGCGGCAGCTTGGCCGGGAGGTCGTACACCGAAGCGTGCTTGCGGTGCACCGCGCCGAAGCCGTCACCGACGTAGACGTCGACGAGGGCGGCCAGCTGCTCGGCGAAGGCGGCGCGCTCGGCGTCGTCCTTGCTGGTCTCACCGGCGTTGAAGCGGAGGTTCTCGACGACCGCGACCGAGCCGTCGGCGAGGCCGGCGACCACGGCCTGGGCGGACTCGCCGACCGTGTCGGTCGCGAACGCGACGTCCGCGCCGAGCAGTTCACCGAGGCGCGCGGCGGCGGGGGCCAGGGAGAAGGCCGGGTCCGGGGCACCCTTGGGGCGGCCCAGGTGCGAAGCGACGACCACCCGGGCGCCCGCCTCGGCCAGCGCCTTGACGGTGGGCAGGACGGCGCGGATACGGCCGTCGTCGGTGATCGTGGTGCCGTCCAGCGGCACGTTCAGGTCGGCGCGGACGAAGACCCGCTTACCGGCGACGCCTTCGGAGAGAAGTTCGTCGATCGTCTTCATGAAGGGGACTCCTGAGAAGGGCTCGTGATCGCTCGTAAGTGCCCGGAAGCACTCGTGATCCAACAGGTCTGATCTGCACGTGAGTCAGGGCTCGGACGGCGCGTCCCTGCGCCGACCGAGCCCTGACTCACATCAATGCGCCTGCTCTGGATATATCAGAGCTGGTTGCCGACGAAGACCGTGAGGTCGACGAGGCGGTTGGAGTAGCCCCACTCGTTGTCGTACCAGCCCAGGATCTTCACCGAGGTGCCCTCCTGGACCATGGTCAGGGAGGAGTCGAAGGTGCAGGACGACGGGTCGCTGACGATGTCCGAGGAGACGATCTCGTCCTCGGTGTAGGACAGGTAGCCCTGCAGCTCGCCCTCGGCCGCCTTCTTGAACGCCGCGTTGACCTCGTCCTTGGTGACCTCGCGCGACAGCTCCACGACCAGGTCGGTGGCCGAGCCGGTCGGGACGGGGACACGCATCGCGATGCCGTCGAGCTTGCCCTTGAGCTGCGGCAGGACCAGGGCGGTGGCCTTGGCGGCACCGGTCGTGGTCGGGATGATGTTCTCCGCGGCGGCACGGGCGCGGCGCAGGTCCTTGTGCGGGAAGTCCAGGATGCGCTGGTCGTTCGTGTACGCGTGCACGGTCGTCATCAGACCCTTGACGATGCCGAAGTTCTCGTCGAGGACCTTGGCCATCGGCGCCACGCAGTTGGTGGTGCAGGAGGCGTTGGAGATGACGTGGTGGTTCGCCGGGTCGTACTTGTTCTCGTTGACGCCCATCACGATGGTGATGTCCTCGTCCTTGGCCGGAGCCGAGATGAGGACCTTCTTGGCGCCACCGGCGAGGTGCTTGGCGGCGTCGTCCTTCTTGGTGAAGATGCCGGTCGACTCGATGACGATGTCGACGCCCAGCTCGCCCCAGGGGATGTCGGCCGGGTTGCGCTCGGACAGCACCTTGATGGTGTGGCCGTCGACGGTGATCGTGTCGGCGGTGTGGGTGACCTCGTGCTTGAGCCGACCCAGGATGGTGTCGTACTTCAGCAGGTGCGCCGTGGTCGCGGTGTCACCCAGGTCGTTGACAGCCACGATCTCGATGTCAGCGCCCTGCTCCAGCAGCGCGCGGAAGTAGTTGCGACCGATACGACCGAAGCCGTTGATGCCTACGCGGATCGTCACGAACCGATCTCCTCGTTGGTACGCCGGCCATGCGGTGCCGGCGAGCTCTGTTTGGGATGTCCCCGACCGCCTACGACCCTACCTCCCTGAGACCTCCGTGGTGACATTCAGATGCCTCATACACGGCACGGCGGTCCGTACCCGCCAGTAGGGGTACGGACCGCCCCGCCCGGAAGCCGGGATCACTCGATTCGGTCACTGTGCGTTGCGCACGGTTGACCTCGGCGTGTCACTCGTCAAGTGAGTCGAGGGCCTTTCCGATGAGCGCCGTTCGGTCGGCCGCCGCGGTGACGTGTTCCAGGCCGAAGCCCAGCAGCACCGTGTCGTCCGTGGTGATCGCTCCGTACGTCTGGAACAGCGCGCCGGTGCGCGCCCAGTCCTTGAGGACGGCGGGGCTGCCCGCGGGCGGTCCGGTCGTGCTCCAGGCGCCGAGCGACGTCTCGAAGCCCTCGGTCTCGGTGGCCGTGCCGCCGACGACGAGCGCGGCTTGGTCGGCAAGGACGCCGCGTCCGCCGAAGCCCGGGTCGGAGACATAGCTGATCGAGATCTCGACGGACTTGCCGGCATACGCGCTCAGGTCGAACTCCACCTGCTTCCAGCCCGCGGAGGCGCCGGTGAGGGCGTTCCACTGCCCGCTGGTGCCGGACGCGGTGCAGCCTGCGGCCGACTGCGTCAGGTAGTGCTTGAGCCAGGGGTGTTCGGCCATGTAGAAGCCGGCCTCGCACTCCGCCGGCACTGCGTTGCTGCTCGCGCCGTTCTTCTCGGGGAGGGTCGTCCAGTCCTCGGCCCCGGTGCTGTGGGCCTCGATCAGGACATTGTCGTAGCCGGGCTCGACGTCCCACAGCAACTGGGTGCGCAGGGTCGGCTGCTGCGCCGCGGTCACACCGGTGAGGTCGACGGTCCTGGTGAGCCGCTTGTAGGCGTCGTCGGTGTGCACGGCGGCCGCCATCCACGAACCGGCGTAGGGGCCGTACGGGTTGACCGTTCCTGCGAACTGGCCCGCGCCCGCACTGGCGAACTGCGGGTACTTGTCGACGGCCAGCTGGTCCGAGGTGACGCTGTAACTCCCTGCCTTGTCCAGCGGGTTGCCGGTGGCGTCGCCGAGTGCTCCGGTGACGCCTCCGAGTTCGCCGGAACCGGTGAAGCCGGTGGCGCCGGGGAGCGACGTACGGGAGTACGCGCCCAGGTAGTACTGGCTGAAGTCGTTCGACAGGGTGCCGCCACCGAGGTCGACGTTGCCGCCGGCCTGCTCGCCCGCCTCCATCAGCTTGCCGCCCTCGTTGAGGTAGGCACGCAGCTGGAGCTGGGTGGCGTTACCGGGGACGTTCGCGCCGGTGTAGTGGACGACCGTGTCGAAGTGGCCGAGCACGCCGAGCGCGTCGGGCGCGCCCTGAGTGGCGACATCCCAGACGATCGCCCTGTGGCCGTTGGCCTTGAGCGCGTCGACGTACTTCTGCGCGTGCGTCGCGGCGGCGCCTTCTTCTGCGACCACGAGGACGTCCGCGCGCGGCCGTTCGGCCACGGTGTACGTGAAGTGCTCGCTGGAGACCTTCTTTCCGCTCCTGGTCTCGCCGGTGAACCACACCTCGACCTTGTCGCCCCGGTCGCCGTCGGCGACCTTGGCGCGGTACTCGTCGAAGTAGAGGTTGTCCTCACCGCCGTACGTCTCGCCGCCCCTCCAGGGCCTGAGTGCCATGTCGTGCGTACGGCCGCCGTTGACGCGGTACTTGAGCTCCTTGTCGCGCACGGACTTGCGTACGACGACGGAGACCTCCTGGTCGGCGCCGCGGGAGTACGACGTGGTGAAGGGTGCCGGGGTGAAGTCGGCGGCCTTCAGGCCGAGCGAGGAGGCCGGCTGGTCGGGGTGCGCGGCGGACTCGGCGACGGAGAGCGCGAACGGGACGTTCTTGGCGAACTCCTGCTGGATCAGCTTCTCGTCGTCCGGGAAGTTGAAGACCGACTGGCAGTCCCTGGCGTTCCACTGGTCGTTCGGGTCGATGTTCGACGCGGTCTGGCAGGTCGACATCTCGGGCGTGAACATCGCGATGCCGTTGACGTTCGAGGCGTGACCGTCCGCCTCGCCGTTCGTCGTGTAGAGCTCCGAGGAGACCTGCGGGTGGTAGCCCGGGATCGCCGGGTTGTCCGGCGTGCCGGCGAGGGACTTGTAGAGGACGTCGTCGGGGGTGTCGGTGGCCACCTGCCAGCCGACGCCGTACAGGATGAGTTCGGCCGCTGAGTGGTAGTTGATGCCGTAGTCGAAGCCGATACGGCGCTCCAAGGCGTCCAGTGCCTTCGTCTCCGGCTCGGAGCCCGGGGAGGCGCCGCGGTAGGTCTCGCTGGTGGGGTTCGGGGACGAACCCTCGTCGTCGTAGCCCCACTTGTAGGGGAAGTTCCGGTTGAGGTCGACGCCGTCGCCGGTGCTGATGGCACCGTCGCCGTTGATGTCGCGCAAATTCTTGCGCCACAGGCGGGTGCTGGAGTCCTTGAACGTGTGGTCGTAACCGTCGGGGTTGGCCGAGAGGACGAACCACAGCTCGGTGGAGTCGACGATCTTCTTGACGCGCTTGTCCGTCTGGTAGTTGTCCAGGTAGTGGTGCATCAGGCGCCGGGTCATCTCCGGCGTGATCCACTCGCGCGCGTGCTGGTTGGACACGTACAGGACGGAGGGCTTGGAGCCGTCCTTCGTCTTCTTGGCGTTCTTGGTGAGCTTGAGCGCCAGGATGTCCTGGCCGCCCACGGTCTTGCCGATGGAGACGACCTTGGTGAGGCCGGGGTTCTCCTGCCCCGCCCGGACGATCTCCTCCTTGAGCCCCCCGCTACCGCTGTACGGGCGGTACACGCCCTCCGCGGCCTTGTCGGTACGTGCCTCAGCGCTGGCGGAGAGGTCGTGCTCGGTGAGCTCGACGCCCTGCTTCTCCAGCTTCTCGGCCTGGTCGTCGGTGAGGTAGACCTCGACGGTGGCCTTGCCCTTCTCGGGCGCCTGCTCACTGAGTTCGTGGCCGTCCTGGCCGGCCGCCAGCAGCAGCGGTACCTGCTGCTTGGTGACTTCGGCTCGGAAGACCTTGACTTCGCTCGGGTCGCTGTCTTGTGAACTTCCCGGTTGTGCCTGGGCGATCGGTGCGATACTCGCTCCGCCTATCAGGAGCGCACCGGCAGCGAGGATCGATCTCGCTCTGGGTCTCATGAACCCCCCTAGCAGTGTTTCGCCACAGTGACGAATGACTGCCAGGCTCATGCCACATCACGGTCCCGTCAAGAGTGCCGCAAAGACTGACAAATACCGGTGCCGACCTCCCAAGTGGACATCGGCACCGGCCGGTTGACGACCCCTCACCTCATCCCACGAGGTTGTCCGCCAGCTCCTCGGAGAGGTTCGCTTCCGTGCCCGGGATGCCCAGGTCCTGGGCTCGCTTGTCGGCCATGGCCAGCAGGCGGCGGATACGGCCGGCGACGGCGTCCTTGGTCAGCGGCGGGTCGGCGAGGGCGCCCAGCTCCTCCAGGGACGCCTGCTTGTGCTCCATGCGCAGGCGGCCGGCGGCGGCGAGGTGCTCGGGGACCTCGTCGGCGAGGATCTCCAGGGCGCGCTGGACCCGGGCGCCCGCGGCGACGGCCGCGCGCGCGGATCGGCGGAGGTTGGCGTCGTCGAAGTTGGCGAGGCGGTTCGCCGTGGCGCGGACCTCGCGACGCATCCGGCGCTCCTCCCAGGCCAGCACGGACTCGTGCGCACCGAGGCGGGTGAGCAGGGCGCCGATCGCGTCGCCGTCCCGGACGACCACGCGGTCCACGCCGCGCACCTCGCGGGCCTTTGCGGCGATCGACAGCCGACGGGCCGCGCCGACCAGGGCGAGCGCGGCCTCGGGGCCCGGGCAGGTCACTTCGAGGGAGGAGGAGCGGCCGGGCTCGGTGAGCGAGCCGTGCGCCAGGAACGCACCGCGCCAGGCGGCCTCCGCGTCACAGGTGGCCCCGGAGACCACCTGAGGGGGCAGGCCGCGGATCGGGCGGCCCCGCCCGTCCACCAGGCCGGTCTGGCGGGCCAGCTGGTCACCGCCCGCGACCACACGAACGACGTAGCGCGAACCGCGGCGCAGCCCGCCCGGTGCCATCACGATCAGCTCGGAGCTGTGGCCGAAGATCTCCAGGATGTCCCGCTTGAGCCGGCGCGCCGCCATCGCGGTGTCCAGCTCCGCCTCGATCACGATGCGCCCGCTGACCAGGTGGAGGCCGCCGGCGAACCGCAGAATGGCGGAGACCTCCGCCTTCCTGCAGCAGGTCCGGGTGACGGGGAGCCGGGAGATCTCATCCTTCACCGCTGCCGTCATCGCCATGGGCCGATCCTTCCATGCATCCGAAAAATACGGTCGTACGCGGCGGCGAGCAGCTCCGGGTCGTGCCGGGGCGTCCCGTCCGTCCGGGCCACCGGGGCCAGCTCGACCGCGGCGCCGAGCCGCTTGGCCGCCTCGGTGAGCACATCGCGGTCGGGCACGGCAGCCTCGTCGGCCAGCACCACGTCCAGGGCGAGTTTAGGGGCGTGTCGTCCCAAAACCTCCAAATGACGCTGCGGTGAGAAGCCTTCGGTTTCTCCCGGCTGCGGCGCGAGGTTCAGGGAGAGCACCCGGCGCGCCTTCGTTTCGGTGAGGGCGTCCAGGAGTTCCGGCACGAGCAGGTGCGGGATGACCGAGGAGAACCAGGATCCGGGACCGAGCACCACCCAGTCCGCGTCCCGGACGGCGGCGACGGCCTCCGGAACGGCGGGCGGGTCGTGCGGCACCACGTGCACCGACTGCACCTCGCCGCAGGTGAGGGCGACGTTCGCCTGCCCCCGGACGGTGTCGACCTCCTCGGGTCGGTCCGGGTCGTGCCCCTTGACCAGGGCCTGCAGCTCCAGCGGCACGGCGGACATGGGCAGCACGCGCCCGTGCGCCCCGAGCAGCTTGCCGACCAGGTCGAGGGCCTGGACGTGGTCACCGAGCTGCTCCCACAGAGCGACGATCAGCAGGTTGCCGACCGCGTGGTCGTGCAGGTCGCCCTTGGAGTGGAAGCGGTGCTGGATGACGCGGGACCAGGTCTGGCCCCAGTCGTCGTCGCCGCACAGCGCGGCCAGCGCCTTGCGCAGGTCACCGGGCGGCAGTACGCCCAGCTCGTCACGCAGGCGCCCGCTGGAGCCGCCGTCGTCCGCCACCGTGACGACGGCGGTGAGATCGCCGGTGATCCGGCGCAGTGCGGCGAGGGAGGCGGACAGGCCCATCCCGCCGCCGAGGGCGACGACCTTGGGCTGGGCGCCCCGGCGGCGTGGCCTGGCGCCACGGGCCTCGGCGGGGCGGGCGGCGCGTGTCTCGGGCACCGCCCGGCGCAGCCTGCTCAGCCGCGGTGTACGTCCCGTCATTCCCGTCCCATGTCCCGGTGTACGACCACCGTCTCCACGCCCTGGGAGGCGAGGCGGGCGGCGAGCTTTTCGGAGGTGGCGACCGAGCGGTGCTTGCCGCCGGTGCAGCCGACCGCGATGGTCACGTACCGCTTGCCCTCACGGCGGTATCCGGCCGCGATGAGCTGGAGCAGCTCGGAGTAGCGGTCGATGAATTCCTTCGCGCCGGGCTGGTTGAAGACGTACGCCGACACCTCCTCGTTGAGGCCGGTGAAGGGGCGCAGCTCCGGGACCCAGTGCGGGTTGGGCAGGAAGCGCATGTCCACGACCAGGTCGGCGTCGACCGGGAGGCCGTACTTGAACCCGAAGGACATGACCGTGGCCCGCAGCTCGGGCTCCTCGTCGCCGGCGAACTGGGCATCCATCTTGGCCCGCAGCTCGTGCACGTTGAGGCTGGAGGTGTCGATGACCAGGTCGGCGTCGCCGCGCAGCTCGCGCAGGAGTTCACGCTCGGCGGCGATGCCGTCGACGATACGGCCGTCACCCTGGAGGGGATGCGGACGGCGCACCGACTCGAAGCGGCGCACCAGGGCGTCGTCGGAGGACTCCAGGAAGACGATCCGGCGTGTCACACCCCGCGTGTCGAGGTCGGACAGCGACTCACGGAGGTTGTCGAAGAAGCGGCGGCCACGGACGTCGACGACCACCGCGATCCGCGCCACGTTGCCCTGGGAGCGGGCACCGAGCTCCACCATGGTGGGGATCAGCGCGGGCGGGAGGTTGTCGACGACGAACCAGCCGAGGTCCTCCAGACACTTGGCCGCCGTCGAGCGGCCGGCCCCGGACATTCCGGAGATGATCACCAGCTCGGGGATGGCCGTCTCGGGGACCTGGGCTGCGTCGGCGCCCGTACTCACCTGTGCTCCGTCTTCCTGGGGTGCATCTTGCTGGGTGAGACCCTCGCCGTCCTTCCTGTGCGTGCCCTGAGCTTGTTGATCTCGCTCGCCTGTGGGTTGTGTCTCGTGCTCGCTCATCTCTCCTGCCCCCGTCGTTCGTCCGGGGCGCCCGCGGACACGGGCTCCCCCGAGGTCTCCGCCGTCGTATCGGATTCCTCGTCTTCCATGATCTCTCCAGTAGCCGTGTTCACGGCGGGTGCGGCCGGAGCCGCCTGGGCGAAGGCAATCGCGATCGCCTCGGCCGTCTTGCGACCTATGCCCGGAACCTCGCAGATCTGATCGATTGTCGCGGATCGGAGCCTCTTCACCGAACCGAAGTACTTGATCAGAGCCTGCTTGCGGGTCTCACCGAGACCGGGGACGTCGTCCAGCGGGCTCGACCGGAAACGCTTGGCACGCTTGGTGCGCTGGTAGGTGATCGCGAAGCGGTGCGCCTCGTCCCGGACGCGCTGCAGCAGATAGAGGCCCTCGCTGGTGCGGGGCAGGACGACCGGGTCGTCCTCGCCGGGCAGCCAGACCTCCTCCAGGCGCTTGGCGAGGCCGCAGACGGCGATGTCGTCGATGCCGAGCTCGTCCAGGGCCCGCTGGGCGGCCGCGACCTGCGGCTGTCCGCCGTCGACGACGACGAGCTGCGGCGGGTAGGCGAAGCGCTTGGGTCGGCCGTCGTCGTCCTTGAGGCCGTTGCCCTGGCCGTCGGTGACATCGGCATCGAGGCCGTCGGCGATGGGCGCGGAGGAGGTGTCGGTGAGGGGGCCGGTCGACGTGTCGCCGAGGCTGCTGTCACCGTCGGCCCACTCGCCCGTCTTCTCCTTCTCGGCGAGGTAGCGCCGGAAGCGGCGGGTGATCACCTCATGCATGGAGCGGACGTCGTCCTGGCCCTCGAAGCCCTTGATCTGGAAGCGGCGGTACTCGCTCTTGCGCTGCAGCCCGTCCTCGAAGACGACCATGGAGGCCACGACGTCGTCACCCTGGAGGTGGGAGATGTCGTAGCACTCGATCCTGAGCGGGGCGCTGTCGAGGTCGAGGGCGTCGGCGATCTCCTCCAGGGCACGCGAGCGCGTGGTCAGGTCGGAGGCACGCTTGGTCTTGTGCAGGACGAGCGCCTGCTGGGCGTTGCGCTCCACGGTCTGCATGAGAGCGCGTTTGTCGCCTCGCTGGGGGATGCGCAGGGAGACGCCCGAGCCGCGCCGGCCGGTCAGCCACTCCTGCACCGGCTCCACCGGATCGGGCAGGGCCGGGACGAGGACCTCCTTGGGCACGGCGTCCCCGGTCTCCTCGCCGTAGAGCTGTTGGAGCGCGTGCTCGACGAGGGCGCCCGTGGTGATCTCCTCGACCTTGTCGGTCACCCAGCCGCGCTGGCCGCGTACCCGGCCGCCACGGACGTGGAAGATCTGCACGGCCGCCTCGAGCTCGTCCTCGGCGACCGCGACGAGGTCGGCGTCGGTCGCGTCGGCGAGCACGACCGCGTTCTTCTCCATGGCCTTCTTGAGCGCCTCGATGTCGTCGCGCAGGCGGGCGGCCCGCTCGTACGCCATCTCGTCGGCCGCCTCCGTCATCTGCTTTTCCAGCCGGCGAAGGTAGGTGCTCGTACGGCCGGTCATGAAGTCGCAGAACTCCTCGGCCAGTTCGCGGTGCTCCTCGGCGGAGACGCGGTCCACGCAGGGGGCGGAACACTTGCCGATGTAGCCGAGCAGGCAGGGGCGGCCGGTGCGGCGGGCATTCTTGAAGACGCCCGCCGAGCAGGTGCGCACGGGAAAGACGCGCAGGAGGAGGTCGACGGTGTCGCGGATCGCCCACGCGTGCGCGTACGGCCCGAAATACCTGACGCCCTTCTTCTTGTGACCGCGCATCACCTGCACGCGCGGGAACTCCTCGTTCATCGTCACCGCGAGGTACGGGTAGCTCTTGTCGTCCCGGTACTTGACGTTGAACCGGGGGTCGTACTCCTTGATCCAGGAGTACTCCAGCTGTAGAGCCTCGACCTCCGTGGACACCACGGTCCACTCCACGGACGCTGCCGTGGTGACCATCGAGCGGGTGCGCGGATGCAGGCCCGCGAGGTCCTGGAAGTAGTTCGCCAGGCGCTGGCGCAGGCTCTTCGCCTTTCCGACGTAGATCACCCGGCGGTGCTCGTCACGGAACCTGTACACCCCGGGAGAGTCCGGGATCTGTCCCGGCTTGGGGCGGTAGCTGGAGGGGTCGGCCATGTCTCACACCCTACTGGCGCCCGCTGACACTCCGGCGAGGCTGTGGATAACCGGCCCGGCCGGTCGGCGGGACTCCAGGAACGGCGAGAACGGCCAGGACACAGGGGTGGTCGGCGCCGGCCCCGACAGCAGCGGCCGGCCCCGGCGGACTGGGCAGTGGATCACCTCGGCTGCGCGGTCCGTCTTACTGGCTTGCGCGCGGTCCGTCTCACTGGCTTGCGCGGTCCGTCTCGCCGGCGTCCGCGTGGTTCGTCTCGCCGGCGTCCGTGACGCCGACCACACCGGTGCCGTGCGTGCGGGTGGACACCGTCAGCACGAGCGGACAGGCGGCCCCTGGCCGCGGCGCTCTCTCGGGAGGCTGGGTCGAAGGCGGAGCTGGGCCTGGTGAGCCCACGCGCCGACATGACTCCGGCCTGGTCACCGGGCCGGACCTCCGCCTGCATGCGCAACACCAGGATCGGCACAGCGACTTGAGAGCACGGGGTGGGCGGCTGCGTCGGGACTCGGCCAGGGTGCGCAGCTGTTGGGCGACAGGTGTTGTCGGGACTTGGTCAACACGCTTCAATGCGGTGGAACTCGGGGCCCTGAACGACGGCGTACGGATGTGAAGACCCCCCAAACGCCGACGGGGTGGCCCCGACGAGCCGCGCGACCGGTCTGACCAGCCGTTGTGAACATTACAGAAAGGCCCCTGCATGCCGCACGCCACTCAGCACGCGGACGCCCCCACCGTCGCCACCGTTGCCACCGTCGCCACCGCGGAACTGGACACGGCCCTGCGAGGCGGTCCGTTCCACGTAGCCTTGCGCGCCGCGATAGCCGCCCGGGGACTGCCGCTGCAGCGGGTGCAGCACCATCTGTCCCGGCGTGGGGTGAAGGTCGGCGTCACCAGCCTGAGCTACTGGCAGCAGGGTGCCCGTCGGCCGCAGCGGCCCGAGTCGCTGCGGGCGGTGCGGGCCTTGGAGGAGATACTCCAGCTGCCGGAGGAGTCCCTGATCCGGCTGCTCGCCGAGGCCGACGACCACTCCACCCTCCAGCAGCCCGCGGCCCGCTCCTACCGCTCCCTCGTGGAGGCATCGGGCGTCCTGGAACAGCTGCTGGCCGAACTGGACTGTTCGACCGACGGCGGCCTGCACACCCTCGCCCATCACGAGCTGGTACGCATCGGGGCGCGCCGCGAGCTGGCGGGGCGCGAGTCGCACCACATCGTGCGCGCCCACAGGGATGGTGTGGACCGCTTCCTCGCCGTCCACCACGGCGACCCGGGCTGCGTGCCGGAGCGCATGACGGTGCGCGCCGTGGAGAACTGCCGTACAGGCCGGGTCCGTTGGCACCACGACACCGGCGTTCTGGTGGCGGAGCTGCTCTTCGGTGCGCGTCTGCGTGCGGGCGATACGTACCTCTTCCGTTACGGCGTCGAGGACGGCACGGCGGACGTGTGCCGCGAGTATGCCCGGGGCTTCCCGCTCGCGGGCGGCCAGTACGCCCTCCAGGTCCGGTTCGCCGGGAACGCCCTCCCCATCCGCTGTCACCGGTTCTCCCAGCACTCGGCGGCAGCGCCCCGCAGCGGTCGCCAGGGGCTGGCCCTCAGCGCGCTGCACCGTTCCGTGCACCTGGTCGAGCCGCGGGTGCGGTCGGGGATCGTGGGCATCGGGTGGGACTGGGAGTGAGCTGAGGCTCCAGGCCGGTTCTCTGCCGGGCTCCCCCGGCCCAGGCTCCTGGCCGAGAGGGGACGTAAACGATTGCGCAAGCGTTTACGTACGGCGCCGAATGGGATACGTTCCCGGCCAGAACCCCGCGGCGAGCGGGTCGCGGTGGCCCAGGGAGGGGCGCGGCACAGGGAGGGGATCGTGATGGCAACCATGGCCGACGTCGCGCGGAGCGCCGGCGTGTCCGTGGCGACCGTCTCGCACGTGCTGAACGACACCCGGCCGGTGCTGCCCCACACCCGCCAGGCGGTGCTGGACGCCATGGACGAGCTCGGCTACACGCCCAACACGCTCGCCCGTTCCCTCGTGACCTCCCGCACCCGGTCCATCGGACTCGCGGTGTCGGCGATCAGCAACCCCTACTTCACCGAAATACTCCAGGGCGTCGAGGCGGGCGCCCTGGAACACGGCTACAGCCTGCTCATCGCCGACCCGCACGACGATCCCGTGCACGAACGCAAGGTCGTCCAGCTCCTGCACGAGCGCCGGGTGGACGGCATGATCGTCGCTCCTTCCGCCGACCCTCGCGAGCTCCTCGCCTATCTCGGGCGCCACAAGGTGCCGACTGTCCTTCTCGACCGCGTGGTCGACGCCCCGGCGGACGGCTCGACGGGGTTCGACCAGGTCTGCGCCGACAGCGCCGAACCCATGGCGCGGCTGGTCACCCATCTCGCCGAGCTCGGCCACCGTCGGATCGGCCTGATCGCCGGTCTGCCAGGGCTCAGCACCACCAGCGAGCGGCTCACCGGGTACCGCGACGGCCTGACGGCAGCCGGGCTCGCGTACGACGAGCACCTCGTCGCGCACGGCGACTCCGAGTCCGCCGGCGCCGAACGGGCCACCGCAGCGCTGCTGTCGCTCGCCACACCGCCCACCGCGCTCGTCACCGCCAACAACGCGATGACCATCGGCGCCCTGCGCGCCCTGCGTGGCCACGACCTTTCCGTGCCCGACGACATCGCGTTGTGCTGCTTCGACGACTTCGCCTGGGCCGACCTGTTCTCGCCCAGGCTCACCGCCATAGCCCAGCCCAGCAGGGACATCGGCGCTCAGGCGGTCCGCGTGCTCCTGGACCGTCTCGCGTCCCCCGACAGGCCCGCCCGGACCGTGCGTCTCCCCTGCACCTTGGTGCACCGCACCTCGTGCGGGTGTGCCGAAGAGCCGGGGCGGTCCGGGCGGTCCGGGCGGTCGGTGAGGCGCGAGAAATCCGCGACGTCCGAGGCCGCAGCGAAGCCCTCGACACCTGACAGTCCCGAACAGCCCCCGACGTCCGTGAAAGGAACCGTCTCGTGATCGTCGTCGCCGGTGAAGCCCTGATCGACCTGGTACCGCAGGACACGGGCGCCCTCGCAGGCCTGAAGCCGGCGCTGGGCGGCGGCCCCTACAACACCGCTGTGGCCCTGGGCCGCCTGGGCTCCCCCACCGCCTTCTGTTCCCGGACGTCCTACGACGCCTTCGGTGAGGCCCTGCTCGACGGGCTGCGGGCGGCCGGAGTGGACGTGTCGGCCGTGCAGCGCGGTATGGAACCGACCACGCTCGCGGTCGCCACCGTCGACGCCAAGGGGTCGGCCACCTACTCCTTCTATGTCGACGGCACCGCCGACCGGCTCTTCACGGCGCCTGCGAAGCTGCCCGCCGGGGCCCGCGCGGTGTCTTTCGGTACCTGTTCGCTCGTCCTGGAACCGGGGGCGAGCGCCTATGAGGAGCTGATGCGGAGCGCGGCTTCGCACGGGGTGTTCACCGCGCTCGACCCGAACATCCGGGCCGGACTGATCCCCGACCCGGACGGCTACCGGGCCCGGTTCAAGAGCTGGCTGCCGTCGGTGTCCTTGCTGAAGCTCTCCGAGGAGGACGCGCTGTGGCTGGGCGGCACGCCGCGCGAGTGGCTGGCCGCGGGACCTGCAGCCGTCGTGATCACCCGGGGCGGTGAGGGGCTGACCGCCTTCACGCCGGACGGCGCCGAGCACTCCGTGGCGGGTGAGGAGGTCGACGTCGTGGACACGATCGGTGCGGGCGACACCGTGAACGCGGCCCTGCTGCACGGGCTTGCCGCCCAGGACGCCCTGTCCGCCGAGGCGCTCGCGGGACTGGGGGCCGACGGCTGGACACGGCTGTTGCGGTTCGCGGCGCGGGCTGCCGCGATCACCTGTTCCCGGGCGGGCGCCGAGCCGCCGTATGCCTCCGAAGTGGGGGACTTCTGAGAGGCCTTCCGCTACGCGGCTCTCTGTTCCATTCGAATCCGCTGTTGAGCAGTCAAGGTTCGTCGCAGCCGCATGGATCGGGCCGCTGATGATCCAACGTGCGGCGCCCCGCGGGGAGTTCCCGCGGGGCGCCGCACTTTTGACGATGTGTCCGGCTCGTCGCTCGTGAGCCTCAGGCCTTGCGGGCCCGCGTCGTCTTCTTCGCGGGCGTCGCCTTCTTCGCGGCAGCCGTGGAAGCGGCCTTCTTCGTGGCCCCTGCCGCCTTGCCGGTGGCCTTGTTGTTGACCGCCTTCGTGGTCCGGGCGGTCGCCGTCTTCTTCGCGGTCGCCCCTGCCGCGACCGTCTTCTTGGCCGCAGTCCTGCGCGGGGCCTTCACCGAGGCCGCGTCGCTGATGCGATCGGCGTCGAGGATCTCGCGCAGGAACTTGCCGGTGTGGCTGGCCGGGACCGCAGCGATCTCCTCGGGCGTGCCCTCGGCGATGACCAGGCCGCCGCCGGCGCCGCCCTCGGGACCCATGTCCACGACCCAGTCGGCGGTCTTGATCACGTCGAGGTTGTGCTCGATGACGATGACCGTGTTGCCCTTGTCGACCAGGCCCGACAGCACCCTCAGCAGCTTGCTGATGTCCTCGAAGTGCAGACCTGTGGTCGGCTCGTCGAGGACGTAGACCGTGCGGCCGGTGGAGCGCTTCTGCAGCTCGCTGGCGAGCTTCACCCGCTGGGCCTCACCGCCGGACAGGGTGGTCGCGGACTGACCGAGCCGGACATAGCCGAGACCGACGTCGTTCAGCGTCTTGAGGTGACGGTTGATCGACGGGACGGCTTCGAAGAAGTCCATGGCTTCCTCGATCGGCATGTTCAGGACCTCGGCGATGGACTTGCCCTTGTAGTGGACCTCCAGGGTCTCCCGGTTGTACCGGGCGCCGTGGCAGACCTCGCACGGGACGTACACGTCCGGGAGGAAGTTCATCTCGATCTTGATGGTGCCGTCGCCCGCGCAGTTCTCGCAGCGGCCGCCCTTGACGTTGAAGGAGAAGCGGCCCGGCATGTAACCGCGGACCTTCGCCTCGGTCGTCTCGGCGAACAGCTTGCGGATGTGGTCGAACACGCCGGTGTACGTCGCCGGGTTCGACCGCGGGGTGCGGCCGATGGGCGACTGGTCGACGTGCACGACCTTGTCGACGAGGTCGTCGCCGTCCACCCGGGTGTGCCGCCCGGGCACGCTGCGGGCGCCGTTCAGCTCGCGCGCGAGGTGCGTGTACAGGATGTCGTTGACCAGCGTGGACTTGCCGGAGCCGGACACACCGGTGACCGCGGTGAACACGCCCAGGGGGAACGAGACGTCGATGTCCTGGAGGTTGTTCTCGCGGGCGCCGTGCACCGTGAGCTGCCGGGACGGGTCGTGCGGACGTCGGATGTCGGGCAGCGGGATCGACTTCTTGCCGGCCAGGTACTGACCGGTCTGCGACTCGGCGTTGGCGAGCAGCTCCTTCAGGGAGCCGCTGTGCACGACCTTGCCGCCGTGTTCACCGGCGCCGGGGCCGATGTCGACGATCCAGTCGGCGACCTTGATGGTGTCCTCGTCGTGCTCGACGACGATGAGCGTGTTGCCCATGTCGCGCAGCCGGACCAGAGTCTCGATCAGCCGGTGGTTGTCGCGCTGGTGCAGACCGATCGACGGCTCGTCGAGGACGTACAGCACGCCGACGAGTCCGGAACCGATCTGGGTGGCCAGGCGGATGCGCTGGGCCTCGCCACCGGAGAGCGTGCCGGCCGCGCGGTTGAGCGAGAGGTAGTCCAGGCCGACGTCGACCAGGAACCGCAGCCGCTCGTTGACCTCCTTCAGCACGCGCTCGGCGATCTTCTTGTCGCGGGCGTTGAGCTTCAGCTCGCCCAGGAATTCCGCGCAGTCGCTGATGGACATCGCGGAGACCTCGGCGATCGACTTCTCCATGATCGTGACCGCGAGGACGATCGGCTTCAGGCGCGTGCCCTCACAGGTGGGGCAGGGCACCTCGCGCATGTAGCCCTCGAAGCGCTCACGGCTGGCGTCGCTCTCCGCCTCGCTGTGCCGGCGCTTGACGAAGGGGACGGCCCCTTCGAACGGCGTCGTGTACACGCGCTCGCGCCCGTAACGGTTGCGGTAGCGGACCTCGATCTGCGTCTTGTGCCCGTACAGCAGGGCCTTCCTGGCGCGCTGCGGCAGGCCCGCGAACGGGATGTCCGTCCGGAATCCCAAGGCGTCCGCGAGGGCGCCGATCAGTCGGCCGAAGTAGTCCTTGGTGTGGCCGTGCGACCAGGGGTGGATGGCGCCCTCGTCGAGGGTCTTGTCCTCGTCCGGGACGATCAGCTCGGGGTCGACCTCCATGCGCGTGCCGATGCCGGTGCATTCGGGGCAGGCGCCGAAGGGCGAGTTGAAGGAGAAGGAGCGCGGCTCCAGCTCCTCGAAGGAGAGGTCGTCGTACGGGCAGTACAGGTGCTCCGAGAACATCCGCTCGCGCTCGGGGTCGTCCTCGGGGAGGTCGACGAAGTCGAGCACGACCATGCCGCCGGACAGGCCGAGGGCGGTCTCCACGGAGTCGGTGAGCCGGCGCTTGGCGGAGTCCTTCACCGTGAGGCGGTCGACGACCACCTCGATGGTGTGCTTCTCCTGCTTCTTGAGCGTGGGTGGGTTGGACAGCTGGATCGTCTCGCCGTCCACACGCGCGCGGGAGTAGCCCTTGGTCTGGAGGTCGGCGAAGAGGTCGACGAATTCGCCCTTGCGCTCGCGCACCAGCGGAGACAGGACCTGGAAGCGGCTCCCCTCCGGCAGCTCCAGGACCCTGTCGACGATTGCCTGCGGCGACTGGCGCGAGATCGGGCGGCCACACTCGGGGCAGTGCGGCTTGCCGATGCGCGCGAAGAGCAGCCGCAGATAGTCGTAGACCTCGGTGATGGTGCCGACCGTCGAGCGCGGGTTGCGCGAGGTCGACTTCTGGTCGATGGAGACCGCCGGGGACAGACCCTCGATGAAGTCGACGTCCGGCTTGTCCATCTGGCCGAGGAACTGCCGGGCGTAGGACGACAGCGACTCCACGTAACGCCGCTGCCCTTCGGCGAAGATCGTGTCGAAGGCCAGCGAGGACTTACCCGACCCCGACAGGCCCGTGAAGACGATGAGCGAGTCGCGCGGCAGGTCGAGCGAGACATTCTTCAGATTGTGCTCGCGCGCGCCACGGACGATGAGACGGTCGGCCACGCCGGTCCGCACCTTTCTTGAGAGAAGTGACAGGGGGGCGAGGCCCCCGTGCTTTCTCGGACTAGGCCCCCGTGATTCTCAGACTAGGGGGAGCCACTGACAACGCCGGTCGGATCCCCGAATGGGACAACAATCCCGAGCCATCCAGCATGCCCGACGTCACGACCGACCCTATAGCACGCGCATTCGATTAACGGCCCTCGTTCACCACCTTCACCCAAAGGTGTGGCGAGGCTAATGTCAGCACCATGATTGATCACGCTCGTGACCTGGTGTCTGTACGTGAAGCGACCGAAAGGCTGCTCACCGCAGCGGCCAAGCTGGACAACGCCGCGGTGGCCGAGCCGTCACTGCTTCCCGGCTGGAGCCGCGGCCACGTCCTCGCCCATCTCGCCCGCAACGCGGACGCCCTCGTGAACGTCCTCGAAGGGCGCCCCATGTACGTCTCCGCCACTGCCCGGGACGCCGACATCGAGCGGGACGCCCCTCGACCCCTCGAGGTGCAGCTCGCCGACGTGCGCGACAGCGGGGCCCGCTTCCAGGAGACGGGAGCGGCACCCGCGGACTGGTCACGGACGGTGGAGCTGCGCAACGGGGTCACCGACGCGGCGGCCCGGGTGCCGTTCCGGCGCTGGGTCGAGGTGGAGCTGCACCATGTTGATCTCGGGATCGGGTACGAGCTGGAGGATCTGCCGGCACAGTTCGTGGAGCGGGAGATCGAATTCCTCGCGGAACGGTTCACCGGGCACCCCGATGTGCCGCCGACGCGTCTCACGGACGGCACGCGCGCGTGGAGCACGGGCCGCGAGGCGGGCACTCCCGAGGTCACCGTCCGAGGCCCTGGACCCGACCTGCTCGGCTGGCTCGCAGGACGCCGCGACGGCTCCACGCTGACGGCTGAAGGCGGCACGCTGCCGTCGCTCCCGCCGCTGTAACAGCCGTACGGTCCCTGGGTCGCTCTGCCCGCGACGCTCTGCCGGCTGCGGTGGTCCGGACGGCCCGGGGACCGCCCTGCCGCTATAGGCTGCTGACATGACGTACAGCGGACAGGTGACGGTCGGTGGCCCTGCCGACGTGCACGAGCTCAAGGACCTGATGATCACCAAGATCGCGGTCGGCCCCATGGACAACAACGCCTATCTGCTGCGCTGCCGGGCCACCGACGAGCAACTGCTGATCGACGCCGCCAACGAGGCGGACACACTGCTGGGCATGATCGGTGACGACGGCATCGCGTCCGTCGTCACCACCCACCAGCACGGTGACCACTGGCAGGCGCTCGCCGCGGTCGTCGACGCCACCGGCGCGCGCACGTACGCCGGCCGGGACGACGCCGACGGTATCCCGGTGCCGACCGACGTCCTGGTCGACGACGACGACATCATCCGGGTGGGGCGCGTGGAGCTCACCGCGCGCCACCTGGTCGGGCACACGCCGGGCTCCATCGCCCTCGTCTACGACGACCCGCATGGACATCCCCATGTGTTCACCGGGGACTGTCTGTTCCCGGGCGGTGTGGGCAACACCCGTAAGGACCCGAAGGCGTTCGCCAGTCTGATCCAGGACGTCGAGACGAAGATCTTCGACGCCCTGCCGGACGAGACATGGGTCTACCCGGGGCACGGCAACGACACCTCGCTGGGCGCGGAACGGCCTCATCTGCCGGAGTGGCGCGCGCGGGGCTGGTGACCGCGGGCCGGTGGACGCCGAGCGGGGCATGATGAGGAACGCCCCGGCAGGCACGCGCGCCGTGCGCTCCCCGCGCACGCGCCCCGTGTGAACCCTTCACACGCGCTGGTGCCCTGCGCGCGCTCCCGGTGTGCGTTGTTGCGCAGTCAACTGGAAGCAGCCCCGCGCAGGATGACGGCTCCTGAGCGGTACGGGCCGCCGGTCTTCAACCCCGCCCTCGACCGGCGGCCCCGGCGGCTGCTGACATGGAAGCGGGCTCAAGCGGGCTCTGTTCACACGTACGCAACACCCGTTCCCACTATGCGGAAACTAACCGTCGTGACCTCGACAAACACGACGGGGCACTGCCAATCTCGCGCCATGCACCTTGCCCCCCGCGCGCTGCGCCACGCCGTCGTCGTCGCAACGACAGCCCTGATCGCCACCGCACTCGGCTGTGCTCCACAGCCGGAGGAGAAGGCCACCAGAACACCGTCGGGATCGGCCGGGAACACCTGCGCCAAGGGCGAGTTGGCCACCGAGACCTCCGGCAAGCTCACGATCGCCACCGACGAGCCGGCATACGAGCCCTGGTTCAAGGACGACAAGCCGGCCAACGGTGAGGGCTTCGAGTCGGCGGTCGCGTACGCCGTGGCCGAGCGACTCGGCTACGACAAGAGCGCCGTTGTCTGGCAGAGCGTGCCGTTCAACAAGGCCTTCGCACCCGGCGAGAAGACCTTCGACTTCGACATCAACCAGGTGTCGATCAGCGACGAGCGCAAAAAGGCCGTGGACTTCTCCTCCGGCTACTACGACGTCCGTCAGGCCGTCATCGCGCTGAAGGGAACCAGGGCCTCCAAGGCGAAGAGCATCGCGGACCTGAAGGGCCTCAAGCTCGGCGCTCAGGTGGGCACGACCAGCCTCGGCTACATCGACGACGTGGTGCAGCCGACCCGGCAGGCCGCCGCGTACGCCAAGAACGACCAGGCCAAGTCCGCGCTGAAGAACGGTCAGGTGGACGCCGTCGTGGTCGACCTGCCGACCGCCTTCTACATCACCGCCGCCGAGGTGACGGATGCGACGATCGTCGGCCAGTTCGAGAACCAGGGTGGTTCGCCCGAGCAGTTCGGGCTCGTGCTCGACAAGGGCAGCGCGCTCACCGAGTGCGTGACGGACGCCGTCGACGCACTGCGCGAGGACGGCACTCTGGGCAAGCTCGAGCAGCAGTGGCTGTCGGACGCCGTCGACGCTCCGGTCCTCAAGTGACGGTCACGAAGGAGGAGTCCGGCCAGGAAGGTGCGGACGACAACGATGGCATGCCCGGTGCGGGCGACGACGGCTACGTCCCCTCCCGGCGACGCCTCGACCGCGAGCGTTACAAGAGGGCCCGCGCCCGCCGCGCCACGGCCATCGCGGCGCTCTCCACGCTGGTCACAGGCGTCGTTCTCTACCTGGTCGTGGTCAACGCGCCGGGTTGGCCGCGTACCAAGGAGACGTTCTTCGACTGGCAGTACGCGCGCGAGGCGTTCCCGAAGATCCTGGAAGGGCTCTGGCTGAACGTCCGGCTGCTGCTGATCTGCGGCGCGGCCGTGCTCGTCCTCGGGATGCTCATCGCCATCGCCCGTACACTGCGCGGCCCGGTGTTCTTCCCGCTGCGGGCGCTGGCAGCCGCGTACACGGACTTCTTCCGGGGTCTTCCGCTCATCATTAACCTCATGATCGTCGTCCTCGGCGTCCCCGCGCTGCGGCTGCAAGGCGTGACCGTCGATCCCGTGCTGCTGGGCGGTGCGGCGCTGACGTTGACGTATTCGGCCTACGTGGCCGAGGTGTTCCGCGCGGGCATCGAGTCCGTGCACCCCTCGCAGCGCGCCGCGGCACGCTCACTCGGCCTCACCAACCGGCAGGCGCTGCGGCACGTCGTCCTGCCCCAGGCCGTACGCCGTCAGGTGCCGCCCCTACTCAACGACCTGGTGTCGCTGCAAAAGGACACCGGGCTGGTCTCGATCGGCGGTGCGGTGGACGCCGTGCGGGCCGCGGACATCATCGTGGGCCGCAGCCTCAACTACACGCCGTACATCGTCGCAGGCCTGATCTTCGTGGCACTGACCATCCCGATGACGCGCTTCACGGACTGGGTGACGGCCCGGATGGACCGTCGGCGCGCCCAAGGAGGAGCCCTGTGAGCGACACACCTGTGCTGCGCATGGAGTCCGTGCGCAAGTCCTTCGGCAGCTCGGTCGTACTGCGGGACGTCGACCTGGAGGTCACCCCGCACACGGTCACCGCGCTGATCGGCGCCTCCGGCTCCGGCAAGTCCACACTGCTGCGCTGCGCGAACCTCCTGGAGGACATCGACGACGGCGCGATCTGGCTGGACGGCGAGGAGATCACCGATCCACGCGTAGACCAGGACGCCGTACGGCGTCGTATCGGCGTGGTGTTCCAGGCGTACAACCTCTTCCCGCACATGACGGTCCTGGAGAACATCACCCTCGCCCCCCGGCGCGTGCACGGCGTGTCCCGGGCGGAGGCCGAGGCACGCGCGCGTGAGCTGCTGGAGCGGCTCGGGCTGGCCGACAAGGCCGGCGAGTACCCGGACCGGCTCAGCGGCGGTCAGCAGCAGCGGGTCGCGATCGTGCGCGCCTTGGCCGTACGTCCTCGGCTGCTGCTGCTCGACGAGATCACCGCCGCCCTCGACCCCGAGCTCGTGGGCGAAGTCCTCACCGTCGTCCGCGACTTGAAGGAGGACGGCATGACGATGGTGCTGGCCACACATGAGATGGGGTTCGCACGGGAGGTCGCCGATCAGGTTTGTTTCCTGGACGGAGGCGTGGTGCTGGAGCGTGGCACGGCCGAGCAGATCTTCGGCGATCCGCAGCAGGAGCGCACCCGGCGCTTCCTGCGCAGGATCGTGGAGGCGGGACGCCTGTAAGGCCCCCCGGGCATGTGGCAGGCGTGTGTAAGGACCGCCCCTCCATGGCGGGCGGTCCTTACACCTCCGCGCCGCTCGCCGACGTCACGTGTCGGCCTGCCCCTGCCCCGCGAGCGCTGCGACCCGTTCCACCCCGAAGACATACCCCTGCACACCGCACCCCGCGATGACCCCCTCGGCACGCAGCGAGACGTAGGAGTGGTGCCGGAACGACTCGCGCTTGTGGATGTTGGAGATGTGCACCTCCAACACCGGAAGGCCGTCACAGGTGTTGAGCGCATCCAGGATCGCCACGGAGGTGTGCGAGTAGGCACCGGGGTTGATCACGATCCCGCAGTGGCTCAGCCGTGCCTCGTGGATCCAGTCGACCAACTCCCCCTCGTGGTTGGACTGCCGGAAGTCGATCGTGCCGCCGTGCGCGGCAGCCGCCTTGACGCACAGAGCCTCGACATCGGCCAGGGTCTCGGAGCCGTAGATCTCCGGCTGGCGCTGGCCGAGCAGGTTCAGGTTGGGGCCGTTGAGGATCATGATCGGGGCGTTGGCCAGGGTGCGGGGCACGGTTCCTCCGGTCCGTCGGGGTTGCGCGGTCCATCGAAGACCGCTGCTCAGACCCCGGTTTATCACGGTGCACGGTGCACGCCGTGCGTCCTACCCTCCCGGTATGACCGCGATCTCGTACCCTCCCAAGCCCTCCCCCGGCGACCGCGTCGCCATCATCTCCCCAGGCGCGGGCCTGCCCGGGCTCTTCCCGCTCCCCTACGAGCTGGGTCTGGAGCGGCTGCGCAAGGAGTACGGGCTCGAACCGGTCGAGTACCCGGCGACCCGCAAGATGGGCTCCACGCCTCAGGAGCGGGCCGACGACATCCACGCCGCCTTCGCCGACCCGGACATCAAGGCGGTCATCGCGTCCATCGGCGGCGACGACCAGATCACCGTGCTGCCTTTGCTGGACCGGGAGTTGATCCGGGCGAACCCCAAGCCGTTCTTCGGAATGAGCGACAACACGAACCTGCTCATGTTCCTGCGCAACACCGGAATCGTCGGCTATCACGGCGTGAGCGTGATGTGCGAGCTGGGCCGCCCCGGCGCCATGCACTCGCAGACCGCCGACTCCCTGCGGGCCGCCCTGTTCACGTCGGGCGCGTACGAACTCGGGCCCGCCGAGCGCTGGAACGACATCAACCGCGACTGGGCCGACCCGGCGACCTTCGATGCGCAGCCGCAAACGCGGCCGGGAAGCGGGTGGACCTGGGTGAACGCCGGCCAGGTGGTGGAAGGCCGCACCTGGGGCGGCTGCCTGGAGATCGTCGGCTGGCTGCTGATGGCCGACCGCGAGATCGCGCGTGACCTGTCGGAGTACGAGGGCGGAGTGCTGTTGCTGGAGACGTCGGAGGAGATGCCGAGCGCCAACGAGGTCTTCTGGACCCTGCGCAACATGGGCGAGCGGGGACTGCTCCAGCGCTTCTCCGCGCTGCTGATGGGCCGCGCGAAGACGTGGTCCTTCGAACACCCCAACGGCCCGGAGGAGGCCGCTCGTTACGCAGCTGAGCAGCGCGAGGCCGTGCTGCGCGCCATGCGCACGTATGCCCCCACCACGCTCATCGTCTTCGACGTGGACCTCGGACACACCGACCCGCAACTCGTCATCCCTTACGGCGGCACCGTGCGTGTCGATGGCCCCGCCCGGCGCATCACCGTCACGTACTGAACGCGGCTGACCGCCCCCGCGCGCCCCCGTAACTCGTGGTCACCGTGGGTAGTTGACGCAGCATGCACGACGTACGCACCGTAAAGGCGCCCTCCATGCTGCGGCTGGCCGCCGCGTCGCTCGCCGGAACGGCCATCGAGTTCTACGACTTCTTCGTCTACGGGACCGCGGCGGCGCTGGTCCTCGGGCCGCTGTTCTTCCCGACGTTCTCGCCGTTGGCGGGAACCCTGGCCGCCTTCGCGACGTTCGGCGTGGGCTTCGTGGCGCGGCCACTGGGGTCGGTGCTGTTCGGGCACATCGGGGACCGGCACGGACGCCGGCCGGTCCTCGTCGCCTCGCTGCTGCTGACCGGTGCCTCCACGGTCGCGGTCGGCTGCGTGCCGACGTACGACACCATCGGTGTGACCGCTCCCCTGCTGCTGCTCCTCCTGCGCTTTCTGCAAGGGCTCGGGCTCGGCGGCGAGTGGGGCGGGGCCGTGCTGTTGACCGTGGAGCACGCGCCGGCCGGGCGGCGCGGCCTGTGGTCGAGCTTCCCGCAGGTCGGGCCCGCGCTGGGCTTCCTGCTCGCCAACGGGGTGGTGCTGGGGCTGTCGGCGACGCTGACCGACGCGCAGTTCGCCGCGTGGGGCTGGCGGGTGCCGTTCTGGGCCGCGGGTGTGCTCGCCCTGGTGGGGCTGTGGCTGCGGTCGTCGCTCACCGAGAGCCCTCGGTTCCTCGAAATCGACGAGCCCGCGCGCGTGCCGCTCGCCGAGGTCGTCCGCGGTCACTGGCGGCTCGTTCTGCTGACGGCCGGGGCACTGTCGATCGGATACGCGATCTTCTACACCGTGACGACCTGGTCCCTCGCCTACGCCACCGAGCGACTCGGCGTGGGCCGCGGCATCATGCTGGTCTGCATCATGGGCGCGGTGGTGGTGAAGGGCTCGCTCACACCGGTCGTGGCTATTCTCGGCGACCGGTACGGCCGGCGGCCCCTGTGCCTGATCGGGTGCGCTGCCTCCGCCCTGTGGATGTTCCCGTTGGTCGCGCTTCTCGCCACGGGCGAGCCGCTGCTGATGTTCCTCGGCTTCCTCGGGGCGATGCTCGCGTTCATCACGATGTTCGCGGTGATCGCCGCGTATCTGCCGGAGTTGTACGAGCCCCGGGTGCGCTGCACGGGCGCCGCGGTGGGCTACAACCTCGGCGGTGTCCTCGGGGGCGCGCTCACGCCGATCGTGGCGACGGCGCTCGTCGAGCAGGGCGGTCGGGTGCCCTGGGGTGTGGGGGCCTATCTGACGGGGGTCGCGCTGCTCAGCCTGGGGTGCTTCGCGCTGCTGCCCGAGACGCGTCCGGTGGCCGCGGTGGCGGCGGAGCCCGCCACGGGGTGACGGGCTCCGGAACGCCGCGAGTACGGACCACCGGGTACTGCGGAACTGGGCGGCTACGGAACACCGGGTATTGCGGAACTGGCTGGCTACGGATTGACCGCAAGCTCCAGGTAGGCCGCGAACAGCACCAGGTGGACGCCGCCTTGCAGCGGTGTCGCCCGCCCCGGCACCACCGTCAGCGAACTCACCACCACCGTCAGGGCGAGCAGCACCATATGGGTGGGGCCGAGGCCGAGGACGAGCGGGCCGGAGAGCCAGAGAGAGGCCAGAGCGACCGCGGGGATGGTCAGGCCGATGCTGGCCATCGCCGAGCCGAGTGCGAGGTTCAGACTGGTCTGCACACGGTCGCGGCGGGCGGAGCGCAGCGCGGCGATCGTCTCGGGAAGCAGCACCAGCAGGGCGATGATCACGCCGACGACGGCGTGCGGAAGGTCGGCCGCCGCCACTCCGGACTCGATGGTGGGCGACACCCCCTTTGCCAGACCGACCACACCGACCAGGGCAAGACCCAGCAGCCCCAGACTGATCAGGGCGGTGCGGCGGGAGGGCGCGTCGGCGTGGTCGTCAGAGGTGATCACGTCGCCCTGCCGGGTGATGGGGAGGAAGTAGTCGCGGTGCCGCACGGTCTGGGTCGTCACGAACAGGCCGTACAGAACCAGCGAGGAGAGCGCGGCGAACGTCAGCTGCACGCTGGAGAACTCCGGGCCCGGCTTGCTCGTGGTGAACGTCGGCAGCACCAGGCTGAGCGTGGCCAGGGTGGCAACGGTCGCGAGGGCGGCGCCGGTGCCCTCGGGGTTGAAGACGGCCGTACGGTGCCGCAGTGAGGCGACCAGCAGGGACAGGCCCACGATGCCGTTGCAGGTGATCATCACGGCTGCGAAGACCGTGTCCCGGGCGAGGGTGGAGCTCTTGTCGCCGCCGTCGGCCATCAGGGTCACGATCAGGGCGACCTCGATGATCGTGACGGCCACGGCAAGGACGAGCGAGCCGAAGGGTTCGCCGACCCGGTGGGCGACCACCTCGGCATGGTGCACGGCGGCCAGCACGGCGCCCGCGAGAACGAGAGTCACCAGCGCGACGACCGCGCCGGGCAGGTCTCGTCCCCAGGTGAAGACCAGCAGGACGATCGCGAGCACCGGCACGAGGAACGTCCACCCGGTGGTGAGCGGCCTGAGCCGAGCGATCATGGAGCGATCGTCGCAGAGGGCTTGGGTGTTCGCATTCCGGTCCGAGTGGTTGTCAGGTGGCCCCGCGCCCTCGGATTGCGGGGCCCCTGTCTGTCGTATGTCGCTACGCGAAATCGGTCGTCTCCTGTACGTCGCAGTCCGTGAAGGACGGCGGCCTGGTGCACAGCGCGGCCATCTGCTCCGCGAACTTGGTCGTCTCGGGGTCGTCGCTGTTGCGCATGGCGTCCTCGTAGGAAGCGAACTCGATCACTACGAGGTAGCGGTTGGCGTGGCCCCGGTCCTTGAGGACGATGCGTCGCGTGGGGCCGCCGCTGCGGCCTGCCATGCGTTGTTCCGTCTCGTGGGCCAGTTCCCGCATCTCGTCGATGCGCTCGGTCTCGAAGTCGATGATCTGCACGAACTTCATGGGTGCGTCCACAGGTGCCTCCACCCCGGCCGTGGTGTCCCCGGGACGGGAACACCCCAGCACCCAACGAAGCACCGGGAGCGGTGCTCGGCAATTCGCTGGGCACCACTCCCGGTGTTGGTTCTTCCTACGTCCGACGTGGTCAGACGTCGATGCTGTCCTTCGGAGCGCCTTCGCTCCGCTCCTGCGCCGCCTCGGCCGCCGCCTTCTTCTTGGAGGCCCTCAGGCTGGTGATCGTGGTGACGATCAGCACGGAGCAGATGACGCCGAGCGAGACCGGAATGCTGATCTCGGGGACGTGCACCCCGGACTCGTGCAGGGCGTGCAGCACCAGCTTGACGCCGATGAAGCCGAGGATGATCGACAGGCCGTAGCTGAGGTGGACCAGCTTCTTCAGCAGGCCACCGATCAGGAAGTACAGCTGCCGCAGACCCATCAGCGCGAAGGCGTTGGCCGTGAACACGATGTAGGGGTCCTGGGTCAGGCCGAAGATCGCCGGGATGGAGTCGAGGGCGAAGAGCACATCGGTGGTACCGATCGCCAGCATCACGACCAGCATCGGGGTCATGACCCGCTTGCCGTTCTCCTGGATCCACAGCTTGGTGCCGTGGTAGCGGTCAGCGACACCGAACCTGCGCTCGGCCGCCTTCAGCAGCTTGTTCTCCTCGAACTCCTCGTCCTCCTCGCCGGCCCGGGCCTCCTGGATGAGCTTCCAGGCGGTCCAGATCAGGAAGGCACCGAAGAGGTAGAACACCCACGCGAAGCTGGCGAGGATCGCCGCACCCGCGGCGATGAAGATCGCCCGCAGCACCAGGGCTATGAGGACACCGACCAGCAGCACTCGCTGCTGATACTGGGACGGCACCGCGAACTT
The DNA here is from genome assembly GCF_042900345.1 of Streptomyces sp. NPDC012935. Lineage (NCBI taxonomy): Bacteria > Bacillati > Actinomycetota > Actinomycetes > Kitasatosporales > Streptomycetaceae > Streptomyces > Streptomyces sp. NPDC012935. The sequence goes on from NZ_JBIBBC010000005.1 coordinate 227,594, forward strand.
CGCCATGATCAGGACGAAGACGAAGAGGTTGTCGACACTCAGCGACTTCTCGGTGATGAAGCCCGCGAAGAACTCGCCACCGGCCTGTCCGCCGCCGAAGATCAGCAGGCCGAGCCCGAAGAGGCCGGCCAGCGCGATCCAGACAACGGTCCAGATTCCGGCTTCCTTGATCGAGACGTCGTGCGGCTTGCGGCCGATGAAGAAATCGACAGCGATCAGGGCGGCAAGGCCCACGATGGTCAGGACCCATAGGGTCGTGGAAACTTCCACTGCTGCGCCTCCGGCAGTCGTAACGGCAAATGTCAGCGTCGTCGCGCGCCGGAGGTCTCTTCCACCCACTATGGGCCGACGCCCCGGGATCTGGCCGGATCCGTATTGACGGGTACGTCGCAGTGACAGGGAGTACTCCCCTCCGTGCAATGAACAGTACCCCAATTACCAAGGAAAGGTAAAGCGATTGGCAAAAGAAGTGCCAAGTTCGCTGGTCAGATGCCCTTTACCGGTACTTGGCCCGGGCTGCGGCGACCTGCGCGAGCACGTGCTGGAGCACCTGGCTGCCGGGCGGCACGAGCGGGGGCTCGTAGGTCCAGGCGTGCCCCACCCACGGATCGGCGAGGTGATCGTCCGGCGTCGGGGTCAGTCGCATCAGCGAGCGCCACAGCGGGTCGAGCAACGGGCCGTAGGCGGCCGCCTCCTCGCGGTCCGCGACCATCATCAGGTGGACGCCGACGGCCGGACCCTCGTCCGCCAGGTAGCGCAGCTGGTTCACGGCGCGGTCGTCGAACCCGTGCGGGAAGTCGTTGACGATCAGCAGCTGCTCGGAGGTGTCGAAATCGGGCGGCAGTGAGTCGGGGGCACCGCCGCGCACCGCCATCTGGACCAGGTCGACCCGCTGGGTGAGCCGCGCGAGGACCTCCACGACACCGGCCGCGCCCACGGCGGGAGGGGCAGCGAGCACGCCGGTCTGCACCAGCGGTGCGAGTGCCTGGGCACCCGAACCGGCGGGGTCGATGACATGCACGGTGAACTCGCCCGCCGGATAGACGGCGAGCAGCCGTGCGGCGTGCGCCACTGCCGTCTCCATCGCGAGGCGCCGCAGGTCATGGGAGTCCGTGAAGGAGCCGTCGAGCGAGTGGCTGCCTCCGCTGTCGATCCACAGGCCCCGCTCCAGCGGCAACCGGACCAGCATCGGGATGCGCAGCCGGTCGCTCTCGGGCAGGTGGAGGTCGCCCAGGCGCAGGGCCATGGGGATCTCCATCGGTACGCGGTAGCCGTGCCAGACGGGGTTGTCCCAGCGCGCGTAGGCCTGCGGCAGCGCGGGTTCGACGACCTCGGACTCGGCGGTGAGCTGGGCGATGTCCCGGTCGAGCGTCGCCCTGGCCTGGTTGACGAGCTGTGTGTGCTTGGCCTGGGCCGCCTCGCGCGCGGCGTCGCCCTGACCGCCGATCCGGCTGCGCGGGTCCGACAGGACCTGGTCGAGTTCCTTCTCCATACGCGAGTCGGCGAAGTCGACCGCACTGCGGTACGCGGCTGTCGTGCGGGCCAGGTCCTCGAACATGCCCCACACCTGGTTGTAGAGCCGCTCGTCCATGGACCAGCCGGTGGCGTCACCGGCGACGGGCTGCGCGGGCTGCCCGGGCTGGGCCGGGGGTGCGGTCGGCGGGGGCGGCGGCGGAGCCGCGTTCTGCCGGCCGGGGTGGCTGTAGTTGATGCCGCCCGGGGCGGGAGCGGACGGCTGAGCCGGGTCGGTGGCGCCGGTTCCGCCCTGGTACGACGGCTGCGGGGCGGGCTGGCCCGGTATGCCGGGCGCCTGGGTGCCGTACGGGGATGTCGGCGGCGGTGTCGGCTGGTCGGGCGCGCCGGGCGGCTGCGTGCCAAAGGGCGACGTCGGCTGCGACACGGGGCCGGATGTGGCCTGCGGTGCGGGGCCGCCCTGGTCCGGGCCGAGGGCCGGAGCGGCCGCCTGCCGGGAGCGGTCGCCGTCCGTGCGGGGCGGGGGTGCCGGCACCGAGCGGGCCATGCCCTGGGCCACCGCTTCGTTGATGCTGCCGGCAAGTTGCTGGGCCTGGGGCAGTCCCTGGTCGGTGAAGAGGTCGGCGAGGCCGCCGGCGTACCCCTGGCCGATGGCACGTACCTTCCAGGCGTCCTGGCGCCGGTAGACCTCCAGCGCGACGACGGCCGACTCGGCCTCCAGGCCGGTGATGGTGTAGCTGGCGACCTCAGCGCCATCGAGGCCGGTGACCGCGACGAAGGGGGTCGCGACGGCACCGAACCGGGTCGGGCCGCCGGCCCCCGTCGGCAGGGCGAGCAGCACACTGACGCGGTGGACGGCCTCCGGCATGGCATCCAGGTCCACCGCGAGGCGATGGTCGGCGGCCGCCTGCCGGGAGACCTCGAGGCCGGGCAGGGTGGGGGCGCCGGGATGGGCCACCCACTCGACGCCGTGGATCCTGCCCTGCTCGTCGCCGAGCGTGGCCGCAGCCACGATCGGCGTGCCGGCCGAGATCCGGATCTCCAGACGGGCCTGGGAGAGCGGGTGGTTCTGCCCCCGCACCAGCTCGGCCGTCATGCCTTCGTCCCCCCGTGTCGCTTGTCGTGTCGTGGCCCCTCGCCGGGCGGGCTTACAGGTGCGGCAGGATCGCCGGCATCAGGTCCTGGAAGGTACGGCCGTTGGCCGGGGTACCGAGGGCCGTCATCGACCAGCCCGGACCCGAGCGGTGCACCTTCGCCATGATCTGCGCCGTGTACTGGCCGCCGCCGGCCAGCGTGTAGCGGGCGAGCTCCTGGCCGTTGGTCTCGTCGACCAGGCGGCAGAACGCGTTCTGCACCTCCTGGAAGGTCTGGCCCGTGAAGGAGTTCACGGTGAAGACGATCTGGTCGATGTGGACCGGGATGCGCGCCAGGTCGACGAGGATCGCCTCGTCGTCGCCGCCCTGGCCGACACCGCCGACGAGGTTGTCACCGGTGTGCCGAACCGAGCCGTCGTCGCTCACCAGGTGGCGGAAGAAGACGACGTCGACCGGCTGCTTGTCCGCGAACAGGACGGCGGAGGCGTCGAGGTCGACCTCCCGCGTGCGCGAGCCGAACAGGCCGCGCCGGGGAGCCGCCTGCCAGCCGAGACCCATGCGCACCGCGGTCAGGCTGCCGCCGTCGTCCTTCTGCAGACTGATGGCCTGACCCTTGGTCATGTTGACGGTCACGTGCTGATTCCCCTCTCGAGCTGTCCCCTGTTGGCCGCGGAGTCCGCGGATGACGAGAACCCTACGCAGGGGCACTGACAGTGACGTACCCCGGTCCCCACTTTGTGTCGGTCTTGCAACACAGCGAGTACCGGCGTTCGGCCGACGACCTTTCGGGCGGTGCCTCTCAGGCCAAACCCGCCTCCTTCATCTGGCGCAACTCCTTCTTCATCTCGGACACCTCGTCGCGCAGCCGGGCCGCGATCTCGAACTGCAGATCCGCGGCGGCGGCGCGCATACGTTCCGTCAACTCCTCGATCTGCTCGGCGAGATCGGCTGCCGGGCGGTCGGTCGGCACCGTCTCCTTCGCCTTGCCCTTGGCGGCCTTGCCCGCCTTCGTGCCCTTGGCCTTGTCACCGAGGGACGGCACGGGGGCCTTGGTGCCCCGGCCGTCCTTCTTGGCGCGGTACCCCGTGCCCAGCAACTGCTCGGTGTCGACGTCCTCGCGGGCGATCTGCGCGACGATGTCGTTGATCTTCTTGCGCAGCGGCTGGGGGTCGATGCCCTTCGCCGTGTTGTACGCGACCTGCTTCTCCCGGCGGCGGTTGGTCTCGTCGATGGCCTTCTCCATCGCCGGGGTGATCTTGTCTGCGTACATGTGAACCTGGCCGGAGACATTGCGCGCCGCGCGGCCGATGGTCTGGATGAGGGAGGTACCGGAGCGCAGGAAGCCCTCCTTGTCGGCGTCGAGGATCGCCACGAGTGACACCTCGGGCAGGTCGAGACCCTCGCGGAGGAGGTTGATGCCGACCAGGACGTCGAACTCGCCTGCGCGCAGCTCGCGCAGCAGCTCGACGCGGCGCAGGGTGTCGACGTCGCTGTGCAGATATCGCACCTGGATGCCCAGCTCCAGGAAGTAGTCGGTGAGGTCCTCGGCCATCTTCTTGGTGAGGGTGGTGACCAGGACGCGCTCGTCCTTCTCGACACGCACCCGGATCTCGTGCACCAGGTCGTCGATCTGCCCCTCGGTGGGCTTGACGACGACCTCCGGGTCGACCAGGCCGGTCGGGCGGATGATCTGCTCGACGTGACCGTCCCCGCGGGAGAGTTCGTAGTTGCCCGGGGTCGCCGACAGGTAGACCGTCTGCCCGATGCGCTCCTGGAATTCCTCCCACTTCAGCGGGCGGTTGTCGAGGGCGGACGGCAGGCGGAAGCCGTGGTCGACGAGGGTGCGCTTGCGGGAGGCGTCGCCCTCGTACATGGCTCCGATCTGCGGCACGGTGACGTGCGACTCGTCGATGACGAGCAGGAAGTCGTCCGGGAAGTAGTCCAGCAGTGTGTTCGGCGGGGAGCCGGGCGAGCGGCCGTCGAAGTGCATCGAGTAGTTCTCGATACCCGAGCAGGAGCCGATCTGACGGAGCATCTCGAGGTCGTAAGTCGTGCGCATCCGCAGGCGCTGGGCCTCCAGGAGCTTGCCCTGGTTCTCCAGCTCGGAGAGGCGCTCGCCGAGCTCCTTCTCGATGTCGTTGACGGCCCGCTCCAGGCGCTCGGGGCCCGCGACGTAGTGGGTGGCCGGGAAGACGTACAGCTGCTCGTCATCGCTGATGATCTCGCCGGTGAGCGGGTGGAGCGTGGACAGCGCCTCGATCTCGTCGCCGAACATCTCGATGCGGACGGCGAGCTCCTCGTAGACCGGGAAGATCTCGATGGTGTCGCCGCGCACGCGGAAGGTTCCGCGGCTGAAGGCCAGGTCGTTGCGTGTGTACTGGATGTCCACGAAACGGCGCAGCAGCTGGTCCCGGTCGACCTCGTCGCCGACCTTGAGGGGGACCATGCGGTCCACGTACTCCTGCGGCGTACCTAGGCCGTAGATGCAGGAGACCGAGGCGACCACGACGACGTCGCGGCGGGTGAGCAGCGAGTTGGTCGCGGAGTGCCGCAGGCGCTCGACCTCCTCGTTGATCGAGGAGTCCTTCTCGATGTAGGTGTCCGACTGCGGGACGTAGGCCTCGGGCTGGTAGTAGTCGTAGTACGAGACGAAGTACTCGACGGCGTTGTTCGGCAGCAGCTCGCGGAACTCGTTCGCCAGCTGGGCGGCCAGGGTCTTGTTCGGCGCCATCACCAAGGTGGGGCGCTGGAGCTTCTCGATCATCCACGCGGTGGTGGCGGACTTGCCGGTGCCGGTCGCGCCGAGCAGGACGACGTCCTTCTCGCCGGCTTCGACGCGCCGGGCGAGATCGGTGATGGCCTGCGGCTGGTCGCCGCTGGGCTGGTAGGGGCTGACGACCTCGAAGGGCGCCACCGTGCGTTCGATGCTGGAAACGGGCCGCATGGAGTCAACCGTACGACCCCCCACTGACAACGCGGTCCGATCAGTGGTTCTGCGGCGTCCGGGAGCCCCGGTGTTCCTGGTTGCGGCGGGTGCGCAGCTGCGGGCGGCGGGCCTGGTGCGGGACCGTCGTGTGGGCCGGGACGCCCGGCTTGTGCTCGGCGGGGACCACTGCGGGTTTCCCCATGACCGCGTGCGGGTCGAACAGGACGACGGCGCCGGCGACGAGCAGGAAGGCGAGCGGGCCGACCAGCATCGGCGCGAGCAGGCCGGCGGGTGAGTCGCCGGTCGCGGGCGCGTCCGTGCTGTGCAGATGGACGCTGAGGGCCGCCATGCCGGTGTAGTGCATGCCGCTGACGGCGAGGCCCATGACGAGGCTGGCCCCGACGCTCCACATGAGCCCTCGGACCTGCCCGGCGGCCCACAGCGCGGCGGTGGCCGCCACCATCGCTATGGCGACGGAGATGCCGACGGTGAGCGTGTTGTATTCCAGCTTGCCGTGGAGCCTCATGCCGGCCATGCCCAGGTAGTGCATCGAGGCGATGCCCAGGCCGGTGATGGTGCCGCCGGTGAACAGCGCCGTTCCGCGGGCGCCTTTGTAGCCGACGATGAAGATCCCTACGCCGACCATGACGATGGCGACGGCGAGGCTCGCGAACGTCATCGGCTTGTCGTAGTGGATCGGTGTCTCCTTGACCGTGAACCCCATCATCGCGACGAAGTGCATGGTCCATATGCCGGAGCCGATTGCCGCCGAAGCCAGGGCGAGCCAGCCCGGGCGCCAGGACTGCGAGACGAGCATCGATCTGGTGGTGCAGCGCAGGCCGAGCGCGCCGCCGAGGCAGGCCATGAGGTAGGCCACCAGCGGGGTGACGAGTCCGTAGCTGAATCCGTCGACCGTGCCCTGCATACGCAGCTGCCCTTCCCGCCCTCGTACGTCCCGGAATGCTGTGAAAAACGCGCCCCCTCCCAGGACCGCCCGAGCGGTTCAGGGTTGAGGCAGAGAGTAACTCCCACCGGAATGGTCGAACGATTTTCCGGCAAAGAAACACGGGCTTGCCCCAGTTGTGCGGCATGAGTGAAGCGGGGCCGGACCACTCCATTCAATCTGTGGCCATTCTGTACTCCTCCAGCGTTGACCCTCTGCTGCCACAGTTGTGCTGTCCGTGATCGTTCGACGCGAGGAGTACGCATGCACGCGCGCGTTGTAGCCGCCACGACGACCGCAGTCCTGGGAACCGCCGCGCTTCTGCTTCCCGCGCCCCATGCCCGGGCCGGCGCCGAGCGGCCCACGGTCATCGCACATCGAGGGGCCTCCACCTATGCGCCCGAGAACACGCTGGCCGGCGTCGACAAGGCCGCCGAACTGGGCATCAGCTGGGTCGAGAACGACGTGCAGCGCACCAAGGACGGGGAGCTGGTCATCGTCCACGACGACAGCCTGAAGCGCACGACCGACGTGGAGCAGGTCTTCCCCGACCGGGCGCCCTGGAAGGTGAAGGACTTCACCGCCGCCGAGATCGCGCGGCTGGACGCGGGCAGCTGGTTCGGCCCCGCATACGCGGGCGCGCGCGTACCGACGCTGGAGCAGTTCATGGACCGGGTGGAACTGCACCACCAGAAGCTGCTCCTGGAGATCAAGAACCCCGACCTGTACCCGGGCATCGAGCAGCAGACCCTCAAGGCCCTGGACAACGAGGGCTGGCTCGACGCGCCCCACCTGAGCCGGCTGATCGTGCAGAGTTTCAGCGCCGACAGCGTGCGGACCGTCCACGAGCTGAAGCCGGCTGTGAAGACCGGCTTCCTGGGAACGCCGCCCGTCGCGGACCTGTCCTGGTACGCGACCTTCGCCGATCAGATCAACCCCTCGTACACCTCCATCTCCACGGGCTACGTCGATTCCGTCCAGGCGTTCGAAGGGCCGCACGGCAGGCCGCTGGAGGTGTTCACCTGGACCGTGAACGACGCGGACACCGCCCGGCTGGTCGCCGGGTACGGCGTCGACGGGATCATCACCAACAGCCCTGACGTGGTGCGGGACGCCCTGCCCGAGGAGTGAGGGCGTTGTCAGTGGCGGGTCGTACGGTTGGCGCATGGACAGCCATGGGCAGTACGAGCAGCAGGTCGTGTGGGCCGTCGTCGGTACCGACATCGGTCCTCTGATGCTGGCCGCGACCCGCGACGGTCTGGTCAGCGTCGTGTTCCACGCCACGCAGAAGGTGCGCGAGAAGACGCTCGACCGACTGGCGTCCCGACTGGACACCGAGCCGGTCGAGGCGCCCGACTCCCCGCTGCTGGCCGAGGCGATACGGCAGGTGGAGGAGTACTTCGCGGGTACGCGCCGCGACTTCGAGCTGCCGCTGGACTGGTCGCTGATCTCCGGTTTCAACCGTCAGGTGCTGCACGAGCTGGCCTCCGGTGTCCCGTACGGCTCCGTCGTCGGCTACGGCGACTTGGCCGGGCGGGTCGGGCAGCCGGGCGCTGCCCAGGCGGTGGGGATGGCGATGGGCGCCAATCCCCTGCCGGTGGTCGTGCCCTGCCACCGGGTCGTGGAGAGCGACGGCGGCATCGGCGGGTTCGGGGGCGGGCTGGAGACCAAGCGGAAGCTGCTCGCGCTGGAGGGGGTCCTGCCGGAGCCGCTCTTCTGATTTCTCGGTGATCTCCTGATGAGCGTCCGCGGGCTTCACATTCTTCACATCGTGAAGGCCGGGTCTCTCTCGGGGTTGGGCAAGCGGCAGACGAGGGGGAGACTGCGCCTGTGACGACACCTTTCACCCACGCGTACGCGGCCCATTCACTGTGTTGTCCCCTGCCCACCCGCCGGACGGGCCGTACAGCCGGGTGCGCTTCGTGACCGCCGTGGAGCGCCAGGTCGTCGCTCCCATCCCGCCCGACCGGTTGCCTGCACTGCGGCGCCGCATCTCCGGTGTGCTGATCACCACGCAGATCCTGGGCGGCCTGGGCGTCGCCACGGGCATCGCGCTCGCAGCGGTCCTGGCCAAGGAGGTCAGCGGCACCGAGTCGCTGTCCGGGCTCGCGCCCACCGCGACCGTCGCCGGTACTGCGGTGTTGTCGATGCCGCTCGCCGCGCTGATGACCGCGCGAGGGCGACGGCCCGGGCTGGTCCTGGCCTATCTCATCGGCGCCGTGGGCGCGGGTGTCACGGTGCTCGCGGCAAGCATCGGGAGCTTTCCGCTGCTGTTGTGCGGGATGGCGGCGTTCGGCGCGGCCTCGTCGGCGAATCTGCAGGCGCGGTTCGCCGCCGCGGATCTGGCCGAGCCGGAACATCGGGCCCGGGCCATCTCGCTCGTCGTGTGGGCGACCACCATCGGCGCGGTCCTCGGCCCGAACATCGCCGCGCCCGCCGGTCGCAGCGTCACGGGACTCGGGATACCCGCCGCGGCTGGGCCGTTCCTGTGGGCGGCGGGGATCTTCCTGATATCCGCGGTCGTGGTGGCCGTACTGCTCAGACCGGACCCGTTGCTGACGGCACGTGCGCTCGCGCCGGCGGAGGAGCAGTCCCCCGCGGCCCGTTCGCTGCGCGCCGGGGTGGCAGCCGTGGCCGCCTCGCCGCGGGCGCGGCTCGCGGTGGTGACGGTCGCCGTCGCGCACACGGCGATGGTCTCGGTGATGTCGATGACCCCGGTCGATCTCGCGCACCACGGCGCAGGTATCGATCTGATCGGGCTGGTGATCAGCGGGCACATCGCCGGCATGTACGCGTTCGCGCCGCTCATGGGGCGGCTGTCGGACCGGCTGGGGCGGCTGTCCGGGATCGGGCTGGCCGTGGGGCTGCTGGCGTGCGCCGTGTTCGTCGCCGGTACGGCGGGCGGCAGTCATGGGCAGACGGCCTTCGGGCTCTTCGTGCTGGGGCTCGGCTGGTCGGCGGCGCTCGTCTCCGGTTCCGCGCTGCTGACGGACTCCGTGCCGCAGCCCGCCCGTGCCGCCGCGCAAGGGCTGTCGGACCTCGCGATGAACGCCTCCGCCGGCATCGGCGGTGCCGCCGCCGGGCTGGTGGTCGCGCAGGCGAGCTACGCCTGGCTGAACTTCGCCGCCGCATGCCTGCTGCTGCCGTTGGCGGGACTGGCTCTGTTCACCCGGGCCAGGCGAACGGAAAAGGCTCCGGTGGGCGACTGACGTCACGCTGCGTGCAGCCCCGGCCCGCCGAGGCACACGCCGACCGGCCCGGCCCGCGGGGCATGCGTGGCCGGCCCGCCGGCGCCACCCAGGCCAGTCCCCCAGTCCGCGAGCTCTGCCCGCCCAGACCGCCCGGCCCGCAAGCCCTGCCCGCCCAGACCACCCGGCCCGCAAGCCCTGCCCGCCCAGACCACCCGGTCCAAGAGCTCTGCTCGTCGGGGGCTCCCACTGCCCGTCCGCCCCGGACGCGAGCCTTGTCCTCCCAGCTCGCGCGGGCGCCAGCAGACCGAGCGCTTCCGGTAGCCGCAAGGACTGGCCGGAGCCCATCTGCAGCAGCAGACTCGGCCCTACGCACAGCCGCTGGCATCCGACTGGCATCCGGAAGACCCGGGCCGAAGGGACGGCGATCACGCATGAGCGGAAACAGGGCAGTGGCGTATCTCAAGCCGGGCACGGTGGAGGTCAGGACCATCGACTACCCCACGCTCGAGCTCCAGGAGTGCCGGCACGGGGTGATCGCCGCAAGTACGTGCTGAATCCGCATGGGGCGCTGGACGGCGTACGGGCGGCCTGACGTCCCCGGCTGCGACGTTCCCGACTCCGACGTCCCGAGCAGGGGCCACGCGCGCGGGGCCCCCTGCTCGGCGTCCTAGTCGTAGTGCCGGGCCTCGAAGATGTTCCCGTCGGGGTCGCGGAAGTAGAAGCTGCGCTTGGCCTTGCCGCGGGCGCCGAAGGAGTCGTACGAGTACTCCGAGACGGGGACGTCCTGCTCCTCCAGGTGGCTGCGCAGCCCGTGGAAGTCGGCCTCCGGTAGTGACAGGCAGACGTGATTGACCGGGTGTCCCGCGCTGCGGGCGGCGTCGGGGAGCATTTTCATGCGCTCCGCCATGGTCATCGGCATGAGGTCGAGGATGGTCTCGTCGTTGACGCGCACCGAGGGGAAGGGCGCCTCGCCCGCGATGAAGTCCGTGAGCCTGACGGGCAGCATGCCGAGCGTCTTCTCGTAGAACGCGGCCGACGCGGCCGGGTCGCTCACCCAGAGAACCACGTGGTCGAGGCGTGTCGTGTTGTCGGTCATGCATTCCAGGCTGGTGGTGTCTCACACATGCCGCAAGGGTTTGACCCGGTGCGCCGCCCGCCAGAGATGAGGGAAGACCGACGGACAGGAGGCAGGCGCGTGGTGCTGGTGGTGTCGGAAGAGGTACGGGACGCGGTCGACGCGCGTCGACCTGTGGTGGCCCTGGAGTCCACGATCATCGCGCACGGGCTGCCACGCCCCCGCAATCTGCAGGTGGCGCTGGAGCTGGAGGACGTCGTACGGCGGGAGGGCGCCGTACCCGCGACGATCGCCGTGCTGGACGGGCGGCCCCACGTCGGCCTGGACAAGGAGCAGCTCGAGCGGATCGCGAACGAGGACGGGATCCGCAAGCTGGGGCACCGGGATCTGCCGCTCGCGGTGGCCTCCGGGTCGAGCGGTGCGACCACGGTGTCGGCGACGGCGCTGCTGGCGGCGCTGGCGGGCGTACGCGTGTTCGCGACCGGGGGGCTCGGCGGTGTGCACCGGGAGTGGACGGTGACGCAGGACGAGTCGGCCGACCTGGGCCTACTGGCGCGGGCGCGGATCACGGTGGTCTGCGCGGGCGTGAAGTCGATCCTGGACGTCCCGGCGACCCTGCAGCGGCTGGAGACGCTCGGCGTCGCCGTCGCCGGCTACCGCACGGAGCGCTTCCCGGGCTTCTACCTGTCCGACTCGGGGCATCCGGTGGACTGGACGCTCGGGTCGCCGCAGGCGGTGGCCGAGGTGATGCGTGCTCAGGACGCGCTCGACGGACCGGAGTCGGCGCTGATCGTCGCCAACCCGGTGCCGGAGGAGGAGCAGCTGGATCCCGAGCTGCACGCGCGTGTGCTCGCCGACGCACTGCATGCGTGCGAGGAGCAGGGCATTACGGGTCAGGCGGTCACGCCGTTCCTGCTGGACTACTTGGTACGGCACACGGACGGTGCCTCACTGAGCGCCAATCTCGCAGCTGTGCGCGGCAACGTACGGCTGGCGGGGCGCATCGCGGCGGCCTGGGCCGGCGCGTGAGCGAACCAGGGAGGAGGCCCGCCCCGGTCGACGGGCGCGACGGCGCACTGCTGGTCGTCGGTGACGTGGTCACGGACGTCATCGCCCGGCACCGGGGTCCGCTCGCCTCGGGAACGGACACCATGGCGGCCGTCCGGACGGTGCCGGGCGGCGCCGGGGCCAATGTGGCCTGCTGGGCGGCGTACTGGGGCGCTGCCGAAGTGCGGCTGCTGGGGCGGGTGGGAGCGGACGCGGCCGCGTGGCACGAGCGGGCGCTGACCGCGAGCGGAGTACAGCCCTGTCTCGTGGTGGATCCGCAGGCGCCGACCGGGACGGTGATCTGCCTGGTCGACACGGGCGCCGCTGCCGAGCGGACGTTCCTCACCGACAGCGGTGCGTCCCTGCGGCTCGATCCCGGCGACTGGTCGGATGCCCTGCTCGACGGTGTTGCATGGCTGCACCTCTCGGGCTACCTGCTGTTCTCCGAGCCGAGCCGCGCGCTGGTGGCGGCGGCATTGGCGTCCGCACGCGCGCGTGAAGTGCCGGTGAGCATGGACCCGGCGTCGGCGGGCTTCCTGGTGGAGCTGGGCGTCGACCGTTTCCTGGCCCTGGTGGAGGGCTTGGAGATTTTGCTGCCGAGCCGTGATGAGGCGTGCCTGCTCACAGGGCTGTCCGATGCGGTGGACGCGGCGGCCAAGTTGAGTCGCCATGTCCCGCTGGTGGTTGCCAAGCAGGGCGGGGACGGCGCCATGGTGGCGAGGTCGGGCAGTGTCAGCGCCCACGTCCCGGCCATACCGACGGCACCGAGGGACACCACAGGAGCCGGCGACGCCTTCACCGGTGCCTTTCTCGCGGCGCTGCTCGCGGGCGCCGGACCCGAGGACGCGGCGCGGGAGGGGTGCCGGGCAGGTGCGCTGGCGGTGGAGCGGGTGGGCGGAAGGCCGCCCGTGCCGGAGTGACGGCAGCCGAGGTCGACTGAAGCGATGCCGGCTCCCTGGCGGCTGAAGCGACGTCAGCTCTGCGCTGGCTGAAGCTGAGTCAGCTCTCCGGTGGCCGAAGCGACGCCGACTCCCCGGTGACTGAAGCGACGTCAGCCTCCGGTACCTGAAGCGACGCAGGCTCCTCGTCGCCTGAGGCGATGGCAGCTCCGCTCTCCTCCGACGCCCTGCGTCCCCACGCCGAGATCATCGGGGCGGTGGCCAGGTCCATGCCACCGGCGGCAACGTTCGCGAGGTGGCGGTCGATGTCCTGGTCGGTGGCGATGCCCTCGGCGACGAGCTGGTCGCGGATCTGGCGGACGGTGGCGGACTCCAGGGCGGCGCAGGCCGGCGAGGTGATCGGGAAGTACGCGTCGGCCTCCACCCTGCGCAGGCCCGCCTCACGGAGTAGCCGCGGGAGCCTGCGGCCGTAGGACAGGTCGGCGCCGCGGTCGGCGAGCAGCTTGCGGAAGCCGTGCCGGAGACGGTTCGCGAGCTGCTCTTCGGGGCCGTACTCCTCGGGACAGAGCAGGGGCTGCAGAGCGGGGTCGGCGTCCTCGATCAGGAGCCGGCCGCCGGGGCGCAGGGCCTCGATCATCGACCGCAACGCCCGTTCGCGGTCCGGCACATGCACGAGCACGAGCCGGGCGTGCACCAGGTCGAACCCCTCCCCCGGCGGCTCGTCCGCGCCCACGTCGTGGATGCGGACCTCGACAGGAGGGCGGGCTGCCCGGGTGAGCAGTGAGGTGTCGATGTCGGTCGCGACGACCCGTCCGGTCGGGCCGACCTTCTTGGCCAGCCAGGACACCACCGAAGTGCCGCCGGCACCCACCTCCCAGCAGCGCCAGCCGGGCCCGATGCCGAACCGTTCGAAATGCCGGAACGTCGTGGGGTCGAAGAGTGTGGCGAATGCGTCGAAGCGCTCGGCCGCCTCCGCCTGCCGGTTGTCGAGGAGATACCCGTCGGTTCGCGTCATGACGCGATCATCCCATTTGCCCGGTCTGTCCGGAGTGGGCGACGCTCGGCGGGACGGCCCCGAATTTGATGCCGCCGCCGTCCGGCCGCCCTGTCGGACGGCCGCGGCTTGACCGCCCCTGCGGGCAACGGCTCTTCATCCACAGCCGGGAACCAAGCGGAACCACCTGTTCCCACAGGCTTACCCGCCTCTCACGCCCACCTGGCAAACTGGCGAGCCAGGGCGCAAAGATGCAGCGCAGCACGAGCAACCCGAAGGGGCTGGAACGCCCCGGAGGTGAGCCGTGCGTCAAGAGGAGATCCACGCAAGGAGATCCAGATGTCCATGGCAGGGAATCTGCGGAAGGTCACAGGCCTCGGCAGGGTCGGCGGCCTCCGCAAGGTGGCACGGCTGGCTCGACGCCGCCCCCGCGTCGACCTCAGCCACCCCGCCCGGTCCCCGCTGGGCTCCTCGGTGGTGAACTGCGTGACGTACCGGGACGGTGTGCGAGTCCCGGAAAGCGGCGATCTCGTCGACGTCGTGCAGAAGGTGCGCAAGCGCGGTGGCGGATTCGTCTGGCTCGGTCTCCATGAGCCGACGGACCAGGAGTTCGCGGGCATCGCCGAGTTGTTCGCCCTGCACCCGTTGGCGGTCGAGGACGCGATCGAGGCACACCAGCGTCCGAAGCTGGAGCGCTACGACGAGACGCTGTTCGCGGTGTTCAAGACGGTCTGTTACGTCGAGCACGAGGAGCTCACGGCGACGAGCGAGGTCGTCAACACCGGCGAGATCATGGTGTTCGTCGGCCAGGACTTCGTGATCACGGTCCGGCACGGGCGGCATGGCTCACTCGGCCCGTTGCGCGAGGAGTTGGAGTCGAGCCCCGAGCAGCTCTCCAAGGGACCGGCGGCGGTGCTGCACGCGATCGCGGACCACGTCGTCGACGACTACCTGAGCGTCATCGACTCGGTGCAGGAGGACATCGACGAGGTCGAGACGGAGGTGTTCGCGGCGAACGGCGCGCGGGCCGACCCCGGCCGGATCTACCAGCTCAAGCGGGAACTGCTCGAGCTGAAGCGGGCCGTGGTGCCACTGAACCGCCCGCTGGAGGAACTGGCCTCGCTTTCCATCCGGGTGGTCGAACCGGAGATACAGGCCTACTTCCGAGACGTCTCCGACCACCTGCTGCGGGCCAAGGAACAGATAGCCGCCTTCGACGAACTGCTGAACTCGATCCTGCAGGCCCACCTCGCACAGGTCACGGTCTCGCAGAACGAGGACATGCGGAAGATCACGGCGTGGGCCGCGATCATCGCCGTGCCCACAATGGTGTGCGGGGTGTACGGGATGAACTTCGACCACATGCCCGAGCTGCGCTGGACGTTCGGCTACCCGCTGGTCCTGGGCGTGATATCCGTCGCCTGTCTGGTGCTGTACCGCGGATTCCGGCGCAACGGCTGGCTCTGACACGGCCGGCCGGCTGCCTCCGGTGCGTCCCCGCCCGCCGGCGTGGGCCGGACGAGGACGGCAGACGGAGTGCGGTTGGCGTTCGCCGGGTCAGTGCGTCGTCGGCGTGCCGGTCCGGGCGTAGACGCTCTCGGCCCAGTGGGCGACGTCGTCCTGCCGCAGGTTCAGGACCAGATCGGCCTCGCTGATCATGCCGACCAGGCGCTTGTTCTCGATGACAGGGAGCCGACGGATCTGGTGGTCCTGCATCTCCCGGAGCACGTCGCTGATGTCGGCGTCCGACTCGATCCAGCGCGGGGTGCCCTGGGCCATGTCGCCCGCGGTGACCCTGCTCGGGTCGCGGCCCATGGCCACGCAGCCGATGACGATGTCACGGTCGGTGAGGATGCCGCAGAGCCTTTCGTTCTCGTCACTGATGGGAAGCGCACCGACGCCCAGCTCGCGCATCAGCTGGGCAGCGCGGTCCAGGGTCTCGTGAGCCGGGATCCACTGGGCGCCACGGTGCATGATGTCTCCGGCAGTGGTCATGAAGTACCTCCCGATGCCGGACGGCCGGCGCGGCGCGGGACGCACCGCTAGTCCCGGCGCCCTTCATTCTCGCCGTGACACCTGGCCGACGCACCCGGAACAGAGCGGCTACGGGCCACCGGCAACAGCCACCCGCAACAGCCACCCGCTGCAGCACCGGCTGCGGTCACCAGCCGGGGCGGTGGCCGTGGGCGCCGATCAGGCCGAGAAGCGCACGATCTTCCGCGGGACGACCCGGATGATCACCCGCACCTCGTCGTCTTTCTCGGCGGGCGGGTCGATGCCGAGGTACTTGTGGGAGAGCTCGAACGGCAACCGCTTGGCCTCGTCCGGGACGATCTCGGCGGTGCCGCGGATCTCGACGGAGGAGTAGGGGTTGGCGAGGTCGTAGACCGAGACGCTGATGCGGGGGTCGCGGCGGAGGTTGCGCACCTTCTGGCGTGCCTCGACGGAGGAGAAGAGCACGGTGTCGCCCTCGCGCTTGATCCAGACCACCGAGTTCTGCGGGGCGCCGTCGGGGCCGAGCGTCGCCACGCCGGCGAAGTTCTTGCCGTCGAGCAGGGAGCGGACGGAGTCGTCGAAGGAGATCGGATCACTCGTGGAGGACGTCATGGCTTCAGAGTAACTAAATGCACGTGCATACAAAAGGGTTTCGGGGAAAGAGGGGCCCACCCACTCCCCCGCTCCCCTCACCCGCTCCACGCCGGATGCCGTGGGTCGTCGGCGCGGACCAGGACATCGGCTGTGCCGGCCGGGTCGGTCTCGTGGTCGTAGCGCTCGAAGGCGGGGAGGGTCCAGTGCTCGGCCTCGGGGGTGCGGCGGCGCAGCGCGCCGGGTGAGAGGAGGACGTGGGCGGTCAGGTCGAAGGGGAACCAGTGGCGCAGCAGGAGGGGACCGTGCAGCAACAGGAATCCGCCGGGCGGGAGTTGGACGTAGGGGCTGCGAGTGGCCCGGTCGGTGGCAGGGTCCCACAGGTCGGGCAGGACGCGGCCGTCGCCGCCGGGTTCGAGGGGGCCGAAGACCTCGCGCCACAGGGCGCCGGTGTCGAACCAGCCGTCGTAATAGGCCTCCACGTCCTGGTGGCCGTACTCCAGGCGGACCGAGGCCGGGCGCAGAAACCCCTGCGTGCCGACGGTGAGCGAGGGGCGGCCGCGTATGCGCAGTGCCTCCCCGACCCGCTCGGCGAGGTCTCCGGGGCGGGCTGCCGGGGCCCCGTCGAAGGCGATGCGCGGCCAGGAGCTGCCGTCGGCCGGCTTCAGGTCGAGCAGCCGCTCGGCCAGCAGGTCGCCGAGCCGTTCCCAGGTGATCGCTTCGAGTCGCACAGGGCCCATGATGCGACAGGAGGTGGCGGTCGCGGGCGTCGCGCCTCGGCGGCAGGGGACGCGGCTGCGGGTTCCGGCGCGGGGTCGGGAGACGCACTTGGCACAACGGCCTCGCGGCTGGCGGCGGGCCTGATCAGGGACCATCCGAGCGTCTGCCGAGCCGTTCCCCGGATAGTTCCCCGGACCGGCTCCGCGGGGAATGAACCCCGTATGGCACCTCTCGCAACTCCCGCTCCCCGTACCGGCCTTCTTGTCATCCAGCCCCTGAAGCGGCGGCGCTGTGGGCAGTGCCATGCGGGACCGTTGCAGATGCTCGTGCTGGAGGACGGTGCGCCGCGGTGTCTCGACTGTGCCGACCTCGGGCATCTGGTGTTCCTTCCGCGTGGCGACACGGCGTTGACGCGCCGGTCGCGGGAGGAGAGTGCGCTGTCGGCGGTGGTCGTACGGTTCAACCGGCGCAAGAGCCGCTACGAGCGGCAGGGTGTCCTGGTGGAGGAGGCGGGGCTCGCCCGGGCGGAGCAGCGGTGCCTGGCGGACACGGAGGCCCGGCGGCGGCGCCGGGCGCGGGACGCCCAGCGGCGGACGCGGGAGGACGCGCGGTTCGCGGAGGCGTTCGCGGCGGAGATACGGCGGCTGTTCCCGGGGTGCCCGGCGGACCGGGCGCGGGACATCGCCGCACACGCGTCGGCGCGGGGCAGCGGACGGGTGGGGCGCAGTGCGGCGGGTCGGGCCTTGTCCGAGGGTGCTGTGACATGGGCGGTCGCGGCGTCCGTACGTCATCTGGACACGCCGTACGACCAGCTGCTGATGAGCGGCGTGCCGCGGCACGAGGCGCGGCGGCGGATCGCGGCGGCGGTGGAGACGGCGTTGCGGGCCTGGCGGGCGGAGGTGTCGGAGGTCGGCTGACATCGCCCTGCCACGGCCGAACAGCGCCCATGGGGTCCGAGCAACGTCACCTGGCTGGTCCGAGAGGCGCCCGTGGCTTGGCCCGAGCAACGCCCGTGGCTGGTCCGAGCAGCGCCACCCGGCTGGTCCGAGCAACACCCACGACTGGTCCGAGCAACGCCCACGACTGGTCCGAGCGACGCCCACGACTGGTCCGAGCGACGCCCATGGCTGCTCCGAGCAGCGTCACCCGGCTGGTCCGAGCGGCGCCCGTGGCTGGTCCGGGTCCGGTCCATGGACGCTCACGTATGGGCTCGCGCCGTTCGGCCATGGTCACGGTTCTCGTACAGGATTTCACTTGAGGTGACGGATGGGGCCGGGAAGGATCTCGGCGGGATGCGGGAGTTGACGTTGACATGATCGATGGGCCGTACTTCGTACTCGTTGTGATCGGTGTGGTCGGGACCGGCCTCGTGGCCGGGGTGTTCTGCGCCTTCTCGACCTTCGTGATGCGCGGGCTCGCCGCGTTGCCGCCCGCGCAGGGCGTCGCCGCGATGAAGGCGATCAACGTGACCGCGCTGATGCCCGCGTTCATGCTGGTGTTCATCGGGTCGGCGGTGCTGTGCGCGGTGATCGCGGTGGTGACGTTCGTGCTGTGGCCGGACGAGGGCACGGTGGAGCTGTTGCTGGGCAGCGGGCTGTATCTGTTCGGCTCGTTCGGCGTGACGATGGTGGCGAACGTCCCCCGCAACGAAGCGCTGGTCAAGCTCGAGGCCGGCACCGCGGAGGCGGCCGCCTACTGGCCGACGTATGTGCGCGAGTGGACGGCGTGGAACCACGTCAGGACGGTCGCCTCGGCCGCCGCGACGGTGTCGTTCGTTCTGGCCATCAGCTGACCGCCTGCGCGAGCCCGGGAATCCGCGGGGCGACCCGCGGAGGAACCGGGGAGAAAGCGCTGTCAGCCACTCTGCGCAGGTGACCGGTGGGACGTATCGTTGCGGGGAGAGTGCCGCCCGATGGCGCACGGCTCCAGGACGTCGCACGCGCACGCGAGGAAGACGGCCATGGCCGATCCCAAGGGTTTCATGACCACCCCCCGCCAGGACTGGCCGCGCCGGCCCGTCGAGGAGCGGGTCCAGGACTGGGACGAGGTCTACGTCCCCGGGGCGCTGCTGCCCATCATCAGCAAGCAGGCGGACCGGTGCATGGACTGCGGCATCCCCTTCTGCCACGACGCCTGTCCGCTGGGCAATCTGATCCCCGACTGGAACGACCTGGTGTCACGGGAGGACTGGCGGGCGGCCGCCGAGCGGCTGCACGCGACGAACAACTTTCCCGAGTTCACGGGGCGGTTGTGTCCGGCGCCGTGTGAGGCGGGGTGTGTGCTGGCGATCAATCAGCCGGCCGTGACCATCAAGAACGTCGAGTGCGCCATCGCCGATCGGGCGTGGGAGGACGGTTTCGCACCGCCGTGCCCGCCGGACCGGCTGTCCGGGCGGACGGTCGCGGTGATCGGGTCGGGGCCGACGGGGCTCGCCGCGGCGCAGCAGCTGACGCGGGCGGGGCACACCGTCGCGGTGTACGAGAAGGACGACCGGATCGGCGGGTTGATGCGGTACGGCATCCCCAGTTTCAAGATGGAGAAGCACCATCTGGAGCGGCGGATCGAGCAGATGCAGGCCGAGGGGACAAAGTTCCGTACCTCGATGGCGGTCGGGCGGGACATCGGGGCGGCAGAACTGCGCTCCCGCTACGACGCGGTCGTCATCGCCACCGGGGCCACGGCGTGGCGTGAACTGCCGGTACCAGGGCGTGAGTTGAGTGGCATCCAGCAGGCGATGGAGTATCTGCCGCTGGCCAACCGGGTCTGCGAGGGGGACCTGGAGGCGTCCCCCATGTCCGCGGCCGGCAAGCATGTCGTCATCGTCGGCGGTGGGGACACGGGCGCCGACTGTCTGGGCACCGCGGTGCGGGACGGTGCCGCGTCCGTCACCCAGCTGGACATCTACGCCCAGCCCGGTGCCGAGCGGGACGAGGACGCCGAGCCCTGGCCGACGTACCCGAAGATCTACCGGCTCTCGGCCGCGCACGAGGAGGCGCGCGATCTGGAGACGGCACCCGCGGCGGACGCGGACGCCCGGCTGTTCGCGGCGTCCACGCTCCGCTTCTCGGGCGACGCCGAGGGGCACGTACGGTCGCTGCACCTGACCGAGGTGGACGTGCAGCGCCGCCCGCTGCCGGAGACCGGGCGGACGCTGCCTGCCGACCTGGTGCTGCTCGCCCTCGGCTTCAACGGGCCCGACCGGGGCGACGGGCTGATCGAGCAGCTGGGCCTGGAGCTGGAGCCGCGCGGCACGATCACGCGCGATGCCGGGTTCGCCACGAACGTCTCCGGCGTGTTCGCCGCAGGGGATGCGGCACGGGGGCAGTCGCTCATCGTGTGGGCGATCGCCGAGGGGCGGGCGGTCGCGGCGGCCGTCGACCGTTACCTGACGGGGAGTTCGCGACTGCCGGCGCCGATCTCGCCGTACGACCGGCCCATGACGGTTTGACGGCGCGGCGGTCGTGGCGAGCGGCTCACGGTCGGCGGTGCGAGCAGTAGCCCTCTCACCGCGTCCGCCCGCCCTCCGCCCCCCTCTCCCATGTGCCCTGTCCCCTAGCGCCGCTCGTCCGTCCCCGCCCCTGTCCCCTAGCGCCGCTCGTCCGTCCCCGCCACCTTCCCCGTCGCCAGCGCCACCCTGTTCCACGTGTTGATCGTGAGGATCAGGGCCAGCACATGGGCCAGCTCCTGATCGTCGAAGTGCGCCGCGGCCTGGGCGTAGACCTCGTCGGGGACCCCGCCGTCGGCCACCAGGGTCACCGCCTCCGTCAGGGCCAGGGCCGCCTGTTCCTTCTCGGTGTAGAAGTGGCGGGCCTCGCGCCAGACGGCGACCAGGTGAAGCCGGTCCTCGTTCTCGCCGGCCTTGCGGGCGTCGTTGGTGTGCATGTGGAGGCAGTAGGCGCAGTGGTTGAGGTGCGAGGCGCGGATCTGGATCAGCTCGATCAGCGCCGGGTCCAGGCCTTCCCGGGCGGCGGCGTCGAAGCCGACGATGGCGCGGAAGACCTTCGGGGCGGACTTCGCGAGGTCCAGACGGGTCCGCGCGGCCTCGGCTGTGGCGATGGCGGAGTCGATGCCGGTGCCGGTGCCGATGGCGGAGTCGATGCCGGTACCGGTGCCGGTGGTGGAGTCGATGCCGGAAGTGCCCTGCGTGGCAGTCGTGTTCGTCGTCATGTGCTCCAAGTTACGAGCTCGAAAGACCCACTGTAGGGTGCATTTCCATGGCGAGATCGTGGGTCAATTCTGCGGAGCGGATCGGCGCCGACCTGCACCTGGACCTCTCTGAGTCCTCCGGGTCGTCCGAGGCGCGCGGGCCCGGCGGCCGGCGGGCCGCGCTGTCCCGTGCGCTGCGCGAGGCGGTGCGCGACGGGCGGCTCGCACCCGGCACCCGGCTGCCGCCGTACCGCTCGCTCGCCGCGGATCTCGGCATCGCCCGCAACACCGTGGCCGACGCGTACGCGGAGCTGGTGGCCGAGGGCTGGCTCACCGCCCGGCAGGGCTCGGGGACACGGGTGGCCGAGCGTGCCGAGCCCCTGCGGCGCGCCGAGCGGGTGCCCCGTAGAGTGCCGCATCGCGCGCGTGGGCCTCGGCACGACCTGCGGCAGGGCACACCGGACGCGTCGGCGTTCCCGCGTGCGGCGTGGCTGGCCTCCTATCGGCGGGCCCTCCAGCAGGCGCCGAACGAGGTCTTCGGGCCCGGTGATCCCGCCGGACGGATCGAACTGCGCGAGGCCCTCACCGAGTACCTGGCACGCGCGCGTGGCGTGCGCACCGAGCCGGGCCGGATCGTGATCTGCTCCGGCTTCGCGCACGCCCTGCGCTTGCTGTTCTCCCAGGACGGGGACGGCGGCGTGCTGCGCGGTCCACTGGCCGTGGAGGCGTACGGACTGGGCTTCCACCGGGAACTGCTCGCCGCCATGGGCGTGCGGACCGTACCGCTCCCCCTCGACGAGGACGGCGCCCGCGTCGAGAGGCTGGCACGCGAGCGGGCCGTGCTGCTCACGCCTGCCCATCAGTTCCCGACCGGGGGCCCGCTGCACCCCGAGCGCAGGTCCGCCGTGATCGACTGGGCACGCGCGCGTGGCGGTGTGGTGCTCGAGGACGATTACGACGGCGAGTTCCGCTACGACCGCAAGCCCGTCGGCGCCGTCCAAGGCCTCGATCCCGAGCGGGTGATCCTGGTCGGCTCGGTCAGTAAGAGCCTGTCGCCGGCGGTGCGGCTCGGGTGGATGGTGCTGCCGGAGCGGTACGTCGACGATGTCCTCGCGGCCAAGGGCGAGCGCGAGGCGTGGGCGAGCGTCCTCGATCAGCTGAGCCTCGCCGACTTCATCGTCTCCGGGGCGTACGACCGTCATGTACGGCGTATGCGGCAGCGGTACCGGAGCCGCCGCGACCGGCTCGTCGCAGCCCTCGCCACGCAGGCGCCGCACATCGAGGTCACCGGTGTCGCCGCCGGACTCCACGCCGTACTGCGACTGCCGCCCGGCACCGAGCGGTCCGCGGTCAAGGCGGCCACCTGGCAGGGCATCGCCCTGGACGGTCTCGCCGAGTTCCGGCACCCGGACGCGGCGGAGCCGGACATGCCGGTCCGCGACGGCATCGTCGTCGGATACGCGACGCCTTCGGAACACGCGTACGGAGCGGCGCTGGAGGCGCTGTGCGGGGTGCTGCCGCCGGGGCAGTGACGGCGGCCGACCGGGGCGCCCCGGCCTGCCGTGGTCCCGCCTGCGAAGGAGCCGTCCGAACCCGGTCCTCGCGGTCGGACCGCCGTCGATCGAGCGGATCTACTACGGGCCGAACCTCATCCCGGCCTCGGCGGAGCAGCCGCCGCTGGCGGTCGTGATCATCAGCCGCCTGGTGGACGCCCCGCGCCGCATGACGTCGTACCTGTAAGCATCCAGGCCGGGCTACGGCTTACGGCCCACCGCCCCGTACCCCGGAATGACCCCGTCGTCCTGCCCGGGGACGGGCTCCCCCAGCTCGGGGTGCCACTGGTGCGGCACGGCGACACCGGGCTCGACGAGTTCGAGGCCGTCGAAGAAGCGGGCGAACTCCTCGCGGGAGCGCAGGGCCAGCGTGACGCCGGCCGCCTTGAGCTTCTCGGTCGCCGCCTTCGACTCCTCAGGGGTGAAGTCGGCGGTCGCGTGGGTCACCACCAGGTGGCTGCCGGAGGGGAGTTCGGACAGCAGCCGGCCGACCAGTTCGTGCGCGCCGTCCTCATCGGAGACGAAGTGCAGCAGCGCGACGAGGGAAAGGGCCACCGGACGGCTGAAGTCCAGTATTTTCCGGGCGCCTTCGACGATGCCGTCCGGGTCACGCACATCGGCCTGCAGGTACTCGGTGGCGCCCTCGTCCGTGCCGCGCAGCAGGGCCGCCGCGTGGGCCAGCACGATCGGGTCGTTGTCGCAGTAGACGACGCGCGCGTCGGGGGCGATCCCCTGGGCGATCTGGTGCAGGTTCGGCTCGGTCGGGATGCCGGTGCCGACATCCAGGAACTGGTGTACGCCGTTCTTGGCGAGCCAGCGGGTGGTGCGGTGCATGAACGCGCGGTTGACCCGCGCCATCACCGGGACGCGCGGGTCGAGGGCGAGCATCTGCTGCCCCATGGCCTCGTCGACCGGGTAGTTGTCCTTGCCGCCGAGGTACCAGTCGTACATCCGCGCGGGATGCGGCTTGCTGGTGTCGATCTCGACGAAACGGTTCCGCCCGGTCATGACGAACTCCATAAGGGTCTGCAGCAGTCTGTGGTCATCAACTCAGCACCAACTCAGTACCAAACTCAGTGTCAAAATAAGGGAATTGACTGAGAAACAAGGCCACTCACGACAGCAGGAAGTCCGCCTCCCCCGCCTTGGCACCCTCGATGAACGCCGTCATCTCGTCCGTGGTGTAGATCAGCGCCGGCCCGTCCGGGTCGGTCGACTGCCGGACGGCGATACGGCCGTCGGCGAGCTTCATCGCCTCCAGGCAGTTGCCTCCGTTGCCGCCACTCCACGGCTTGTGCCAGCCTTCACTGCCCAAGTCCCGCGCGGGCATGCCGTTGTAGACGCGTATGCGCGGCTTGATGCGATCCATTCACAGCTCCTTGCGGAGATCCCGGAGGATCTCCTTCGTGCGATGTGCCGTAGCGGCCTGCGCCGCCATGCGGTCCATGACCTCGAGGTGGGTCGCCACCTCGGTGCGCGCGTCCAGATAGACGGCGCCGGTCAGGTACTCGCTGTAGACCATGTCCGGCAGTTCTGACATGGCAAATCGGAACAGCACGAAGGGCCCGTACGTGCCGGGGTGCGGTCCGTTCGCGAACGGAGCCACCTGCAGCGTCACATTGGGCAGCCTCGCGGCCTGGAGCAACCGGTCGATCTGGGCACGCATCACCTCCGGGCCGCCGACCTGACGGCGCAGCACGGTCTCGTCCATCACGACCCACAGCCGCGGCGCGTCCTCCCGGGTGAGCAGCTGCTGGCGTTGCACGCGCAGTGCGACATGGCGCTCGATGTCGTCGGGACTGGTCTGGCCGATGGCGCCCGACCTCAGCACGCCGCGCGCATAGTCCTCGGTCTGCAACAGGCCGGGGACGAAGTGAGGTTCGTACGACCGGATGAGCGCGGCGGCGCCCTCCAGGCTGACGTACATCGAGAACCAGCCGGGCAGGATGTCGTGGAAACGCTGCCACCAGCCCGGCCTGTTGGCCTCCTCCGCCAGTTGCACGAAGGCGTCTGCCTCGTCCTCGGAGATGCCGTAGGCCTTCAGGAGCAGTTGAAGGTACGGGATCTTCAGCCCTACCTCGGCCATCTCCATGCGGCGGACAGTCGCGGGAGCGACCCGGAGCACCCGGGCCGCCTCCTCGCGCTTGAGCCCGGCGCGTTCGCGCAGGTCGAGCAGGCGGCGGCCGAGAACGACCTGGCCGACCGTAGGTGCGGACCGCGGTTCGCTCACGCTCCACCTCCACGTATGAATCCCGACAGGTCGATTGAATCCTGACAGGCCGACGGCGCCATTCGAAGACTCATTCGAAGATCCCGGTGGATCTTCGGTGATCTCAACTGGCGCCGTTCGACATGCTGTTGCGAGCAGTGTGCCACGGCCTTCCAGAGAGTCACACAGCACTCTGCAACTTTCAGAGTGACACTTGCCAAGTGTTCACGCCGGGGAGATAGTGGCAAGCGTGATTCCGTCCCCGCCCTTAGGAACAGACGCCACCGTGGTCCCCCACGACCTCGGTGCCGCCCCGACAGTGGGACCCCAGCGGGACACCGACGCAGAGCGCCGGTTCCGTTTCGAACTGGCCGCGCATCCGGGTTCTCCCGCGCAGGCCAGACGCCTGACGAGGGCGCGGTTGAACGGCTGGGCGGTGTGCGAGGACACCTGCGACACGGCGGCTCTCGTCGTGTCCGAACTGGTCACCAACGCGATCGTGCACACCGCCAGCGAGCACATAGTGTGCGAGCTGCGCGACGGTGCCGACCTGGTGCGCATAGCCGTGCGCGACGAGGGATGCGCGCCGGGTGAGCCGCATCCGCTGGCGGCGCGACCCGAGGAGGAGCACGGGAGGGGACTGCTCCTCATAGACGCCCTCTGCCATGCCTGGGGGGCAGGCGAGGACGGGTCCGGGCTGGTCGTCTGGGCCGATCTGCCGCGGGGGAACGGGTTCCAGGACGCCTCCCGCGGTGACATCGGGCCGTACAACGATCTCGGGTGGGGGTCCCGGCCCAAGCCGGGTCCGCACGGGGGCTCCGGCGACGATGACGAGGCACAGGCTCAGCACGGCAGGGGAACGGGGTCCGGATGGCTGTGAGGGGCGCGTCCGGCGGCGGTCAGGTGCTGAACCTCGACACGCTGGTCCGCCTCCGCCGCGACATGCCGACGGCCGGGGCGCCTCGACGACTGCCGGTCCCAGCCGGGATGACGGCGCCGCTGGGCTTCGACGCGGTGGCGGTTCCCGCCCGTTACGGGCCTCTGGTCATGCCTCGGCTGCCTCGGGTCGGGTGTGTGTACGCCGATGAGGCGCACTGGTGGTGGATCGTGCCGTCCGACTCCGACTACGCGCTGGAGTGGCCGGCGTCCGTGCGGTACATGACGGGCGCGGTTGTCCTGGACACGCCTCGCCTGATCCATCGGCCCGACGGGACCGTGCCGTATACGCCGCCGATTCCGCTGTATCTGGCGTTGTGCAGGGTTACGGGGACGACGCCTACGTGGCAGCGGCAGATCTCTGCGTGAGGCTCCGCCGGTTGGGCGGGGTTTTTGGGGGGCTGTGCGTGACGGGGCGGCGCCTGTCGCAGTCCCGTACCAAGGGGCTGCCGCCCCCTGGACCCCCGCTTCGGCCCTGCGGGCCTCGTCCTCAAACGCCGGACGGGCTGGATGGCCGGGCCGGCGCCGAAGAGTGACCGGCCGTCTCGCGCCCCGGACCCGCCCTCACCGCGCACGCCCGCGCGCACCCCTCAACCCCACACACGCCCTCCCCCGAACTCGCCTGCCCGGCCATAGTGGCCCTCCGTCGCGAGGGCGGTCGGGGGAGGGTGGACGGTGGGGAAGAAACGCGCTGCCGGTGGGTCCGAGGTGTCCGACTCGGAGCAGCTGCTCTTCGGGGGGCCGCTGCGGTACGACATGGGGTGGAACCGGCATCGGGACGCCTTTCTGGAGCTGAACTTCCGGGCCATGGTGACCCGGCTTCCGTCCCTGCTGTCGTCGAGCTTCCGGCTCGCCTGGCAGGCCGACCGGCGGGCCGCGCGGACCGTGCTGGTGGCCGAGGTGGGGCGCGGGCTGGCGCAGGCGGTCGCGCTGCTTGCCGTGAACAGTGTGCTGGGGCGGCTGATCGGGGGCGGGACCCTGGAGGAGCGGTTACGGGGTGCCGTTCCCGCGCTGGTCACCATGGCCGCCGTCATGGTGGTCTCGACGCTGCTGCGGGCCGCGTCGACGTACGCCACCGGGCGCCTGGAGCCCAAGGTGGAGCGGGTGGCGACGGAGCTGTATCTGGAGCGGGCGGCGGCCGTGGAACTGGCCGCGATCGAGGACCACGCCTTCCACAAGCTGCTCGACACCGCGCAGTACGGCGCCGGAGCCGCCCGGCGGATGATCTCGTACAGCACGCGGGTCGTGAACGCGGCCATCTCGCTGATCGCGGCGGCGGGCGTGCTCACCGTGCTGCATCCCGCCCTGCTGCCCCTCCTCGCCACAATGACGCTGCCCAGCGCCTGGAGCGCCCTGACCAATGCCCGGCGCCGCTACGAGTCCTTCCACACCTGGGTGCAGCACTCCCGGGCCGGCCACCTGATCAGCGGGCTGCTGACCGAGCCCGCCGCCGCACCCGAGATCCGCGTCCACGGCGTCGGGCCGTTCCTCCTGCGCCACTACCGGGCGATGTCGGAGACGGCGGAGGCCGAGCAGGCGCGGCTGGCCAGGCTTGCCGCGCGTACCGGTCTCATCGCGGCGGCGTGGACGGGGCTCGCGACCGTCGCGACGTACGCCACCCTGGGCGGTCTGCTGCTCGCCGGTGCCATGGCGCTCTCCGTGGCGGGTACGGCCGTCATCGCGATCCGCACGGGCTCGTCGAGCCTCGACAGCCTCGTCCTGGAGGTGAACGCGCTCCACGAGGAGGCGCTCTTCGTGGGCGATCTGCAACGGCTGTACGTCGAGGCGGCCGAACGGGCGATCCCGGTCGGTGGCGTACCGCTGCCCGAGGACCCGCAGGAGGTCCGCTTCGAGAACGTCAGCTTCAGCTACCCGGGGGAATCCGCCCGCCCCGCCCTCGACGACGTCACCCTCACCCTCCCTCTCGGCCGGATCATCGCGCTGGTCGGCGAGAACGGCTCCGGCAAGACCACCCTGGTCAAGCTGCTGGCCGGGCTCTACACCCCGGACTGCGGCCGCATCCTGTGGGACGACGTCGACGCGGCCGGCGCCGACCGGCACCAACTCGCCGAGCGCATCGCGATGGTGGCCCAGGACTTCAAGCGCTGGCCGTTCACCGCCCGGGTCAATGTCGCCGTCGGCCGCTCCTCCGCGCCCCTCACCGAGGAACGTCTGGCCGCCTCGGTCGACGAGGCCGGGGCAGGGGACGTGGTGGCGGATCTGCCGCGGGGCCTGGACACCCTGCTGGCCCGTCAGTTCAACGGCGGGCACGAGCTGTCCGGCGGCCAGTGGCAGCGGCTCGGGATCGCCCGGGCCGCCTACCGGAGGGGCCGCATCCTGATCGTGGACGAGCCGACCGCGGCCCTCGACGCGCGGGCGGAACTGGAGGTCTTCGAGAAGATCCGGGCCCTGGCCTCCACCGGCCAGACGGTCGTCCTCATCACCCACCGGCTGGCGTCCGTACGCCACGCCGATCTGGTGCATGTCCTCGACCAGGGCAAGCTCGTGGAGTCCGGCACCCCGGACGAGCTGCTCGCCACGGGCGGTGTCTACGCGGAGCTGTACTCGCTCCAGGCGGAGCAGTTCACGAGGCGGGTGCCCGCGCCGAAGGCGGGATGACCCCGACGAGGGCCCGGCGCAAAGCCGGGCCGGCCCTCATCTCGCGCGCGCACATGTCACGCCCTCGTCACGCCGCGACGTCGACCACCATGTCACCCCGGACGATCACCAGGAACGCGTCAGTGGCGAGGTCCATCACGACCTCGGCGGCCAGACCTTCCATCCGCCGCGCGTGTGCGAACTCCTCCGCCGGCCACGAACCTCGCGGCCCTCCCGCGGGAAAGCGTTCGAGCACTGTTCGCCCGTTCACCATCCTGCACCTCCCGAAAGCGTCGTACTTGTAGGAGTTAACGCCTGCCGGAGGTGAATCGCCTCGCCCAGTGACGGGACTGAGACGTAGTTGACACTCGTTCACCGCGATGTGTGAGCTTCTGACCACTCTCGATGATCAGTCACTACGGCTTGTGTCAATCCTCGTACTCATCGTGATATCGGATGCGTTCACTGCCCGCAGGCGCCCCGAGAGCCGACGCACGCCCCTTGGGCTCCTCCCACGCCTCCTGCCGACCCAGCGCGGTGAGGTCCAGGAAGCCGGTGGTCGAGCCCAGCCCGTCGAGACCGCGCTCGTACGTCGAGTAGGTGTGGAAGACGCGGTCCCGCTCCCGCAGGAAACAGCTGACTCCGGGCCGTTCCACCAGCTCACCCTCGTGCTCCAGGGTCACCTCGAAGTCGTGGTTGAAGTCGCTGCCGTAGGACGAGTACCAGGGCACCGTCCAGCCCATACGCGCCTTGAACGGCAGGATCTTCGTGTACGGGGCCCGGGACACGGCGGCAAGGGTCGTCCCGCGTGCCTTGAGGTGCGCCAGGTGCCCGACCTGGTCCAGGAACCCGGAGCAGCTGCGGCATCCGGCGTCCCAGTCCGGGGCGAACATGAAGTGGTAGACGACGAGTTGGTGCCGTCCTTCGAAGAGGTCGAGCAGGGTGGCCTTGCCGTCGCCGCCCTCGAAGACGTACTCCTCCTCGACCTCGACCATGGGCAGTCTGCGCCGCTCGGCGTTGAGCGCGTCCCGCGCGCGTGTCGCCGCCTTCTCCCTGACCAGCAGTTCCTCGCGCGCCGCGCGCCACTGCTCGCGCGAGACGATCTCCGGAAGCGACATGGGACGCCCCTCCTGTGCAACGGTCCGTTCTGGGTGGTGACCGGCGCGAGGGGCGTAACTCATCGCCCGCCCGGAGAATTCACGAGATTTTCTCGGAGTACGTCACCGGCAGCGCGAGCAGGCCACGGGCGCGCAGCGAGCGGCGCCACCGGAGGTCGCCGTCGGCGAGGGCGAGTTCGGGGAACCGTTCCAGGAGGGCGGCCAGGGCGATCTCGGTCTCGGCGCGGGCGAGCGGGGCGCCGAGGCAGTAGTGGATCCCGTGTCCGAGCGCGAGGTGACCGCAGGCGTCGCGGCCGAGGTCGAGGCGGGCGGGGTCGGGGAAGCGGGCGGGGTCGCGGTTGGCGGCGGAGAGGGAGAGCAGGACGGTGTCCCCGGCGGGGACGCGGACACCGCCGATGGTGATGTCCGCGGTCGGGAAGCGCCGGATGGCGAGCAGGGCGGGGCCGTCGTAGCGGGCGAACTCCTCGACGGCGGAGGGAATTCGGGACGGATCCTCGCGCAGGGCAGCGAGCTGTTCGGGATGGTCGAGCAGGGCGAGCACGGCGTTGCCGATGAGCTGCACGGTGTTCTCGTAGCCGGCGAACAGGATGAGGAAGGCGAGGGACATCAGCTCGTCCTCGCCCAGCCGGTCGCCGTCCGTGTCGCGGACCGCGACGAGGTCGGAGAGCAGGTCGTCGGCCGGTTTCCCGCGCTTGTCGGCGAGGAGCCGGGTGAAGAACCCGAGCATCGCCCCGACGGCCTCCTTCGCGGCCTGCGGCCGCGCCGGGTCGGGGGCGACCAGGGCGTCGGTCCACTCCCGGAAGTCCCGTCGGTGCTCGTCCGGGACGCCGAGGAGGTCGCAGATGACCGTGATGGGGAGGGGGGCGGCGTAGGAGGCGATCAGGTCGGTGGTGCCGTGGCGGCCGAGGGCGTCGAGGAGACGGTCGGCGGTCCGCCGTATGGGCGCGCGGAGCTGTTCGACGCGACGCGGGGTGAAGGCACGGCCGACCAGGCGGCGGATACGGGAGTGGTCGGGCGGGTCCATGTTGAGCAGGTTGGCGTCGAGGGCGGGAGGGAGGGCGAGCCCGCGGTAAGTGCCGGGCGCCGCATGCCGTTTGTCCAGGGACAGCCGTGGGTCTGCGAGCGCCTCGCGGACGTCGTCGTAGCGGGTGACGAGCCAGGCGGGACTGCCGTCGGGGCCGGCGATGCGGTGCACAGGGGCGGTGTCGCGCAGGCGCCGGTACACGTCGTACGGGTGATCGAGGAGGCCGTCGGCGAGATCCATGGACCTCAGCCTATGCACTCGGGTGCACTCGGCTCAGGTGTCGTACTCCTGGATGCGCTTGCCGTGACTGCGGTCCAGGAGCGCGGGCATCCGCTCCCCCAACTCGCCTACGACGGCGGGCACATCGATGGTCAGCAGCTCCCGGTCGCGCATCAGCACGCGCCCGTCCACGATCGTCGTGCGGACGTCGGAGGAGCGGGCGCTGTGCACGAGCGTGGCGGCGAGGTCGTGGACGGGCTGGGTGTGCGGGCCGGTGAGATCGAGGAGGACGATGTCGGCACGCCGGCCCGGTGCGATGCTGCCGACGACCTCACCGAGTCCGACGGCGCGGGCGCTCTGGAGCGTGGCGTGGTGCAGGGCTTGACGGGCGGTCAGCCAGCGGGGATCACCGGTGGCCGACTTCTGGACGAGGGCGGTGAGGGCCATCGACTCCCATACGTCGAGGGAGTTGTTGGAGGCGGCGCCGTCCGTGGCGAGGCCGACCGGGATGCCGAGGTCCCGCAGCGCGCGTACGGGTGTCGTGGTGGGCCAGGCGAACTTGAGGTAGCCGCGCGGGGCGCTGGCGACGGCTACCCGACCGGCGGCGTTCCGCAGGATCGGCAGGTCGCGCTCGAGGATGCCCGTGCCGTGCGCGATGAGGACGTCGACGTCGAGGATGCCGGTGCGCCGGAGCACCTCGATGGGCGTGACCCCGTGGCGGGCGAGACTCGCCTCGGCCTGGTCGCGGTTCTCGGAGGCGTGGAGGTGGACGGGCAGATCGTGCTCACGGGCGAGTTCGGCGGTGGCGGCCAGGTCGGCGTCGTCGACGGTGTAGGGCGCGTGCGGGGCGAGGGTGGTGGTGATACGGCCGCCCGCGCCCCCGCGATGCCGTAGCGCGAACTCCAGGGACTTCTCGCGCCCTTGAGGGCCCTGGGACGAGAAGTAGGCCTCGCCGAGGTGGGCACGCATCCCGCACTCCTCGACCACGGCGGCGACGGCGTCCATCGAGAAGTAGTGGTCGGCGAAACAGGTGACCCCGCCGCGGATCATCTCGGCGCAGGCGAGCCGCGCCCCCAACTGCACGTCCCTCTCCGTGAGGTTGGACTCGATCGGCCACACGACGTCGTTGAACCACTCCTCGGTGGGCAGGTCCTCGGCGACCCCGCGCAGGGCGACCATGGGGGCGTGGGTGTGGCAGTTGACGAGGCCGGGGAGGGCGACCTGGCCATGGGCGTCGATACGCTCGGTCGCGGCCAGCTCTGCTGCCTCCGCGCTGCTGATCACCGCCTCGACGACCCCGTCCCGTACGACGATCGCGGCGTCGTCGGCGAATCCGATCCGCTCTTGATCGTCGTGCGTGAGCACCGTGCACCGGGTGATGATGAGACCGGCGGGAGAAGGCGTCATGCAGTCACCGTACGACGCGGTCGTGCCCCCGGACGGGGTGAACCGCGTATCCCGTCGGCGCTCTGTCCCGGCGGGGTGAGCACGTGCACTCTTGCCTCACCACCGCCCGTCGCACGGCTTCCGGAAAGGGGCCCCACATGCTCCTCGGTACCTGGAATCTCGAGAATCTGATGCTGCCGGGCAGCGGTGACGGCGCGCCCGACACCGACGCCGAGTACGAGGCGAAAGTGGCGTCCCTGGCCTCGGTGATCACCGCGCTCGACCCGATGCTGCTGGGCGTCCAGGAGGTCAAGCAGGAAGAGGCACTCGACGACCTGGTCCGGGCGGTGGGCGGGGAGTGGCACACGGCGCTCTCCCGGCACCGGGACGGCCGCGGCATACGTGTGGGCTTCATCAGCCGGACGCCGATGCGAGTGCTTCGGGACACGCGTGTGTTCGCACAGAAGCTGCGCCCCGTGCAGAGCGACGACGGCGCGCAGCCCGGCGACCACGACCGGGAGGCGAGCCGCGGATTCCTGGCGGTGGAGGTCGACACGGCGGACGGGCCCCTGCGGGTGGCCGTGGCGCACCTGAAGTCGAAACTGCTGACGTACCCGGGCAACGGCAGCAAGTCGCGCTTCCACCCGCACGACGAGGCCGAACGGGCCCGCTTCGGCGCGTACGCCCTCTACCGCCGGGCCGCCGAGGCGGCGACCCTGCGCGGCCTCGCGGACTTCCTGCTCGAGGACGACGGGCGCGAGCGGGACGTGGCCCTCCTCGGCGACATGAACGACGTGGTGAACGCCGCGACGACGCAGATCCTGCTCGGCCCTCCGGGCTCCGAGCTCGACAGGGAACGCGCGTTCAGGGACCCCGATCTGGGCGATGCGTTCCGGCTGTGGAACGTGGCCCCGCTGATACCCGTGAAGCGGCGCTTCTCCCGCGTCAACTTCGGACGTGGGGAGCTGATCGACCACGTCCTGACCAGCCACCGGTTGGTCCACCGCGTCTCGGAGGCGGGCACCGGCCTGCCCGACCAGCAGGACCGGGCCCTCGAACTGCCGTCGGTCGGCGACGACCCGACGGAGCGGGTCGGGACCCCGGGGTCGGACCACGCGCCGGTGTGGATACGTTTCGGCGGCTGACAGCGCCGTGCCACGGGGGCCGGTCCCGGAGCGCCTGACCTGGGCGGTGGAGAACCTCGGCCTCACGCCCGGCGACCGGGTGCTGGAGATCGGCTGCGGGCGGGGAGTCGCGGTCGCCCTGATCTGCGAGCGGCTCACCTCGGGCACGGTGACGGCGATCGACCGCTCGGCCACGGCGGTGGAGGCGGCGCGGCGCCGTGATGAGGAGCACGTGGCCGCGGGCAGGGCGGTCTTCCACACGGCCGCCCTGGCGGATTCCGCCTTCCCCGAGGCGTCCTTCGACAAGGTCCTCGCCGTCAACGTGAACCTCTTCTGGGCGCGCTCCCCTGACAGGGAGTTGGCTGCGCTCAGGCGCTGGCTGGTGCCGGGCGGCGCCCTGTGCCTGTGCTGGGAGCCGCCGGACGCGCGCCGGGCCGAGCAGATCGCCGGGAAGGTGTCGGCGGCCGTGGCGGCGCAGGGGTTCGCGGCGGCGGTACGGGTGGGGGTGACCGGGGCGGGGAGCAGGTTGGTGTGCGTGCGGGCCCAAGGCTGACGGTCGTCACCCGGCGAGGCGGACGTCCGGGGTGGCGCGGCCCCGTGGCCCGTGCAGCCCGGCCCGGTCGCGCTCCGCAGCGAGTTCCTCCAGCAACTGGGTGAGCTGAGCGGTGTGCCAGGGCGTGAGCCGGCCCGAGTCGTCGAGGTGCACGGCACACGCGGTGGTCGTGTCGACGAGCTGTTCGAGGGTGGCGACGACCTCGTCCGCGCCCTCCGTGTGCCGGGCGAGCGCGGGAAGCTCGGCGGCGGCGAGGGCGATCGCGGTACGGGCCTCGGCGAGAGCACGGTAGGCCTCGCGGCGGAGGGTCCAGCGGACGGCGCGGGGATCGGTGCGGGGGTCGGCGCGGGGGGCGATGGGGGGCGGGGTGGGCTCGTACGGCATGTGGGGGACGTCGGCCTCGCGACTCGCACTGGTGGCCTCGGACTCACGCAGCACATGCGCGAGATAGGCATGTGCCGCCCGGTCCGCCGTCGCGAGGCGGGACCGTACGCCCCCGCCCCGCTGCCCCGGCATCGGCAGATGCCCCACGACCAGCACGATCGCGCAGGCCAGCAGCGTCTCGCCGATCCTGCTCACGGAGGCCTGCGGCTCGCCGCCCACCATGACCAGGGCGAGCACGAGAACCGTGACGACGGCGGTCTGGGCGGCGAAGTGCCGGGTGGCGACGGGAATCAGGGCGCCACTGAGCGCCACGAGCGCGATGAGCCCCTCCGGCCGGGGCAGTACGGCCGCGAACCCGGCGAAGAGCAGGGCTCCCAGCACGGTGCCGGCGGCCCGGCACAGCACGCGGGACGCGAGCGGCCCCAGGTCGGGCTTGACGAGGAAGACGGCGGTGGCGGGGAGCCAGTACCAGTGCTCGTGCTGCCCGTACCACCGGGTGTGGTGCAGCGCCTGGGCGATGGCGGCGCTGGCGCCGAAGCAGAGGGCGACGCGCAGGCCGTACTCCCGTCCGCCGGCCCCGAACACGGATCGGGCGAGATCCGCGGCCGTACGACGCCGGGTGTGCAGGTCGCGGTCGCCCCGGCCCCGGTCGAACGCCTCGGCGGCGTGCAGCAGGGCATCGTCCAGGGCGCGCAGGGCGGGCGCGGAGCGGGACGGGGCGGGGAGCGGGCCGGTGTGGGTGTTGCCACGTACGGCAGCGGCGAGGCGGCGGGGGCCTTCGGATGCCCGCGCGGGCACCGCTCCCCCGGCCCAGGCGAGCGCCGTCGCGGCCTCGGCGAGGGGCAGGGCGGCCGCGTACTGCGCGTGCAGCCGCCGCTCGCCGGACGAGGAGGCGTATCGCCGCAGCCGGGGGCCGGTGAGGGCATCCTGCGCATGGTCGAGGGCGGCGGTGAGCGCGACCCGGCGGGCGGTGGCGTGCCGGGTGCCGGCGGCGTCGAGGAGGTCCGCGACGGCGTCGTACACGTCGGCTACGGCGGCACGCTCGCCGTCGAACCGGAAGTCACCGACGAGGGAGCCGGGTGTGGGGAGGGCCAGCCGCAGCCCGAGCAGCCAGGCGGCACCGCCCAGATAGGCGAGCGCCCGCAGCCACCCGCTCTCCGGCAGCGGCATCCCCGCCCCGATGGCGGAGGCGACGAGTAGCTGCGTCCCGGACGCGGACGCGACGGGTCCGACGGCGCTGATCCCTCCCGCGATGAGCCCGAGCCCGGTGAGGAGGAGGGTGAGCGCAGCGGCCCCGAGACGATCCCCGGCCATCGTCCCGACGAGGAGCCCGGCCGCCCCCGCCAGAGCGGGCACTCCGAGCCGATGGACGGAGACACGACGGCTGCCGGCTCGGTCGTTGATACCGGCGAGCATGGCGGCGATGGCGGCGACGACACCGAGAGAGGCGCGGCCGGCGAGCACGGCGACGAGGAGGAGCGGCCCGGCGGCCAGGGCTCCCCGGACCACCGCACTCCAGGGGACCGGGCCGCGCTGGGCGCGCAGGGTGTGGGCGAGCCAGGGCGGCAGGGCGAGGGCCGGACGTACGGGGCGGGACACAGGGCTCCTGTCGGGGCGAGGGCGGGGGTGTGCCTTCGGGCGACGGTGGCCGGGCTCGGGCTGTGGTGTCCACGGTAGGGCGGGCTCTTGGAGGCCGTGGGACGCCGACGTTTCGGGAAGGTGACGATGCGTGGAAACGCCACGTTCTTTATGAACGCAACTGCGGTGACGCTTCCGCTGCGTCCGGCGCTCGGCGGTCGGCGGTCGGCGCTCGGCGGTCGGCGGTCGGCGGTCGGCGGTCGGCGGTCGTACTGTCCATCCGTCACCGAGGAGGAATTCTGGTGCGCGGCGCCGGGTGGATCTCGAACTCGTCGAGACCCGCACCTGCAGCTCGAAGGAGGTCTACCTCCGCCACCGCGTGGCGCGCCGGCGGGCGGTGCGAGCGGCGCGGGGAAAATCGGATGCGAGGCGTGGCGCGGGGCGCGCATGATCGGCAGATTGGCCGCCGACTGCGCTGCACCGCCCAGGAGCCCCCATGATCCGACGCCGCACGTCCCCCGCCCTGTTCCCACCCCCCACCTACTCCCACGCCTCCGTCGTCGAAGCCGGCACAAGGCTCGCCTTCCTCGCCGGATCCGTGCCCCTCGACAGGGACGGGAACCTCGTCGGCGAAGGAGACCCGGTGCGGCAGGCCGAGCAGGTGATCGCCAACCTCGAAACGCAACTGGAGGCGATCGGGAGCGACTTGGCACACGTCCTGTCGACCGACGTGTACGTCGTGAGCGGTGAGCCGGCGGTGCTGTCCGCCGTCTGGGAGGTCGTCGAGGCGTCAGGGCTGAGCATCGGTCCGCACTCGTCGACGCTGCTCGGGGTGGCCTGCCTCGGATACACGGGTCAGTTGGTGGAGATCACGGCCACGGCCGCCGTCCCGGAGGGGGCGCCCCGCTCATGACGCCCGTGGCGCTCCGACGTGCCAAGCCCACCGATGCCGGTGCCGCGGCCGACGTCTGGCTGCGGTCGTTCGCCGCCGCGCTGCCGACGGTGGTCCGGCCGCGCTCCGACGACGACGTGCGGACGTACTTCCGGGAGGTGGTGGTGCTGCTCAGGGAGACCTGGGTCGCCGAGGCCGCCGGCCGGATCGTCGGCCTGATGGTCCTCGACACCGACCAGCTCTCCCAGCTCTACCTGGACCCCGACTGGCGTGGCCGAGGGGTCGGCGACCGTCTCGTCGACCTCGCCAAGCGGCGCCGCCCGACCGGGCTGAGCCTGTGGACCTTCCAGGTCAACAAGCCCGCCCACCGCTTCTACGAGCGCCACGGCTTCGTCGCCGTCGAGTACACGGACGGCAGCGGGAACGAGGAGCAGGAGCCGGACGTGCGCTACGTCTGGCGTCCCGGCGGCCCCGGCTCCCGGTGATCACTCCTGCATCCGCCCCCACACCCGCCTCTTCGGCAGTGGCCGCGCATACCCTGCGACCCGGCTCGTCCTCAGCCCCAACCCCACCAGTGACTCGGCGAGCTTCACGGCCGCCCCCACCCCGTCGACAACCGGAACCCCCAGCTTCTCCCCCATGACGCGCTGCAGCCCGGTCATCCCGGCACAGCCCAGCACCAACACCTCCGCACCCGCGTCCCGCGCCCGTTCGGCGGCCGCCAGGAAGGCGGACTCGGTGCGATCGGCGTCATCCAGTTCCAGCACCTTGAGCCCCGTGCCGATCACGGCGACGCAGTTGCGGCCCACGCCTGCGGTCTCCAGGCTGTCCTCGATCTGCCCGCACGAGCGCTCCAGCGTGGTCACCACCCCGTACCGGTGCCCGAGCAGACAGGCCAGGTGCGCGGCCGCCTCCGTGATGTCGACGACCGGTACGTCCACCAGTTCCCGGACGCCCTCGCGCCCGTGCTCCCCGAAGCCGGCCATGACGACCGCGTCGTAGGCGGGACCGTCGTACGTCCGCAGCGCGTCCATCACCGCCGCCGCCGAGAGGTAGCTGTCGAGCCAGCCCTCGGCCGACTCGGGCCCCCACCCGGGGGTAAGCCCGAGCACGGTGGTGCCCGGGCCTGCGGCGGCCCGGGCACCTCGTACGATCTCCTCGGTCATCTCCTGCGTGGTGTTGCAGTTGGTGACGACGATCCGCACGTCCTTCAGACCTCCCGCGCCACGGACCCGGCAGCGGGCTGATCGGCCCCGGCGGCCCGCTCCTCGCGGCACAGCACCAGATACAACCCCGCCGCCATCGACGTCCCGATGAACCACGAGTACGGCGCCACATCGCTGAACGTCCTCACCAGCGCCAGCACCGCCGCGACACCGGCCGCCGGCAGGAACGCCCACAGCGCCTTGGGGTTGACGCCCTTGCGGTAGTGGTAGCGCGAACCCGGCTCGGCCGAGAACAGTTCGTTCACGTCCACCCGGCCCCGCTTGACCAGGTAGTAGTCGACCATGATCACGCCGAACAGCGGGCCCAGGAAGGCGCCCAGGCCGCCGAGGAAGTAGTTGACGACCGTCGGGTTCGAGAACAGATTCCACGGCGTCACCACGAGCGCCGCCACCGTGCTGATCATGCCGCCGACCTTGAAGGTGATCTTCTGCGGCCAGACGTTGGCCAGGTCGTACGCCGGTGAGACGAAGTTGGCGACGATGTTGACGCCCATCGTGGCGATGGCGAACGTCAGGGCGGCGAGCACCAGGACCCACGTGTTGCCGACCTTCGCCACCAGCTCCGCGGGGTCCGTGATGGCCTCGCCGAACACCTCCAGCGATCCGGCCGTGACGATCACCGAGACGACCACGAAGGCGGTGGAGTTGATGGGCAGGCCCCAGAAGTTGCCCTTCCTGACCGTCCGGTAGTCCGGCGCGAAGCGCGAGAAGTCGCAGAAGTTGAGCATCAGCGTGCCGTACGTGGCGAGGATCAGGCCGATCGCGCCGAACCACTGCCGCCACTGCTCGCCGACGGACACCGGGTGGGGGGTGGTCGTGAGCGAGATCGTCCAGCCTGCCTTGGCGAGGATCCACACAGCCAGCGCGATCATCACGATCCAGATCGCCGGGCCGCAGAAGTCCTGGAACTTGCGCACCGACTCCATGCCCCGGCTGATGATCAGCGCCTGGATCAGCCACAGGGAGAGGAACGACACCCAGCCGAGCGCGTGCAGGCCCAGGAAGGAGCTGTGCGTCCAGGACTCCAGGCCGGGCCAGGCGGCCAGCAGCATCACGTTCACCGCGACCGAGGCCAGGTAGGTCTGGATGCCGTACCACATGATGGCGATCACGGCCCTGATCAGCGCCGGGATGTTGGCGCCCCAGACGCCGAAGCTGATGCGGCTGACGACGGGGAACGGGACGCCGTGACGCTGGCCGATCTTCCCCATCCAGTTCATGCCGACGTAGATGAGCACGAAGCCGACGAGCAGGGAGGTGAAGACCTGCCACACGTTCATGCCGAGCACCAGCAGACCGGCCGCGAACGTGTAGTTGCCGAGGTTGTGGACGTCGGACATCCACAGGGCGAAGAGGTCGAAGACCTTCCAGTTGCGCTTGCCGGCGGGCGCGAGGTCTTCGTTGGTGAGCCGGGGATCGGGGACGAACGCTGCTGTGCCGGTGGCTTCGGCACGGTCGGCGAGGGACACGGGGCCTCCAGGAGCCGGGGGACGGAGGACTGCTTGTGGAGGGGGCGCCTTATTGAGGACGCCGAGGCTCGTTTGGTATACCAAACTGCCGACATAGTCCTCCCGTCAACCGTTCTGACCGATGTCGCTCCTGTTAACGCTCCGTAAATCACACCCGGAGTCGGCGAAGATGGCCCCATGAGCTCCACGACGAAGACCGAACCCCTGGGCGCGGTACGGGAACGCGTCCTGGCGACCCTGCGGCAGGACATCATCGCCGGCCGCCTCCGGCCCGGTGACCGGCTCGTCGAGCGGGAGCTGGCCGAGCGCCTGGGCGTCTCGCGCGTCCCGGTCCGCGAGGCGATCCGGGCCCTGGTCGCTGAGGGCTTCGTCCAGTTCGAGTCGGCCCGCCGTACGGTCGTACGCCGACTGACCCCGGCCGACGTCAAGGAGCTCTTCGAACTGCGCGAAGCCCTGGAGGTGTACGCGGCCGGACTCGCCGCGTCACGGGCGACGCCCGAGGACCTCGCCGAGGTGGAGGGGCTCCTCGACCAGGCGGCCACCGCGACCGAGGCGGGTGACGCGGAAGCGATCACGGACGTCAACAGCCGGCTGCACGACCGCATCGTCGCCATGGCCGGCAACACCCTGCTGATCGAGGCGCTGGAACCGGTCGCGGGCCGCCTGCGCTGGATGACCCGGCGCAACGAAGAGTGGCCCCAACTCCTCGTGGAGCACCGTGAGTTGTACGAGGCGATCGCCTCCGGCGACCCGAACCGGGCCCGCGCCCACGCACTCACCCACGTGCGCACCAACCACCGCTCGACGGTACGGCAGCTCTTCGGCGAGGCGGCGGCGGAGGAACTCTCCTAGCCGGGCGACTCTCCTAGCCGGGCAACTCCCCCAGCCGGGCAACTCTCCCAGCCGGGCAACTCTCCTGGCGGCCGCCGTTCTCGGCCGTCACCTGCCCGCGTACTTGTCCGTCGCCGCCACCAGCGCCGCCGCCGCGGTCGGCGCCCCCGCGTCGTGCCCCACGTCGTCGATGACGACCAACTCGCTGCCGGGCCAGGCCTGGTGGAGCCGCCACACGGTCCCGAGCAGATTGCCGAAGTCCAGGCTGCCCTGGACGAGAGTGCCGGGGATGCCCTTCAGCCGCGGGGCGTCCCGCAGGACGACGCCCTCGTCGTTGCCCTCGCCCAGGAAGTGGTCGTTGCCGAAGTAGTGCGTGACGGTACGGGCGAAGCCCATGCGGAACCGCTCGTCCTCGTATCGCGGGACCGACCGGGGCGGGGCGGGGACGCACGCCGTCTCCCAGTCCGTCCAGGCCCGCGCCGCCCGCGCCCGCACGCCCGCCTCGGGCGACTCGATCAGCCTGTTGTACGCGGCGGCAAGGTTGCCGTCACGCTCCCCGGGCGGCAGCTCACCCACGAACCGCTCGAACTCCGCCGGGAAGATCCGCCCCAACCCCCTGGTCAGCAGGGCCACTTCGGGGTTCGACCCGGTGGCGACCCCGGTCAGCACCAGCTCGGACACGACCCCCGGATACGTCTGCGCATAGCGCAGTCCCAGCACCGACCCCCACGACACACCCCACACCAACCACCGGTCGATCCCCAGGTGCCGGCGCAGCAGCTCCAGGTCGGCGACGAGATGAGCCGTCGTGTTCACGCTCATGTCGGTCTCGTACGCGCTCGCGTGCGGCGTCGAACGCCCGCACCCGCGCTGGTCGAGCAGCGCGATCCGGTAGACGGCCGGATCGAACAGCCGCCGGAAGTACGGGGTGCACCCGGAGCCCGGCCCGCCGTGCAGCACGAGCGCCGGCTTGCCGTGCGGGTTCCCGCAGGTCTCCCAGTAGACGTGGTTGCCGTCGCCGACGTCGAGCATGCCGTGGCCGTACGGTTCGATCTCCGGGTAGAGGGTCATCCGGGCACCGTATCGACGGCACGTCCCGCCCCGCCCTCATTTCAGGCCGGCCGCCTCCGCCGCCGTACGCAGGACGTCCCGCAGCATCTCGGGCGTGAGCCTGCCGGTGAAGGTGTTGCGCTGGCTGACGTGGAAGCACCCGAAGAGGTCGAGCCCGTCCGGGCTCGCGGCGCCGTCCAGCGGGACCCGCGCACCGTGCGCGAACGCCGGCCGCGGCCTGGGCACGCTCCACCCCGCCTCCACCAGCGCGGGCAGGGTCGCCTGCCAGCCGAAGGCGCCCAGTACGACGACGGCCCGCACGGTCGGGCGCAGCAGCCTCAGCTCCCGCACCAGCCAGGACCGGCAGGTATCGCGCTCACCCGGCGTGGGTTTGTTGGCGGGCGGTGCGCAGTGCACCGGGGCCGTGACGCGCACGCCGTACAGTTCAAGGCCGTCATCGACGGCGACCGACGTGGGCTGCGAGGCGAGGCCGACGTCGTACAGCGCTTGGTACAGCACGTCTCCGGAGCGGTCCCCGGTGAACATCCGCCCGGTGCGGTTGCCCCCGTGCGCGGCCGGGGCGAGCCCGATGATCAGCAGCCGGGCGTCCGGCGGGCCGAAGCCGGGCACCGGGCGGCCCCAGTACGTCTGGTCGGCGAAGGCGGCGCGCTTCGTGCGGGCCACTTCCTCACGCCAGTCGACCAGCCGCGGGCAGGCCCGGCAGCCCGCGAGGGTGCGGTCGAGATCGGCCAGGGCGTCCACAGCTCCACCGTAAGGCCGTCGCGGCCCCGTACGAAGGCTGCGTGCGGGGACTGCGTGCGGGGACTGCGAGGGCGGGACGGGACTAAGGTCGAGGCATGGCTTCCGAGGATGACGAGGAGAAGGCCGGCGGCACGGCCGAGGGGCAGCCGGAAACGGCCGACGCGCAGCCGGCCGTCGACCCGCAGATCGCCGCCGCCGTGGCCGCGGCCGAGGCCGCCGGTCCGC
Source organism: Streptomyces sp. NPDC012935 (assembly GCF_042900345.1). Classification (NCBI taxonomy): domain Bacteria; kingdom Bacillati; phylum Actinomycetota; class Actinomycetes; order Kitasatosporales; family Streptomycetaceae; genus Streptomyces; species Streptomyces sp. NPDC012935. The sequence continues at coordinate 269,825 of NZ_JBIBBC010000005.1, forward strand.
AGAGCGGCGGGTCCGTACGGATCGACAGCTGGATCTGGGCCGTACGCCTGGTCAAGACCCGCTCCATGGGCGCCACCGCCTGCAAGGGCGGGCATGTGCGCGTGAACGGCCAGAACGTGAAGCCCTCCCACTCCCTGCGCATCGGCGACGAGGTGCGTCTGCGCCAGGAGAACCGGGAGCGCATCGTCATCGTCAAGCGGCTGATCCGCAAGCGGGTCGGCGCACCGGTGGCAATCCAGTGCTACGTCGACAACTCGCCCCCTCCCCCGCCGCGCGAGGCAGTCGCCCCGGCGGGCATCCGCGACCGCGGCACGGGCCGCCCGACCAAGCGGGACCGCCGCGAGCTGGAACGACTCCGCGGACTCATGGGCGGCGGCGCGGAACGACCGCGCGGACGGTGACATACGACGGCGGCGTCCGGCGGACCGAGAGGCCCGGGCCGGACGCCACCGAATCGTTCCGCACAGCGGACAGGCGCACAGACGCTCCTGTCACGCGCGTCGTCGTACCAGCCGCAGCAGATCCGCGTTCGAGCTCCGCCGCGCCCAGGCGATCAGGGCGAGGGGCACGATCAGGATGAGCGGTGTCGCGGCGTTCTCGCCGCCGAAGGCGGTGATGGTGACGACGAACGCGCCGACCATCAGCGCGCTCAGCGCCATCGCCGCCACCGACTGCAGCACCGGGATCAACAGCGCTATGGCCCCGGCCAGTTCGAGCGCACCGATGGTGTACATCCCCGCGCTGCCCCAGCCGAGCTCGTCGAAGCCCTCGGCGGCCGACGGGTGCGCGATCAGCTTCGGCAGCGCGCTCGCGATCCCGTAGAAGAGGGCCAGCAGAATCTGCAGGCCGCGCAGGGCGATTCGGGCGCGGCGGCCGCGCGGGGTCGCGGACTCGGCGATGACGGTGCCGGACGTGCGGGCCGTGGCGGAGGCGGCGGCGGTGACGGAGGCGGTGGTCTCGGACATGGGGGTCTCCTGGGTGAAGCGTTCCGTGGTGCTGTCGGAGAGGTAGACCGGGGCCGACTGCGGAACTCATCGCCGCAGGAGGGCAATTCGTCATCGCCTACGGAGAACTCTCAGCCGCTACGAGACGACTCACCCGCTACGAAGAACTGTCACCCGCGCCCGTCGAACGGCAGCCACCCGTGCCCCACGTACCAATGACCGCCCGCCCGCAGGTGGTCCCCGACGGCCCGCTCCACGGCCGTGCGCCGCGGCAGGTTCTCGACCGGCAGTTCGGGGTCGCCGAAGACGAACTGGACCGGCTCGCTGTCGGCCTGCTCCCGGTCCTCCTGGGCGATGCGGAAACGCTCCTGGAAGCGCACGATGTTGGAGTCCCCGGGGAGGTACTTCCTGAGCTGCGGGTCCAGCAGCCAGGAGTGGCACGTCACCACCTCGTAGCGCTCCCGCGGAAAGTGTGCGGCGAAGAACTCCCGGGCCAGTTCCAGGGACCGGTCGACCGCGGCCGGTGACAGCGGCCCTGAGAAGTCGGGGATGTGCACGTTGAGACAGCCCGAGTCGGGGCCCACGTCGAGCCCGGCCGCCGCGAGCCTCGTCCCCGCACGCTGCCCGAGCCGCGCCCGCTCGAACTGCAGCCGCCCCAGCTGGTACAGCTCGCCACGGAAGTGATGGACGAGCCACCACGGTGCCTGCACACCCGTGCGGCCATGCCGCCTGCGGTGCACGGCCATGTTCCGCCCGAGGTCCGCGAGGGTGCGTCGGGAGACATCGACGGGGATGCCGCGCTCACGGTGGTAGGCGCGCGTGGCCGGCAGCGCCGCGACGAACACGTACACCGGAAAGCAGCGCCGCAGGGGGCCCGAGGCCCAGTCCAGGTCGGGCAGGTCGACCGGGCCGCCGACCTCTCCGATCCCCCGGACGAGCTCGTCGACGGACCGCTCCAAAAAGTGCCGCAGCTCCGGGTCGTCCGTCACCCGTGGGCCCATCCGCACGAGATCGTTGATGTCCTCGTGGGGTACTCCGAGGTCGAGCAGGCTTTCGGCCAGTTCATCGGTGTCCGGCAGCACGAGGCCCCCTTCGAGGAGTACGAGGAGTACGTTTCAGGAAGGAGCGGTGATCCCGATGCGTACGGGCAGTGAGCCCAGGACAGCGCGCAGTGCCCTGCGGGCACGTTTCTGGCTGTGCGTGTGGGGCGTGGTGTGGGCGATCTTCGGTACCGCAGCGTTCGCGCTCGCGGGACGCCCCGGCTGGGCGGCGGCCTGCGGGGCGCTGTGGCTGGTGATCACGATCGACATGGCCATGGTCCTCAGACACATCCGCCAGGGCCCGCACTACCAGCCGGGCCGCGACATACCGCCGTACCGCCCGCCCGAGAATCCCCACCGCTAGGCGCCGCTCACGCTTCGAACCGTGCCGCCTTGAGGTACTGCGGGTTCGGGTCGAGCGCGGCCGCCAGCCGGAAGTGGCGCTTGGCCTCGTCGGGCCGGCCCCGGCGCTCGTAGGTCCGGGCGAGCGCGAAGTGCGCGAACGCGTTGTCCGGCTCGCGCTCCAGGACGATGGTGAACTCCAGCTCGGCGGGCCGCAGTTGCGCGGCGGCGAAGAAGGCACGCGCGCGCAGCAGCCGGGCTGCGGTGTTCTCCGGGTGCGCGGCGATGACTCCGTCGAGCAGCTTCACCGCGCCCCGCGGATCCCGCGCGGCGAGCAGTTGCTCGGCGGCGCGGAAGTCGATGACATGCGTCTCCGGAGTACGTCCGGTCGATCCGCTGGTCTCGGGCACGGCAAAGTCCTTCCCTCACTGGAAGGGTTCAACGCGTGATCGCGCCGCGGCTATTCCTGCGGCGAGCGGGGCTGAGTGCTTCCCTGGGCCCCGTGGGCTCTGCGCACGAGCTCGTCCCACACGTCCTTCACACGCCGCTGAAGTTCTTCCAGTGGTACGTCGTTGTCGATGACGATGTCCGCGATCTCCAGGCGCTTGTCACGCGTCGCCTGCGCGGCCATGCGCGCGCGTGCGTCCTCCTCGGTCATGCCGCGCAGCCGCACGAGCCGGTCGAGCTGGGTCTCGGGGCCGGCGTCGACGACGACCACGACGTCGTACAGCGGCGCCAGTCCGTTCTCCGTGAGAAGCGGGACGTCGTGGACGACGACGGTGTCCTCGGCGGCGGCCTCTTCGAGCTCGCGGGAGCGGGCGCCGACGAGGGGGTGCACGATCGAGTTCAGTACGGCGAGCCGGTCGGGGTCGCCGAAGACGATCGAGCCCAGCTTGGGCCGGTCCAGGCTGCCGTCCTCGGTGAGCACGTCCTCGCCGAACGCCTCGACGACGGCGGCGAGGCCGGGGGTGCCGGGCGCGACGACCTCGCGCGCGATCCGGTCCGCGTCGATCAGCACGGCCCCGTGCTCCACGAGCAGCCGCGACACCTCGCTCTTACCGGCTCCGATGCCCCCGGTCAGGCCCACCTTCAGCATGACCCGAAGCTTAGGGCCTGCCACTGACAAAGCACCGGGCAGGCCGTACTTCGCCCCTGGACCGCCGTCGGCGGCGGACCTCAGTTGTCGCCTTCACGCTCCGCCAGGAATCGCTCGAACTCCTGCCCGATCTCGTCCGCCGACGGGATGTCCACCGGTTCGGCGAGCATGTTGCCCCGGCTCTCGGCGCCCGCGACCGCGTCGTACTGGTGCTCCAGGCCCTCCACGAGGTTGGTGAGCTCCTCGTCGCCCTCACGGATCTGCCGGTCGATCTCGTTCTGTGTGCGGTGGGCGTCCGTGCGCAGGGAGTGCGCGATGCCGGGCAGGACCAGCCCGGTGGCCGCGGTGACCGCCTCCAGGACGGTGAGCGCCGCGTCCGGGTACGGGGAGCGGGCGATGTAGTGCGGGACGTGCGCGGCGACGCCCAGGACGTCGTGCCCGGCCTCCATCAGCCGGTACTCGACCAGGGCCTCGGCGCTGCCGGGCACCTGCGCCTCCTCGAAGGGGCTGCGGTGGCCGGGGACGAGGTCGACGCGGTTGCCGTGCGGGGTGACGCCGACCGGGCGGGTGTGCGGGACGCCCATCGGGATGCCGTGGAAGTTCACCGACAGACGCACCCCGAGCCGCTCCACGATCTCCTTGACGGCAGCGGCGAAGCGCTCCCATTCCACGTCCGGCTCGGGTCCGGACAGCAGCAGGAAGGGCGCACCGGTCGCGTCCTGGACGAGCCGCACCTCGATGGCGGGGTCCTCGTACTCGGCCCAGCGGTCGCGCTTGAACGTCAGCAGCGGGCGTCGGGCGCGGTAGTCCACCAGCCGGTCGTGGTCGAAGCGGGCGACGACCTGGTGGGGCAGCGAGTCCAGGAGCCCGTCGACGATCTGGTCGCCGGTCTCACCCGCGTCGATGTATCCGTCGAAGTGGTAGAGCATGACAAGGCCGGCCGACTCCTGGGCAAGCGCCATGTCGACAACGGCGAGGCCCTTCGGCTCCCATGCGTACAAACCCTGCGGATCAAGCACTGTGACCGCTCCTCCTCGTGTCCATACGCCACAACGCCCTTGCGGGCGTGGGCATTCCCGAGGGAGCAACTCATTGATCTTGCCGGTCTGGGCAACGCCCTTAAGGGGCGCGGGGCTGTATCGATGTGCGGCTCCGCCGCGTGGGCGCGACAAGCCCCCACCGGTCGGCACCCGAAGAACAACCGGAAACGCCTGAGGGGCCGCACCTCGAAAGGTACGGCCCCTCAGTCAACTGCTAGGCCTCAGCGGCCGGCGTTCAGCTCTGGCCGCCCGCCAGCTTCTCGCGCAGCGCGGCAAGCGCCTCGTCCGAGGCAAGCGCGCCGGAGTTGTCCGGGCCCTCGGAGGAGTACGAACCGCCACCACCGGACGCGGCCGGAGCCGCACCCGCAGCGTCGCCACCCTCGGCGGCAGCCGCAGCGTCCGCCTCGCGGGACTTGATGACCTGGGCCTGGTGCTGCTCGAAGCGCTGCTGCGCCTCGGCGTACTGGCCCTCCCAAGCCTCGCGCTGGGTCTCGTAGCCCTCGAGCCAGTCGTTGGTCTCGGGGTCGAAGCCCTCGGGGTAGATGTAGTTGCCCTGGTCGTCGTAGGACGCGGCCATGCCGTACAGGGTCGGGTCGAACTCGACCGAGGCCGGGTCGGCACCGAAGGACTCGTTGGCCTGCTTCAGCGAGAGGCTGATGCGGCGGCGCTCGAGGTCGATGTCGATGACCTTGACGAAGATCTCGTCGTTGACCTGGACGACCTGCTCCGGGATCTCCACGTGGCGCTCGGCCAGCTCGGAGATGTGGACCAGACCCTCGATGCCCTCGTCCACGCGGACGAACGCACCGAACGGAACCAGCTTGGTGACCTTACCCGGGACGACCTGACCGATCTGGTGGGTCCGGGCGAACTGCTGCCACGGGTCCTCCTGCGTCGCCTTCAGCGACAGGGAGACACGCTCGCGGTCCATGTCGACGTCGAGAACCTCGACGGTGACTTCCTGGCCGACCTCGACAACCTCGGAGGGGTGGTCGATGTGCTTCCAGGAGAGCTCGGAGACGTGGACCAGACCGTCGACGCCACCCAGGTCCACGAAGGCACCGAAGTTGACGATCGAGGAGACGACGCCGGAACGGACCTGACCCTTCTGGAGGGTCGTGAGGAACGTCTGGCGGACCTCGGACTGGGTCTGCTCCAGCCAGGCACGGCGGGACAGGACCACGTTGTTGCGGTTCTTGTCCAGCTCGATGATCTTGGCCTCGAGCTCCTTGCCCACGTAGGGCTGGAGGTCGCGAACGCGGCGCATCTCGACCAGGGAGGCCGGGAGGAAGCCACGGAGGCCGATGTCGAGGATGAGACCACCCTTGACGACCTCGATGACGGTACCGGTGACGATCCCGTCCTCTTCCTTGATCTTCTCGATGGTGCCCCAGGCACGCTCGTACTGGGCGCGCTTCTTCGAGAGGATCAGGCGGCCTTCCTTGTCCTCCTTCTGGAGAACAAGGGCTTCGATCTCGTCACCGACGGCGACGACCTCGTTGGGGTCGACGTCGTGCTTGATCGAGAGCTCGCGGCTCGGGATAACGCCTTCGGTCTTGTAACCGATGTCGAGCAGGACCTCGTCCCGGTCGACCTTCACGATGACGCCGTCGACGATGTCGCCGTCGTTGAAGTACTTGATCGTCTCGTCGATCGCGGCGAGGAAGGCTTCCTCGTTACCGATGTCGTTGACCGCAACCTGCGGGGTGGTGGCGGTGGTCTCGGTGCTGCTCGTCATGTGGGAAAGGGCTCCGGTACGGACATTGAAGTCGTAGGTACTGCTACGCCGGGAGCCCGTATCGCTCTGAAGAAGCCGGACAGCCAAGGAAGCGCCTCACCAGGGAAAGGTGATGGCGCCTCGAAAACCGAGGGGACATACAACAGATGCGAGCGCAGCCTGCTACGTCTGAGGAGCGCAGGCCCGCAGCGCAACTTGTAGCATACGGGGGCAGCCGGACAGGGTCAATGCGCGAAGCCGCCCACCCGGGGCGGATCGCCGCATACCCGGCACAAAACCTGTCTCCTGAGGCCACGCAGGCCTTGGGGCACCCCTTGCGTGACACGACCGTGAGGGCCCGCGCCGTTCAGGTGACGGAAGAGTACGACGAGGGAGCCGATCATCCAAGAGTACGAACCGGAGGCCACGCGCCGTGAGTCCGGCGTCGCGGAGAGCTCGCGCGCCAACCGTGGCTGGTGGGACCGGAACGCGGACGAGTACCAGACCGAGCACGGCACGTTTCTCGGCGACGACCGATTCGTCTGGGGCCCCGAGGGCCTGGACGAGGTGGAGGCCGAGCTGCTCGGCCCGCCGGAGGACCTCAAGGGCAAGGACGTCCTGGAGATCGGCGCCGGCGCCGCCCAGTGCTCGCGCTGGCTGACCGCGCAGGGGGCCCGCCCGGTCGCCCTGGACATCTCCCACCGCCAGCTCCAGCACGCGCTGCGCATCGGCGGCGCGTTCCCCCTGGTGTGCGCCGACGCGGGTGCGCTCCCCTTCGCCGACGCCTCCTTCGACCTGGTGTGCTCGGCGTACGGCGCGCTGCCGTTCGTCGCCGACCCGGTGCTGGTGCTGAAGGAGGTGCGCCGGGTGCTGCGGCCGGGAGGGCGTCTCGTCTTCTCCGTCACCCATCCCATCCGCTGGGCCTTCCCCGACGAGCCGGGCCCGGAGGGCCTGACCGTCTCGGCCTCCTACTTCGACCGCACTCCTTACGTCGAGCAGGACGACGAGGGCCGCGCGGTCTACGTCGAGCATCACCGCACGATCGGCGACCGGGTCCGGGACGTCGTGGCGGCGGGCCTGCGGCTGGTGGACCTGGTGGAGCCGGAGTGGCCGGCCTGGAACACCTCGGAGTGGGGTGGCTGGTCGCCGCTGCGCGGGAACCTGATCCCGGGGACGGCGATCTTCGTGTGCGAGCGAAGCGAGATGGGGGCACCCCCGGCCGGAGGCTGAGGGAGAGACTGAGAGCGTGATCCGTTACGACGCACTGGACGCGCTGCCCGTACGCAGCGCCCTGCCCGGTCTGAACGACGCCCTGGACACGCACGGCACCGCGGTGCTCGTCGCGCCGCCCGGCACCGGCAAGACCACCCTGGTGCCGCTGGTGCTGGCCGGGCTGCTCGGCCAGGGACCGGCGCGGCGCGTCGTCGTGGCCGAGCCACGCCGGATCGCGGCCCGGGCCGCCGCACGGCGGATGGCGTGGCTGCTCGGCGAGAAGGTCGGCGAGGGCATCGGTTACACCGTGCGGGGCGAACGGGTCGTCGGGCGCCACGCACGCGTGGAGGTCGTCACGACCGGTGTGCTGTTGCAGCGTTTGCAGCGCGACCAGGAGCTGGCGGGCGTCGACGTGGTGGTGCTCGACGAGTGCCACGAGCGGCATCTGGACGCGGACACGGTGGCGGCGTTCCTGTGGGACGTCCGTCAGGCGCTGCGGCCTGAGCTGCGGCTGGTGGCCGCGTCCGCGACGACGGACGCGCAGGGGTGGGCTCGGCTGCTGGGCGACGCGCCGGTGGTGGCGGCGGAGGGCGTCGCGCACCCCGTGGAGGTGGTGTGGGCACCGCCGACGCGTCCCGTACGGCCCCCGCACGGCATGCGGGTCGACCCGGCGCTGCTGACGCACGTGGCGTCGACGGTCCGGCGGGCGCTGGCCGAGCGGGCGGGGGACGTGCTGTGTTTCCTGCCGGGTGTCGGCGAGATCGCGCGGGTGGCCGGGCAGCTGGGGGATCTCGGGGACGTCGAGGTCCTGCAGGTGCACGGTCGGGCCCCGGCGGCCGTGCAGGACGCGGTGCTGACCGGCTCGGAGCGGCGCCGGGTGGTGCTGGCGACGTCCGTCGCGGAGTCGTCGCTGACGGTGCCCGGCGTGCGTGTGGTCGTCGACTCCGGGCTGGCGCGGGAGCCGCGGGTCGATCACGCGCGTGGGCTGAGCGCGCTCACGACGGTCCGGGCCTCGCAGGCGGCAGGCCGGCAGCGGGCGGGGCGGGCCGGGCGTGAGGCACCGGGTGCGGTGTACCGGTGCTGGGCGGAGGCGGAGGACGTGCGGCTGCCGCGGTTCCCGTCGCCGGAGATCAAGGTGGCCGACCTGACGGCGTTCGCGTTGCAGGCGGCGTGCTGGGGCGATCCGGAGGCGACCGGGCTGGCGTTGCTGGATCCGCCGCCGAGTGGGGCGATGGCGGCGGCGAGGAGCGTGCTGACGGCCATCGGTGCGGTGGACTCCGACGGGCGGGCCACCGCGCGCGGCGCTGCGCTGTCCCGGCTGGGGCTGCATCCCCGACTGGGCCGGGCGCTCCTGGACACGTCCGGCGCGGGTGCCGAGGCGGTCGCGCTGCTGAGCGAGGAGGCTCCGAGGGAGTACGGGGACGACCTGGCTGCCGCTCTGCGGGCGGCTCGGCGTGGCGGTGACGCCTATGCGGGGCGCTGGCGGGCGGAGGTGGGGCGTCTGCGGGCGAACAGCGAGACCTCGGCCGCGCAGAGCGTGGACGACCGCACCGCGGGTCTCGTCGCCGCTCTCGCCTTCCCCGAGCGGGTGGCCAAGGCCGACGGCGGTTCCTACCTCATGGCCTCCGGCACCCGCGCCGAACTCGGTGCCGGCAGCCCGCTGCGAGGTGCCCCGTGGATCGCCGTGGCCGTCGCGGACCGTCCCGTCGGCAAGGGGCACGCGCGCGTGCAGCTCGCCGCCGTGGCGGACGAGGACATGGCCCGTTCCGCGGCGGCCTCGCTGTACTCCGAGAGCCAGGAGGTCCACTGGGGCGACGGGGACGTCGTCGCCCGCCGGGTCGAGCGGCTCGGGGCGATCGAGCTCGCGGTGCGGCCCTTGCGGGACGCCGACCCCGTACTCGTACGCGATGCGCTCCTGCAGGGGCTGCGGCAGGAGGGGCTCGGCCTGTTGCGGTGGTCGCCCGACGCCGGCGTACTGCGGCAGCGGCTCGCTTTCCTCCATCTCCACCTCGGTGCGCCCTGGCCCGACGTCTGCGACGACGCGCTGCACGCGCGCGTGGACGAGTGGCTGGAGCCCGAGCTGAGCCGGGCGCGGCGGCGGGCCGATCTGGCGCGTATCGACGCCGGGCAGGCGCTCACCAGGCTGTTGCCGTGGGCCTCCGGTGAGGCCGGGCGGCTCGACGAGCTGGCGCCCGAGCGGATGGCCGTACCCAGTGGGTCCAGAATCCGGATCGACTACGGCAACCCGGAACAGCCCGTCCTCGCCGTGAAGTTGCAGGAGATGTTCGGACTGCACGAGTCGCCGTCCGTCGCCGGTGTGCCGCTCCTGGTCCACCTGCTCTCCCCCGCCGGCCGGCCCGCCGCCGTCACCGCCGACCTCGCCTCCTTCTGGCGGGACGGCTACAAGGGCGTACGGGCGGAGTTGCGCGGCCGGTATCCGAAGCATCCGTGGCCCGAGGACCCCGCCTCCGCGGAGCCGACCCGGCACACGAACGCCAGGCTCAGGCGCTGACCGGCTCCGGTTCGGTGTCCTTCGTCGGTTCCGGGTCGCCGGGGCGGCGGCCGCGTGCCTCCAGGTAGAGGGACAGCGCCAGGAGCAGCAGGCCCAGGGTCAGGAAGCCCCAGGGGAGATACGACGTCAGCAGCAGGACCAGCGTGCGGTTGGACTTGACCAGGTCCACCGTGGAGGCGATGTAGTCCTCGCGCATCTTCACGTGCCCGGCGAACGCCGTCACCTTGTCCCGGTCCCCGAGCAGGGTGCCGCCGCGCAGCTCCTCCTTGTGGATCTCCTCGCCGTAGACGGGCGCTCCGGTGAGCGGTTCGACCCAGAACTTGCGGACGGTGGTGTACCAGCGGGTCGTGCCGGTCTTGGCGACCGACTCCGGGGTGATGCCCTCGACCGGCATGGTCTTGGGGAACCTGACCTTGGTCCACGGGATGGTCTGCTCGAAGTAGTAGACCTCGACGCCGCGGAAGTTCTGGGTGCCCTTGTAGTGGATGGGCGCGGTGATACGGGCCTGCGCGTCGAAGTACTCGTAGTCCCGTTTCTCCGTCAGGAAGGGCCACTTGAACTCGATGCCCTGCCGCTTGACCGGGTCGCCGTCGACCATCTCCCCGGTGGCGTGGACGGGTTCCTGGGTGTGGGCGTCGAAGATGTAGCGCTCGGGGATCTTGGAGACCATCTTGCCGTCGGGGCCGACGACGTAGGACAGGCCGTCCCAGACCACCACGTCCTTGCCGGCCGTCTTCTCGATCTTCTCCGAGGCTTCGACGTTGCCCTTGAGCGTCTGCACGATGGTGACCTTGGAGACCTTGCGGGCCGTCATCGTGCCGTAGTCGAGGAGGGTCGCGTCCTTCGCCTCGAGGACCATGTCCTGGTACTGATCGGCCGGGATCTTGGCCAGGCGCGGGAAGGCGTACCAGCGCAGCAGCGGGGACAGCGCCGCGAAGAACACGGCGAGGGCGAGCAGGACCAGGCCGGCCTTGCGGCGCATCTCGGCCTCCCTCCCGGACGGGCGGTTACGGGTGTGTGGGCACCGTCGTCAGCAGCGGCTTGGGGGATGTCTCACCCGCCGGTGACCCCATCGCGGTCATCGCGAGGGCCAGGGCGAGCGCGGCGACGAGACCGGTCGCGGCGGCGATCAGGGCACGCATACCGGCCTCCCGAATCTGATACAGCGTCAGGTTCGGCACCGTAGCAACGGGCGGGCGAGATGAGAACACGTTGCGCGCATGAACAAGCGCGTGCACAAGCGCGTGAACAAAGGGCATGAACAAAGGGCGCCCCCGTCCGCCGTGGCGGAGGGGCGCCCTTCGGTGGGCTCTGCGGTGCTTACGCGCTCGGGCTCGGCGATGCCGATCCGGACGCCGACTCCGACGGCGTCGGGCTGGGTGACGTCTCGGCGGCCGCCACCTTCAGCTCGACGGTCAGCGTGGCGCCGCCCGCCGTGTTGATGCGGAGCAGGAACGTGCCGGTGGTGTCGTCGGCGTACAGCTTCGGCAGTTTGAGCAGACCCTTCGCGTCCGTCGTCAGGCCGGTCAGGGTGCGTACGGCCTTGCCGTCGGCGTCCTTGAAGTAGGGGCCCTTGTCGTTCTCGGCCGGGTCGTCCGCCGACTTGATGAGCGTGGCGGTGGCCGCGACCTTGTCCGCCACGGATTCCTTGTAGGTCGCCTTGACCTCGACCTGCTCGGCGAACTCGCCGCCGGGCGTGCAGATCAGCGCGGTCTCGCTGGTGCGGGTCAGGGCGTCGGCGGCGCGCTCGGTGACGGTGGCCGCGTAGTCGAGGCCGGCGACCATGCGGCCGACGACGGTGGCGCGGACCACGAAGTCGCCGGTGTCCTCGCCCGCCCTGAGCGCGGGCGCGGTCGCCTCGCCGGCGCTGTTGGTGAGGACGGTCGCGTACTTCTCGCCGGTGCTGAAGGCGGCGTCGGTGGCGCCGATGATCGTGAAGCGGACCCGGACCTTGGCGACGGCCTTGCCGGCCTTCGTCTCGGCGCGGGTGCCGATCTTCTCGGTGAAGGTGTCGCCGGCCATCGCGGTGAGCTTCGCGGTCCCCGCGTCCTCCAGGTGGTCCACCGTGTCGGTGGGCGTGGGAGGCGTCGTGCTCGGCGGGGTGGTGCCCGGGGGCGGCTTGGGGCTGGTCGAGCCGTGGTCGCCGCCCGGCTCGGGGCTGCTCGGCGTCGTCGGTTTCGTCGTCGGCGTGCCGGGCGTCGTGGGCCGAGTCGGCGTGGGGCTCGCGCCCGCCGTGTCGTCGCTGCGGTCCGACGGGAGGGTGCCGGTGCCGTCCGGGATCTCGTGCGTGCCCTTGCGGTAGTACTCCAGCCACCTCATGACGAGGTTGAGGTAGTCCTGCGAGTTGTTGTAGCTGAGGATCGCGCGGTCGAGGTCGCCCTGGGTGGACAGGTCCCAGCCGAACCGGCACAGGTAGTGGCCGGCGGCGAGCGCGGCGTCGTAGATGTTGTTGGGGTCCTTCTTGCCGTCGCCGTTGCCGTCACGGCCGGCCCACTCCCAGGTGGAGGGGATGAACTGCATGGGGCCGACGGCACGGTCGTACGAGCTGTCCCCGTCGTAGGCGCCGTTGTCCGTGTCGCTGATGTTCGCGAAGCCGTTGCCGTTGAGCTGCGGGCCGAGGATCGGGGAGATCGTGGTGCCCTCGGCGTTGACGCGGCCGCCGCGGGCCTGGCCCGACTCGACCTTGCCGATCGCGGCGAGGAGCTCCCAGGGGAGGTTGCAGCCGGGCTTGGCCTGCTGGAGCGCGGCCTGGGCCCTCTTGTACGCGTCGAGGACGGTCGCGGGGATGCCCGCCTCGGTGACGCCCGGGTCGACGGAGCTGTCGGCGGACGGCGAGGGGTTGGGGCTGTTGAGCGGCGGCAGGTCCGTGTAGTACGGCGAGTTGCCGGTCGCGCTGTCCTCGGCGGGTGTGTCCGGGGAGGGCTGGGTGCCGGTGGTGACCCGTCTGCCGGCGTCGTCGGTCGTCACTCCCGGAGCCTGGGACGCGGCCAGTGCCGCGACCACGACCGCGGCCACCGTGGTGTTCACCGCCCCCTTGCGGAGCCTGCCGAATTGCGCCGCCATGAAATGGACCCCTCCCGTGGACGCCCGGGCGCCCGACTCTGCCTGCCGGTCTGCCGGCCGGGCTCGCCGTGCCGAGCCCGCCCCTGTTGTGACGATCGACTCGCCGCGACAGTTGCCCTCGCGGCACGCTTTTAGTCGCTGTTCATCTGTTCGACCGCATGCCCACGGCGCGGTGACCCAGGCGACACTACGACAACTTCCTTTGCGGGGGCACCCGTTGGTGCCCGATTTTTACCGGTTGGCCACGTGCGGTCTGTCCGTCGGATGTCCCTCATACTGGCTTCGCCGACGCCCCCGGCCGACCAGCCCCGCCAACACCCCGCACGAGGAGCCCCGTTGCCGTTCACGCTCAGCCACGCGGCGGCCGTACTGCCCGGCATACGCACCGACGGAACCGGTCGCCTCGCACTTGTACCCGCCGCGGTGGTGGCGGGGTCGTTCTCTCCCGACATGACCTATTACGTGGCGAGTGCCCTGCCGGAGGCGATGAAGTTCGGCGATGTCACGCACTCGTTCGCGGGCGTGTTCACCGTCGATGTGGTGGTCGCCTGGGCGCTGGTGGGCCTGTGGCTCCTGGTGCGTGAGCCACTGGTGGCTCTTCTGCCGCCTCGGCGACAGGCGCGGCCGGCCACGCTGGTGCGCTGCGGGGCGCCACGCGCGCGCGTACGGCCGTCGTCGGCGCTGCGCTGGTACGTCTCGGCCGTCCTCGGCTCGCTGACGCATGTCGTGTGGGACGCGTTCACCCATCTCGACCGCTGGGGCATGCGGCTCTTCCCCGTCCTGGGCGAGGAGATCGCGGGATCGCCGCTGTACTGGTATCTGCAGTACGGCGGTTCGGCGGTCGCCGCGGTCGTCATCGCCGCGTTCGTGATCGTGGCGCTACGGCGGACCGCTGCCGTCGCACCGGTCGGCGTTCCGGTGCTTTCGGTGCGGGACCGGTGGTGGGCCGCTGTGGTGATCGGCGGGTGTGCCGCAGTTGCGGCCGTGCAGCGGGCGTCGCGCTGGTGGGCCTACTGGGGGTCCACCGCGAAGTACTGGGAGCTGATTCCCACGTTGTGCTTCGGAGCGGGCGCGGGGCTCGTTCTGGGACTGGTGCTGTACGCCGTCGGCGTCAGGGTGTGGCGTCCGGTCCGGGGCCCTGGCAGTTCGGATGCGGATGCGGATGCGGATGGGGCCGGTCGGGAGCCGAGCCGTCCGGGGGCTCGGTGACGGTCTCGGCCGTCGCGACGAACACGGTGACGGTACGGCCCCGACTGCCGGGGCGGCGGCGTGGGAGTGCGGTGCGGGCGAGGGCCAGGTAGCCGCGGAGGGTTGTCGCCCTGTGCCGCAGAGCTGCCAGCAGGTCGGCGGGGATGCGGGCGGTGCTTGCGCCGGAGGCGAAGGGTGGGACCGAGGGCCGCGCTGTGGGGACGTCTTCGGTGTTCGCGTTCGCCGGTGCCGGGGCCGTCCGGCGGTTGAGCGTGCGTATACCCATGCCCGCATCCTTACGGGAGCCGGGTGGGGGGAGCGCTTTTGCGGGGGCCACGCGAGTGACGGGTCCCTCCGGGGGTTGGGCCGGGCCCCCTGGTGATTGCCGGGTTGCGGTGGTTCTCGGGGCTGCGGGTCGCTTGTGGGGGGCCTGCACGTCTGCCTGGTTGCGGCCCGCCCGGGGCTGCGGGTCGTTCGTGGCTGGTCGCGCAGTTCCCCGCGCCCCTTTGGGGCGCGTTGTGGGTCCGTCCCTCCAAAGCGCCACCGGGTGCCGGGCAGGATGCCAATCTGCCCGGCATTGACGGGAGGGCCTGCGGCGGCGACTAGTGGGCCGCCGACTCCCAGTCCGGGCCCGCGCCCACCGAGACGCCCAGGGGGACGTTGAGGTGGACGGCGTTGGACATTTCCCGGCGGACCAGTTCCTCGGCGGTCCGGCGCTCGCCCGGGGCGATTTCCAGGACGATTTCGTCGTGGACCTGGAGGAGCATGCGGGAGGTGAGGTTCTCCTCGCGCAGGGCCCGGTCGACGTTGAGCATGGCGATCTTGACGATGTCCGCCGCCGTGCCCTGGATGGGCGCGTTGAGGGCCATGCGCTCGGCCGCCTCGCGGCGCTGGCGGTTGTCGCTGTTGAGATCGGGGAGGTAGCGGCGGCGGCCGAAGAGCGTCGCCGTGTAGCCCGTCGCCCGCGCCTCGTCGACGGCGCGGCGCAGGTAGTCCCGGACGCCGCCGAAGCGCTCGAAGTAGGCGTCCATCAGCGCGCGGGCCTCACCGGCGTCGATGTTCAGCTGCTGGGAGAGGCCGAAGGCCGACAGCCCGTAGGCCAGGCCGTACGACATCGCCTTGATCTTGCGGCGCATCTCCGCGTCCACCGCGGCGGGCTCCACGGCGAACACCTGCGAGGCGGCCGTGGTGTGCAGGTCCTCGCCCGAGGTGAACGCCTCGATGAGGCCCTCGTCCTCGGAGAGGTGCGCCATCACGCGCAGCTCGATCTGGCTGTAGTCCGCGGTCATCAGGGACTCGAAGCCCTCGCCGACGACGAAGCCCCGGCGGATCGCCCTGCCCTCGTCGGTGCGCACCGGGATGTTCTGCAGGTTCGGGTCGGTCGAGGAGAGGCGGCCGGTGGCCGCGACCGTCTGGTTGAAGGTCGTGTGGATACGGCCGTCCGCCGCGATCGTCTTGATCAGGCCCTCGACGGTGACGCGGAGCTTCGCCTGCTCGCGGTGGCGGAGCATGATGACCGGCAGTTCGTTGTCGGTCTGGGTGGCGAGCCACGCCAGGGCGTCGGCGTCCGTCGTGTAGCCCGTCTTCGTCTTCTTCGTCTTGGGCAGGGCGAGTTCGCCGAAGAGGACCTCCTGGAGTTGCTTGGGCGAGCCCAGGTTGAACTCGTGCCCGGCCGCCGCGTGCGCCTCCTTCACGGCCTGCTGCACAGCGCCCGCGAACATCTGCTCCATGGCCTCCAGGTGCGCCCGGTCGGCCGCGATGCCGTGCCGCTCCATGCGGGCCAGCAGGGCGGAGGTCGGCAGCTCCATGTCGCGGAGCAGGTCCGCGGCGCCGACCTCCTCCAGACGGCTCTCGAAGGCCTCGCCCAGGTCGAGGACGGCGCGGGCCTGGATCATCAGGGCCTCGGCCTCGGCGCCCTCGTCCGTGCCGAAGGCCAGCTGGCCGTCAGCCGCGGCGGCGGGGGCCAGCTCGCGGTGCAGGTACTCCAGGGACAGCGCGTCCAGGTCGAAGGAGCGGCGGCCCGGCTTGACGAGGTAGGCGGCGAGTGCGGTGTCCATGCGCACACCGGCGATGCTCCAGCCGTGCTCGGCGAAGACCCGCATCGCGCCCTTGGCGTTGTGGAAGATCTTCGGCCTGTCGGCGTCGGCCAGCCAGGCGGTGAAGGCCTTCTCGTCGGCCTCGTCCAGCTGCGACGGGTCGAACCAGCCGGCCGCGCCGTCGGCCGCGGCGAGGGCGACCTCGGCGACCGAGCCGGTGCCGAGCGCCCAGGTGTCGACGGTGGCCACGCCCAGCGGCTCGCCGCCGTGCTCCGCCAGCCAGGGGGCCAGTCGGCCGGTGCCGAGCACGGCGCCGTCCAGCTCCACGCCCTCGGTCGAGATCGGCGTGGCCTCGGCCTCCTCGGCACCTGGGTCGACGCCGAAGAGGCGCTCGCGCAGGGACGGGTTACGGATCTCCAGGGTGTCCAGGATCATCGCGACGGCCTTGCGGTCGTACGGCACGCGCGCGACATCGGCGACGGTCTTGGGCAGCTCGACGTTGCGCTCCAGCTCGGTCAGGCGGCGATTGAGCTTGACCGACTCCAGGTGGTCGCGCAGGTTCTGTCCGGCCTTGCCCTTGACCTCCTCGACGCGCTCGACCAGCTCGGCGAACGAACCGAACTGGTTGATCCACTTCGCCGCCGTCTTCTCGCCGACGCCGGGGATGCCCGGCAGGTTGTCGGACGGGTCGCCGCGCAGGGCCGCGAAGTCGGGGTACTGGGCGGGCGTCAATGCGTACTTCTCGAAGACCTTCTCCGGGGTGAAGCGGGTCAGCTCGGAGACGCCCTTGGTCGGATACAGCACCGTCGTGTGCTCGCTGACCAGCTGGAAGGAGTCCCGGTCGCCGGTGACGATCAGCACCTCGAAGCCTTCGGCCTCGGCCTGGGTGGCGAGCGTGGCGATCACGTCGTCGGCCTCGAAGCCGTCGACGGCGAACCGCGAGACGCGCATCGCGTCGAGCAGCTCGCCGATCAGCTCGACCTGCCCCTTGAACTCGTCCGGGGTCTTGGAGCGGTTCGCCTTGTACTCCGTGAACTCCGCGGAGCGCCAGGTCTTGCGGGACACGTCGAAGGCCACCGCGAAGTGCGTGGGCGCCTCGTCGCGCAGCGTGTTGGCCAGCATCGACGCGAAGCCGTAGATCGCGTTCGTCGGCTGGCCCGTCGCGGTCGTGAAGTTCTCCGCGGGCAGCGCGAAGAACGCACGGTAGGCCAGCGAGTGCCCGTCCATGAGCATCAGGCGGGGCCGGCTGCCGCCGGGGTTGGTCTCGGTCTGCTTCGATGCTGTCTCTGCCACGTCCCCGATCCTGCCACGCCCCACTGACAGTCGGTCCCCACCGGGGGGTGCGGCCCCCGGGCCGGGGTTCACGTAGCGGGCGGGCAGGGGTTCACGTAGCGGGCGGAGAGGGGAATACGGGTGCCGGGCCCCCACCCCCGTTGTCGGTCCCGCGTGCGAGGATCGGAGATGTACCTCACACGTGTACACAAAGGAGAGCGCGCGATGGCCACCAAGCCGCCCAAGGGTGATCCGGTTCAGGACGCGCCCCAGGTCGCCGAGCCGAAGCATGCGGCGGCGGGGCTGCCGGCCATCGGGCACACCTTGCGGATCGCGCAGCAGCAGATGGGCGTGAAGCGCACCATGCTGACGCTGCTGAACGTCAACCAGAAGAACGGCTTCGACTGCCCGGGCTGCGCATGGCCGGAGCCGGACCACCGACACAAGGCGGAGTTCTGTGAGAACGGCGCGAAGGCGGTGGCCGAGGAGGCCACCCTGCGCCGGGTCACCCCGGAGTTCTTCGCCGCGCACCCCGTCGCCGACCTCGCGATGAGGAGCGGTTACTGGCTGGGCCAGCAGGGGCGGCTCACGCACCCCGTGTACCTCCCCGAAGGGGGCACGCACTACGAGCCGGTGACCTGGGAGCGCGCCTTCGACATCATCGGCGAGGAGATCACCGCCCTCGGCTCCGCCGACGAGGCGGTCTTCTACACCTCGGGACGCACCAGCAACGAGGCCGCGTTCCTCTATCAGCTCTTCGCGCGCGAGCTCGGCACCAACAACCTGCCGGACTGCTCGAACATGTGCCACGAGTCCTCCGGGTCGGCGCTGAACGAGACCATCGGCATCGGCAAGGGCAGCGTCCTGCTGGAGGACCTCTACAAGGCCGACCTGATCATCGTCGCCGGGCAGAATCCGGGGACGAACCACCCGCGCATGCTCTCCGCCCTGGAGAAGGCCAAGGCCAACGGCGCGAAGATCATCAGCGTCAATCCGCTGCCCGAGGCCGGCCTGGAGCGCTTCAAGAACCCGCAGACCCCGCAGGGCATGCTCAAGGGCGCCGCCCTCACCGACCTGTTCCTGCAGATCCGCATCGGCGGCGACCAGGCCCTGTTCCGCCTCCTCAACAAGCTCATCCTGGAAACGCAGGGCGCCGTCGACGAGGACTTCGTCCGCGAACACACCCACGGCTACGAGGAGTTCGCCGCGACCGCCCGCGCCGCCGACTGGGACGAGACCCTGACGGCGACCGGCCTCACGCGCGCGGAGATCGAGGAGGCCATGGCCATGGTCCTCGCCTCGCAGCGCACCATCGTCTGCTGGGCCATGGGCCTCACCCAGCACAAGCACTCCGTGCCCACCATCCGCGAGGTCGTCAACTTCCTTCTGCTGCGCGGCAACATCGGCCGCCCGGGCGCGGGCGTGTGCCCGGTACGCGGCCACTCGAACGTGCAGGGCGACCGCACGATGGGCATCTTCGAGCGGCCCGCCCCGGCCTTCCTGGACGCCCTGGAGAAGGAGTTCGGGTTCGCGCCCCCGCGCGAGCACGGTTACGACGTCGTGCGGGCCATCCGCGCCCTGCGCGACGGCGAGGCGAAGGTCTTCTTCGCCATGGGTGGCAACTTCGTCTCCGCGACCCCGGACACCGACGTCACCGAGGCAGCCATGCGGCGCGCCCGCCTCACCGTGCACGTGTCGACGAAGCTCAACCGCTCGCACGCCGTCACGGGCGCGCGTGCGCTGATCCTGCCCACCCTCGGCCGGACCGAGCGCGACCTCCAGGGCAGCGGCGAGCAGTTCGTGACCGTCGAGGACTCCATGGGCATGGTGCACGCGTCCCGGGGCCGCCTGGAGCCCGCGAGCGCGCATCTGCTGTCGGAGCCGGCGATCGTGTGCCGCCTGGCACGCCGCGTGCTGGGCGAGAGCAGCGCCACCCCCTGGGAGGAGTTCGAGAAGGACTACGCGACGATCCGGGACCGTATCGCCCGCGTGATCCCGGGCTTCGAGGACTTCAACGCGCGCGTGGCCCACCCCGGCGGCTTCACGCTCCCCCACGCCCCGCGCGACGAGCGCCGCTTCCCGACGGCAACGGGCAAGGCCAACTTCACGGCGGCTCCGATCGAGTACCCGACGGTGCCCGAGGGGCGGCTGCTGCTGCAGACCCTGCGGTCGCACGACCAGTACAACACCACGATCTACGGCCTCGACGACCGCTACCGGGGCATCACGAACGGCCGCCGGGTCGTGATGATCAACCCCGAGGACGCGCAGCGGCTGAACATCGCCGACGGCTCGTACGTCGACCTGGTGAGCGAGTGGAAGGACGGCGTCGAGCGGCGGGCGCCCGGCTTCCGTGTCGTCCACTATCCGACGGCCCGGGGCTGCGCGGCCGCGTACTACCCCGAGACCAATGTCCTCGTCCCGCTGGATGCCACCGCGGACACCAGCAACACCCCGGCCAGCAAGTCCGTGATCGTACGTCTGGAACAATCGGCGACCGACTGAGCGTTTGCTCAGTCGACGCCAGATCACGACGAACGGAGCCGGGCCCCATGGGCGAGCAGCAGCACGTGAAGTTCCCGCAAGAGGTCATCGACGAGTACGCCGCGCTCGGCGTCGACCTGCCCGCCCTGTTCTCCGCCGGGCACCTCGGGACGCGCATGGGTGTCCAGATAGTGGAAGCGTCCGCCGAGCGGGTCGTGGGGACCATGCCGGTGGAGGGGAACACCCAGCCGTACGGACTGCTGCACGGCGGCGCGTCCGCGGTGCTCGCCGAGACGCTCGGGTCGGTGGGCTCGATGCTGCACGCCGGCAGCTCCAAGATCGCCGTCGGCGTCGACCTCAACTGCACCCACCACCGCGGCGCCCGTGCCGGCCTCGTCACCGGCGTGGCCACACCCCTGCACCGGGGCCGCTCGACGGCGACGTACGAGATCGTGATCAGCGACGAGGCCGGGCGGCGGGTGTGCAGCGCCCGGCTGACCTGCCTGCTGCGGGACGTGAACCCGAGCGACGGCGAACAGCTCCGGGCGATGGGCTGAGCCGACCCAGGTGGCCCTCTTGCGGCAACTCCCTTGAGGGCAACGCCCTTTGCCGCCGCGCCCGGCGGCGGCGCTCCCCGGCGTGATTCCGCCCCGTACGCAACACCCTTGCGCCACCCCGCCATTGAACCCGGACGCCCGGCGGCCTAACGTCGAGGCATGACGTCGGGAGGGGCCCCCGGGAGCGGGGCAGTGCCCGGACTCCCGCTCTCGGCCGCCGGGTTGACGACCGAAAGCGGTGAGCCGGGCAATGCGCAATTCCATTTTCGTGCCCCGTACACGAAAACAGCCGAAGAACTCCGACCGACTTTCCCGGCTGTAACTCTGCGTAATACGACTGCAATACAGACCCCCACTTCTCCCGCACCGCGCACCCTTCCCACACGTCCGCAGAGACCCTTGGGTAGCCTTCGGCAACGATCCTGGTAATCACCAAAACGCGTGAACACTCGTGAAGGTGCTACGCGCGAACGCTGCAAGTTCTCACTATGTGGACAGGGCGAATCGGCCGGAAATCCACTCTTCCCCCCACGGAGCACCGCTCTGCGTTACCCCGTGTCATAACAAGAGCGTCACAGCCTTGGTCAGAGCCTCCTCCATGTTCCCCACCCGCGCTTAGAGTCACGGCCAGTCACGGCGCCATCGGATTCGAACTCACTTCGACCCAGCGCTCGACTCGGCGAGTTCCATGGGGGGCCGCCGTGCCAGGGAAAGGACCTGATTCGTGCGTCAACGTTCGATCATCGCCATAACCGCCGCGCTTGCGGCGGGATCGCTGACTCTCACGGCTTGTGGGTCGCGTGACGACGACGGCGGCAGCAGCAACGGCGACAAGACCACTGTGGTGATCGGTGTCGACGCCCCGCTGACCGGCGACCTGTCGGCGCTCGGCCTCGGCATCAAGAACTCCGCCGACCTGGCCGCCAAGACGGCCAACAAGAAGGAGTACGTCAAGGGCGTCGAGTTCAAGATCGAGGCTCTCGACGACCAGGCGCAGCCGTCCGTCGGCCAGCAGAACGCCCAGAAGTTCATCAGCAACAAGGACGTCCTCGGCGTCGTCGGCCCGCTGAACTCCAGCGTCTCGCAGCAGATGCAGAAGCCGCTCAACGACGCCGGCCTGACCCAGGTCTCCCCCGCCAACACGGGCACCGAGCTGACCCAGGGCGACGGCTGGAAGACCGGCGACTCGGTCCGCCAGTTCAAGACGTTCTTCCGTACGGCCACCACGGACGAGATCCAGGGCGCCTTCGCCGCCGACTACCTGTACAACCAGGCGAAGCTCAAGAAGGTCTACCTGATCGACGACCAGAAGACCTACGGCGCCGGCCTCGCCGCGTCCTTCAAGGCGAACTTCACCAAGTTCGGCGGCCAGATCGTCGGCACCGACCACATCAACCCCGACGACCGTGACTTCAACGCCGTGGTCGCCAAGATCAAGAAGACCGGCGCCGAAGCCCTGTACTACGGCGGCGAGTACCCGGCCGCCGGCCCGCTGAGCCAGCAGCTCAAGGACAGCGGCCAGAAGATCCCGCTCATGGGCGGCGACGGCATCTACTCCGGCGAGTTCCCGAAGCTGAACAAGAAGGCCGAGGGCGACCTCGCCACCTCCGTGGGCAAGCCGGTCGAGCAGCTCGACTCCGCCAAGGCGTTCATCAAGGACTACGAGGCAGCGGGCTACGAGGACGCCTACGAGGCGTACGGCGGCCTCACCTACGACGCCACCTGGTCGATCATCGAGGCCGTCAAGCTGGCGGTCGAGGGCAACGACGGCAAGGTCCCGTCCGACGGCCGCAAGGCTGTCCTGGACGCCATGTCGAAGGTCAAGTTCGACGGCGTCACCGGCACCATCTCCTTCGACGAGTTCGGTGACACCACGAACCACACGATGACCGCGTACAAGGTCAAGAGCAACGCGTGGGCGCCCGAGTTCAGCGGCGAGCCCAAGCTGGGCTGAGCAGAGGACGAGTAAAGAGCACCCCACAAACACACATTGATCCAGGCCGCGCGGGATCGCCCATCAGCGCTCCCGCGCGGCGCCATATCCGAACCACTCCACGGAGGCCCTGCGGTGCACGAACTGCCGCAACAGCTGGCCAATGGACTCATCCTCGGCGCGATGTACGGACTCATCGCGATCGGCTACACGATGGTCTACGGCATCGTCCAGCTCATCAACTTCGCCCACGGCGAGATCTTCATGGTCGGGGGCTTCGGGGCCCTCACCGTCTGGTTGGTACTCCCCGAGGGCTTCGGCCTCGGGGCAGCAGTCCCCCTCATGATCATCGGTGGCGTCCTCGTGTCGGTCGCCGTCGGCACGGCGGCGGAACGCTTCGCCTACCGGCCACTGCGCACCGCGCCACGACTGGCACCCCTCATCACCGCCATCGGCCTGTCCATCGTCCTGCAGCAGGCCGTGTGGATGTGGTACCCGGACGCGAAGAAGGACCACCCCTTCCCGCAGTTCGACGGCGGTCCGATCGAAATCCTCGGCGCCAACATCCAGCGCGGTGACCTCTTCGTCCTCATAGCCGCCCCGCTGTGCATGCTCGCCCTCGGCCTGTTCGTCACCAAGACGCGCTCCGGCCGCGGCATGCAGGCCACCGCCCAGGACCCCGACACGGCCAAGCTGATGGGCATCAACACCGACCGCATCATCGTCATGGCCTTCGCCATCGGTGCCGCGTTCGCCGCCATCGCCGCCGTCGCCTACGGCCTGAAGAACGGCCAGGTCGGCTTCCGCATGGGCTTCCTGATGGGCCTCAAGGCCTTCACCGCAGCCGTGCTCGGCGGCATCGGCAACATCTACGGCGCCATGCTCGGCGGCCTCGTCCTCGGCGTCGCCGAGTCCCTGGCCACCGGCTACATCGGCGACATCCCCGGCATGGACCTCTTCGGCGGCGGCGCCTGGAAGGACGTGTGGGCGTTCGCCCTGCTCATCCTCGTACTGCTGTTCAGGCCACAAGGCCTGCTCGGCGAACGCGTCGCGGATCGGGCGTGATACCCATGACCACCGACATCCCCATGGACAAGACCACCGACACCGCCAAGGTGTCCACCGCCCCGGCGACCCCGATCATCCCGCTGCCGCAGGCCGCGGCACGCGGACTCACCGTCGCCGGCACCGCCATCGCCCTCATAGGCACCTTCCTCGCCTGGACCTGGACCGAGGAGTTCCCGGGCAACCTGACCGTCACCGGCTACCCGGGCGGCCTTCAGGTCCTCACCCTCGTCGGCTCCCTGCTCACCCTGCTGTTCGCCCTCTCCGGCTACGGCATCAAGGGCCTGGGCTGGCTCACCCCCGGCGGCAAGAACAGCCCCGTCCTGCTCGCCGCCCTCGGCGTGTTCGGCACCACGGGCTACTCGATCGGCGCTATCACCCAGGAGCTCGGCGGCCTCGTCAACCTGGAGCCCGGCGCCTGGGTCTCCGGCATCGGCGCACTCGTCGCCCTGATCGGCGCCCTCGGCCTCCCGGTCGACCAGCCCTACAGCGCCGCGGACCCGACCCCGAACCTCTGGGGCCGCATCCGCCACTCACTCACCGCCCCCGACCCCGGCCGCGCCAAGGACCTCCCCTCCTGGATGGAGATCCTGATCATCGCCGCGGGCTTCGGCGTCGGCCTGTACGTCTTCGCGTACGGCATCGGCACCGAGTACTCCGAGCTGTTCATCGGCTTCCTGATCGTCACGGCGTTCGGCTTCACCGCGGTGACCCGCGCGGGCCTGCTCAAGCGGCTCTCGGCGCTCACCGCCAAGCACCGCAACGTCGCCATGGCGGCGGCGTTCGTCGCGGCGATCTGCTTCCCCTTCACCCAGACCAACGACCAGTTCGCCCTCATCGGCGCGAACATCCTGATCTTCGCCACGGTCGCACTGGGCCTCAACGTCGTCGTCGGCCTCGCCGGCCTGCTCGACCTCGGATACGTCGCCTTCCTCGGCGTCGGCGCCTACGCCGCCGCCCTGGTCTCCGGCTCCCCGCAGTCGAGCATCGGCGTCGAGTTCCCGTTCTGGGCCGCCGTTCTCACCGGCGCCGCCGCCTCGCTGATCTTCGGCGTGGTGATCGGTGCCCCGACCCTGCGGCTGCGCGGCGACTACCTCGCCATCGTGACGCTCGGCTTCGGTGAGATCTTCCGCATCACCATGAACAACCTGAACGGCAACAGCGGACCGGACGTCACCAACGGCTCCAACGGCATCCCCAACATCCCGGACCTGGAGATCTTCGGGTTCAACCTCGGACTGCCGCACAACGTCCTGGGCACCGAGCTCACCCGGTCCGGCAACTACTACCTGCTGATGCTGGCGTGCACCGCGATCGTCGTCCTGGTCTTCCGCCGCTCGGCGGAATCCCGCATCGGCCGCGCCTGGGTCGCCATCCGCGAGGACGAGACCGCCGCCACCGCGATGGGCATCAACGGCTTCCGCCTCAAGCTCCTCGCGTTCGCACTCGGCGCCGCCCTCGCCGGCCTCGCCGGCACCGTGCAGGCACACGTGTCGTACAGCGTCACGCCCGAGCAGTACCAGTTCGCCGGCTCCGTGCCGCCGAACTCGGCCTTCCTGCTCGCCGCCGTCATCCTCGGCGGCATGGGCACCATCAGCGGCCCGCTGATCGGCGCCGCGCTGCTCTACCTGATCCCGGCCAAGCTGCAGTTCATGGCGGAGTACCAGCTGCTGCTCTTCGGCATCGCGCTGATGCTGCTGATGCGCTACCGCCCCGAGGGCCTGGTCGCCGACCGCAGGAAGCAGCTCGAATTCCACGAGACCGGACAGCTCGACGTACCGGAGGACAAGCCATTGCCCGAAGGCGCGACCGGCGTCGCGAAGGCAGGGGCGTGACCGCCATGACCACCACCACAACCGCACCCACCAGCACGACAGTGCTCGACGCCACCGGTGTCACGATGCGCTTCGGCGGTCTGACCGCCGTGCGCGATGTGAACCTCACCGTCAACACCGGCGAGATCGTCGGCCTCATCGGCCCCAACGGCGCCGGTAAGACGACCTTCTTCAACTGCCTCACCGGCCTGTACATCCCGACCGAGGGCAAGGTCGCCTACAAGGGCACCGTCCTGCCGCCCAAGCCGCACCTGGTCACCCAGGCCGGCATCGCCCGTACGTTCCAGAACATCCGGCTCTTCGCCAACATGACCGTTCTGGAGAACGTGCTGGTCGGACGGCACACCCGCACCAAGGAAGGCCTCTGGTCGGCCCTCTTGCGCCTGCCCGGTTTCAAGAAGGCCGAGGAGGCGTCCCGGGCCCGGGCCATGGAACTCCTGGAGTTCACCGGTCTCGCCGCCAAGGCCGACCACCTCGCCCGCAACCTGCCCTACGGCGAACAGCGCAAGCTGGAGATCGCCCGGGCACTGGCGAGCGAGCCCGGTCTGCTCCTCCTCGACGAGCCCACCGCCGGCATGAACCCGCAGGAGACCCGGGCGGCCGAAGAGCTGATCTTCGCCATCCGCGACCAGGGCATCGCCGTCCTCGTCATCGAGCACGACATCCGGTTCATCATGAACCTGTGTGACCGGGTCGCCGTGCTGGTCCAGGGCGAGAAGATCGTCGAGGGCCCCGCCGAGGTCGTCCAGGCCGACGAGCGCGTCATCGCCGCCTACCTCGGCACACCCTTCGAGGGCGAGCCGGGCGAGGAGGAGGCCGCCGAGGTCGAGGCCGCGGAGGCCGGCGTCGAGGCGCAGAGCACGGAAGGGGACGACAAGTGACCGCACTGCTCGAGGTCGAGGACCTCAGGGTCGCCTACGGCAAGATCGAAGCCGTCAAGGGCATCTCGTTCAAGGTGGAAGCGGGCGAGGTCGTCACCCTCATCGGCACCAACGGCGCCGGCAAGACCACGACCCTGCGCACGCTGTCCGGTCTTCTCCAGCCGCTGTCCGGCGAGATCAAGTTCGACGGCAAGTCGCTGAAGAAGGTCCCCGCGCACAAGGTCGTCTCGCTGGGGCTCGCCCACTCCCCCGAGGGGCGGCACATCTTCCCCCGCATGACGATCGAGGACAACCTCCGTCTCGGTGCGTTCCTGCGCACCGACAAGGAGGCCATCGAGAAGGACATCAAGCGCGCCTACGACCTGTTCCCCATCCTCGGAGAGCGCCGCAAGCAGGCCGCGGGCACCCTCTCCGGCGGCGAGCAGCAGATGCTCGCCATGGGACGGGCGCTGATGTCCCGACCGAAGCTGCTCATGCTGGACGAGCCCTCCATGGGCCTCTCCCCCATCATGATGCAGAAGATCATGGCGACCATCCAGGAGCTCAAGTCCCAGGGCACCACCATCCTGCTCATCGAGCAGAACGCCCAGGCCGCGCTCTCCCTGGCCGACCACGGCCACGTCATGGAGGTCGGCAAGATCGTCCTCTCCGGCAGCGGACAGGACCTGCTGCACGACGAGTCGGTGCGCAAGGCGTACCTCGGCGAGGACTGATCGCCCGGCTCACATGAGTCGAGGCCCGTGCCCCCCGGTCAGGGGCACGGGCCTCACTCTTTGCTGCTTCGATATGCCGCTTCGGTACGTCAGCCCTTGGCGGCCTTCTTCTCGTCGGCGTCCTGGATGACGGCCTCGGCGACCTGCTGCATCGACATCCGGCGGTCCATGGAGGTCTTCTGGATCCACCGGAACGCGGCGGGCTCGGTCAGCCCGTACTCGGTCTGGAGGATGGACTTCGCCCGGTCCACCAGCTTGCGCGTCTCCAGGCGCAGCGTGAGGTCGGCGACCTCCTTCTCCAGCTCCTTCAGCTCGGTGAACCGCGATACGGCCATCTCGATCGCCGGCACGACATCGCTCTTGCTGAACGGCTTGACCAGGTACGCCATGGCACCGGCGTCCCGGGCCCGCTCGACGAGGTCGCGCTGCGAGAACGCGGTCAGCATCAGCACCGGAGCGATGCTCTCCTCGGCGATCTTCTCGGCCGCCGAAATACCGTCCAGCTTCGGCATCTTCACATCGAGGATGACGAGGTCGGGCCTGTGCTCGCGGGCCAGTTCGACGGCCTGCTCACCGTCTCCGGCCTCACCGACGACGGTGTACCCCTCTTCTTCGAGCATCTCTTTGAGATCGAGCCGGATCAGCGCCTCGTCCTCGGCGATGACGACACGGGTCGTCAGCGGAGGCACGTGCGACTTGTCCTCGTCGGGCGCGTCTACGGGCTGGGGCGACTCGGGGGCGGTCACGGGGGCTCCTCGTTCAGGGGCAGGGGTGCTGCTCCCAAGAGCCTACCTAGCTGCGGTAAGGTGGACGGGCAGCGGGTCGAGGTCAACTTTCGATTCACTGGGCCCCGGTAGCCCAATTGGCAGCAGGCAATGGATTCAAAACCCATACAGTGTCGGTTCGAGTCCGACCCGGGGCACTTTTCCTTCGATTCGAAGGTCACCAATCCGAAGCGGATGTCCACGTTCTCGTGGACATCCGCTTTTTGCTGCGTGCCGTCGCGATCGCTCTCACACAGTGGCCGCATGTACGACGTCAGCACACGCAAGCGAGCCCTCGCGCTCGTCACCGAGGGCCGAAGCCTGAATTCAGTGAGCCGAGAGACGGGCATTTCACGTGCCGCGATCCGCTCCTGGCAGCACCGCCTCGAGCCCCTGCCCCGCGTGGCAACTCCGGACCCTGGGCCACCCGCCGACGATGGCGCGTACGCCTATCTGCTGGGCCTCTACCTGGGCGACGGCTGCATCAGCGCACACACACGCGGCACCGGCTTCTACCTCCGAATCGCGTGCGCCGATGCATGGCCGGGCCTCCTCCGACAGTGCCGCGAGGCCATCACGAAGGTCCGGCCCGGTATCGGCGTCCACACCCTTCAGAAGCAGGGATACGCGATGGTGACCAGCTACTCCCGGCATTGGCCCGCCCTCTTCCCCCAGCACGGCCCCGGCAAGAAGCACGAGCGCGCCATCACCCTCGAACCCTGGCAGCAGGGAATCGTCGATGCACACCCTTGGGAATTCATCCGCGGCCTCATCCACTCCGACGGCTGCCGTATCACGAACTGGACGACCCGCCTCGTCGCAGGTGAGCAGAAGCGCTACGAGTATCCGCGCTACTTCTTCACGAACCTGTCGGGCGACATCCTCCGACTCTTCACCGGGACGCTGGACTCCGTAGGGGTCCAGTGGAAGCAAGCGAACGACCGCAACATCTCCATCGCCCGCAGGGCCTCCGTGGCCATCATGGACGCCCATGTAGGCCCCAAGCACTGACCCAGAAAGCAAAGGGCCCCTCCTCAAAGCTGAAGAGGGGCCCTCCGCCCATTACTTGGGACTGTCGTCCTCGCCGATGTGATGCACCCGCACCATGTTCGTCGAGCCCGACACGCCGGGAGGCGATCCCGCTGTGATGACGACGGTGTCGCCCTTCTTGCAGCGGCCGTATTTCAGCAACAGCTCATCCACCTGGTCGACCATCGCGTCCGTCGACTCGACATGCGGCCCCAGGAACGTCTCCACACCCCACGTCAGATTCAGCTGGGAACGCGTGGCCGGCTCGGGTGTGAAGGCCAGCAGCGGGATGGGCGAGCGGTAGCGGGACAGGCGGCGGGCCGTGTCGCCCGACTGGGTGAAGGCGACCAGGAAGCGGGCGCCGAGGAAGTCGCCGATCTCGGCCGCCGCGCGGGCCACCGCGCCCGGCTGGGTGCGGGGCTTGTTGCGTTCGGTCAGGGGCGGCAGGCCCTTGTCGAGGATGTCCTCCTCGGCCGCCTCGACGATCTTGGCCATCGTCCGGACCGTCTCGATCGGGTACTTGCCGACGCTCGTCTCGCCGGACAGCATCACCGCGTCCGTGCCGTCGATGACGGCGTTCGCCACGTCGGATGCCTCCGCCCTCGTCGGGCGGGAGTTCTCGATCATCGAGTCGAGCATCTGCGTCGCCACAATCACCGGCTTGGCGTTGCGCTTGGCCAGCTTGATGGCGCGCTTCTGGACGATCGGGACCTGCTCGAGCGGCATCTCCACGCCCAGGTCGCCGCGGGCGACCATGATGCCGTCGAAGGCGGCCACGATGTCGTCGATCGCGTCGACCGCCTGCGGCTTCTCCACCTTGGCGATCACCGGGAGGCGGCGGCCCTCCTCGTCCATGATGCGGTGGACGTCCTCGATGTCGCGTCCGGAGCGGACGAAGGAGAGCGCGATGACGTCGAAGCCGGTGCGCAGGGCCCAGCGCAGGTCGGCCTCGTCCTTCTCGGAGAGGGCGGGGACGGACACGGCGACACCTGGGAGGTTCAGGCCCTTGTGGTCGGAGACGACGCCGCCTTCGACGACGGTGGTGTTCACGCGCGGTCCGTCGACGGAGGTGACCTCCAGGCACACCTTGCCGTCGTCGACGAGGATGCGTTCGCCGGGGGTGACGTCGGCGGCGAGGCCCAAGTAGGTGGTGCCGCACTGCTGGCGGTCGCCCTCGGCGCCCTCCTCGACGGTGATGGTGAAGGTGTCCCCGCGTTCAAGGAGTACGGGTCCTTCGGTGAAGCGGCCGAGGCGGATCTTCGGGCCTTGAAGGTCGGCGAGGACGCCGACGCTGCGGCCGGTCTCGTCGGAGGCCTTCCGCACGCGCTGGTAGCGCTCCTCATGGTCGGCGTGGCTGCCGTGGCTGAGGTTGAATCGGGCGACGTCCATTCCGGCGTCGACCAGTGCCTTTATCTGGTCGTACGAATCGGTGGCGGGGCCCAGGGTGCAGACGATTTTCGCTCGGCGCATGTTTCGACTCTATGACTTACCGGCGGGTAGTGAATTGGTGCCGCATGTCTACTCAACAACCTTTGCGTGAAGGGCTATTGACAAGTGTTGAATTGTGCACCGGGGTGCTCCGATGAGCGTTCGAAGCACCCCTAAAGGGCTATTCGCAGATGCGTTCACAGTTGCGGCGGCGCCATGGTGAATCGCGCGTTGACCTCGGCGTGGACGTACTGACGCTGGGGTTCGAGGTCGAGGGGGGCGGCGGCGGATTCCTCTTCGGCGGCGTACGCCATGGAGCGCATGCGGCTACCGCGGGCCTGCGGGTAGGCCGGCGGGGCGTTCTCGGCTCCGATGTCGGCGAGTTCCACCAGCGCCGCCAGGGAGGTCCCCAGCGCCTGAGCGTACTCCCGTGCGCGCTGTACGGCCTCGCGTACCGCCTGCTGCCGCGCTTCCCGGTGGGCCGGCGAGTCGGGGCGCAGGGCCCACCAGGGGCCGTCCACGCGGGTGAGCTCCAAGTCGGCGAGGCGTGTGGTGAGTTCGCCGAGCGCCGTGAAGTCCGTGAGTTCGGCCGTGATGTGGACGCGGCCGTGGTAGGCCTGGATGCGTTCGCCGCGGCCCTTGTCCTTCAGTTCGGGGCTGATGGAGAAGGCACCGGTCTCCAGGCGCTCGACGGCGTCGCCGTAGGTTTTGATGAGGTCGAGGACGGCTGCGTTGCGGCGGGTGAGGTCGTCCAGGGCGGCGCGGCGGTCTTTGCCGCGGGAGGCCACGGTGACGCCGATGCGGGCGATCTCGGGGTCGACCTCGAGGTGGGCCTCGCCGCGGACGGCGATGCGGGGGGCGTCGGGGGTGCCGTAGGGGGCGGCGGGCTGAAGTTCTCCTGAGGGGGCGGTCATACGTCCCACTCTGTCATCGCTTGGTCAGCTGGGGGCCCGGCAGTTCACAGCTTCGGTCACCAGATCGAAACGTGCTGGGTCTGTTGCAACTCGCCATGGGCAGGTCAGAATCTACGCGCGTTGTTGACCATTCGCCCGGGAGAAGCACTCATGCCGTTGAACCGCCGTAAGTTCCTGACGAAGTCCGCCGTGACCGGAGCGGGGGTGGCGGTGGCCGGTGCGGTGAGTGCCCCGGCGGCGCAGGCCGCGCAGCCGGCGAAGGGGTCCCGGCCGAAGAAGCGGTACGCGCTGACGGTGATGGGCACGACCGACCTGCACGGCAACATCTTCAACTGGGACTACTTCAAGGACGCGGAGTACTCCGACGCCAAGGGCAACGCGAAGGGTCTGTCCCGGGTCTCGACGCTGGTGAACCAGGTCCGCGAGGAGAAGGGCCGCCGCAACACGCTGCTCATCGACGCGGGCGACACGATCCAGGGCACCCCGCTGACGTACTACTACGCCAAGGTCGACCCGATCACCGCCAAGGGCGGTCCGGTCCACCCGATGGCGGCGGCGATGAACGCCATCGGGTACGACGCGGTGGCCCTCGGCAACCACGAGTTCAACTACGGCATCGAGACGCTGCGCAAGTTCGAGGACCAGTGCCACTTCCCGCTGCTGGGTGCCAACGCGCTGGACGCCAAGACGCTGAAGCCCGCCTTCCCGCCGTACTTCATCAAGAAGTTCCATGTGCCGGGCGCCCCGCCGGTCAAGGTCGCGGTCCTCGGTCTGACCAACCCGGGCATCGCGATCTGGGACAAGGCGTACGTCGAGGGCAAGATGGTGTTCCCGGGTCTGGAGGAGCAGGCCGCGAAGTGGGTGCCGAAGCTGCGCTCGATGGGTGCGGACGTGGTGGTCGTGTCGGCGCACTCCGGTTCGTCGGGGACGTCGTCGTACGGTGACCAGCTGCCGTACATCGAGAACTCGGCGGCGCTGGTCGCCCAGCAGGTGCCGGGCATCGACGCGATCCTCGTCGGGCACGCGCACACGGAGATCGCGGAGCTGCTGGTCACGAACGAGAAGACGGGTAAGACCGTCGTGCTGTCCGAGCCGCTGTGCTATGCACAGCGACTGACGCTGTTCGACTTCGAGCTGGTCCTCGACAAGGGCTGCTGGAAGGTCGAGTCGGTGAAGGCGACGGTGCGCGACTCGAAGACGGTCGCCGACGACCCGAAGATCACCAAGCTGCTGAAGGACGACCACGACATCGTGGTGGAGTACGTCAACCAGGTCGTCGGCACGGCGACCGAGAAGCTGACGACGGTCGACGCCCGCTACAAGGACGCCCCGATCATCGACCTGATCACCAAGGTGCAGGAGGACGTGGTCAAGGCGGCCCTGGCGGGCACGGAGCACGCCTCCCTGCCCGTCATCTCGCAGGCCTCGCCGTTCTCGCGCACCTCGGAGATCCCGGCCGGTGAGGTGACCATCCGGGACCTGTCGAGCCTGTACGTGTACGACAACACGCTGGTCGCGAAGCTGATGACGGGTGCGCAGATCAAGGCGTACCTGGAGTACTCGGCGGAGTACTTCGTGCAGACCGCCGCCGACGCGGCCGTCGACGTCGACAAGCTCACGAACGCCGGCAACCGCCCCGACTACAACTACGACTACGTGTCGGGGCTGTCGTACGAGATCGACATCGCGCAGGCGGCGGGTTCGCGGATCAAGAACCTGGCCTACGAGGGTGCCGCGTTGGACGACGCCCGGAAGTTCGTGTTCGCGGTGAACAACTACCGGGCCAACGGCGGCGGGGCGTTCCCGCATGTGGCGTCGGCTCAGGAGCTGTGGTCGGAGTCGACGGAGATCCGCACCCGGATCGCGGAGTGGGTGACCGCGAAGGGCGTGCTGGACCCGAAGGACTTCGCGTCGGTGGACTGGAAGCTCACGCGGAACGGCACGCCGGTGTTCTAGCCGGAGTCGAACCAACCGGTCAGGAGCCTCAGATCCCGTCCATCAGCGGTGTCAGCACCCTCGGCTGACGCGCCCGCGGGATCCGGGGCTCCCGCTGTTCGAGGCCGAAGGTGGTGAAGGCCGTACGGGTGGGCAGCGGGTAGGTCTCCTTGCCGGTGACGGAGTTGAGGATGCTGGCGCTGCGCCAGGCCGCGAGGCCGAGGTCGGGAGTGCCGATGCCATGGGTGTGGCGCTCGGCGTTCTGGACGTAGATGTTGCAGCCGGAGCCGGTGACGGACGGGTCCATGACC
Organism: Streptomyces sp. NPDC012935; assembly: GCF_042900345.1. Lineage (NCBI taxonomy): Bacteria > Bacillati > Actinomycetota > Actinomycetes > Kitasatosporales > Streptomycetaceae > Streptomyces > Streptomyces sp. NPDC012935. The sequence continues at coordinate 303,136 of NZ_JBIBBC010000005.1, forward strand.
AGGCGGTACTGGTCGTCGACGCGAGGGCGCTCCCGGCTGTCGAGGCGCATGTAGGGGTCGAGGCCGGCGAGGATGCGGGTGAGGGGGCGCTCGCGGTAGCCGGTGGCGAGGACGACCGCGTCGGTGGTCAGGCGTGAGCGGGTGTTCTGGTGGACGTGTTCCAGGTGGAGCTCCACCTTGGTCGTGGCGATCCGGCCCGCGGTGCGGACCTGCACGCCCGGCGTGAGGACGGTGTCGGGCCAGCCGCCGTTCAGGGTGCGGCGGTAGAGCTCGTCGTGGATGGCGGCGAGGGTGTCGGCGTCGATGCCTTTGTGGAGCTGCCACTGCGAGGCCACGAGCTTGTCGCGGACCGGTTCGCCCAGGGCCTGGAAGTAGCGGGTGTAGTCGGGGGTGAAGTGCTCCAGGCCGAGCTTGGAGTACTCCATGGGCGCGAAGGCCTCGGTGCGGCCGAGCCAGTGCATCCGCTCGCGCCCGGCGGGCCGGCGGCGCAGCAGGTCGAGGAAGATCTCGGCGCCGGACTGTCCGGAGCCGATGACGGTGATGTGCTCGGCGGCGAGGAGCCGCTCGCGGTGTTCGAGGTAGTCGGCGGCGTGGATGACCGGGACGGTGGGCGCCTCGACGAGGGGCCTGAGCGGGTCGGGGACATCCGGTTCGGTGCCGATGCCCAGGACGATGTTCTTCGCGTACGTACGGCCCAGTGCCTCGGCCTCGCCGTCGGGGGCGAGCTGGGTGAAGTCGACCTCGAAGACGTCGCGTTCGGAGTTGAAGCGGACCGCGTCGACCTGGTGGCCGAAGCTGAGTCCGGGGAGGTTCTCGCACACCCAGCGGCAGTAGGCGTCGTACTCGGCGCGCTGGATGTGGAAGCGCTCGGCGAAGTAGAAGGGGAACAGCCGGTCGCGCGTCCTGAGATAGCTGAGGAAGGACCAGGGGCTCGCGGGGTCGGCGAGCGTCACCAGGTCCGCGAGGAAGGGGACCTGGATGCGGGACCCTTCGATGAGCAGCCCGGGGTGCCAGGCGAAGGCGGTGCGCTGTTCGTAGAAGACGGCGTCGAGTTCGGCGAGCGGGTGGGCCAGGGCGGCGAGGGAGAGGTTGAAGGGGCCGATGCCGATGCCGACGAGGTCGCGGGGGGTGTCGGGGTCCTTGCTCGGCGCCTTGGGGTGCCGGTCGGCCGGGGGGTTGGTCTGGGGGGTCATCCGGGGGTGTTTCCTTCCACCAGTTTCAGGAGGGCGGCCAGGTCGTCCGGGCGCGTGTGGGGATTGAGGAGGGTCGCTTTCAGCCACAGGCGACCGTCTATGCGGGCCCGGCCGAGGACGGCGCGGCCGTCGGTGAGGAGCGTTCGGCGTACGGCGGCGACGGCGTCGTCGGTGGCGTGTGCGGGCCGGAACAGGACCGTGCTGATGGTGGGCTGGTCGTAGAGCTCGAACCCGGGGTGACCGTGGACGAGGTGGGCGAACTCGAGGGCTCTGGCGCAGACCTGCTCGACGAGCCGGCCGAGGCCGCTGCGGCCGAGGGCCTTGAGAGTGACGGCGATCTTGAGGACGTCGGGCCGGCGGCTGGTCCGCAGGGACCGGCCGAGCAGGTCCGGCAGCCCGGCCTCGACGTCGTCGTCGGCGTTGAGGTAGTCGGCGCGGTGGTGGAGCACGGCGAGGCCGCCCGGGTCACGGACGGCGAGGAGCCCCGCGGCGACGGGCTGCCAGCCGAGCTTGTGCAGATCGAGGGTGACGGTGTCGGCGGCGTCGAGGCCGGCGAGCCGGCCGCGGTACCGGTCGCTGAACAGCAGGCCTCCGCCGTAGGCGGCGTCGACGTGCAGCCGGGCGCCGTGGGCGGCGCACAGGGCGGCGATCTCGGGGAGCCGGTCGATGAGACCGGCGTCGGTGGTGCCCGCGGTGGCCGCGACCAGGTGGGGGCCGGGCAGTTGTGTGAGGGCCTCGTCGAGTGCGGCGGGGTCGAGGACACCGGCGGGCGCGGGCACGACGACGGGGTCCGGCAGCCCGAGCAGCCAGGCGGCACGGGGCAGCGAGTGATGGCCGTTCGCCCCGTGCACCAGCCTGACTCCGGCGCCGTGCGCTTCTCGGGCGAGAAGGAGGGCGAGTTGGTTGGATTCGGTGCCGCCGGTGGTGATGAGGGCGGTGGGGGGCCGGTGGGGTGGGGTGGCCCGGGGAGCCAGGGTGACGCGGCGCGCCTGCTCCCCTTCCTCGCCGCCGAAGACCTCCCCCGCGAGCGCCTCCGTCACCAGCACCTCCAGTTCCGATGCCCCCGGCGCCTGGTCCCAGGAGTCCAGGGAGGGGTTGAGGGCGGAGGCGGCCAGGTCGGCGGCGGTGGCGAGCGCGAGGGGTGGGCAGTGGAGGTGGGCGGTGCACAGGGGGTCCGCCGGGTCGGCGGCCGTTTCGGTGAGGACCCGGACGAGGGTGTGGAGGGCGTTCGGGTCCCCTTCGTCGGGCAGGACGTCCCCGATCGCCGCCCGCATGCGCCCGGCCACCGCGTCCGGGCCGCCCGAGGGCAGTGGGCCCCGGCGTGCGCGGGCGCCCTCACCGAGCGCGTCGAGCACGGTGTCGAGCAACGGCCGCAGGGCGTGGGGACCTTCGGGGCCTGAAGCGAGCGACGGCAGCGTGCTCATCGTGGCCTCCCGGGCGCTGGACATGAGGGACTTCCAGCTTGTACGCAGATACGCGATGACGCCCGAAAAGCCCAATGATCGGAACCCGAAAGTGGGTATTTCCGTACGGGGAACGCGTGTCGGAGGCGGCGTGCCGAGGTCGGCGGAGTAAGGGGCGCTTCAGCGCCGGAAGTCGTCCGCGTGGTCCTCGGCCCACCGGGTGAAGCTGCGGGCCGGGCTGCCGGTGATCCTCTCCACCTCGTCGGTGATCTCCGGCGGCACGCCGACCGTGGCTTCGAAGGCCTTGAGCAGGTCCTTGACCATGTGCGGCGCAACGAACGGGAACAGCTCGGGGCCCGCCCGGTCCGGCGGCACCTCGACGAACTCGAGCTCGCGGCCGACGGCCCGCCCGATCGCCTCGACCTGACCGGCGTTGGTTATCGCCTCGGGGCCGGTGAGCCGGTGGACGGCGCCCTCGTGGCCGTCGTCGAGGAGGGCACGTTCGGCGACGGCGGCGATGTCATCCTCGTGGATCGGGGCGCCGAACCCGTCGGCGAAGACGCCCCGGACCCGGTCACCCGCGCGGATCTGCGGGGCCCACTGGAAGGCGTTCACGGCGAAGGCGTTGGGGCGCAGGAACGTCCACGCGAGGCCACTGTCGCGGATGTGCCGCTCGGCGGTGGCGTGCATGACATGGATGGGGTGGGACTCGTCGGCGCCCTCCTGGATGATCCCGGAGGACAGCAGGACGACATGCCGTACCCCGGCCGCGCGCGCCGCCGCCAGGAAGGCCGGGGTCTTTTCGCCGACGGCCTGGATGTACAGGAACAGCTTGGTCGCGCCCTCGAACAGGGCGGCGGGCCGGTCGGGGGCGAACCGGACCACCTCGGCGCCCGCGGGCAGTGCGGCCCGCTGCGGGTCGCGGGTCAGCGCCCGCACCGGCCGGTCCGCGGCGGCGAGACGTTCGACGAGGGCACGGCCGACGTTGCCGGTGGCGCCGGTCACTGCGATCACGGTTTCTCCAGGGCTGAAGGCTGAGGACGGACTGATCGACCTCTGACTCGTCCGAGCCTAGGAAGGAAGATCAGCCCACCGCATCGGCCATGGGAACCAGCGCCGCCCTACGTCGCAGGGCCTAACCCTTTCGGCCCTCCCGCACCCGCAACGCCCGCGCCAGGTCGTCGAGGTGATCGGCGAGCCGGCGTCGCAGTGCCGGGACCGGCTCGCTGTCGCGCAGGCACTCCTCGCCCAGCCGAAGGGACTCGGCGTCCACGGCGTACGCCGGGAAGGCGTAGCGGCCGGCGGCGTCGGCGATGGCGGGGCCGCGGCGGGCGGCGACGGCGACCGCGTCCTTGTAGTAGCGCGGCACGTACTGCCGCAGCAGGTCGGTCTGTTCGGGCTGCCAGAAGCCCTGGGCGGTGGCGGTGAAGAGGTAGTTGGACAGGGCGGTGGCGCCGTCGACGGCGAACATGGCGTCCCACGCCTTCGCCTTGGCCTCCTCGTCCGGCAGCGCGGCCCGGCAGCGGGCGGCGCCCTCCTGGCCGGTGGCGCTCGGGTCGCGGCCCAGTTCGGCGGCGATGGCCGCTTCGTCGACGGCGCCGAGGACGGCGAGGCGGCCCAGGACGCGCCAGCGCAGCTCGGGGTCGAGTTCGGGTCCGCCCGGCACGGTGCCGTCGGCGAGCCAGGCGGCGATGGTGTCGGGGTGGGCGGCGACGTCGATGAAGTGGCGTACGGCGATCAGGCGCAGGCCGGGGTTGTCGCCGTCCTCGGTGCGGCGGATGAGGTCGCGGCACAGGGCGGAGAGGGTGGCCAGGGCGGCGGGCCGCTCCTCGGGGGTGAGGTAGCGGTCGGTGACCTGGGCGGCGGCGAAGGCGAGGACGCCCTGGACGATGGCGAGGTCGGTCTCGCGCGGGAGGTGGGCGCGGGCGGCCTCCAGGTAGGCGCCGGCGGCCAGTTCGCCGTCGCGGACGGCGTCGCGCAGGGCGTTCCAGACGACCGCGCGGGTGAGCGGGTCGGGCAGGCCGGCGAGGCTGCCGCGGACGGTCTCGAAGGATCCGGGGTCGAAGCGGACCTTGGCGTAGGTCAGGTCGCCGTCGTTGAGCAGCAGCAGGGCCGGGCGCTTGCCGATGGGCTGCGGGGCGTTCTGCGGGACGTCGAGGTCGAGGCGTTCGCGCAGGGTGAGGTTGCCGTCGTTGTCGCCGAGGTCCTGGTCGTACAGGCCGACGGTGACGCGGTGCGTGCGGCTGCCGGCGTGGTCGACGGTGAGGGTGTAGGTGCCGTTGTCGCCGGGGGTGACGGCCGGGGTGAGGGTGTCGACGCCGGTGGTGCGCAGCCAGGAGTCGGCCCAGGCGTGGACGTCGCGTTCGGTGGCGGAGGCGAGGGAGTCGATGAAGTCGGCGAGGGTGGCGTTGCCGAACTTGTGGCGGGCGAAGTGGGTGTTGATGCCGGCGAGGAAGTCCTTCTCGCCGAGCCAGGCCACCAGTTGCCGCAGCGCGGAGGCGCCCTTGGCGTAGGAGATGCCGTCGAAGTTGAGCATGGCGGCGGCCGTGTCGTCGACGGCCTCGGGGGCCACGGGATGGGTGGAGGGGCGCTGGTCGGCGTCGTAGCCCCAGGCCTTGCGGGCGATGCCGAAGTCGACCCAGGTGTCGGTGAAGCGGGTGGCTTCGGCGCAGATCTGGTAGCCCATGTACTCGGCGAAGGACTCGTTCAGCCAGATGTCGTCCCACCAGCGCAGGGTGACGAGGTCGCCGAACCACATGTGGGCCATCTCGTGCGCGATGACCATGGCGCGGACCAGCCGCTCGGTGTCCGTGACGGCGGAGCGGTACACGAACTCGTCGCGGAAGGTGACCAGTCCGGGGTTCTCCATGGCGCCGGCGTTGAACTCGGGGACGAACGCCTGGTCGTAGGAGTCGAAGGGGTAGGGCTCGTCGAACTTCTCGTGGAAGCGGTCGAAGCACTGCCGGGTGACCTGGAAGAGCTCGTCGGTGTCCACGTCCAGGTAGGGGGCCAGCGAGCGGCGGCAGTGCAGGCCGAAGGGCAGGCCGCGGTGCTCGGTGCGCACCGAGTGCCAGGGGCCGGCGGCGACGGCGACGAGGTAGGTGGAGATCGGCGGGGTGGACGCGGCCTGCCAGCGGCCGGCGCCGAGGGGCTCGGTGACGCCGTTGGCGAGGACCGTCCAGCCTTCGGGAGCGGTGACGGACAGGTCGAAGACGGCCTTCAGGTCGGGCTGGTCGAAGGCGGGGAAGACCAGCTTGCAGTCGTCCATCGCCAGTTGGGTGTAGACGTAGCTCTCGCCGTCGGTGGGGTCGGTGAAGCGGTGCATGCCCTCGCCGGTGCGGGAGTAGCGCATGGCCGCGTCGATGCGCAGTTCGTGCTCACCGGCGGTGAGGTTCTTCAGGGGCAGGCGGTTGTCGTCCAGGGTCTCCGGGTCCAGGGGGTGTCCGTCCAGCGTGACGGAGCGCAGCTCGGCAGGCTTGATCTCGACGAACGTGTCCGCGTCGGCGCGCGTGGTGAACCTGATGACGGTCCGCGAGTCGAAGGTCGTGTCCCCGGTGGTCAGATCGAGTTCGATCGTGTAGCGGTGGACATCGAGAAGCTGGGCACGGGTCTGCGCTTCGTCGCGCGTCAGTACGGACATGCAGGACATGCTGCCTGATGCCGCTGACAAGGCACAGGGGTGGATCACTACGTACGCTATGTCCGGTTCCCCGCCGGGCTGTCGCGCTGTGGCGGAACACGGGCGTCCGGGTGGGGCAGAGCCGGCCGCGGGCCGGGTTCCTCGACCTCGGCATGGTCCTTGACCAGGGCGCGTAACTCCCGGACCTCCGCCTCCAGTGCGCGGTGGCGCTCGTGGGCGTCGTACAGGTAGCGGACCTTGGTGCGCAGCGCCCAGGGGTCGATGGGCTTCAGGACGAGGTCGGCGACGCCGAGCCGGAAGGCGGTGGAGGTCAGTTCGTGGTCCGCGCCGAAGCCGGTGAGGAGGATGACCGGTATGTGCTGGGTCTGCTCCACCCGTCGCATGTAGCGCACGACGTCCAGGCCGCTGACGCCGGGCATGCGCACGTCCAGGAGCAGGAGGCCGACCTTTCCGCGGAGCACCTGCTTGAGGGCCTCGTCACCGTTGGTGGCCCGGGCCAGCAGGTACCCCAGCGGGGCCAGGGCGCTCTCCAGCGCGTACAGCGTGTCCTCGTGATCGTCGACAATGAGGATCTTGGCATCCGACGGCATGGCCCGACGTCCCTCCCGCGTGGACATCCAGGGTATGTCCGGGGTGCTGACGGGGAGTGCGCGTCAGCTGACATGCGGTGCACAGCGCAGCATGCCCCTCCCGGGCCGCCGTGTCACTCCCTCGCGGAGGGTCTGTCTGCATCCCGTCGTCCCGGCGGGGCCTAGGAGCGGTTGGGCGTGGACGCGGTGCCGTTGACGGTGTCCTCGGCGATGCTCTCGTGGTGCCTGATGACCTCGGCGATGATGAAGTTGAGGAACTTCTCCGCGAAGGCCGGGTCCAGCTTGGCGTTCTCGGCGAGGGTGCGCAGGCGGGCGATCTGGCGCGCCTCGCGGGCCTGGTCGGCGGGCGGGAGCTGGTGCTCGGCCTTGAGGTGGCCGACCTGCTGGGTGCACTTGAAGCGCTCGGCGAGCATGTGGACGACGGCCGCGTCGATGTTGTCGATGCTGTCGCGCAGCCGGGCGAGCTCTTCACGGACGGCCGGGTCGACGTCGCCGGAGGACGTGTTGCTGGTCATGAGCGCCCAGCCTACGGGGCCCGCTCAGTTGGTCGTTCGTTCGATCACGGGTGGATCGTCGGGGTCGGGGACCTGGTTGCTCCAGCCGCCGGGGACGGTGCGGCCCTGCTGGGCGCGGAAGCGGACCGGGGCCATGCCGACGCGGCGGGTGAACAGGCGGGAGAAGTAGGCGGGGTCGTCGTAGCCGACGCGGCGGGCGACGGCGGCGACGGGCAGTTCGGTGGCGGCGAGCAGCTCCTTGGCGCGGCCCAGGCGGATGCCGAGCAGATAGTCCTTGGGGCTGCACCCGGCGCCGCGCCGCACGGCGGTGCGCAGTTCGGCGGGGGTCATGCCGTGCCGGGCGGCGTGGTCGGCGACCGTCAGCGGCAGGCACGCGTCGCGGGCGAGGGCCTTGAGGACCTGGTCGCCGTCGGGTGCGAGGTCGGCGCGGGTGCGGCGCAGGGCGACGAGGAGCTCGTGGACGGCGGCGCCGGTCTCCACCTCCAGCAGGGGGTTGTCGCGGCGCGCGGCGCGGGCGATGCGCCCGATGACGGCACGTGGGCCGGCGGCGTCCGAGAGCGGCACGACGGGCCGGCCGGGCTCGATGTAGCCGAGTTCGGTGTACGTCGGTGCGGCGGGCCCGGTGAAGTCGACGAAGCCCTCGTCCCAGCCGGTGCCGGGGTCGGGCGCGTAGTGGTGCGGCGCTCCGGGGGTCAGCCACAGCAGCGCGGGCGCGGTGACGGTCGTACGGCGGCCGTCGGGGGCGGCGTACCAGCCGCTGCCGGTGCTGATCACGACGGCGACATGGTGGTCCAGGACCCTCGGCCCGACGGTCGGCAGGGCGCCGTACTGGAGGCCCACGCCGAGGCAGGCGAGGCCGAGGCGGTGGTGTGCGGGGCCGGGCGTGAAGAAGCGCATCCAGGTGTGGTACATCCACGTGCCTCCCGTCCGCGCCGCCGGTCCCGTCCGCTGTTCGCGTGCCACCGGCCCCGTCCTTCGGTCCAAGCAGCGCCGATCTTTGTCCATGGACCCTGACCTGCGCCAGAGGCGAGGGTGGGCGCATGAGCGAGTTCACGGTGGGGGACGAAGACTTTCTGCTGGACGGGCGGCCGGTGCGGCTGCTGTCCGGCGCGCTGCACTACTTCCGGGTGCACGAGGCGCAGTGGGGGCACCGGCTGGCGATGCTGCGGGCGATGGGCCTCAACTGCGTGGAGACGTACGTGCCGTGGAACCTGCACGAGCCGCAGCCGGGCCGACGCCGGGACGTGCAGGCGCTGGGCCGGTTCCTGGACGCGGCCCGGGAGGCGGGGCTGTGGGCGGTCGTGCGGCCGGGGCCGTACATCTGCGCCGAGTGGGAGAACGGCGGGCTGCCGTACTGGCTGACGGCCGAGGTGGGCGCACGCGCGCGTACCCGTGACGAGCGCTACCTGGGTCACGTGGCGAGCTGGTTCAGGCACCTCCTGCCCGAGATCGTGCCCCGGCAGCTCGACCGCGGCGGCCCGGTGATCATGGTGCAGGTCGAGAACGAGTACGGAAGTTACGGTTCCGACGCGGCTTACCTGCGGTGGCTGGCCGACGTGCTGCGCACCGAGGGCGTCACGGTCCCGCTCTTCACCTCGGACGGCCCCGAGGACCACATGCTCTCCGGCGGCTCGGTCCCGGGGGTCCTGGCGACGGTGAACTTCGGCTCCCACGCGCGTGAGGCGTTCGAGACGCTGCGCCGACACCGCCCCGGCGGTCCGCTGATGTGCATGGAGTTCTGGTGCGGCTGGTTCGACCACTGGGGCGGCGAGCACGTCGTACGCGATCCCCAGGACGCGGCGGCGGCCCTGCGGGAGATCCTCGAGTGCGGGGCGTCGGTGAACCTGTACATGGCGCACGGCGGCACGAGCTTCGCCGGCTGGGCGGGCGCCAACCGGGGCGGCGGCGCGCTGCACGACGGGCCGCTGGAGCCCGATGTGACGTCGTACGACTACGACGCCCCGATCGACGAGTACGGCCGCCCCACGGAGAAGTTCTGGGCCTTCCGGAAGATCCTCGCCGACCACGCCGACGGCCCGCTGCCCGAAGTCCCGCCCGCACCCCCGTCGTTGGGCGCGCCGGCCGAGGCGGTCCTGACCGACTGGGCGCCCCTGGGCGGCGTACTGGCGACGCTGGGCGGCCCACAGTCGTCAGGTCCCGTCCCGCCCTCCTTCGAGGAACTCGGCGTCGAGCGCGGCCTGGTGCGGTACGAGGTGACGGTGCCGGGGCCGCGGCAGCCGTATCCGCTGACGGTGCGCGGGCTGCGGGACCTCGCCGTGGCGTACGTCGACGGGGAGCGGGCCGGGGTGCTCACGGAGGGCGACGCCTGCCTGAAGGAGCCTGTCGCCGGGTACGCGCGCGTGGAGCTGTGGGTGGAGTCCCTGGGGCGGGTCAACTACGGGCCGCGGCTGGGCGAGCGCAAGGGGATCACCGGGGGCGTGCTGCATGAGCGGCAGTACCTGCACGACGTACGCGCGCGGGGGCTGCGGCTGGAGGTGCTGGACGAGATCGAGAGGGTCCGGGCGGTGCCGTCGCGGGAGCTGCCGGGGGACGGTGCCCCGGGGCTGTACCGGGGCACCGTCATGGTGCGGGGCGCCGGTGACGCCCGTCTGGAGCTGCCGGGCCGGACCCGCGGGTTCGTGTGGATCAACGGCTTCAGCCTCGGCCGTTACTGGTCCACGGGCCCGCAGTGCTCGCTGTACGTACCTGGGCCCGTCCTGAGGGAGGGCGGCAACGACGTGTGGCTGCTGGAGCTCGAGGGGACGGCCCGGTCCGGCGAGGCGCAGGCCCCTGCCCTCCGGGCCGTCTGACGCACGCGGGTGCCTCGGCTGGCTACAGCGCGCCCGCCGCGCGGGCGATGTCCTTCGCGAAGTGGCTGACCTCGGTGTAGATGCCGGGCACACCGGGGCGGGCGCAGCCGTCGCCCCAGCTCACGATGCCGACCTGGATCCACTTGCCCGCGTCGTCCTTGCGGAACATGGGGCCGCCGGAGTCGCCCTGGCAGGTGTCGATGGCGCCGCGCTGATAGCCGGCGCACAGTTCCTCCTTCGACACCAGCCGGTTTCCGTAGTGGCGCTTGCACACCCGGTCGGCGACGAAGGGGACGCTCGCCTTACGGAGCTTGGTCGTGCCCGTGTTGGCTCCCTCCTTGGTGTCGCCCCAGCCGGCGATCGTGAACATGCCGCGGTTGTAGCGGTCCGTGGTGGCGATCTTCAGCGTCGGCTTGTCGATGGGCCGGGCGAGCTTGATCAGCGCCCAGTCCTTGCCGGTGCCGTCGTAGCCGGGGGCCACCTTGACCTTCGTCGACTTGACCTTGATCGCGGAGGCGGAGTCGAGGTCGTTGACACCCGCGGTGACGGTGATGCGGGTGTTGTTGCCGGAGCCCGGCACGCAGTGGGCCGCGGTCAGGACGACGTCCTTCTTGTAGAGCGCCCCGCCGCAACCCATCGAGAGATGGACCATGAACGGGAACTCATTCTGCGCGGCGGGCGTTCCACCGACGATGCGGGTGGACGCGGCCTGCGCGCTGAGGGGCTGGAGGGAGGCGACCGCGAGCGCGACGGCACCCACCGCCGCGGCCCTCTTCGCCAGGGTTATGCCGCTTCTCTTCGGCGAGCTGGGGGTCAACATACGTCCTTTCATGGCGTGTTGAGCGGCCCGCAGTATGAAGATCAGATGGCCTGCCTGGCAAGGACGGATCTCACGCTCCGGGCGTGGAACCCCACCAGGGAAAATCCCCTCACATCCCCGTAGAGTGGAATCGGGTTCAAGGCGTCTTGGGGGTACGGGCGTGGCGAACGGCGGACCGGTCCAGCACGGCTTCCCGCACCTGGAGACGGTGCGGGCCTCGATCACCGCGCTCTACAGGCGGCTTTCCTACGACACCGTCCAGACGTTCGGGACCAGTGTGGTGCCTGCCGATGTGGCGTTCTGCGACACGGACGATCTGTATCTGGGTGCGCAGCGGGTGGCCCGCGAACTGGTGCGGCACTACCGCCTGCCGGACGCACGTCTGATCGTCAGCTTCCGGGAGATGACCCACGCGGCGAGTGTCGAACTCACCGCCGGGCCCGAGTACTTCATCGAGCTGAACGACCGCTTCCGCACCCATCGCCGGGACATCGGCGCGGCACTGGCCCATGAGGTGATGCATGTGTACCTGCATCGCCTCGGACTGTCCCTCCCCGGCACGCGCGACAACGAGATCCTCACGGACACGGCGACGACGTATCTCGGGGCGGGCTGGCTGCTTCTCGACGCGTACCGGGAGGACTCGGCGTCCTCGCAGAAGCTGGGGTATCTGACGCCGGAGGAGTTCGGATACGTCCTCGCCAAGCGGGCGCTGGTCTTCGCCGAGGACCCCTCGGTGTGGTTCACGAGTCCGCAGGCGTACACGGCGTATATGAAGGGCATGGCCGAGGCCCGCCGCGACGAGCAGCAGCCTCCGCTGACGGCGGCCGGATGGGCGGGGCGGCGCCGCTACGCCCGCGATCGGCGTCACGCCCAGGACCATCACGGAGCGGGGGCCCAGCCGGGGGTGCCGTATACGTTCACACCGGACGGGCGGGGGCCGCTGCGGGTGTCGTTCCCGTGCCCCACGTGTCAGCAGCGGATTCGGGTGCCGGTGCGGGGGAGGGTTCGGGCGCGGTGCGGGTTGTGCCGGACGGTGCTGGAGTGCGACACGTAGCGCTTCGCCCCACCCGCAGGGCGATGCAACCTCACGCCCCGTACACCGCCCCCGGCACCCCCGCCTCCCCCAGCAGCTTCACCGCCGCCTCCCCCGCCTCCCCCGGGGTCCACCGCGCCCCCTTGTCCGCCGTCGGTCCCGCCCGCCATCCCTCCATCACCGTGATCCGCCCGCCCTCCACCTCGAAGACCCGCCCCGTCACTGCGTCACTCGCGGCCGAACCCAGCCAGACGACCAGCGGGGAGACGTTCTCCGGGGCCATGGCGTCGAAGCCGGCCTCGGGGGCCGTCATCGTCTCGGCGAAGGCCCGCTCCGTCATCCGGGTACGCGCCGCCGGGGCGATCGCGTTGACCTGGACGCCGTAGCGGGCGAACTCGGCCGCGGCGACCAGGGTCAGCCCGACGATTCCGGCCTTCGCGGCGCTGTAGTTGCCCTGCCCGAGCGAGCCCAACAGCCCCGCCCCGCTGCTCGTGTTGACGACTCGGGCGACAGGGGCACGGCCCGCCTTCGCCTCCGCCCGCCAGTACGCGGCCGCGTGCTTCAGGGGCAGGAAGTGGCCCTTGAGGTGGACCCGTACGACGGCGTCCCAGTCGTCCTCGTCGAGGTTGACCAGCATCCGGTCCCGCAGGAACCCGGCGTTGTTGACGAGCGTGTCGAGCCGCCCGTACGTCTCCAGCGCGCCCGCCACCAGCGATGCCGCCCCGGCGCCGGTCGCCACGTCGCCCCCGTGCGCAACCGCCTCGCCGCCCGCCGCACGGATCTCGTCGACCACTTGCCGGGCGGGGCTGTCGGCGGCCGGGGCGCCGTCGAGGTCGACACCGAGGTCGTTGACGACGACCCTCGCCCCCTCGGCCGCGAACGCGAGCGCGTGCGCGCGCCCGAGCCCGCGCCCCCCGCCCGTCACGACGACGACCCGCCCTTCACACATCCGGCCCATGTCATGCCTCCTTGTTGACCGTCGCTGCTTCCAGGAACACCGGCCGCTCGCCCCCGCCGTGCACGAGCAGGCTCGCCCCGCTGATGTAGGCGGCGGTGTCGGAGGCGAGGAAGGCGGCGGCCGCGCCGACGTCGGACGGTTCGGCGAGGCGGCCGAGCGGGACGGTGCGGGAGACGCCGGCGATGCCGTCCTCGCCGCCGTAGTGGAGGTGGGACTGCTCCGTGCGGACCATGCCGACGACCAGCGTGTTGACCCGCACCTCCGGCGCCCACTCCACTGCCATCGACCGGGCCAGGCTCTCCAGCCCGGCCTTGGCCGCCCCGTAGGCCGCCGACCCGGGCGACGGACGGCCGCCGCTGACGCTGCCGATCATCACCACCGAGCCTCGTGCGCGCTTCAGGTGCTCGTACGCGGCCAGGGAGGCCGTGAGCGGCGCGACCAGGTTCAGTTCGATCACGCGCGCGTGCCGGACGGCATCCGCGTCCGTCAACCGCCGGTACGGCGTGCCACCCGCGTTGTTGACCAGGACGTCGAGGCGGGGCAGGGCCGCGAAGAAGGCCCGGACGGCTTCCGGGTCCCGGAGGTCGAGCGGCCTGAATTCCACTCCTGGGAGCGGGACTTCGGGTGGTCTGCGCGCGCAGACGACGACGTGGGCGCCGGCCTGCACGAACGTCTTCGCAATCCCGGCACCGACACCGCGCGTACCGCCGGTGACGACCACGACCTTCCCGTCCAGCCCCATTCCCGGCTACCCTTCACCTAACAAACGTTTGGTGGAAAGGTAGCTGATGCGGCCATGAGTGTCTCCACCTCGTCTCCGGAAAAGGGGGCGGAGAAGACCGGGATCGCCGTCGTCACGGTCGACTTCCCACCGGTGAACGCCCTGCCGGTGGACGGCTGGTACGCCCTGGCCGACGCCGTGCGGGCGGCCGGCCGCGATCCGGAGATCCGGTGTGTCGTGCTCGCGGCCGAGGGACGCGGGTTCAACGCGGGCGTGGACATCAAGGAGATCCAGCGGGACGGGCACCGCGCGCTGATCGGCGTCAACCACGCCTGCGCGCAGGCCTTCGGCGCCGTGTACGACTGCGAGGTGCCCGTCGTGGCGGCGGTGCACGGCTTCTGCCTGGGCGGCGGCATCGGCCTGGTGGGCAACGCGGACGCGATCGTGGCGAGCGAGGACGCCACCTTCGGGCTGCCCGAGCTGGACCGGGGAGCCCTGGGCGCTGCCACGCATCTGGCCCGGCTGGTCCCCCCGCACCTCATGCGCGCGCTGTACTACACCTCGCGCACGGCGACCGCGGCCGAGCTGCACGCGCACGGCTCGGTGTGGCGGGTCGTACCGCGCGCGGAACTGCACGCCGCCGCCCTGGGGTTGGCCGGTGAGATCGCCGCGAAGGACGGGCAGCTGCTGCGCCTGGCGAAGGCGGCCATCAACGGCATCGACCCCGTCGACGTGCACCGCAGCTACCGCTTCGAGCAGGGATTCACCTTCGAGGCCAACCTCAGCGGGGTGGCCGACCGGGTCCGTGACACCTTCGGAGAGAAGGGTGCGTAGGTGAGTGACAAGACGATGACCGCCGACGAGGTCGCATCGAGGCTGCGCAGCGGCATGACCCTCGGCATCGGCGGCTGGGGCTCGCGCCGCAAACCGATGGCCCTGGTCAGGGCCCTGCTCCGGTCCGACGTCACCGACCTCACCGTCGTCTCGTACGGCGGTCCGGACGTGGGCATGCTGGCCGCTGCCGGACGGGTGCGGAAGCTGGTCGCGGCGTTCGTCACCCTCGACTCGATCCCCCTCGAACCGCACTACCGGGCGGCACGCGAGGGCGGCGCCTTCGAACTGACGGAGATCGACGAGGCCATGTTCATGTGGGGGCTGCACGCGGCGGCGAACCGGCTGCCGTTCCTGCCCGTGCGGGCCGGGATCGGTTCGGACGTGATGCGGGTCAACCCCGGTCTGCGGACGGTGACTTCGCCGTACGACGACGGGGAGACGTTCGTCGCCATGCCCGCCCTGCGCCTGGACGCGGCCCTGGTCCATGTGAACCGCGCCGACCGGCAGGGCAACGGTCAGTATCTGGGCCCCGACCCGTACTTCGACGACCTGTTCTGCGCTGCGGCGGACACGGCGTACGTCTCCTGCGAACGGGTCGTCGACACGGCGGAGCTGACGAAGGAGGCGCCACCGCAGTCGCTGCTGATCAAGCGGCACACGGTGACGGGCGTGGTCGAGGCTCCGAACGGCGCGCACTTCACGTCCTGCGCCCCCGACTACGGCCGGGACGAGGCCTTCCAGAAGACATACGCGACCACCCCCTGGCCGGAGTTCGCGGCACGCTTCCTGGGCGGGGACGAGCAGGCGTACCAGGCGGCGGCCAAGGAGGGGACGTGAGCCGACGTGGGGACATGAGTCAGGCCGTGGGAGGGGCCACCCGCGCCGAGTACTGCGTGATCGCCTGCGCCGAGGCCTGGCGCGACGCCGGTGAGATCCTGGCGAGCCCGATGGGCCTCATCCCGTCCGTGGGGGCCCGGCTGGCCCGGCTGACCTTCGCGCCGGACCTGCTGCTGACCGACGGCGAGGCGATGCTGGTCCGCCCGGACGGCACGGCCGAGGGCTGGCTGCCGTACCGGCAGCATCTGGCGCTGGTCAGCGGTGGCAGGCGGCACGTGATGATGGGCGCGAGCCAGATCGACCGCTTCGGCAACCAGAACATCTCGTGCATCGGCGACTGGGAGCAACCGAAGCGGCAGCTGCTGGGAGTGCGGGGCGCACCGGTCAACACCCTGAACAATCCGACCAGTTACTGGATCCCCAGGCATTCCCGGCGGGTCTTCGTCGAGAAGGTCGACATGGTCTGCGGAGTCGGCTACGACCACGCCGGCGACGCCCGGTACCACCGCATCCCCCGTGTCGTCTCCGACCTCGGCGTCTTCGACTTCGCCACGCCGGACCACTCGATGCGCCCGGCCTCGCTGCATCCGGGAGTCACGCCGGCTCAGGTCAGGGAGGCCACCGGCTTCGACCTGGCCGTCCCCGACGACGTACCGCCGACCCGCGAGCCCACCGCCGAGGAGCTGCGGCTCATCCGCGAGGTGATCGACCCGGAGAACTCCCGCGCCAGGGAGGTCGGTGCGTGATGGAGACACCGCTGACCCGGCTGGTCGGCGTCCGCCACCCGATCGTGCAGACGGGGATGGGCTGGGTGGCGGGCCCCCGGCTGGTCTCGGCGACGGCGAACGCGGGGGCGCTGGGCATCCTGGCCTCGGCGACGATGACCGTCGACCGGCTGCGAGAGGCGATACGCGAGGTCAAGTCCCGTACGGACGCGCCGTTCGGCGTGAATCTGCGGGCGGACGCCGCGGACGCCGGCGACCGGGTCGGCGTCATGATCGAAGAGGGGGTGCGCGTCGCCTCGTTCGCCCTCGCGCCGTCGCGTGAGCTGATCGCCGAGCTCAAGGACGCGGGTGTGGTCGTCGTGCCCTCGATCGGTGCCCGGCGGCATGCCGAGAAGGTCGCGGCGTGGGGCGCGGACGCGGTGATCGTGCAGGGCGGGGAGGGTGGCGGGCACACCGGCGAGGTGGCGACGACGGTGCTGCTGCCGCAGGTGGTCGATGCCGTGGACATACCGGTGGTGGCGGCGGGCGGTTTCCACGACGGCCGGGGTCTGGTCGCCGCGCTGGCCTACGGGGCGGCGGGCGTCGCCATGGGCACCCGGTTCCTGCTGACCTCGGACTCGACGGTGCCGGACGCGGTGAAGGCGCGGTATCTGGCGGCGACGGTCCGGGACGTCACGGTCACACGGGCGGTCGACGGCTTGCCCCATCGGATGCTGCGTACGGAGCTGGTGGCCGAGCTGGAGAACGCCGGCCGCGCGAGCGCGCTGGTCCATGCCCTGCGGCGGGCGGTGGGCTTCAGGCGGCTGTCCGGACTGACCTGGCGGCAACTGGTCCGCGACGGCCTCTCGCTGCGGCACGGCAAGGACCTCACCTGGAGCCAGGTCCTGCTCGCCGCCAACACACCGATGCTGCTCAAGTCGGCGATGGTGGACGGCCGTACGGATCTGGGGGTGATGGCGTCCGGGCAGGTCGCCGGTGTCATCGACGACCTGCCGTCGTGCGCGGAACTGGTGGAGCGGATCATGGCCCAGGCCGCGCAAACCATGAGCGGGCTGCCGGTGGGCGGTGCTTCAATGCCCGCATGACGGAGACGATCAAGGAGCCCTGGGGGCTCAGTGTTTTTGGCGCGGGCAGTGTGCGGGCGGAGCCGCAGCTGGTGCGCGTGAAGCTGGGCGTGGAGGTGCTGGAGCCCGCCCCCGACCAGGCGTTCCACGAGGCCGGCACGGCGGTGACGAGGCTGCGCGAGGTGGTGCGCCGGCACGGGATACCGGACTCCTCGGTCTCCGGCTCCCGGCTCAGGCTCAGTTCGGAGTACGGCCATGCCAATGGCGCGCGGAAGTTCCTCGGCTACCTCTGCCAGGCCCAGTACGTCGTCGAGACCGAGGCGCTGGACGACCTCCAGCAGCTCATCGTGGACGCGGTGGAGGCCGGCGCCCGCAGCATCGACGGCGTCGAGTTCGACGTACACGACAAGCCCGCGCTGCGGGACGAGGCGCGCCGCCGGGCGGTGGCAGCCGCCCGGCGCAAGGCCGAGGTCTACACGGAGGCCGCCGGCGTGCCCCTGGGGACGGTGGTGCACATCCAGGACGTGGACTCCGAGTCGTACGAGTTCCGCCAGTACCGCGGGCACGGCGGCGGTGGCGGCGCTTCCGCGGGCGACCTCGCGCCGGGGATGGTGGAGGTGTCCGCGGGCGTGGTCCTGGGCTTCTCACTGGGCGGCTGAGGTCACAGCCGCTCGATGATCGTCACGTTGGCCTGTCCCCCGCCCTCGCACATCGTCTGAAGCCCGAACCGGCCGCCCGTGCGCTCCAGTTCGTGCAGGAGGGTCGTCATCAGCTTCACGCCGGTCGCGCCGAGGGGGTGGCCGAGGGCGATGGCGCCGCCGTTGACGTTGACCTTGGCGGGGTCGGCGCCGGTCTCCTTCAGCCAGGCCAGGACGACCGGCGCGAAGGCCTCGTTGATCTCCACGAGGTCGATGTCGTCGATCGACAGGCCGGTCTTCTTCAGGGCGTGAGCCGTGGCGGGGATGGGCGCGGTGAGCATGCGGATGGGGTCCTCGCCGCGTACCGAGAGGTGGTGCACCCGGGCCCGGGGCCTGAGCCCATGCTCGCGCACCGCCCGCTCCGAGGCGAGCAGCATCGCCGCCGCGCCGTCTGAGACCTGCGAGGAACAGGCGGCCGTGATCGTGCCGCCGTCGATGACGGGCTTCAGCCCGGCCATCTTCTCCAGGGAGGTGTCCCGGCGCGGCCCCTCGTCGACGGCGACGTCCCGGTAGGGCACGACCTCCCGCTCGAAGCGCCCCTCGTCGATCGCCCGCAGCGCCCGCCGGTGCGAGCGCAGCGCGAACTCCTCCTGGTCCTGCCTGCTGATCCCCCACTTGGCGGCGATCATCTCGGCGCCGGCGAACTGGTTGACCGGCTTCTGCCCGTACCGCGCCCGCCAGCCCTCGCTGCCCGCGAAGGGGCCCGCCGTGAGGCCGAGCGGCTCGGCGGCCTGCCGGGTGGCGAAGGCGATGGGGATCATCGACATGTTCTGCACGCCGCCCGCGACCACCAGGTCCTGGGTACCGGACAACACGCCCTGCGCCGCGAAGTGCACGGCCTGCTGCGAGGACCCGCACTGCCGGTCCACGGTCACCCCCGGGACCTCCTCGGGCAGCCCCGCGGCCAGCCAGCAGGTCCGCGCGATGTCCCCGGCCTGTGGCCCGACGGCGTCCAGGCAGCCGAACACGACATCCTCCACGGCCACCGGGTCCATGCCCGCGCGCGCCACCAGCTCCTTGAGCACATGCGCGCCCAGGTCGGCCGGATGGACCGCGCTGAGCCCTCCTTTACGCCGCCCCACGGGCGTACGGACCGCTTCGACTATGTAGGCCTCGGCCATGGCAACTCCCCAATGGGACCAGTGGGTTATGTGCGAACGGCGATCCCGTCCAGCACCATCGACAGGTACTGCCGGGCGATCTCCTCCGGGGTGTGCTGTCCGCCGGGCCGGTACCAGGACGCGGCGACCCACACCGTGTCCCGCACGAACCGGTAGGTGAGCCGGACGTCGAGGTCGGACCGGAACACCCCGGCCGCGACCCCGCGCTCCAGCGTGGACAGCCACGCCTTCTCGAACTTGCGCTGCGAATCGGCGAGGAACGCGAACCGCTCCTGCGCCACCAGCTGCCGGTTCTCCTTCTGGTAGATCGCGACGGCGGCGCGATGCCGGTCGATCTCCCGGAACGACTCGGTGACCAGCGCCTCCAGCGTCTCGCGCGGGTCGAGCTCGGCCTCCAGGACGGCGTCGTAGCCGCTCCACAGCTCGTCGAGGAAGGAGCGCAGGATCTCCTCGAGCATCGACTCCTTGGAGTCGAAGTGGTAGTAGAGGCTGCCTGCGAGCATGCCCGCGTGGTCGGCGATCTTGCGTACGGTGGTGGCGTTGTAGCCCTGCTCGGCGAAGACCTCGGCGGCGGTGTCGAGGAGTTCGCGGCGGCGCGCCTGAGCGGCGGCGGCCGCGGGCTTTCCGGTGGCGGTCACCTGGGGCTTCTTCTTGGTCGGCACGGGTCCATTGTCGTCCTAGGCGTGCTGGCTGCTGACGGAGACGATCTCGCCCGTCATGTACGAGGAGTACTCCGAGGCCAGGAAGACGATCACGTTGGCCACCTCCCAGGGCTCGGCGTACCGGCCGAAGGCCTCACGCGCGGTCAGTTCCTCCAGCTGCTCGGGCGTGGTCACCTTCGCCAGGTGCGGGTGCATGGCGAGGCTCGGTGCCACCGCGTTGACCCGCACCCCGAATTCGGCCGCCTCGATCGCGGCGCACCGGGTCAGGGCCATCACGCCCGCCTTCGCGGCCGCGTAGTGCGCCTGTCCGGCCTGCGCGCGCCAGCCGACGACGGAGGCGTTGTTGACGATCACACCGCCGGTGTCCCGCATCCGGCGCAGGGCGCCCCGGGTGCATCTGAACGTGCCGTTCAAGGTCACGTCGAGGACCTTCGACCACTGCTCGTCGGTCATGTCGACGAGCGGCGAAGTCCCTCCGAGGCCCGCGTTGTTGACGACCACGTCCAGTCGGCCGTGCTCGGCCACGGCGGTGTCGAGCAGCGCCTGCACCTGCGTCTCGTCGGTGACATCGCACACCGCCGACGCCACCGCGCCCTCGAACTCCCGCGCCAGCTCCGCCTCGTACTCCTTCAGGCGCCGCGCGTGCGCGTCGCTGATCAGCACGCGGGCGCCCTCTTCGAGGAAGCGGCGCGCGGTCGCCCCGCCGATGCCGGCGCCGGCAGCCGCGGTGACGACGGCCGTGCGCCCGCGGAGCAGTCCGTGCCCGGGAACGGGCGTCGGCGCCTCGACGTTTGTCATGGCAGCACGCTAACCTACCAAACACTTGTTAGGGAAGACTCGCAGGGCGCGTAGTGCCCTTGAGGCTTGCAGGGCTCGCAGGGAGGGAGCACGACCGGTGGACCTCACCCACTCGGCCGCCGACGAGGCGTTCCGCGCCGAGGCCCGTGCCTGGCTGCGCGCGCAGGTGCCGCCCGATCCGCTCCCCTCCCTGGAGACCGAGGAGGGCTTCGCCGCACACCGGGCGTGGGAGGCAGACCTCGCCGCGGAACGCTGGTCGGTGGTGAACTGGCCGACGGCCTACGGCGGCAGGGACGCCTCGCTCCTGCGGTGGCTGCTGTTCGAGGAGGAGTACTACGCGGCGGGCGCACCGGGCCGCGTCAACCAGAACGGCGTCAGCCTCCTCGCCCCGACCCTCTTCGACCACGGCACCGAGGAGCAGCGCGCCCGTGTCCTGCCTCCCATGGCCACCGGCGAGGTGATCTGGGCCCAGGCGTGGTCGGAGCCGGAGGCGGGCTCGGATCTGGCGTCCCTGAAGTCGAGGGCCACGCGCGCGGCGGGCGGCTGGCTGCTGACCGGCCAGAAGACGTGGTCCTCACGCGCGGCCTTCGCCGACCGCGCGTTCGGCCTGTTCCGCACCGACCCGGACGCGCCGAAGCCCCACCAGGGCCTGACCTACCTGATGTTCGACCTGCGCGCCCGCGGTGTCACGGTCCGCCCCATCGCCCGCCTCGACGGCAAGCCCGCCTTCGCGGAACTGTTCCTGGACGAGGTGTTCGTGCCCGACGAGGACGTGATCGGCGAGCCGGGCCAGGGCTGGCGCATCGCGATGTCGACGGCGGGCAACGAACGCGGCCTGATGCTGCGCTCCCCCGGCCGTTTCCTGGCGAGCGCCGACCGCCTCCACGCGCTCTGGCAGGACCGGGGCAGCCCCGAGAGCGCGAGGAAAGGCGTGGCCGACGCCCTGATCGGCGCCCGTGCCTATCAGCTCTTCACCCTCGCCGCGGCCTGCCGCTTCCTGGGCGGCGAGTCCATCGGCCCGGAGTCCAGCCTGAACAAGGTCTTCTGGTCGGAGTACGACATCGCCCTGCACGAAGCAGCCCTCGACCTCCTGGGCCCCGACGGCGAACTGACCGACACCGACTGGTCCGAGCGCTACGTCTTCTCCCTCGCGGGGCCCATCTACGCCGGCACGAACGAGATCCAGCGCGACATCATCGCGGAGCGGTTGCTGGGCTTGCCCAAAGGGAGGCGCTGATGCGGTTTCTCCTCGACCCCGAGCAGCGGGCCTTCGCACACTCCTTGGATTCGATGCTGACGGCGGCGGACACGCCGTCGGTCGTGCGGGACTGGAGCCGTGGCGAGCATGCGAGTGGGCGGGCTCTGTGGTCCCGTATCGCGGACGCGGGAGTGTTCGCGCTGGCGGTTCCCGAGGCATACGACGGGCTGGGGCCGCGGCCCGTCGAACTCGCCCTCGCCTTCATGGAGCTGGGGCGGCATGCCGTGCCCGGCCCGCTCGTGGAGACGGTCACGGCGGCGTCGCTGCTCGCCGAACTGCCGGACCCCGGCCCCGCCAAGCGGCTCCTGCCGGCCCTGGCGGCGGGCGAGGCCATGGCGACGCTGGCGTGGCCGGCACCGTATGCCCTGGACGGCGACGTGGCCACGACCCGCCTCGCTCTCACCCCCGACGGCCTGTACCTCTCCCCCGGCCATGGCCCCGTACGCCCCTCCCTGGACCCGGCCCGCCGCCTCACGTCCCTCGAACCCGGCGGCGAACTCCTCAGCCCGGATCCCCCCACGCCGCACACGCTCGCCCACGCCCGTCTCGCCACCGCCGCCCAAGCCCTCGGCGTCGGTCTCGCGCTGCTCGACAGAACCGTCGGCTACGTCAAGCAGCGCACCCAGTTCGGTGCCCCCATAGGCTCGTTCCAGGCGGTGAAGCACCGGCTGGCCGACGCGAAGATCGGCCTGGAGTTCGCCCGGCCGCTGCTCTTCGGCGCCGCGCTCACCATGGCGCCCGCCGACATCGCCGCCGCGAAGGTCACCGCCTGCGAGGCCGCGTACGCCGCCGCCCGTACGGCGCTGCAGTTGCACGGCGCGATCGGCTACACGGCGGAGTACGACCTGTCGCTGTGGCTGACCAAGGCCCGCGCCTTGCGCACCGCCTGGGGCAGCCCCAACCGGTGCAGGGCCGAGGTGCTCAGTGGTGATCGCCGCTGGTGACCTCGCGGTACTCCTCCACCGTCGGCTTGGTGATCCGCGTCGTCGGCCCGAACATCGCCCGCGCCAGCCGGGCCCGCACCCGCTGGACCGGTCTGACCCGGCGCCGGACGCCGCCCGCGTCGACGAGCGGACCGATCTCGTACGGCGCCTCCTGCTCGTGCTGGGTGAGCGTGAACAGCTGTCCCTGCGACAAAGGCTCGTGGACCTCGACGTACGCACCGTGCGGGAGCCGCTTGATGGTGCCCGTCTCCCTGCCGTGCAGCACGTTTGCCCGGTCCCGGCGCTGCAGCCCGAGACAGATCCGCTTGGTCACGTAGAAGGTGAGGACCGGCACGACGAAGACGGAG
The DNA here is from genome assembly GCF_042900345.1 of Streptomyces sp. NPDC012935. NCBI lineage: Bacteria > Bacillati > Actinomycetota > Actinomycetes > Kitasatosporales > Streptomycetaceae > Streptomyces > Streptomyces sp. NPDC012935. Next base: position 326,110 of record NZ_JBIBBC010000005.1, read on the forward strand.
ACCCGCACGAACCACGTGATGGCGTTGATCGACAGATGCAGATGGGTGGCCACGATGTCGTTGCCGCCGCCGATCAGCAGCACCGCGTACAGACTCAGCCAGGCCGCGCCGAGGCCGGTACGCACGGGCATGTTGCGCGGCCGGTCGAGGATGTGGTGCTCGCGTTTGTCGCCGGTGATCCACGCCTCGATGAAGGGATACACGCCGAGCGCGAGGAGGATCAGCGGGAAGAGCGAGAAGGGGATGAAGACGCCCAGTTCCAGGGTGTGGCCCCAGGCGTTGAGCTCCCATCCCGGCATCACCCGGATCAGGCCCTCGGAGAAGCCGAGATACCAGTCGGGCTGGGCGCCCGTGGTCACCAGGTCCGGGCGGTAGGGCCCGAAGGCCCACACCGGGTTGATGCTGGCGATGCCGCCCATGACCGTCAGCACGCCGAAGACGAGGAAGAAGAAGCCGCCCGCCTTGGCCATGTACACCGGCAGGAAGGGCATGCCGACGACCGTCTTCTGGTTACGGCCGGGGCCCGGGTACTGCGTGTGCTTGTGGTAGAAGACCAGGATCAGATGGGCGACCACCAGGCCGAGCATGATCCCGGGCAGCAGCAGGATGTGGATCGGGTAGAGGCGTGCGATGAAGTCCTCGCCGGGGAACTCCCCGCCGAAGAGGAAGAACGCCACGTAGGTGCCCACGATCGGGATCGACAGGATCGCGCCGTGCGCGAACCGCAGGCCGGTGCCGGACAGCAGGTCGTCGGGGAGGGAGTAGCCGGTCAGGCCGGTGATGATGCCGAGCATCAGCAGGGTCCAGCCGAACACCCAGTTCAGCTCGCGCGGCTTGCGGAAGGCGCCGGTGAAGAACACCCGCATCATGTGCACCAGCATGCCGGTGACGAAGACCAGCGCCGCCCAGTGGTGGATCTGCCTGATCAGCAGCCCGCCGCGCACGTCGAAGCTGATGTCGAGCGTGGACTCGTACGCCCGCGTCATCAGGACCCCGTTGAGGGGCTCGTAGGAGCCGTTGTAGACGACCTCGTTGGTGCTCGGGTCGAAGAACAGGGTGAGGTAGACGCCCGTGAGGATCAGGATGAGGAAGCTGTAGAGGCAGACCTCGCCCAGCATGAAGGACCAGTGGTCCGGGAAGACCTTGCGCATGTTGGCCTTGGCCAGCGCGTACAGCCCGAGCCGCCCGTCCGCCCAGTCGGCGACCTTCTCGCCCTTGCCGGGCGGTGCGGGCCGCCGCGCCGCTGTTCCCTCGTTCCCCGGTCGTGCGCCGTGCATAGGTCGTCGCCTCCCCGTCGGATCACCCACAGGGTGACATGGCCCCAGGGGCTGCGCCAACGGGGCGAACAGGCCGCCGACAGGTCAGGCGGCCCGTACGATCCCCTGCGCCCGGGCCGCCACGAGCCACTTCGGGAACTCCGCGACCAGGCGGTCGTACAGCTCGGCGTCGGACACCTGCCGCGGATCCGAACCGGCGTGGAAGAACCCGGCGTTGTCGATCACCCTTTTGCCCGGCACCGCCAGCTCGTCGAGCTTGCGCAGGAAGTCGAACTGCCGGCTCGCCGGGTCTCCGAAGCCGATGAACTGCCAGAACAGCGGAAGCGGGGCCGCCTTGCACAGGTACCGTTCCGCGGCGAGCTTGTTGATGGGCCCGCCGTCGGTCTGGAACACGACCAGGGCCGGTTCCCGCGACCCGCTGTCCAGGTAGTGATCGATGACGGCGTCCATCGCCAGGTGGTAGCTGGTCTTGCCCATGTGGCCGAGCCCGGCCACGATCCGCTCGATCCGCCCCTGGTGGTCGGCGAGCGCGATCTCGGTCTCGGCGTCGACGTCGGTCGAGAAGAAGACCACCGGGACTGTCCCGTCGTCGTCGAGGTGCGCCGACAGCCCGAGCACCCGGTCGGCGAGCGCCTGCACGCTGCCGTCCTTGTAGTACGGCTTCATCGAACCGGAGTAGTCGACCACCAGATAGACCGCGGCCCGCACCCCGTCCAGCCCGTGCTTGTGCAGCGACACACCGGCGCTCTTGTACAGACTGACCAGCGCGGGCGCGGTCTCCTCGACCTTGCTGAGACTGATCGCCGCCATACGTTCTCCCCCAAGTGCGTCCGTACGGCTGCCGAGATTACGGCACCACCGGCCCCACCTGTCCCTCCGTCCACAGGTGTTCGCTATTTTGATCGCCGCCGTCCCCACCGGCTCATCGTCCGTCCAGTCCTTTGAGGAGCCGGCTGTGGAGCCCGAGTCCGCAGAGTCCGAGGCCGTCAGGCCCGACGCCGCCAAGTCCGATGCCGTCGAGTCCGAGCCCGACAGGCCCGCGGTCACCGCCTGCTATCGCCACCCGAAGGTGGAGTCCCACGTCCGCTGCACCCGCTGCGACCGGTACATCTGCCCGGACTGCATGCGCGAGGCGGCCGTCGGCCATCAGTGCGTGGAGTGCGTGAAGGAGGGCTCGCGGTCGGTACGGCAGGCCCGGACGCTCGTCGGCGGGCGGATCTCCGCGACCCCGCTCGTGACCTCCGTACTCATCGGGCTCAACGTCCTCGCCTATCTGGCCGAGGTGGTGCGTCCGGAGATCCTGGACCGGTTCTCGATGCTCAGCGCCCGGCTGGTCGGGCCGGACGGCGGCTACTACGTCTACGTCTCCGGCCACCCCTCGGACTTCCACGCCGAAGGCCTGGTCGCCGGGCAGTGGGAGCGGCTGCTGACCAGCGGTTTCCTCCACCTGCCGCCGACCGAGGGCACCTTCGGGCTGCTGCACATCGTGATGAACATGCTCTCGCTGTGGCAGCTCGGCCGGGTCGTGGAGCCCATGCTGGGACGGGTCCGCTACATCGCGCTGTACCTGCTGTCGACGCTCGGCGGCTCGGTGCTCCAGCTGTTGCTCACCGACGTGAACGTGGAGTCGGTCGGCGCGTCGGGCGCGATCTTCGGGCTCGGCGCCGCGTACTACGTCCTCGCCCGCCGGATCGGCGCGGACATGAGAGCCGTCAACCGCTTCATGGCGTTCCTGCTCCTGTGGCTGCTGCTCTCCGCCGGCCTCACCTCCTGGCAGGGCCACCTGGGCGGACTGCTGACGGGCGCCGCGGTGACCCTCGCCTACGCGTACGCCCCGCGCGGCCCGCGCCAGGTCCTGATCCAGACGGCCGCGTGCGTGGGCGTGCTGGTGCTGCTGGCGGTGCTCGCGGTCACGAAGGTGTCGGAGCTGACGGCCTGAGGGGCGGCCCCTGGGACTCAAGGCGGCGGCGCCTGCCCAGTCGTCCGGTCGGGGACTGTGGGCAGGCGCCGTCTGTGTTCCGTACGCCTTTGTACGGGACGTGTATGAGTGACCGTCAGGCCACTTGTGGTGCCGTCAGACCATCAGCGAGCGGTCCGTCGGCCGGATCGGCGCGGGCAGCTCGCTCGCGCCGGTCAGGAAGCGGTCGCAGCCGCGGGCGGCCGAGCGGCCCTCCGCGATGGCCCACACGATGAGCGACTGGCCACGGCCGGCGTCACCGGCGACGAACACGCCCGGCACGTTGGTCTGGAAGTCGGCGTCGCGGGCGATGTTGCCGCGCTCGTCGAGGCCCAGGCCGAACTGGTCCACGAGTCCGTTGTCGCGGTCGGGGCCGGTGAAGCCCATGGCCAGCGTGACCAGCTGGGCGGGGATCTTGCGCTCCGTGCCCGGCTTCGGGGTCAGCTTGCCGTCGATGAACTCGACCTCGGTGAGGTGCAGCCACTGGACGTTGCCGTCCTCGTCGCCCTCGAAGTGGGTGGTGGAGACGGAGTAGACCCGCTCGCCGCCCTCCTCGTGCGCGGACGTGACCTTGTAGAGCATCGGGAAGGTCGGCCACGGCTGGTGCGGCGCGCGGTCCTCGCCCGGGCGGGGCATGATCTCCAGCTGCGTGACGGAGGCCGCGCCCTGACGGTGGGCGGTGCCCACGCAGTCGGCGCCGGTGTCGCCACCGCCGATGACCACGACGTGCTTGCCCTCGGCGGAGATCGGGGAGGTGACGTAGTCGCCCTCCTGGACCTTGTTCGCCAGCGGCAGGTACTCCATGGCCTGGTGGACGCCCTTGAGCTCGCGGCCGGGGACCGGCAGGTCACGGGCGGTCGTGGCGCCGGCGGCGATGACGACGGCGTCGTACCGCTTCTTCAGGTCGGTCGCCTTGAGGTCGCGGCCGATCTCGATGCCGGTGCGGAAGCGGGTGCCCTCCGCGCGCATCTGCTCGATACGGCGGTTGATGTGCCGCTTCTCCATCTTGAACTCGGGGATGCCGTAACGGAGAAGGCCTCCGATGCGGTCCGCGCGCTCGTAGACGGCGACGGTGTGGCCGGCCCGGGTGAGCTGCTGGGCGGCGGCGAGGCCCGCCGGGCCCGAGCCGATGACGGCGACGGTCTTGCCGGACAGGCGCTCCGGGATCTGCGGCTCGACGTCACCGCTGTCCCACGCCTTGTCGATGATCGAGACCTCGACGTTCTTGATGGTGACGGCCGGCTGGTTGATGCCGAGCACGCACGCCGACTCGCAGGGAGCGGGGCAGAGGCGACCGGTGAACTCCGGGAAGTTGTTGGTCGCGTGCAGACGCTCGGAGGCGGCGGCCCAGTCCTCGCGGTAGGCGTAGTCGTTCCACTCGGGGATCAGGTTCCCGAGCGGACAGCCGTTGTGGCAGAACGGGATGCCGCAGTCCATGCAGCGGCTGGCCTGCTTGCTGATGATCGGCAGCAGGGAGCCGGGGACGTAGACCTCGTTCCAGTCCTTGAGGCGTACGTCGACGGGGCGGGACTTGGCGACCTCGCGCCCGTGGTTCAGGAAGCCCTTCGGGTCAGCCATTGATCGCCGCCTCCATCATCTTCTCGGTGATCTCGGTCTCGGAGAGACCGGCTCGCTCGGCGGCGTCCTTGGCGGCGAGCACTGCCTTGTACGTGCTGGGGATGATCTTGCTGAAGCGCTCGACGGCGGTCTCCCACTCGGCCAGGAGCTTCTCGGCGACCGTGGAGCCGGTCTCCTCCTGGTGGCGGCGGACCACGTCGTGCAGCCACTGCTTGTCGGTGTCGTCGAGGGCCTCGACGGCGCTGACGTTGCCGACGTTGACGTTGTCGCGGTCGAGGTCGATGACGTACGCGATGCCGCCGGACATGCCGGCCGCGAAGTTACGGCCCGTCTCACCCAGGACCACCGCGTGGCCACCGGTCATGTACTCGCAGCCGTGGTCGCCCACGCCCTCGGAGACGACCGTCGCGCCGGAGTTGCGGACACAGAACCGCTCGCCCGTACGACCGCGCAGGAACAGCTCACCGCCGGTCGCGCCGTACGCGATGGTGTTGCCCGCGATCGTCGAGTACTCGGCGAGGTGGTCGGCGCCCCGGTCGGGACGGACGATCACGCGGCCGCCGGAGAGGCCCTTGCCCACGTAGTCGTTGGCGTCGCCCTCCAGGCGCAGCGTGACACCGCGCGGGAGGAAGGCGCCGAAGGACTGGCCCGCGGAACCGGTGAAGGTGATGTCGATGGTGTCGTCGGGCAGACCGGCACCGCCGAACTTCTTCGTCACCTCGTGGCCGAGCATGGTGCCGACCGTGCGGTTGATGTTGCGGACCTTGACCTGGGCGCGCACCGGCTGGGCGTCGGTCGCCGAGTCCGCGGCCAGCGCGTCGGCGGCGAGCTTGATGAGCTCGTTGTCGAGCGCCTTCTCCAGGCCGTGGTCCTGCTCGACCACCGCGTGGCGCACCGCGCCGTCGGGCAGCTCGGGCACGTGGAACAGCGGGGCCAGGTCCAGGCCCTGCGCCTTCCAGTGGTCGACCGCGCGGGCCACGTCGAGGGTCTCGGCGTGCCCAACGGCCTCCTCGATGGTGCGGAAGCCCAGCTCGGCGAGGATCTCGCGGACCTCTTCGGCGATGTACTGGAAGAAGTTCACGACGTACTCGGCCTTGCCGGTGAACCGGTCGCGCAGCGTCGGGTTCTGGGTGGCGATGCCGACCGGGCAGGTGTCCAGGTGGCAGACGCGCATCATGACGCAGCCGGACACGACGAGCGGCGCGGTCGCGAAACCGAACTCCTCGGCGCCGAGCAGCGCGGCGATGACGACGTCACGGCCGGTCTTGAGCTGACCGTCGGTCTGCACGACGATGCGGTCGCGCAGGCCGTTGAGCAGCAGGGTCTGCTGGGTCTCGGCGAGACCGAGCTCCCAGGGGCCACCGGCGTGCTTCAGCGAGGTGAGCGGGGAGGCACCCGTGCCACCGTCGTGACCGGAGATCAGGACCACGTCCGCGTGTGCCTTGGAGACACCCGCGGCGACCGTGCCGACGCCGACCTCGGAGACCAGCTTCACGTGGATGCGGGCCTGCGGGTTGGCGTTCTTGAGGTCGTGGATCAGCTGAGCCAGGTCCTCGATGGAGTAGATGTCGTGGTGCGGCGGCGGGGAGATCAGGCCCACGCCCGGCGTCGAGTGACGCGTCTTCGCGACCCACGGGTAGACCTTGTGGCCGGGCAGCTGACCGCCCTCGCCGGGCTTGGCACCCTGGGCCATCTTGATCTGGATGTCGTCGGCGTTGACCAGGTACTCGGAGGTCACGCCGAAGCGGCCGGACGCGACCTGCTTGATGCTGGACCGGCGCGCCGGGTCGTACAGCCGGTCCGCGTCCTCGCCGCCCTCACCGGTGTTGGACTTGCCGCCCAGCTGGTTCATGGCGATGGCGAGGGTCTCGTGCGCCTCCTTGGAGATGGAGCCGTACGACATGGCGCCGGTGGAGAAGCGCTTGACGATCTCGCTGGCCGGCTCGACCTCGTCGATGGAGATCGGCTGCCGGTCGGACTTGAAGCCGAAGAGCCCGCGGAGCGTCATCAGGCGCTCGGACTGCTCGTTCACGCGCTCGGTGTACTTCTTGAAGATGTCGTAGCGGCCGGTGCGCGTGGAGTGCTGGAGGCGGAAGACCGTCTCCGGGTCGAACAGATGCGGCTCGCCCTCGCGGCGCCACTGGTACTCGCCGCCTATGTCCAGCGCGCGGTGCGCCGGGGCGATGCCGGAGGCGGGGTAGGCCTTGGCGTGGCGGGCGGCGACCTCCTTGGCGATGACGTCGAGGCCGACGCCGCCGATCTTGGTGGCGGTGCCGTTGAAGTACTTCTCCACGAAGGCGGCGTCGAGACCGACGGCCTCGAAGACCTGGGCGCCGCGGTAGGAGGCGACGGTGGAGATGCCCATCTTGGACATGACCTTCAGGACGCCCTTGCCGAGGGCGTAGATCAGGTTGCGGATGGCCTTCTCGGCCTCCATGCCCGGCAGGAAGGTGCCGGCGCGGACGAGGTCCTCGACGGACTCCATCGCCAGGTACGGGTTGACCGCGGCGGCACCGAAGCCGATGAGCAGGGCGACGTGGTGGACCTCGCGGACGTCGCCGGCCTCGACCAGCAGGCCCACGTGGGTGCGCTGCTTGGTGCGGATGAGGTGGTGGTGGACGGCCGCGGTGAGCAGCAGCGACGGGATCGGCGCGTGCTCGGCGTCGGAGTGGCGGTCCGACAGGACGATCAGCCTGGCGCCGTTCTCGATGGCGGCGTCGGCCTCGGCGCAGATCTCCTCTATGCGCGCGGCGAGGGCGTCGCCGCCGCCGTGCACCCGGTACAGGCCGGACAGGGTCGCGGCCTTGAAGCCGGGCATGTCGCCGTCGGCGTTGATGTGGATGAGCTTGGCCAGCTCGTCGTTGTCGATCACCGGGAACGGCAGGGTGACGCTGCGGCAGGACGCGGCCGTCGGCTCCAGCAGGTTGCCCTGGGGGCCGATGGACGAGAACAGCGAGGTGACGAGCTCCTCGCGGATGGCGTCCAGCGGCGGGTTCGTGACCTGCGCGAACAGCTGGGTGAAGTAGTCGAAGAGCAGGCGCGGCCGGTCGCTCAGCGCGGCGATCGGCGAGTCGGTGCCCATCGAGCCGATCGGCTCGGCGCCGGCCTTGGCCATCGGCGCGAGGATGACACGCAGCTCCTCCTCGGTGTAACCGAAGGTCTGCTGGCGGCGGGTGACCGACGCGTGCGTGTGCACGATGTGCTCGCGCTCGGGCAGGTCGGACAGCTCGATCTCGCCGGCCTCCAGCCACTCGGCGTACGGCTTCTCCGCCGCGAGCTGGGCCTTGATCTCGTCGTCCTCGATGATGCGGTGCTCGGCGGTGTCGACGAGGAACATCCGGCCGGGCTGCAGGCGGCCCTTGCGGACGACCTTGGCGGGGTCGATGTCGAGGACGCCGACCTCGGAGCCGAGGACGACGAGGCCGTCGTCGGTGACCCAGTAGCGGCCGGGGCGCAGGCCGTTGCGGTCGAGCACGGCGCCGACCTGGGTGCCGTCGGTGAAGGTGACACAGGCCGGGCCGTCCCAGGGCTCCATCATCGTGGAGTGGAACTGGTAGAAGGCGCGCCGGGCGGGGTCCATGGAGTCGTGGTTCTCCCACGCCTCCGGGATCATCATCAGCACGGAGTGCGGCAGCGAACGGCCGCCCAGGTGCAGCAGCTCCAGCACCTCGTCGAAGGACGCGGAGTCGGAGGCGTCCGGCGTGCACACCGGGAAGATGCGGTCCAGCGCCTTGCCGTCGGACCCGAACAGGTCGGAGACGAGCTGCGACTCGCGGGCCACCATCCAGTTGCGGTTGCCCTTGACGGTGTTGATCTCACCGTTGTGCGCGACGAAGCGGTACGGGTGCGCGAGCGGCCACGACGGGAAGGTGTTCGTGGAGAAGCGCGAGTGGACGAGGGCGATGGCCGAGGCGAAGCGGCGGTCGGACAGGTCCGGGAAGAAGGGCTCCAGCTGGCCGGTGGTCAGCATGCCCTTGTAGACGATCGTGCGTGCCGACAGCGACGGGAAGTAGACGCCGGCCTCGCGCTCGGCGCGCTTGCGCAGCACAAAGGCCTTGCGGTCGAGGTCGATGCCCTCCGAGGAACCGTCGGCGACGAACACCTGCCGGAAGGCGGGCATCGTCGAACGGGCGGTGGCGCCCAGCAGGTCGGGCGCGACGGGGACCTCACGCCAGCCGAGGACGTTCAGGCCCTCCTCGGACGCGATCGTCTCGATCTGCGAGACGGCGTCCTGGGTCCCGTCCTCCGGCAGGAAGGCGATACCGACGGCATAAGCACCGGCCTGGGGCAGCTCGAATTCGGTCACCTCACGCAGGAAGGCGTCCGGCACCTGGGAGAGGATGCCCGCGCCGTCGCCCGAGTCGGGCTCGGAGCCCGTGGCGCCGCGGTGTTCGAGATTGCGCAGAACGGTGAGCGCCTGCTCGACCAGCGTGTGGCTCGCCTCGCCGGTGAGGGTGGCCACGAAGCCGACGCCACAGGCGTCGTGCTCGTTGCGGGGGTCGTACATACCCTGCGCAGCAGGGCGAGCATCCATGAACGACCAGTTCTGGCCATTCGTGGAGTGCTGGGACGGCTGGCGCGGCGTACGCATCGGCTCTCCCGTCGTCGTCATCTGGCATATGCAAATTGCCGAGGGACGACGTTGGCCCTCTGCGTGAGTACAAAATTTCGTGCAGGTTACATGATGGGGCGGTTCTCGGGAAGCGGGATAATCCGTTCCACCATGCGGACACCATGGGCTACGGCAGGGGTTCCGCGCACATGGCTCGAAGTATGTGGGGAGCGAACGGGACAGGTCCATGTCCGTCGATCCAGGGGGCGAAGGCGGGCGTCGTCGCCCACCCCGCGAGTGCGTCACAGGCCTCATTGCCCGCAGCGCTTACGGCTCATGCCCGGTGGTTAAGCATTCGAAACCAGCGAGTAACGGCTACTTATGCGGCCCAACGCATAAGTCCGAGCCGAGCTATCCTACGGCCGTTCCGAACAGGCTGCCCAGGGCGTACGTCACACCGGCCGCGGCACCGCCGAGCGCGAGCTGCCGCAGCCCGCTGAACCACCAGGACCGCGCGGTCACCTTGGCCACGACCGCGCCGCACAGGAACAGCCCGGCCAGCGCCAGCAGCACGGCCGGCCACAGCGCGGTCGCACCGAGCAGATACGGCAGTACGGGCAGCAGGGCGCCCAGCGCGAACGACGCGAACGACGACACGGCCGCGACCAGCGGCGACGGCAGATCGCCGGGGTCGATGCCGAGTTCTTCCCGGGCATGTATCTCCAGGGCCACTTCGGGGTCGCGGGAGAGCTGCTCGGCGACGGCCTTCGCGAGCTGCGGCTCGACACCCCGAGCCTCGTAGAGAGCCGCGAGCTCGGCCTCCTCGTCCTTCGGGTGCTTTCTCAGCTCCCGGCGCTCGACGTCCAGCTCTGCCTCGACCAGCTCGCGCTGGGAGGCGACGGAGGTGTACTCACCGGCGGCCATGGAGAAGGCGCCGGCGGAAAGACCGGCGAGCCCGCTCAGCACGATGGTCTGATGGCTGACCGCCCCGCCCGCGACACCGGTCATCAGGGCGAGGTTGGAGACCAGACCGTCCATCGCGCCGAAGACGGCGGGACGCAGCCAGCCGCCGTTCACATCCCGGTGCGTGTGGTTGTCACGGTGCGCCTCATGCAGGGCGGCTTCGGTCTCGATGATGGCCATGACTGGTCCCCCATGAAAGCTCAGGTAAGGCTGTCTTTAGACACGTTCTATTCTTTGACAACACAAAATCTACGCTCCAAGATTCCCCGCCGCCAGCAAGGAGAGGCTGCGCTAACCTGCACCTTTCCCTTAGAACGCTCATTCGTGCCGCCCCATGCACAGATGTCGACCGGGTGACACTGAGGCTTCTGAGGCTCGGGTCAACCGCCGACGGTGGGACATATCCGCAAAGGGCTCCGCGCCCTGGGCGGAGCCCCCGGAGGAGAGGCCACGCATGCCATCGACCGCCTGCATCCCCTCGGTCCCGGCGCCCGGGGACGCCATCGAACTCCGCGGACGGGCACGCGGCGCACTGCTGGGCCTGGCCGTCGGCGACGCGCTGGGCGCCCCCGCGGAGAACATGAAGCCCTCCGAGATCCGGGCCCGCTGGGGCCGTATCACCGGCTTCGTCGCCGAAGATCCCTCCGGCACGGACGACACGGAGTACGCGATCTTCTCGGGCCTGCTCCTCGCCCGCCACGGCTCGGCCCTCACTCCGGCGCATGTGGAATCGGCCTGGCACCAGTGGATCGCGGACCGTGCCGAGGGCCCGTTCCGGGGCGCGGGTTTCAGCGAGCGCGGCACGCTGGAGAACCTCCGCCGGGGCCTCGCAGCCCCGATCTCGGCCCAGCACCGGCACGCCTGGAGCGACGGTCTCGCCATGCGGGCTGCACCCTTCGGGGTCTTCGCGGCGGGCCGCCCGGCCGAAGCGGCCCGCCTGGTGGCGATCGACGGCTCGGTGAGCCACGAGGGCGAGGGCATCTACGGCGGCCAGGCGGTGGCGGCGGGCGTGGCGGCGGCGATGGCGGGGGCACCGACGATCGCCGTGGTGGCCTCGGCCCTCGCGGTGGTCCCGGACGACTCCTGGACGGCCCGCTCGCTGCGCCGGGCCGTGACCGTGGCCCACCGCGGCGAACGCGCGGTCCGCTCCGCCGTCGTCATCGGCGGCTACCCCTGGACCGACCTTGCCCCCGAAGCGGTCGCGCTGGCCTTCGGGGCGTACGCGGCAGCGGACGGCGACTTCGTCCAGGCGGTCCTCACGGCCGTGAACATGGGCCGGGACGCGGACACGACCGCCGCGGTGGCGGGTGCGCTGGCGGGCGCGACGCAGGGCGAGTCCGCGATCCCTACGGAGTGGGCGGCGGCGATCGAGCCGGCCCGTGGCAGCTGCCTGCCGTCGATGGCCGGGCACCACGTGCTGGATGTGGCGGAGCTGCTGGTGCCGGGGGAGGGCGGGAAGTGGGGGGCGAGGGGGCCCTCGGCAGGTGAGGTGCCCATGGGAGGCGAGGCATTCGCGCGCCACTCCCTCGCCCTGGTCACGGACGACGAGGCGGAGGCCCGACCGTGACGCCGCCCCGCCCCTTGGACGAGGGATCCCCGGCTTCCACTCCCCCGGATGACGCCGCCACGGCCCTGACGTCGCCGAACGATCTCGCGGTCGCCGACGGCGAGCACGCCCCACTGGGGCCACCCGCACCCGACGACGAAAGTCGCACGGGTGGTGCCGGTGGGAGACAACCGGCCGAAGGCGAAGCCGAGGCCGGACAACGCATCGCCGGCCTCCTGCTCGGCCTCGCCGCAGGCGACGCCGCAGGCTGGCCGGCAGCCCGCCACAGAGCCGCCCGCATGCCCGAGTGGACACGAAGACTCACCCGCGAACTCGACACCTTCGCCGAACACAACGCCACCACCACCCTCCCCCTCCCCCTCGCCCTGAACCAGCCCCCCGAGCCCCTGCGCCTGGGCCCCTCCGACGACGCGGAATGGGCAGCCTTCGCAGCCGAGGCACTCCTGCGCGCCGGTGACGACACCGCCCTGGGCGACCTCAGCCGAGAGCGCCGCACCCGGGCCGCGATCGACCTGACCTGGAACGCCGTGGCCAGCGAAGTAGCCGCCGCAGCCGACCGCGCCCCCGAGGTCGAGTCGGCGATCCTCCCCCTGCGCGCCCGCATCTCCGTCCGCGCCGGCCTCGGCAACCTCGCCACCGGCCTGCGCCCACCCGCCACCGGGCACGACAACCCGCACTACTTCGACGACGCCGCCTGTCTTCGGGCCTGCGTCCTCGCCGTGGCCCACCCCGGCGACCCTCGCGGAGCCGCCGACCTCGCCGAGTTCGACGCCCGCTACACCCAGGACGGCGACGGCGTGCACGGCGCGAGGGCGATGGCGGCGGCCCTCGCCCTTGCCCTGACCGGCGCGACGACCGAGGCCTGCGTCACCGCCGCACTCGCCGAACTCCCCGAGGAGACGGAGATCGGCCGCAACGCCCGCCACGCGCTGAAGCTGGCGCAGGCCGCCGACAGCTCCTTCGCCCTGATCCCCCTCCTCGAACACCAAATCGTCGACCACGTCTACAGCTACGGCGTCGCCGCGGCCGAAACGGTCCCCGTGGCCCTGGCCCTCACGGTCGCGGCGGACGGCCGTATCGCGGAGGCAGTCCCGGCCGCCGCGTGTCTGTCCCGGGTGGCGGACTCGGCACCGGCCCTGGCCGGCGCGCTCACGGGCGCGCTGGGCGGCAACGCGTCGATCCCGGCGACCTGGCGCGACGCGTGCCGCACTCTCTCCGGCTGCGTACTCCCCCGGCTCACCGGCACCGACCTGGTGGAACTCGCCGAACTCCTGGAAGCCACGCAACCGGCCCGACCAGGAGGATGATTCGGGGCATGACGCCCAAAGCAGAAGAAACCAGTGGCCCGCAAGAAGCCAGTGGTCCGCGGCTCGACGAGCGGATCACCGGCGCCCTGGTCGGCGCGGCGGTCGGCGACGCCCTCGGCGGCCCGGTGGAGGGCTACTCACCCGACCAGATCCTTCAGCGCCACGGCGGCCGTGTCCACGGCATCGTCGGCCCCTGGAACGGCGACGCCTGGCGCACGGCCCGCCCCATCGCGCCGTATCACAAGGGCGACGGGCACGTCACCGACGACACGTTGATGACGCATGCGCTGATCCGCGTCTACGGGACGGTCCGCGATCACCTCGACGCGTACGCGATCGCCGAGCACCTGGTCCCGGACCTGATGACGAACCCGCGCTGGATCCCGGAACTCGAGTCGCAGGCCCTCCCTCTGCACCGCATCTTCCTGGCGGAGAAGTGGCTGGTGGCGCGCCTCCACTACGGCCACGTGGACCCGCGTGAGGCGGGCGTCGGCAACATCGTCAACTGCGGTGCCGCGATGTACGTGGCCCCGGTCGGCCTGGTCAACGCGGCCGACCCGAGGGCGGCGTACGCCGAGGCGCTGGACATCGCGGGGGCCCACCAGTCGTCGTACGGCCGTGAGGCGGCGGGCGTCTTCGCGGCGGCGGTGGCAGCGGCGTGCACGCCGGGGGCGACACCGGACTCGGTCGTCACGGCCTGTCTCTCGCTGGCAAGGGACGGCACGCGCACGGCGATCGAGAAGGTCTGCGAAGCGGCAAGCGCCCACAGCGACTTCGAGTCGGCCCTGGCCCCGCTCCGGGAGGCGGTCGCCCCGTACGACACGGTCGGCCCCGACTACCGGCAGCCCTCCCTCGGCGCCCGTCGCCCCTCCCGCCTGCACGCCATCGAGGAACTCCCCGTCGCCCTGGGCATGTTGCTGGTCGCGAACGGTGACTACCGCCAGGCCGTCCTGGGCGCCGTGAACTACGGCCGCGACTGCGACTCCATCGCGACGATGGCCGGCGCCCTGTGCGGCGCCCTGGGCTCACCGCCCCCTCAGGAGTGGTCGAAGACGGTCGCGGAGGCCAGCCGCCTCGACCTCTGGGAACCGGCGCGCACGCTGACCGAGGTGACCCGGGAGATCCACGACCGTGACGTCCGCCGACGCCGTGCCCACGAGGCGGCCTTCACCGCACTGGAGGGCCGAGCATGCTCCGACTGACCTGGGTCCAGCCGGAGGACCTGCTCGGCCACGAACTGCGCCAGGCGGCCCTGGACGGCAGGGAACCGTCGAGGATCGCGGCGAGGTGGACGGCGGCCGGCGGCGGACAGGCCCCGCTGCGGGCGGGCTCGTCTGCCGAGCCCGCGTCGAGATACCTGCGGACACTGGCAAAGGACCTGCTGGACGAACTGGCGGACCTGCCCAGCAGGTTGAAGGACGACGAGCCGACGGATCTGGACAAGATCAAGTCCCGGTGCCCGGACTGGCCGGGCGATACCGGCACGTCCGCAGCACCGCCCGCTCCCACCCGCTACGAGGCCGCCTGGCTCGGCCGGGCCGTCGGCTGTCTCCTGGGCAAGCCCGTGGAAAAGCTCCCCCTGGAAGCCATCCGCCAACTCGCCGGATCCACCGGCAACTGGCCCCTGAGCACCTACTTCACCGCTCGCGGCGTTCCCGAGGAGCTCCTCGCCACCCACCCCTGGAACCGGCGCTCGGCGACCACCTCCCTCGCCGAGAACATCGACGGCATGCCCGAGGACGACGACCTCAACTACCCCCTGCTCAACCTCCTCCTGCTCCAACGCCACGGCAAAACCTTCACCACCACCGACGTGGCCCGCCTCTGGCTCGACGAACTTCCGCCCGGCCGCACGTTCACGGCCGAGCGCATCGCCCACCGCAACCTCCTCCTCGGCATCGAACCCCCGCACACGGCCCGCCACCGCAACCCCTTCCGCGAGTGGATCGGCGCCCTCATCCGCGCGGACGTCCACGGCTGGACCAACCCCGGCGACCCGGCCGCCGCAGCCGAACAGGCCCACCGCGACGCCACCCTCACCCACACCGCCAACGGGGTCTACGCGGCGATGTTCACGGCCGCGGTCATCGCACAGGCGGCGACGGCGACCGGCGCCCAGGACATCCACGCCTGCCTGCGCACCGGCCTCACGGTGGTCCCCTCGAGCTCCCGCCTGGCCGAGGCGATCCGCCACGCCGTCCGGCTCGCCCGGACCCACGAGGACTTCGACACGGTCGTCGACGAACTCCACGCCGCCCACGCGGACACCCATCACTGGGTCCATGCCATCCCCAACACCGCCCTGATCACCGCCGCCCTCACGCACGCGGACGGCGACTTCACCGGCTCCATCTGCCGTGCCGTGTCGGGGGGTTGGGACACCGACTCCAACGGCGCGACCGCAGGCAGCATCGCCGCCCTCCTCGCCGGCACCCCGACAGCCCTCCCCGACCGCTGGACGGCCCCCCTCAAGAACCGTCTCGCCACCTCCGTCGCCGGCTTCAACGGCACCGGCTTCGACACGCTCGCCCGGCTGACGCACGAGCTGACCCACCGACTCACCCCCTTGGAGGCCGCTCACCCATGACCGACATCGTCGTGCTCGGCAGCACGAACATGGACCTCGTCACGTACGTCGAGAAGGCCCCGCAGCGCGGCGAGACCGTGACGGGCCGGGAGTTCCGTACGATCCCCGGCGGCAAGGGCGCCAACCAGGCGATCGCGGCGGCCCGCGCGGGCGGCAACGTCCTGATGATCGGCGCCGTCGGCAACGACGCCTACGGCACCCACCTGCGCTCCACCCTCGAGCACTCCGGCGTGGACACCGACGACCTCCGCACGGCCGAGGGCCCGTCCGGCACCGCGCACATCGTCGTGGACGACGAGGGCGGCAACGCGATCGTCGTGATCCCCGGCGCGAACGGCACGCTGGACCACCTCAGCCCCGGCGACGAGGGCGTCATCGCCTCCGCCGACACGCTGCTGCTGCAGTTGGAGATCCCGCTGGCCGCGGTCCTCGCCGGCGCCCGGGCGGCCCGCCGTCACGGCGTCCGTACGATCCTGACCCCCGCACCCGCCCAGCCACTGCCCGGCGAACTTCTCGCCGCCATCGACCTGTTGGTCCCCAACGAGCACGAGGCCACCACCCTCACCGGCCGCACCGACCCCCGCGAGGCGGCCACCGCGCTGCTCGACCAGGTGCCCGAGGTGGTCGTCACCCTGGGCGCCTCGGGCAGCCTGTACGCCACCCGCGGCGCGGATCCCCTGACCGTCCCCGCCCCGAAAGTCACCGCCGTCGACTCCACCGGCGCGGGCGACACCTTCGTGGGCGCCCTCGCGGTGGCCGTCGGCGAAGGGCGTCCGATGCGGGACGCGCTGAGATGGGCGGCCGAGGCGGCCGCGCTGTCGGTCCAGCGGGAGGGTGCCTCGGTGTCGATGCCGTACCGCCCCGAGATCGAGGAGCGGTACGCGTCATGACCGAGGCATCGCAGGCAAGCCGGGTGACGGAAACAGCCGAGGCCCCCCTGTCCGGCCTCCGCGTCCTCGACCTGGCCACCCTCTTCGCCGGGCCCCTCGCCGCCACGATGCTCGGCGACTTCGGCGCGGAGGTCGTCAAGGTCGAGCACCCCGAGAAGCCGGACCCCTCCCGCGGCCACGGCCCGTCGAAGGACGGCGTCGGCCTGTGGTGGAAGGTCCTCGGCCGCAACAAGCGCACGATCACCCTGAATCTCTCCAGGCCCGGCGGCCGTGCCACCCTCCTGCGCCTGGTCGCCACCGCCGACGTGGTCATCGAGAACTTCCGCCCCGGCACTCTGGAGAAGTGGGACCTCGGCTGGCCGGAGCTCTCCGCCGCCAACCCCCGCCTGGTCCTCGCCCGCATCACCGGCTTCGGCCAGTTCGGCCCCTACGCCCACCGCCCCGGCTTCGGCACCCTCGCCGAGGCGATGAGCGGCTTCGCCGCGCTCACCGGCGAACCGGACGCTCCCCCGACGCTCCCGCCCTTCGGCCTGGCCGACTCGATCGCGGGCCTCGCCACCGCGTACGCCGTGATGACGGCCCTGGCCGCGCGCCGGCGCACCGGCGAGGGCCAGGTCGTCGACATGGCCCTCATCGAGCCGATGCTGCTGGCCCTCGGCCCCCAGGCGACCTGGTACGACCAGCTCGGCTACGTCCAGGAACGCACCGGCAACCGCTCCGCCAACAACGCCCCGCGCAACACCTACCGCACCGCGGACGGCACCTGGGTCGCCGTCTCCACCTCGGCCCAGTCCATCGCCGAGCGCGTGATGCACCTGGTGGGGCGCCCCGACCTGATCGACGAGCCGTGGTTCGCGACGGGCGCCGACCGGGCCCGCCACGCCGACGTCCTGGACAAGGCGGTCGGCGACTGGATCGGCCGCCACACCCGCGTCGACGTCCTCGCGGCCTTCGAGAAGGCGGAAGCGGCGGTCGCCCCGATCCAGGACGTACGGGACGTGATGACCGACCCCCAGTACGCGGCCCTCGACACGATCACCACCGTCGACGACCCCGAACTGGGCCCGCTCCGCATGCAGAACGTCCTCTTCCGCCTCTCCGCCACCCCCGGCACGATCCGCTGGACGGGCCGCCCGCACGGCGCCGACACGGACGAGATCCTCACCGACCTGGGCCTGACCCGCACCGAGCTGGCGGCCCTGCGCGAGGAGGGCGCCCTGTGACGCCCTACCCCCTGACCTGGCTGTACGCCCCCGGCGACCGCCCCCATGTGGTGGCCAAGGCCCTGACGTCCGGCGCCGACATCGTCATCGTCGACCTGGAGGACGCAGTGGCCCCGGACCGCAAGGACTACGCCCGGTCGGCCACCGCCGACCTGCTCGCCGAACCGGAGCACCCCGTCCCCGTCCATGTCCGCGTGAACGCCCTGGACACCCCGGCGGCGGCCAAGGACCTGGAGGCACTGGCCACGCGCCCCGGGCTGTCCGGCATCCGCCTGCCCAAGGTGCGGTCCGCCGACCAGATCGTCCACCTCGCGGAGACCACACCGCCCAGCGCGGGGGGCGCCCCGCCGCTGCACGCCCTGCTGGAGTCGGCCCTCGGCATCGAGCGCGCGTACGCCATCGCCTCCGCCCATCCGTCCCTGCGCGGGATCGCCCTCGGCGAATCGGATCTGCGGGCCGACCTGGGCATCCGGGGCGACGCGGGCCTCGACTGGTCCCGCGCCCGGGTCGTCGTCGCGGCCAGGGCCGCGGGCCTGGCCCCGCCGCCCCAGTCGGTCCACCCCGACATCCGCGACCTGGACGGCCTGGCGGCAACCTGCGCGCACGGCCGTGCCCTGGGTTTTCTGGGGCGTACGGCCATCCACCCGCGCCAGCTCCCGGTGATCGAACGCGCCTATCTCCCCACGGAGGAGGAACTGGAACAGGCGGAGACGATCATCAAGGCGGCGGCGACGAACCGGGGCGCCCAGGCCCTCCCGGACGGAAGCTTCATCGACGCTGCGGTGGTCGCGACGGCGCAGCGCACGCTGTCCCTGGCCCGCCGCGCCTGAACACGCGAAGAGGGCGCCCGGGCAGACCCCGGGCGCCCTCTTCGGCGTACTGCGACCGTCAGCCCTTCTTGGCCGACTCGGCCTCGTCGCCGGCTTCCTTCTTGCTCTCCGCCTCCGAGGTGTCGGAGTCGTCGGAGGCCTCCGAGGCTTGTGAGCGGTCCGAAGAGTCCGCCCCGGCCTTCTCACCGTCGGCCTCGTCACCACTCTCGGCACCCTCAGCCTCACCGGCGGCGTCGGCGGCACCCGGCTCCACGATCTCTTCCCGGCCGGGGCGCTTCTTCGCGGACACCACGAGGTACGTCACCGCCAGCAGGAACACGATCAGCGCGGTCCAGACGTTCAGCCGCAGGCCCAGGATGTGGTGGGCGTCGTCGACCCGCATGTACTCGATCCAGGCGCGCCCCGCGCAGTACGCGGCGACGTACAGCGCGAACGCCCGGCCGTGGCCCAGCTTGAAGCGGCGGTCGGCCCAGATCACCAGCAGCGCGACGCCGATGCACCACAGCGACTCGTACAGGAACGTCGGGTGGTAGGTGCCCGGCACCCGCCCGTCCGTCGAGGACGTGATCTCCAGCGCCCACGGGAGGTCGGTCGGCCGCCCGTACAGCTCCTGGTTGAACCAGTTGCCCCAGCGGCCGATCGCCTGGGCGAAGGCGATGCCGGGGGCGACGGCGTCGGCGTAGGCGGGCAGCGGGATGCCACGGCGGCGGCAGCCGATCCACGCGCCCAGCGCACCGAAGGCGATGGCGCCCCAGATGCCGAGGCCGCCCTCCCAGATCTTGAAGGCGTCCACCCAGTCGCGGCCCTCGCTGAAGTACAGCTGATAGTCCGTGATCACGTGGTAGAGGCGTCCGCCGACCAGGCCGAACGGTACGGCCCAGACCGCGATGTCGGCCACCGTGCCGGACCGCCCGCCCCGGGCGATCCAGCGTTTGTTGCCGAGCCAGACGGCTACGAAGACACCGATGATGATGCAGAAGGCGTAGCCGCGCAGCGGAATGGGACCGAGGTGGATCACCCCGCGCGACGGGCTGGGAATGTAGGCAAGTTCCATGGCAAGGTCGACGCTACCCTGCCGGGCGGCAGCGATGTCGGGCAGCCCGGCTACGGGTCCATAACAGGCAGTGCACGCAAGCGCACTGCCCATCCGGGGTCACCCCTTGGCGGCCTCCTCCACCATCTGCTTCAGCTTGGCCGGGGTCATCGTCTGGTCCTGGTAGATGTTCTTGCCGTTCAGCAGCACCGTCGGGGTGCCGCTGAAGCCGCCCTTCTTGAATGCCTCGTTGGACTTGTCGACCCAGCTGTTGTGGGTGCCGTCCTCGACGCACTTGCGGAAGGCGGGCGTGTCCAGGCCCTTGACCTTGCCCGCGAGCTCCAGGAGCTTGCTGTTCTCGGCGAAGGCGTCGTCGGGCTCGGGGGGCTGGTTCTGGAACAGCACGTCGTGGTACGGCGTGAACTTCCCGGCGTCCTGGGCGCAGGCCGCGGCGTTGGCGGCGTTGCGCGAGCCGGTGCCGCCCATGCCGCCGTCGATGATCGTCGCCAGGTGGTAGTCGACTCTGAGCTTTCCGGAATCCGTCAGCTCATGAATCGTCGATCGGTAGGCCTCTTCGAAGGACTTGCAAGCCGGGCAGCGGAAGTCCTCCCAGACCGTGAGCGTCGACTTGGCGCTCTCCTCGCCGACCGGGATCGCGAGGCCGTCCTTGCCCTGCGCCCCCGAGGGTCCGACGACCGGGCCCGCCGACTCGCTGCTGTCGTCCTTGCCGGCGTTCGCCGCGACGACTCCGATCACCGCCGCGAGTCCGAGGACACAGACGACGCTCGCGCCCACGATCAGCGCGCGGCGCCGCTTGTCGGCGGCCTTCTGCTTCTCACGCTCGACCGCCAGCCGCTCCCGGGCGGTCCGCTTTCCGTCACGATTCTTTTCGCTCACACCCGCAGAACGAACCGGGGAGGCGCTGCGCGCCTCCCCGGCCTCAGGTCCACCCGTTCGAGCGACTCGTACGGAAGACCCTTCGTCTGAAGATGTATTTCGCCGGCGGGAACCTTGCCTACGCCCGCCCGCGCACGCCCTTCGCCAGCTCACCGGCGAGCGTCCGCACGGCCTCGACACCGGCCGCGTCGTCCGGCGCGTCCAGCATCCGCTTGACGAAGGCGGAGCCGACGATCACGCCGTCGGCGAAGCCGGCGACCTCGGCGGCCTGCCTGGCGTCGGAGACGCCGAGCCCGACGCAGACGGAGAGGTCGGTGCCGGTGGCCCGGGTGCGCTCGACCAGGTCCTGGGCCTGCGCGCCCACGGACTCGCGAGTGCCGGTGACGCCCATGAGCGAGGCGGCGTAGACGAAGCCGCTGCCCGCCGCGGTGATCTGCGCGAGCCGCTCGTCCTTGCTGCTGGGCGCCACGACGAAGACCGTCGCGAGCCCGTGCTTCTCGGCGTGCTCCCTCCACAGGGCCGACTCCTGCACGGGCAGGTCGGGCAGGATGCAGCCCGCCCCGCCCGCTTCCGCCAGCTCGGCGGTGAAGCGCTCGACGCCGTAGCGGTCGATGGGGTTCCAGTACGTCATGACGAGGATCGGCTTACTGGTGGCCTCGTGTGCCTCGCGGACGGTCCGCATGACATCCGCGATCTTGACCCCACCCTTGAGGGCGATGTCGTCGGCGGTCTGGATGACGGGGCCGTCGAGGACGGGATCGCTGTGCGGCAGGCCGACCTCGACGACGTCCGCGCCCCCTTCGAGCGCGGCCTTGATCGCCTCGATGCCGCCGTCCACGGTGGGGAACCCCGCCGGGAGGTAGGCGATGAGCGCGGAGCGCCCCTCGGCCTTGGCGGCTTGGAGGGTGTCCGTCAACAGCTGGATGTTCCCGCTCACTTGGCGTCCCCCTCGATCTCGGCGGCGTCGGCGTCCGCGTCGGCGGCGACCTCGGCGTCGGTGTCGTACAGGCCGAAGTAACGGGCGGCCGTGTCCATGTCCTTGTCGCCGCGCCCGGACAGGTTGACGACGATCAGCCCGTCCGTGCCCAGCTCCCGGCCGACTTCGAGGGCCCCGGCGAGCGCGTGGGCGCTCTCGATGGCCGGGATGATGCCCTCGGTCTGCGACAGCAGGCGCAGCGCCTGCATGGCGGCGTCGTCGGTGACCGCGCGGTATTCGCCGCGACCGCTGTCCTTGAGGTAGGAGTGCTCGGGGCCGATGCCCGGGTAGTCCAGGCCGGCCGAGATCGAGTACGGCTCGGTGATCTGCCCCTCGTCGTCCTGCAGGACGTAGGAGCGGGAGCCGTGCAGGATGCCGGGCTCGCCCGCGGTGAGGGTGGCGGCGTGCTCGCCCGTCTCGACGCCGTGCCCGGCGGGCTCGCAGCCGATGAGGCGGACGTCCGTGTCGGGGATGAAGGCGTGGAAGAGGCCGATGGCGTTGGAGCCACCGCCGACGCAGGCGACTGCGGCGTCGGGGAGACCGCCGGCGCGCTCCAGGAGCTGACGGCGGGCCTCGACGCCGATCACGCGGTGGAAGTCGCGGACCATGGCGGGGAAGGGGTGCGGGCCGGCGACCGTGCCGAAGAGGTAGTGCGTGTGGTCGACGTTGGCGACCCAGTCACGGAACGCCTCGTTGATGGCGTCCTTGAGGGTGCGGCTGCCGGACTTCACGGCGATGACCTCGGCGCCGAGCATGCGCATCCGGGCCACGTTGAGGGCCTGGCGCTGGGTGTCGATCTCGCCCATGTAGATGGTGCAGTCGAGGCCGAACAGCGCGCAGGCCGTCGCCGTCGCCACACCGTGCTGGCCGGCGCCGGTCTCGGCGATCACGCGGGACTTGCCCATGCGCTTGGTGAGCAGGGCCTGACCGAGCACGTTGTTGATCTTGTGGGAGCCGGTGTGGTTGAGGTCTTCCCGCTTGAGGAAGATCCGTGCGCCACCGGCGTGTTCGGCGAACCTCGGCACCTCGGTGAGGGAGCTCGGGCGGCCGGTGTAGTTCACCAGCAGGTCGTCGAGTTCCCGGGCGAACTCGGGGTCGTGCTTGGCCTTGTCGTACTCGACGGCCACCTCGTCCACGGCGGCGACGAGGGCCTCCGGGATGAACTTGCCGCCGAAGGCGCCGAAGTAGCCTTCGGGGGTGGGGACTTGACCCTCCGGGTCGGGGATGAAGAAGTCGCTGGGCATGCGTGTACCTCACGGTGAGTTTGTGGAGAGATCACTAATCGCCGTGGGGGCGGGGTTTCGTCAGTCGGCTGCCGGCCGGCTGTGGCTTGTCGCGCTCACGCGGCGGTAGTCGCAAATCAAACAGAGCCCCGCGCCCCTGGAGGCCTGCTGCCATCGACGGCCGTTGACCTGCCCGGGTTCGTCACCGATGACATACCTGACCCTGCGTCCGTGCACGCGGCGTGCCGGTGCGCGGCAGCCCCGGGGCCGGCAGCCGCGCGCCAGGCGGGCGTGCCGGTCCAGTGTGGTCACGGTGAGAGTCATCGGAAGCCAGCCTAGCGAAAGATCAGCTGCGGCCGTGCCGCAGTGCGGGGTGCTCGCCCGCTGCCACCAGGTCGGAGACCGCCGACTTCGGGTCCTTGCCCGTGACCAGGGATTCGCCGACCAGGACCGCGTCGGCGCCGGCGTTGGCGTAGGCGATGAGGTCGTGGGGGCCGCGGACGCCGGACTCGGCGATCTTGACCAGGTTGGCGGGGATCTCGGGCGCGAGGCGCTCGAACGTCCCGCGGTCGACCTCCAGGGTCTTCAGGTTCCGCGCGTTGACGCCGATGATCTTCGCGCCCGCGTCCACGGCACGCTCGACCTCGTCCTCGTCGTGCACCTCGACCAGCGGGGTCAGGCCGATCGACACCGCGCGCTCGATCAGCGACTCCAGCGCCGACTGGTCGAGGGCCGCGACAATGAGCAGGGCGAGGTCGGCGCCGTAGGCCCGGGCCTCCCACAGCTGGTACGACGTGACGATGAAGTCCTTGCGCAGGACCGGGATGTCCACGCGGGCGCGGACGGCCTCGAGGTCGGCCAGTGAGCCGCCGAAGCGCCGCTGTTCGGTCAGCACGGAGATGACGGCCGCGCCGCCCGCCTCGTAGTCCGCGGCGAGCCCGGCCGGGTCGGCGATCGCGGCCAGCGCACCCTTGGAGGGGCTGGAGCGCTTGACCTCGCAGATGACCTTGACGCCGTCGCCCTTGAGCGCGGCAACCCCGTCCTTGGCCGCAGGCGCCTTCGCCGCGCGCTCCTTGAGCTCGTCGAGGCTGACGCGCGCCTGCCGCTCCGCGAGGTCGGCACGGACTCCGTCGATGATCTCGTCGAGCACACTCACGCGAGCGGCCCCCTTCCAGACGGTTGACTGAGAAAGCGGTACGAAACCTATGGTCACTGCGATGGTATCCGCAGGACGGCGTAGGCCTCGCATCCGGTTGACGCCGGTCCCACTACCTGGACGTTCTCCAGTTGATCAAGGGTGGAGCCAGCCACCGAACGGCAGGTTCCGGACAAGGGTGAAGACCAGCACCAACGCGCCCGCTGCCCACAGCTGCACCGGCCCGAGACCGATCCTGAACGGCCGCGCGCGCACCGCATGGACCACCCAGACGGTCCACACCACGGCGAAGAGCCCGTAGCCGACGACGGCCAGCGCGTTGTCCTGGAGTGCCGCGACGAAGTCCCCGTGGGCGACGGCGTGCGCACTGCGCAGCCCTCCGCAGCCGGGGCAGTAGATGCCTGTGAGCTGCAGGAGCGGACAGGCGGGGTAGTGGCCGGGCTCGTTCGGGTCGACGGCACCGACGTACGCGAAGGCGCCGAGGACGGCCGCGAGACTGCCGGCCGGGGCGGCCAGCCGCCCGAGCACACCCCCTGTGCCGGGCCGCGTCACCCTCTGGCTGTTGGCGTTCACACCATGCATTGTGCCCGCACACGCGTGAGGGGCGCCCACCGCGCCCTGTTCGGCGCCGGGTCGCCCCTCAGCGAAGTCGTACGCGTGTCAGCTCTCGACGCTCGCCGGCTCGCGCTGCTGCTCCATGAGCGCCTCGTGCGCGTCCTTGGGCTGTCCGAGGCCCATGCCGCGCATGATCCAGCCGACGACGCCGCCGAGGGCCACGACACCCAGGCCTGCCCAGAAGCCCGCAGGCTGGGCCAACACCATGAAGGCGCCCGAGACGCAGAAACCGATGAAGGCGATCGTGACACCGGTCCAGGCGGCCGGGGTGTGACCGTGGCTGCTGCCCGCCATTGCTTGCTCCTCGTTGCTGTGTACGTGTCGTACGTGGTTGAGCCGGTCGCTCGCAGTCATTGTCCCGCACGCGTGCGCGTGCGGTGATCGGGGGTCTCGGCGCGCCCGGACGGGTCTCAGGCTCCGGTCGGGTCCTCGCCGCGGTCGAGGGCCTTCCACAGCTCCTCGGGCCGCTCGGGGTCGGCGGCCGGGGCCTTCCTGCCGCGCGGCCGGGGTGCGCCGGAGCGCTCGTAGCGGCTGGACATGCCGGGCCACAGCCGGCCGTAGCGCAGGGCCAGCAGCCCCGCGAGCAGGATCAGGGCGCCGCCGACGGCCGCGACGTACGGCCAGCCGGTGTGGGTGAGCCCCTGGACGGTGGCCGAGGTGTCGCCGGAGGCCTGCGCGGCCTTCTCGTCCAGCGCGGAGCTGTCGGAGGCGCCGAACAGGGCCGCGGCGACGGTGCCGGCGCCGGAGAGCGCGAGCAGTGCGGCGACCATGAAGCGGCCGGCCCGGCGGACGGCGAAGACGGCGACGAGTGCGGCGAGCCCCACTATGGCCAGGGCCGCGGGGACGCCCGTGACGTCGCTGCCCTTGGCGGTCAGGGGGAACGCGCCGCCGGGCACCATCGCGGTGCCCTCCGACCAGAGCTGCCGGGTGGAGAGCAGCGCCACGGCCGCGCCGAGCGCACCGCACAGCAGGGCGACGGCGAGGCTCATACGGCCGGCCCGGGCGGAAGCCGGGGCATCGGAACGGGGAGGAGGAACGACAGTCACGTACCCCACTATCACCCGAACCCCGAACGATCAGACACCCGGGGTTCAGGTGATGGCCGCCACCCGGGTTCACGGACGGCGGCCGCGAGGGGTCATTTGAGCCGGTTCGCCGTGTGTACGGCCCGCAGTACGGCAGCGGCCTTGTTGCGGCACTCGGTGTCCTCGGCGACGGGGTCGGAGTCGGCGACGATGCCCGCGCCCGCCTGGACGTACGCGGTGCCCTCCCGCAGCAGGGCCGTGCGGATCGCGATGGCGGTGTCGGAGTCGCCCGCGAAGTCGAGGTAGCCGACGCAACCGCCGTACAGCCCCCTTCTGGACGGCTCGAGTTCGTCGATGATCTGCATCGCACGCGGCTTGGGCGCGCCGGAGAGGGTGCCGGCCGGGAAGCAGGCCGTCAGGACGTCGAAGGCCGTGCGGCCCGGTGCGACGCGGCCCGTCACCGTCGAGACGATGTGCATCACGTGGGAGTACCGCTCGATGGACATGAAGTCGACGACCTCGACCGAACCCGGCTCGCAGACCCGCCCCAGGTCGTTGCGGCCCAGGTCGACCAGCATGAGGTGCTCGGCGCGCTCCTTGGGGTCGGCGAGCAGTTCGTCGGCGAGGGCCTGGTCCTCCTGCGGGGTCGCCCCGCGCCACCGGGTGCCGGCGATGGGATGGACCATGGCCTGTCCGTCCTCGACCTTCACCAGGGCCTCGGGGGACGAGCCGACGACATCGAAGCCGTCGAACCGGAACAGGTACATGTACGGCGACGGATTGGTCGCCCTGAGGACCCGGTAGACGTCCAACGCGCTTGCCGTGCACGGCGTTTCGAAGCGCTGGGAGGGGACGACCTGGAAGGCCTCGCCGGCCCGGATGCGCTCCTTGATGTCCTCGACGGCCTCCTGGAAGTCCTCGCCGCCCCACAGGGCGGTGTACTCGGGGAGCTCGGAGGGCGGCAGCACCGCCGGGGGCTGGGCGACCGCGCGCGAGAGGTCGGCCTGCATGGCGTCGAGGCGGGCGATCGCGTCGGCGTAGGCCTCGTCGACGCCCGTGTCGAGGTCGTTGTGGTTGATCGCGTTGGCGATCAGCAGGACGGAGCCCTCCCAGTGGTCCATGACGGCGAGGTCACTGGTGAGCAGCATGGTCAGCTCGGGCAGCTTCAGGTCGTCCCGCTCGCCGGGGCCGATCTTCTCCAGGCGGCGCACGATGTCGTAGCCGAGGTAGCCGACCATGCCGCCGGTGAAGGGCGGCAGGTTCAGGTCGTGGGCGAGGTCGCGGGGGGTGTGCAGGGCCTCGATGGTGGCGCGCAGGGCGGCGAGCGGGTCGCCCTCGGCGGGGACGCCGACGGGCGGGGCGCCGAGCCAGTGGGCCTGTCCGTCGCGCTCGGTGAGTGTCCCGGCGGACCGGACACCCACGAACGAATAGCGGGACCAGGACCGGCCGTTCTCCGCGGACTCCAGCAGGAAGGTGCCGGGGCGCTCGGCGGCGAGCTTGCGGTAGAGCGCGACCGGGGTGTCGCCGTCGGCGAGAAGCTTGCGGGTGACCGGAATGACGCGGCGATCGGTGGCCAGCTTGCGGAACGTCTCGAGGTCCATGGCGGCTGACCCTACTGATCCGTGGCCGGTGCGCCGGAACCGGTACCGGGAGCGCCGGCTGCGCCGTCCTTGAGCAGCACGTCCTCGTCGAAGCAGGTACGCGCGCCCGTGTGGCAGGCCGCGCCCACCTGGTCGACCTTGACGAGCACGGTGTCGGCGTCGCAGTCCAGGGCCACGGACTTCACCCACTGGAAGTGGCCTGAGGTGTCGCCCTTGACCCAGTACTCCTGGCGGCTGCGCGACCAGTAGGTGCAGCGGCCGGTGGTGAGCGTGCGATGCAGTGCCTCGTCGTCCATCCAGCCGAGCATGAGCACCTCCCCGGTGTCGTACTGCTGGGCGATGGCAGGCAGGAGTCCGTCCGCGCTGCGCTTGAGGCGGGCGGCGATCTCGGGGTCCAGCGGACTGGGCTGACGGGGCGTGCTGGTGGTCATGCATGCCATTGTGCCGCGCGCGACTGACAGTGACGGCCCGCTGTCCATTGGGCGGACCCGGTACGCGGTCGTAGGCTGACTCCATGTCGACTTTCGCCAAGCGTGAACGACTTCTCCTGGCCGACCTCTTGGAGGCCGAGGGCCCCGAGGCTCCCACCCTCTGCGAGGGCTGGACGACCCGCGATCTGGCCGCGCACGTGGTGGTGCGCGAGCGCCGCCCCGACGCTGCCGCCGGCATTCTGATCAAGCCGCTCGCGCCGCGCCTGGACAAGGCGATGGCGGAGTTCGCGGCCAAGCCGTACGAGGAGCTGATCCAGCTCATCCGCACCGGTCCGCCGCGCTTCTCGCCGTTCCAGCTCAAGCAGATCGACGAGGCGTCCAACACGCTCGAGTTCTACGTCCACACGGAGGACGTCCGCCGCGCCCGGCCCGACTGGACGCCACGCGAGCTCGACCCGGTCTTCCAGGACGCCCTGTGGTCCCGCCTCGAGCGCTCCGCCCGCCTGATGGGCCGCACCGCACCCACCGGCCTGGTGTTGCGCCGCCCCGACGGCCAGACGGCGGTCGCCCACCGCGGCACCCCGGTCGTCACGGTGACGGGCGAGCCTTCCGAGCTGCTGCTGTTCTCCTACGGCCGCCAGAGCGCCGCGAAGGTCGAGCTGGACGGCGACGAGGACGCGATCGCCAAGCTGCACGAGACGAAGCAGCTCGGGATCTAGCCGGGACTCGGGAAGCGGCTCACGGTCCGCGCCGGGCAACGAGGCAGCTCCGCCCGGCGCAGGTCGCCCGCGCGCAGGAGGCCCGCCCGCAGGCCGCCCGCGCCGTCGGTACGGGGGAAGGTCAGCGGGGCTACCCCGAGGCTGAAGAAGTTCGCCACGGACGTGACCCGGCCGACGTACGCCCGGTCGGACTCGGCCTGCAGCAGCGCCCCGCACAGGACGCCGCTCAACCCGGAGACCAGCCCGACGGACAGAGCAATGTCGCCGGCAGGCTGGTCCGCGCCGGTCAGCGAGGCAGCTCCGCCCGGCGCAGGCCGCCCGCACACAGGCCGACGGCGCCGCCGAGCCCGCAGACCAGCGCGCTGGCGACGAAGACCGGGCCGGTGCCCCACACGCCGATCGCGGCGCCGGTCAGGGGGAAGGTGAGCGGGGCGACGCCGAGGCTGAAGAAGTTCGCCACGGACGTGACCCGGCCGACGTACGCCCGGTCGGACTCGGCCTGCAGCAGTGCCCCGCACAGGACACCGTTCAACCCCGAGATCAGGCCGATGGACAGGGCCACGGCGACGGCGGTCGCGACGTTCGGCACGAAGGCCAGGGAGCCGATCGCCACCGCGCTGACCACGCCGGACACGGACAGCACGAGCCCCGCGCGCGGGACGCGGCCTCGGGTGGTGAGGAACAGCGAGGCCGCTCCCGCGCCCGTGCCGAACCCGGCGAGCACCCAGCCGACTCCTCCGGCTCCCCAGCCGCGTTCGTCGGCGAGCAGGGTCAGGCCGACGTTCAGCGGGCCGACGAAGCCGAGGTCGCTGAGCGCGATGACGGCGATCAGCGGCAGCAGGACGCGGTGGCCGCGTATGTGGCGCAGGCCGCCGGTCAGGTCGCTCCAGGCGCTGCCACGCGCGTGTGCGTCGTCCGTGGGCTGCTTCGCCACCCGGAGCGCGATCAGCAGCGGCAGGGAGGCCGCGAACAGCAGCCCGGCCAGGCCGAACGCCCCCGCGGTGCCCCCGAGGGCCACGCCGAGGCCGCCGAGCGGCGCGCCGACGACGTTGGCCAGCCGGACGGCGAGGCCCCGCATGCCGTGCACGCGGGCGAGCTGTCCGCGTCCGGTGATCCGGGTCGGCAGGGCACCCAGCGCGGGCATCATCACGGCGTCGACCGCCCCGAAGACCAGCGCCAGAGCGGCCAACGGCCACAGTCCGGGCCGGCCGACGAGCAGCAGTACGGCGACCGCGAGGACCGCCGCGCAGCGCACGGCGTCGCTGCTGATCAGGACCCTGCGCGGGCCGAACCGGTCGGCGATCACTCCCCCGCCGAGCATCAGCACGGCCCGCGGCACCGCGCTCAGCGCGGTGACCAGGCCGGCCTGGGCGGGCGTACCGGCCTGCACGGCCGCCCAGGACAGGGCGAGGTAGTAGACGTTGTCGCCGACGGCCGACGAGGCGTACGCGCCGAGCCAGCGCAGCACGTTGGGATCGCGGTGGGCGGCCCGCTCCGCCCCGGCGGCGGTCGCGGAGCCGGTCTGCGTCGAAGTCACGTCGGTCCTCTCAGGGCCGGAACGGGAACGCGTACGTGTGCACCGCGACGTTCTCGCGGCCCTCGGTGTCACCGGCGGCGTCGGCGGCCCGGGCCTGCTCGCTGTACCGGCGCAGGAGAGCCAGCAACTCCTTGTTCAGCTCGGCCAGGTCGTCCGCCGTGAGCCGCAGGACGGACTCGGAGGACGCGGCGGCCCGGTTCCACTCGGGGCTCCAGTGGGCGCGCTCGTCGAGCCAGCGCCGGTACATGTCCGTGCGCTGCTCGGCGAAGAGCCGGCTCGCCGCGGTGTGCGCGGCCGCCTCCTCGGGGGCGTCACGGAAGTCCTCGTCGCGGATGCGCACACCGTCGGAGGCGGGCCGCCACCAGCGCTCGCGCCCGTCGGCGGTCTGCGGCTCGGCCTCCTCGATGAGTCCGTGTTCGGCGAGCTTGCGCAGGTGGTAGCTGACCAGCGACACGGCCTCGTCGACCTGTTCGGCGAGCTGTGAGGCGGTGGCGACCTGGGCGATCGTCAGCCCTCGGAACAGCTTCATCCGCAGCGGATGGGCGAGCGCCTTGAGGGTGCCCAGGTCAGTGATGCGGCGGTCTCTCTCCTTGTCCATCATGCCCTCACCGTAGATACAAAAGAAAAATTGCACAATTAATATTGCGCAAGTTTCCTTTCGCATCTGGTCGCGAGAAAGCCCCGGCCGCTTCCAGCACGGCCGGGGCTCAGCCCGAGGTCAGCGGACGGGGTGTCCCGCCGTCCGCAGCGTCTCCTTCACCTCGCCGATCCGCAGATCCCCGAAGTGGAACACCGACGCCGCCAGCACCGCGTCCGCCCCCGCCTCGATGGCCGGGGGGAAGTCGGTGAGCTTGCCGGCGCCGCCGGAGGCGATCACCGGGATCGTCACGTGCTTGCGTACGGCCTGGATCATCTCCAGGTCGTAGCCGTCCTTCGTGCCGTCCGCGTCCATCGAGTTGAGCAGGATCTCGCCGGCGCCCAGCTCGGCCGCGCGGTGCGCCCACTCGACGGCGTCCATGCCGGTGCCGCGTCGGCCGCCGTGCGTGGTCACCTCGAAGGTGCCCTCGGGCGTGCGCCGCGCGTCGACCGACAGCACCAGCACCTGCCGCCCGAACCGCTCGGCGATCTCCCGGATCAGCTCGGGGCGCGCGATGGCGGCGGTGTTGACGCCCACCTTGTCCGCTCCCGCCCGCAGCAGCTTGTTCACGTCCTCGGCCGTGCGGACCCCGCCGCCGACCGTCAGCGGGATGAACACCTGCTCGGCGGTGCGGCGCACCACGTCGTAGGTCGTCTCGCGGTTGCCGGACGACGCGGTGATGTCCAGGAACGTCAGCTCGTCGGCGCCCTCGGCGTCGTACACCTTGGCCATCTCGACGGGGTCGCCCGCGTCGCGCAGGTTCTGGAAGTTGACGCCCTTGACGACCCGGCCGTTGTCCACGTCCAGGCAGGGGATGACTCGGACCGCCAGGGTCATGAAACCGGCTCCTCCAACGTCCTTCTGAATGCTTCTATTTCCACTTCGACCAGGATGCGCGAGTCCACGAACCCCTCGACGACCAGCAGCGTCGAGACGGGGCGCACGGCGTCGAAGAACTCCTTGTGGGCCCGGCCCACGGCCTCCACGTCCCGCGCGTGGGTCAGGTACATCCGCGTACGGACCACGGACCCGGCGTCGAGCCCGAACTCACCGATCGCCTCGATGGCGTTGGCGAAGGCCACCTTGGCCTGTTCGTACGGGTCGCCCTCGCCGTACAGCACGTCGCCCTTGAAGGACGTCGTGCCCGCGACCAGGACGCGGTCGCCCGCCGCCACGGCACGTGCGAAACCGAAGGACTCTTCCCAGGGACTTCCGCTCTGCACGCGCCGTACGGCATCGGACGTCATGACGAGACAACCTCCAGGGCCTCTTCCAGGGTGAACGCCTTCGCGTACAGGGCCTTCCCGACGATGGAGCCCTCGACACCGAGGGGGACCAGCTCGGCGATGGCCCGCAGGTCGTCCAGCGACGAGACCCCGCCGGAGGCCACCACCGGGCGGTCCGTCGCGGCGCAGACGTTCTTCAGCAGCTCAAGGTTGGGGCCCTGGAGCGTGCCGTCCTTGGCGATGTCCGTGACGACATAGCGGGCGCAGCCCTCGTTGTTGAGGCGCTCCAGCGTCTCGTAGAGGTCGCCGCCGTCACGGGTCCAGCCGCGACCGCGCAGGGTCGTGCCGCGTACGTCGAGACCGACGGCGATCTTGTCGCCGTGCTCGGCGATGACCTTGGCGACCCACTCGGGGGTCTCCAGTGCGGCCGTGCCGAGGTTCACGCGGGTGCAGCCCGTGGCGAGCGCGGCGGCGAGGGAGGCGTCGTCGCGGATGCCGCCGGACAGCTCGACCTTGATGTCCATCGCCTTCGCGACCTCGGCGATCAGCTCGCGGTTGTCGCCGGTGCCGAAGGCGGCGTCCAGGTCGACAAGGTGCAGCCACTCGGCGCCCGAGCGCTGCCAGGCCAGGGCGGCCTCCAGAGGCGAGCCGTAGGAGGTCTCGGTGCCGGACTCGCCGTGCACGAGGCGGACGGCCTGGCCGTCGCGGACGTCTACGGCGGGGAGGAGTTCGAGCTTGGCCATGTCTCTACAGGGTTCCGATCCAGTTGGTGAGCAGCTGCGCTCCGGCGTCGCCGGACTTCTCGGGGTGGAACTGCGTGGCCCACAGGGCGCCGTTCTCCACGGCGGCCACGAAGGGCTTGCCGTGCGTCGACCAGGTGACCTGCGGCGCGGTCATCAGCGGGTTCTCGGTCTCCAGGGTCCAGTCGTGGACGGCGTAGGAGTGCACGAAGTAGAAGCGCGCGTCCGCGTCCAGCCCGGCGAACAGCTCGGAGCCGGCCGCCACGTCCACGGTGTTCCAGCCCATGTGGGGCACGATGTCGGCCTGCAGCGGCTCGACCGAGCCGGGCCACTCGCCGAGGCCCTCGGTCTCGACTCCGTGCTCGATGCCGCGCGCGAACAGGATCTGCATGCCGACGCAGATGCCCATCACGGGGCGCCCGCCGGACAGCCGTCGCTCGACGATCCAGTCGCCGCGGGCCTCCTTCAGGCCCTGCATGCAGGCGGCGAACGCGCCGACGCCCGGTACCAGCAGACCGTCGGCGTTCATGGCCTTGTCGTAGTCACGCGTGATCTCGACGTCGGCTCCCGCGCGCGCGAGGGCGCGTTCGGCGGACCTCACATTGCCGAAGCCGTAGTCGAAGACCACGACGTTCTTGTTGCTCAATTCCACACCTCCAGCCTCAGGACGCCGGCCACGAGACACATCGCGGCGCCTATGGAGAGCAGCACGATGAGGCTCTTCGGCATCTGCTGCTTGGCGAAGGAGATGATGCCGCCGACCAGGAAGAGGCCGACGACGATCAGGATGGTGGACAGCCCGGTCATCGGTTACAGCGCACCCTTCGTCGAGGGA
Source organism: Streptomyces sp. NPDC012935 (assembly GCF_042900345.1). Lineage (NCBI taxonomy): Bacteria > Bacillati > Actinomycetota > Actinomycetes > Kitasatosporales > Streptomycetaceae > Streptomyces > Streptomyces sp. NPDC012935. Next base: position 359,492 of record NZ_JBIBBC010000005.1, read on the forward strand.
AGGATGCCCGCCGCGCGCGGGTCCCGCTCGGAGGCGTACCGCAGGGCCCGCGCCAGCGCCTTGAACTGGCACTCGACGATGTGGTGGGCGTTGCGCCCGTACGGCACGTGCACGTGCAGCGCGATCTGGGCCTGAGCGACGAAGGACTCCAGGATGTGCCGGGTCATCGTGGTGTCGTACTCGCCGATCATCGGCGCCATCTTCTCGGGCTCGGTGTGCACGAGGTAGGGGCGGCCGGAGAGGTCGACGGTGACCTGGGCGAGCGACTCGTCCAGCGGGACCGTGCAGTTGCCGAAGCGGTAGATCCCCACCTTGTCGCCGAGCGCCTGCTTGAAGGCGGCGCCCAGCGCGAGGGCGGTGTCCTCGATGGTGTGGTGCGAGTCGATGTGCAGGTCGCCCTCGGTCTTCACGGTCAGGTCGAACAGACCGTGCCGGCCGAGCTGGTCGAGCATGTGGTCGTAGAAGCCGACGCCTGTCGACACGTCGACCTTGCCGGACCCGTCGAGATCGATCTCGACGAGGACCGAGGTCTCCTTCGTCACCCGCTCTATGCGGCCTACGCGGTTCATGCGCTCTGCTCCTTCGGGGGTGTGGGGGTGTCCCCCACAAAACGCTGCAAGTCACGTACCGCGTCGAGGAACGCGTCGTTCTCTTCGGGGGTTCCGGCGCTGACCCGCAACCACCCGGGGATGCCGTTGTCCCTGACCAGGACGCCCCGGTCGAGGATCTTCCGCCAGGCCGCGTGCGAGCCGCCCGCGTCGTCGAATCGCCCGAACTGCACGAAGTTCGCGTCCGACTCGACGACCTCGTAGCCGGTCGCCCTCAGCTCGGTGACCAGCCGGTCCCGCTCGGCCTTCAGCTGCTCGACGTACTTCAGCAGCGTGTCGGTGTGCTCCAGGGCGGCCAGCGCGGTCGCCTGGGTGACGGCCGACAGGTGGTACGGCAACCGTACGAGCTGGACGGCGTCCACGACCGCCGGGTGCGCGGCGAGATAGCCGAGGCGCAGGCCGGCGGCGCCGAAGGCCTTCGACATCGTCCGGGAGACGACGAGATTCGGCCGACCTTCGATGAGCGGCAGCAGCGAGTCGCCGTGGCTGAACTCGACGTACGCCTCGTCGACCACGACCATCGAAGGCTTCGCCGCCTGCGCGGCCTCGTACAGCGCGAGGACCGTCTCGCGCGGGACCGCGTTGCCCGTGGGGTTGTTGGGGGTGGTGATGAAGACGACGTCGGGCCGGTGCTCGGCGATCGCCTTCTCGGCGGCCGTGAGGTCGATCGTGAAGTCGTCGCTGCGGGGGCCGGAGATCCAGCCGGTGCCCGTGCCGCGCGAGATGAGGCCGTGCATCGAGTACGACGGCTCGAAGCCGATCGCCGTACGGCCCGGTCCGCCGAAGGTCTGCAGCAGCTGCTGGATGACCTCGTTGGAGCCGTTCGCCGCCCACACGTTGGCCAGGCCCACCTCGTGACCGGACGTGTCCGTCAGGTACTTGGCGAGCTGCGTGCGCAGCTCCACGGCGTCCCGGTCGGGGTAGCGGTTGAGGTTGCGGGCCGCCTCACGCACCCGCTCGGCGATCCGCTCGACCAGCGGTTCGGGCAGCGGGTAGGGGTTCTCGTTGGTGTTCAGCCGTACGGGGACGTCCAGCTGGGGCGCCCCATAAGGGGACTTGCCGCGCAGCTCGTCCCGCACGGGGAGATCGTCGATGCGTACGTCGCTCACTTGCTCTCGGGTACCTTCCAGCCGAACCTGGCCTTGATCGCCGCGCCGTGCGCCGGCAGGTCCTCCGCCTCCGCCAGCGTGACCACGTGATGCGCGACCTCGGCCAGCGCGTCCTTCGTGTAGTCGACGATGTGGATGCCGCGCAGGAAGGACTGGACGGACAGGCCCGAGGAGTGGCAGGCGCAGCCGCCGGTGGGCAGCACGTGGTTGGAGCCGGCCGCGTAGTCGCCGAGCGAGACCGGCGCCCAGGGGCCGATGAAGATCGCGCCGGCGTTGCGCACCCGGTCGGCCACGGCGGCCGCGTCGGCCGTCTGGATCTCCAGGTGCTCGGCGCCGTACGCGTCGACGACCTTGAGGCCCTCGTCGACGCCGTCGACCAGGACGATCGCGGACTGCCTGCCCTTCAGGGCCGGGACGATCCGGTCGTCGATGTGCTTGGTGGCCGCGACCTGCGGCTCCAGCTCCTTCTCCACCGCGTCCGCCAGCTCCACGGAGTCGGTGACGAGGACGGCGGCGGCGAGCGGGTCGTGCTCGGCCTGGCTGATCAGGTCGGAGGCGACGTGCACCGGGTCGGCGGTGGCGTCGGCCAGGACCGCGATCTCGGTCGGGCCCGCCTCGGCGTCGATGCCGATCTTGCCGGTGAAGTAGCGCTTGGCGGCGGCGACCCAGATGTTGCCGGGGCCGGTGACCATGTTGGCGGGCGGGCAGGACTCGGTGCCGTACGCGAACATCGCGACGGCGGTCGCGCCACCGGCCGCGTACACCTCGTCGACGCCGAGCAGCGCGCACGCGGCGAGGATCGTCGGGTGCGGCAGGCCGCCGAACTCGGCCTGGGCCGGGGAGGCCAGCGCGATCGACTCGACCCCGGCCTCCTGAGCGGGCACCACGTTCATGATCACGGAGGAGGGGTAGACGGACCGGCCGCCGGGCGCGTACAGCCCGACGCGGTCGACCGGCACCCACTTCTCGGTCACGGAACCGCCCGGCACGACCTGGGTCGTGTGCGACGTACGGCGCTGCTCGCGGTGGACGAGACGGGCGCGGCGGATGGACTCCTCCAGGGCCGCGCGCACGGCCGGGTCGAGTTCGGCGAGAGCCTTGTCGAGCGCCTCGGCGGGCACCCGCACCTGGTCGAGCCTGACCCCGTCGAACTTCTCCGCGAAGTCGATCAGCGCCGCGTCGCCTCGATGATGCACGGCCTCGCAGATCGGACGCACCTTCTCCAGGGCGGCCGAGACGTCGAAGTCGGCTCGGGGCAGCAGGTCGCGCAGGGCGGGGCCCTCGGGAAGGGCGTCGCCGCGCAGATCGATTCGGGAGATCACGGGCTCAATTCTCTCAGACCCGCGTCCGGCACTGTTCGCGCGTATCAATGGCTGATACAGAACCCTCCAGGAACCCGGAAGATCACCTTCACGTCTAGCGTTCGGGGCGTCACTCAGCGGGCATTGAACGGTTGTACGAAACCCGTGAGTAGCCAATGCGGAGCCAGTGGAACCAGCGGAACCAAGGGGGATGGACGAGACGTGACCGAAGGCGCCGGCCTCCGCGACGGAGACCTGCCGGACGACCTGCCGAACGACCTGACCGCCGCCGAACTCGGCATGTGGCAGGCCTTCCGCAACGGCAGTGTGTACGACCTGAGCAGCGGCGACACCGTCGTCGACGATCCGCACGGCGGGCATCCCTGGGGAGACGAACGGACGGTACGCGCACGTATCGTCTGCTGGCTGCTGCTGGACGGCCCGCCCGCCCTGGCCGGGCGTGTCTCCTCGCTGAAACTGGTCGGTGTACGGATCAGCGGCACGATGGACCTGGCGGGCGGCACGGTGGAGCCGTACGTCGAGATGCGCCGCTGCCGCTTCGACCGGGAGATCCTGCTGCCGGAGGCCCGGTTCACGACCCTGCGGCTGGTGGACTGCGCGGTGCCGCGCCTGGAGGCCGCCCGCGTGAACACCGAGGGCGACCTGCACCTGCCGCGCTGCCGCTTCCACAACGGCGTTCGGCTCACCGACGCCCACATCGGCACGGATCTGCTGCTCAACCAGGCGATCGTCTACCGCGACCGCAGCGGCCGCTCGATCGCCGCTGACGGCATCAGCGTCGGCCAGGACCTCCAGGCCGAGATGCTGGAGTCGCACGGTGAGCTGAGCCTGCGCGGCGCCAGCATCGGCGTGTCGCTGAGCCTGCGGGGCGCGCGGCTGGTCAACCCGTACACCCGGCTCGCGCTGAACGCCCCGCAGCTGACCGTCGGGCGCACGCTGTATCTGACCCCGGCGGGCGTCGGCAGCAGCCCGCTGCTGAGCGGCCGCACCCCCGCGCGCGGTACGCGCATCCAGCGGTTCGAGTGCCAGGGCGGGGTGCGCCTGGACGACGGGCGGTTCGGGGACGCGGTCGACCTGGAGCGGGCCCGGTTCACCTTCACGGACGAGCAGGAGCTGTCCCTGCGCCGCATCCAGACGCCCGAGCTGCGCTTCCTCGGCGAGCGGGCGGAGCGCGGCGGCGTGGTGCTGTCCGGGGCTCGGGTCGTCAACCTGATGGACCGCGCCGACGCCTGGCCCGGCCCCGGCCGGCTGCACATGGGCGGCTTCCAGTACGAGAACCTGGTGCCGCGCGGCCCGTTCCCGCTGGAGCGGCGGCTGGAGTGGGTGAACGCCGCGACCGCCGAGTACAACCCGGAGCCGTACGAGCGGCTGGCCACCGTGCTGCGGGCCGGCGGCGAGGACGAGGACGCGCGCGAGGTGCTCCTCGCCAAGCAGCGCCGCCGCCGCGAGACGCTGCCGCCGGCGGCCAAGCTCGTGGGATACGCCCAGGACTGGATGGTCGCGTACGGCTACCGGCCGGGCCGGGCAGCGGTGTGGATGGCAGTGCTCTGGGCGGCGAGTTCGGTGGCCTTCACCTACGCCGACCCACCGCCGCTCAAGGGCGGCGAGCATCCGGCCTGGAACCCGACCCTGTTCGCCCTCGACCTGCTGCTTCCGGTGATCGACCTCGGTCAGGTCGGCTTCTGGCAGCTGAGCGGCGCCTGGCAGTGGCTGGCCGCGGCGATGATCCTGCTGGGCTGGATCCTGGCGACGACGGTGGCGGCGGGAGCGACACGGATGCTGCGCCGGAGCTGAGACCGCTGAGGCCGATGAGCATGATGTGACTGCAGGGCCGAAGATATAGATGTCGGACAGTTGTTGAACAGTACACCTTTACCTGTTCTTGACCTGACGGCGTACAACTTTCCACGTCTTGCCCGTTCCCTCTGGCGCGGGCGTGACCAGCGGACCTTCAATGGTCGACACCATGGCTCTGCTGCCCCCGTTCGGCCGTGCGTCCCGGACGACAAGGACCGTAGAACACCACGCCGTCGGTCTCCCCGTCGACGACGAGGTGCTCCTCGACGCGCCCGACGACCGCCTCGGACCCGCACTGGTCGCGGCCGGGCGGGGCGCGTACGACACCGCCGCCGAGCTGCTCGCCGCCACGCGGCACAAGGCTCAGTGGGACTACCGCGACGGATACGCGCTGCGTCTGGCCGCCTTCGCGCGCTCGCGGCCGGAGTGGCTGGAGGCCTGGTACACCGCCGCCCCGCACGATCCGGACGTCCTGCTGGTCAGGGCCCAGGTCGCCGTGGACCACGCCTGGCGGTCACCGGCCCGGGCCGAGCTGCTGCGCGGGGTGAGCCCGCTGATCACCGCCGCCGCCCGCGCCGACGACCGCGATCCGGTGCCCTGGCGGATCGCGCTGGACCACGCGCGCGGCTCACGCGCCGGGCACACCTACTTCGGGGAACTGTGGGAGGCGGCACTGCGCCGCGCCCCGCTCCACTACGGCTGCCACGTGGCCGCCCTGCGCTATCTGGCCTCGTCCTGGCACGGCTCCCACCGCGAGTGCCTCGACTTCGCCGACCGGGCCGCGCAGGACGCCCCGGCCGACTCCCTGGTGCAGGCCCTGCCGACCCGCGCCGTCCTCGCGTACCTGAACGACGGCTGCGGTCCGGGGGTGCCGCCCGAGCGGCTGGACGCGGCGGCGGACCGGGCGATCGCGCTCTCCTCCCGGTTCCCGGCGGCCGACCTCTGGCCGGCGGCGATCCGCAACAAGCTGACCTGCGTCCTGGTTCGGCTGGGCCGCTGGGAGGACGCCCTGGATCAACTGCGTCTGATCGGCCCGCACGCCACCTCCTTCCCCTGGAGCCGATTCTCGGACGATCCACTGGGCCGGTTCCTGGAGGTGCGCGACGAGGTGCGCCGACGGGCGGCCGCCTCCGCACGGGCTCGCGGTGCACGCGGCGGACATCCACCAAGTGGGCTCGCCGGACGCGTTCACTCCGACGACCACTAGGCTTTGGCGCCGTGACCGTCCGCCTTCCGCTCTTCCCCCTGAACTCGGTGCTGTTCCCGGGTCTCGTGCTGCCGCTCAACGTCTTCGAGGAGCGCTACCGCGCCATGATGCGTGACCTTCTCAAGACCCCCGAGGAGGAAGCGCGCCAATTCGCCGTCGTGGCGATCCGCGACGGCCACGAGGTGGCCCAGAGCGCCCCCGGCATGCCGGATCCCACGGCGGTGCCCGACCGCGGCCCGGCGGCGGGCTTCGGCCCGGACCCGCTCAAGGCGTTCCACGGGGTGGGGTGTGTGGCGGACGCGGCGACGATCCGGGAGCGGGCCGACGGCACCTTCGAGGTGCTGGCGACGGGCACGACCCGGGTGCGTCTGCTGTCGGTGGATGCCTCGGGCCCCTTCCTCACGGCCGAACTGGAAGAACTTCCCGATGAGACGGGCGAGGAGGCCGGGGCCCTGGCAGAGGGCGTACTCCGCGCGTTCCGCCAGTACCAGAAGCGCCTGGCGGGCGCCCGCGAGCGTTCCCTCTCCACCACGGCCGACCTCCCGGACCAGCCGTCGGTCGTCTCCTACCTGGTGGCGGCCGCGATGATGCTGGACACCCCGACGAAGCAACGCCTGCTCCAGTCCCCCGACATCGCGTCCCGCCTGCGCGACGAGCTGAAACTCCTTCGCACCGAGACCTCGATCATCCGTACGCTGCCGTCCCTGCCGGCGTCGGACCTGACGCGCGGCCCGACGAGCCTCAACTGAGCGGTGTACCGAGCCGGATCTGAGCGGACCGAGCGGAACTGAGCGGAACGACATGGCGAAGAAGTCCAAGAAGCAGCAGCCCTCGGGCGGCACACCGGCCACCGTGGCCCTGACCGCAGCGGGCATCGACTACACGACCCACTCCTACGACCACGACCCCTCCCACCCCTCCTACGGCGACGAGGCGGCCGAGGCGATGGGCGTGTCCCCCGACAGGGTCTTCAAGACGCTGGTCGCGGACGTGGACGGCAACCTCACCGTGGCCGTGGTCCCCGTCGCCGGCCAACTGGACCTCAAGGCCCTGGCGGCAGCGGTCGGCGGCAAGCGAGCGGCCATGGCCGACCCGGCCCTCGCCGAACGCACCACGGGCTATGTCCGGGGCGGCATCTCCCCCCTCGGCCAGCGCAGGAAGCTCCCCACGGTCCTGGACGCCTCGGCCTCGGCCCACCCGACGATCTGCGTCTCGGCGGGCCGCCGCGGCCTTGAGGTCGAGCTCTCTCCCACCGACCTGACCACCCTCACGAACGCGACCCTGGCCCCCATCGGGCGTGCGTGACCCCTCGACGAACCCGGTCTCCTCGGTTAAGTACGAGAGACATGTCGAAGAAAACCCGGAAACGCAAGTGGCGCATCAAGAAGGGCCGCTCAAACCATGGCCGCCGCCCGGCCTAGGGGCCCCTCCCTGGGACGCGGAGCCTCTCGGTGCCGGACCAGGCAAATCCAGCCCGTCCGGCGTTTGAGGACGAGGCCGTTCCGGCCGAAGCGGGGGTCTGGGGGCGGCAGCCCCCAGGTGCGGGACGGGTAGGGGCGGCGGGGGCGAAACCCACCCGGTGTGCCACCTACGCCGGCGGCACCCCGTACGGCCCCGCCTGCTGATGCCCGTCAGAGGGCCCCGGCCCCTGATACGGATCCGCATCCCGAGGTCCGAACATCGCCGTCAGCCCAAGGTGCACCACCAACGCGGCAAGAGGCCACGCCAGCCACACCCCCTTCGCCCCCAACTTCAACGGCGCCGAGAACGTAACCCCCTTGCCCACAGCCTGCGCGTGAGCGATCACATCCTCGGTAGGCCCGAGCCACACCCCGACCCGCCACGCCAGCAACGACCCGAGGAACCCCCCGACCGCGAGCGCAACCACCAACGGCACACCCCCACGCCGCCGCCACAGAAACACACCCACCGCACTGACCAGCCCGAACGCAAGCGCAAGCAGAGTGAACGTTCCGTCCACGCCGACAGCCTGCTCCCCCTCGGAGTCCTTGAAGTAGACGATCCAGCTCTTGTCGACGACGTCCCCGACCAACGGCACACTCGGCGCCAGCCACCACCACAGCACCCCGAGCAGCGCCCCGAAGAACGCCACGACCACCGCGACCACGGCGGCCTCCCGCACTTCGGTCTTCATGCCGGGACCGTCCTGTTCGTACGAGCCAGATATGCCGTACGGGCCGTGGGAGCCGTGGTGGCCATGAGAGCCACGGGGATCATGAGGACTCGGCGCCCCCGGCGGAGCACCGTACACAGCGTCGCGCGGGGCCCCCTGCGGAGCCCCGTAGGAGGCGGAACCCTCGTGCCCACCGGCGGGCGGCTGCCACGCATTGTTCGAGGACTGGTCACGCGGGTGCGGTGGTGGAGTCAGCGGAGCGGTCACCCTGCCATCGTGCCAGGCCGCCCTGTGCGACGCGTCACCGGACGGCCGCCCGGCGGTACGCCCAGGTGGCGACGGCCAGCGAGACGACGCCGACCACCCCGCACACGGCCAGATCCCCGAGCACGAACGCCCAGTCGGGCCGCTCCCCGAAGGTCCGCGCGAAGGCCTCCACGCCGTACGTCGACGGCAGCAGATCCCGCGTGAACCGGACCGCCTCGGGCATCCGGTCGGCCGGCAGCACACCCAGCAGCAGGGCCGCGGACATCCCCAGCTGCCCGAGGAGCGTGGCCAGTTCGGGCCGCGGCGCGAGCAGTCCGAGGGCGGCGCCCAGCCCGGCGAGCGCGGCGCCCGCCAGCGGGATCACGGCGACGAGCACCCACAGGTTCGCGACCGGCAACCCGAACAGCGCGCACCCGAAGACGGCCGTCACCACGGTCCCCGGCACGGTGAAGGAGGCGTACGCCCCCGCCGCGCCCAGCACCACCGCGGCGGGCGGCACCGGCAGGGTGGCGTAGTGATCGAGCCCGCCGCTGGCCCGCAGCTGCCCGAAGTACTGCGCGAGCAGGTTCAGCGCGACGAAGGCCACCACGAGCACGGACGACCCGGCCACCACGGCCTGTGCCTCGGCCCCGCCGTCCACGACCCCGCGCATCAGGATCATGATCCCGATCGACTGGAAGGTCGCGACGAACAGCAGCGGGATGCGCGCGACCCGCGCCCGGGACAGCTGCGCCCGGTACACGGCGCACAGCGACGGCCACAGCCGCGCACGCGGTCCGAGCTCGGCCGCAGCCGGCGCGGCCGTCTCGTCCACGGCCAGGGCGCTGCCCGGCAGAACCTCGGCGGGTACGACACTCACGTGGCGCTGCTCCCTTTCACACGGGGGTTCACGGGGGAGGTGGCCCTGTTCCGCACGGATACGGATACGGCGGTCTGCGTGCTCAAGCCTTCACCAGCCCCTGCTGTGCGGCGCCGCCCAGCGCCAGATAGACGTCCTCCAGGCTCGGCGTGGCGAGCGTGAAGTCGTCCAGCGCGGCGAACGCGGCCCCGCCGGTGACGGTGGCGACGACCGCGCGGGCCTCCTCGGGGGCGAGCCGCAGCGTCCAACGCCGCCCGGACTCCACGACCCGGTCCTGCAGGGCGGCGACCTCGGGTACCTCCAGCGGCGGCCGGTCCCGCCACAGCAGATCGACCCGGACCTCGCCCGCGACGCGTTCCTTGAGCCCTGACGGCGTGTCACAGGCGATCACGCGGCCCCGGTCGAGCACCGCGACCCGGTCGAGCACGGTCTCGGCCTCGATGACGTTGTGGGTGACGAGCAGCACGGTCGTGCCACGCTCGGCCCGGCGCCGGTCCACGGCCGACCACACGGCCCGCCGCGCCACAGGGTCCATCGCGGCGGTGGGCTCGTCCAGCACGAGCAGCGCCCGCTCCCCCACCAGCGCGGCGGCGAAGCAGGCCAGCCGGCGCTGCCCGCCGGACAGCTTCTTCAGCGGTCGCCCCGCGAGGGGTGTGAGCCCCAGTTCGTCGAGTACGGCGTCCCGCTCGGCCCGCGCCGCTCGCACGTCCAGGCCGCGCAGCCGCCCGGTCGTCTCGGCGGCGAGCGAGACGGTCAGTTCGTCGAGGGCGGTCGACTCCTGCCCGAGGTACGCCAGAATCCGCGCGGCCCGCTCAGGATGGCGCACGATGTCGTGCCCGAGGATCTCGACGCTCCCGGCGTCGGGCCGCATCAAGCCGGTGAGCTGGCGCACGAGCGTGGTCTTGCCGGCGCCGTTGGGCCCGAGCAGTCCGAAGATCTCGCCGCGCCGGATGTCCAGCCGTACGTCGTCGGTGGCCCGCACCTCGGGTGTCCCTGGTGCCCCGCGCCGTCCGCGCACCGCCGGATAGGTCTTGGTCAGCCCACGCAGGGCGCACACGACATCATCATCGTGCCGAAATGCCTGTGCCGCGCGCGTACTCACAAGGGACGAGCCTACGGGGTCCGGACCCCCGTTCCGTGCCCGGGGCGGCCACTGGGCACAAATCGCCTGCTTGCCGTAAGAAATCCGCCGGTAACCCGGAATTCGCCGGGGTCATTCCCCGGCAGGCGCGTGCTCCGCGGCCGTGCGTACGTCGATCTCCCGCCAGAACCCGGCACGGATCGCGTACCTGTCGTGCTCGTCGATCTGGTCGTCCTTGTGTGCGAGCAACCCGAACCGGGCCGCGTACCTGAGCAACTCCCCGTCGATCCGGTGCGGGATCCGCGGATACATCCCGGACAGCTTCTGCAGATTGTGCTGCTCGCCGAGCCGCTCCATCCACCGCCGCGCGAAGACCTGCCCCACCTCGTACGGATCGCCGCCGACCGTCGTGATGTCCTCCTCCCGGTCGGCCCATCGCTGCTCAGCCGTGGTCAGCTGCGCGAGCGTCGGCATGGAGGCGGCGTCCGGCGGCTCGGCCGCGACGCCGGGCCGGTCGACCCAGCCCTTGTCGGAGGACCACCGCAGGGTCGCGCTTGCCGGCGGCGCGGGCGGCACACCGGGCGCGCGCAAGGCGGCGAGGTCCTTCGGCGTGGGCACGCCCTTGGGCGTGGGCACCCGTTCCTGCGCGCCGTTCTCCGAGGCTGAGGCCTGCGCGTGCTCGGCCTCCTCGGCGGGCCGCTGGGTCGCCGCGCCGAGCGCGGAGTCGGGCAGCGGCGCGGACAGGATCGCGGCGATCTCGGGCCGGGGCACGGGCGGCGGCGCGCACACTCCGGTGAGCTCCTTGGCGCGTACGGCCTTGGTGATCCACGCGCGGTCGAGCACGCGCCGCTCGTCCGCCTCGGCGACCAGGTCCTCGGACTGGTTGTAGTCACCGTCCGCGGCCTGCACGGCCCACAGATGTACGGCGACCCCGTGCTCCTTGGCGGCCATCATGCCCGGCAGCAGATCCCCGTCACCGGTCACCAGCACCACGTCCGAGCAGGCGCGGTTGCGGGCCAGTTCGGTCAGCTCGGCGTGCATCGCGGCGTCCACGCCCTTCTGTGCCCAGCGGCCGTCGCTTCGGGTCAGGGCACCGAGCCGGACGGTGACCCGGGGCATCACCCGCAGCCTGCGGTGCTCGGGCTGCGGGACGCGGTCGGGGGCGCCGTCGAACCAGTAGATGCGCAGCAGGGGCTGTTCGGTGTCGGACTCGGCGCGTTCGCGCAGCCCCTGGATGAGGGCGGTGTGATCGACGGTGATCCGGGACCGGGAAGGTTCCCCGGCGAGCAGGCTGGCGGCGGCCCCCAGCAGATACCCGGCGTCCACCAGGACGATGCAGCGGTCCACGCGACTCACCCTCTTCCCGGGAGGTTTGCTTTGGGCTTCCTTCGAGTCTGCCCGACCACGCGGGGGTTAACGGGGCGAACTCGATCTTCGGCGTGGCGTTTCGGGGCATCGGATCCCCGGTGCGCCATCCTCACGCCCCGACAACCGCTGTTACGCACGGTAATTATCCGAAATGCGTTCTTAGTCAGCCTATGTGAATCTGGTCCCGGCCCTGGCCCCTAGATCCCCCACAGGAGGCATCACCATGGCCAAGAACAAGAAGCAGGACCGGAAGCAGCCGCAGTCCGAGCGTGGTCAGCAGCAGGCTCAGCAGTCCGCGATGGAGACGCAGACCGAGCAGCGCGTCCCGCAGGTGACTCCCGGCGACATGGCCCGAAAAGGCCGGCAGAAGCGCTTCGGTCACAACTGACATCTGCATATCGGGTCGTTGAGGCCCAGGCACATCAAGAGGGGCGCACCCCGTGCGAGGTGCGCCCCTCTCGCGCATTCAGCGCCGGAGCTCCGGCGCGCGGCCGTTCAGCCCGCCAGACAGGACGGACCGAGCAGCACCTTGAGGTCGCCGAAGAGCGCCGGGTCGGGCTTCACACGGTGCCGGTCCAGCCGCAGCACCGTCGTCTTGGTCGGACCCTGGAGCTTGATACGAACCTCACTGTCACCCTTGTGATGGGTGAGGATCTCGCCGAGGCGGTTGACCATCGGCGGGGTGACCCTGGTGGCCGGGATGGTGAGAATCACGGGCGCGTTGGTGCCCGCGTTCGACAGGTCGGGGACCTGGAGCTCCATCGCGACCAGCCGCGGCACGTCCTCGCGCTTGTCGAGGCGGCCCTTGACGAACACGACGGCGTCCTCGACGAGTTGGGTCGACACCAGCTGGTACGTCGCCGGGAAGAACATGCACTCGATGGAACCGGCGAGGTCCTCGACGGTGGCGATCGCCCAGGCGTTGCCCTGCTTGGTCATCTTGCGCTGGAGGCCGGAGATGATGCCGCCGATGGTCACGACGGCACCGTCCGCGTGCTCGCCGCCGGTCAGCTGGGCGATGCCCGCGTCGGCCTTGTCGGACAGCACGTGCTCCAGGCCGAACAGGGGGTGGTCGGAGACGTACAGACCAAGCATCTCCCGCTCCTGGGCGAGCAGATAGGTCTTCTCCCACTCGTCCTCGGTGAAGACGACGTCGAGTCCGAAGCCGGGCTCGTTGCTCTCCTCCTCGCCCATTCCGCCGAAGAGGTCGAACTGGCCCTCGGCCTCCTTGCGCTTGACCGCGACCACGTTGTCGATCATCGGCTCGAAGTGCGCGGTGAGGCCCTTGCGGGTGTGTCCCAGGCTGTCGAACGCGCCTGCCTTGATCAGCGATTCCGTGGTCCGTTTGTTGCAGGCCACCGCCTCGACCTTGTCGAGGTAGTCGGGGAAGGAGGCGTACTTGCCCTTGGCCTTGCGGCTCCTGATGATCGACTCCACCACGTTCGTGCCGACGTTGCGCACGGCTTCGAGGCCGAAGAGGATCACGTCGTCGCCCTGCGCGGCGAAGTTGTGCACCGACTCGTTGACGTTCGGCGGGAGCACCTTGATGCCCATGCGCCGGCACTCGTTGAGGTAGACGGCCGACTTGTCCTTGTCGTCCTTGACCGAGGTGAGCAGGCCGGCCATGTACTCGGCGGGGTGGTTGGCCTTCAGATAGGCGGTCCAGTACGAGACGAGGCCGTACGCGGCGGAGTGCGCCTTGTTGAACGCGTAGCCGGCGAAGGGGACCAGCACGTCCCACAGGGCCTGGATGGCCTCGTCGCTGTAGCCCTTGTCGCGGGCGCCCTTCTGGAAGAGGACGAAGTTCTTCGCCAGTTCGTCGGGCTTCTTCTTGCCCATCACGCGGCGCAGGATGTCGGCCTCGCCGAGCGAGTACCCGGCGATGATCTGGGCGGCCTTCTGTACCTGCTCCTGGTAGACGATCAGGCCGTAGGTGACGGCCAGGACCTCTTCGAGGGGCTCCTCCAGCTCCTTGTGGATCGGGGTGATCTCCTGGAGCTTGTTCTTGCGCAGGGCGTAGTTGGTGTGCGAGTCCATGCCCATCGGGCCCGGACGGTACAGCGCGGAGACGGCGGAGATGTCTTCGAAGTTGTCGGGCTTCATCAGCCGCAGCAGCGAACGCATCGGACCGCCGTCGAACTGGAAGACGCCCAGGGTGTCGCCGCGCTGGAGGAGTTCGAAGGTCTTCGGGTCGTCGAGCGGCAGCGACAGCAGGTCGAGGTCGATGCCCTTGTTGGACTTCACCATCTTGACGGCGTCGTCCATGATCGTCAGGTTGCGCAGGCCGAGGAAGTCCATCTTCAGCAGGCCGAGCGACTCGCACTGCGGGTAGTCCCACTGCGTGATGGTCACGCCGTCGGTGTGCCGCACCCAGATCGGGGCGTGGTCGACGATGGGCTCGCTGGACATGATCACGCCGGCGGCGTGCACGCCCATCTGCCGCACCAGGCCCTCGACGCCCTTCGCGGTGTCGATGACCTTCTTGACGTCCGGCTCGTTCTCGTACATCCCGCGGATCTCGCCCGCCTCGCTGTAACGCGGGTGCGAGGGGTTGGTGATGCCGTCGAGGTCGATGCCCTTGCCGAGGACGTCGGCAGGCATCGCCTTGGTGAGGCGGTCGCCCATCGCGTACGGGTAGCCCAGCACGCGCGCGGAGTCCTTGATGGCGTTCTTCGCCTTGATCTTGCCGTAGGTGCCGATCATGGCGACCTTGTCGGCGCCGTACTTCTCCGTCACATACCTGATCACCTCGACGCGGCGGCGCTCGTCGAAGTCGATGTCGACATCGGGCATGGAGACGCGCTCGGGGTTGAGGAACCGCTCGAAGATCAGGCCGTGCGGGATCGGGTCGAGGTCGGTGATGCCCATGGCGTAGGCGACGATCGAGCCGGCCGCGGAGCCTCGGCCGGGGCCGACCGCGATGCCGTTGTTCTTGGCCCACATGATGAAGTCGGCGACAACGAGGAAGTAGCCAGGGAACCCCATCTGGATGATGACGTCCATCTCGTACTCGACCTGCTTCTGGCGGTCTTCGGGGATGCCGCCGGGGAAGCGGCGCTCCATGCCGCGGCGCACCTCCTCCTTGAACCAGGTGACCTCGGTGAAGCCCTCGGGGATGTCGAACTTCGGCATGAGGTCGCGCTTTTCGAACATGCCGTCCGTGTCGACCATCTCGGCCACGAGGAGCGTGTTGGCGCACCCCTCCTGCCAGGCGTCCGAGGAGTCGATGGCGTACATCTCGTCCGTGGACTTCAGGTAGTAGCCGGTGCCGTCGAACTTGAAGCGGTCCGGGTCGGAGAGGTTCTTGCCGGTCTGGATGCACAGCAGGGCGTCATGGGCGGTCGCCTCGTGCGCGTACGTGTAGTGCGAGTCGTTGGTGACCAGCGGGGGGATGCCGAGCTTCTTGCCGATCTCCAGGAGGCCGTCGCGGACCCGGTGCTCGATCTCGATGCCGTGGTCCATCAGCTCCAGGAAGTAGCGGTCCTTACCGAAGATGTCCTGGTAGTCGGCTGCCGCCTTCAGAGCCTCGTCGTACTGGCCGAGGCGCAGCCGGGTCTGGAGCTCGCCGGAGGGGCAGCCGGTGGAGGCGACGATCCCCTCGGACCACTGGGAGATCGTCTCCTTGTCCATCCGGGGCCACTTCTGGAGCCAGCCCTCGGCGTACGCGTCCGAGGAGAGCCGGAAGAGGTTGTGCAGGCCCGTCTTGTTGACGGCCCACATCGTCTTGTGGGTGTAACCACCGGAACCGGAGACGTCGTCGCGCTTCTGGTGCGGCTGGCCCCACTGGATCTTGCGCTTGTTGCGCCGGGACTCGGGCGCTACATACGCCTCGATCCCGATGATCGGGGTGACTCCGGCCTTCTTCGCGCTGTGGAAGAAGTCGTACGCCCCGTGGAGGTTGCCGTGGTCGGACATCGCGATGTGCGTCATGCCCATCTCGTTGCACGCTTCGAACATGTCCTTCAGCCGCGCGGCACCGTCCAGCAGCGAGTACTGGGTGTGGACGTGCAGGTGCGTGAACGGCGGCTTTGACACGGCTTGGCCTCCATGGAAAACACTCGGTGACAGGCGGACGGACACTTCTGGGGACAGCGTCGAAGTCTATGCCTCGGCACTGACACTCGGCGGGCTGCCCCGCGTACCTTCACAGCGAGGGACGACGGGCACTTTCGTCCGCCCCCGCCCGTTGAAGACGACAGAAACGCTGTCGTACACGTTCATGCACCAGGAGGCACCCAGCGATGTCGGTCCCCAAGCTCAACGGCGAGCAGCGCGGCGACGAGATCCTCGCCGTCTTCGACACCGCCTTCGGCGAGCTCCTGGCCGCCGACCCGGCCGCGTTCCGCGTGAAGTTCCGGAAGATGGCGGCCTCGGCCTTCGCGTTCTACCGCGGCACGGCGTGCCTCTTCTACCACGACCTGGAGCCCGAGAAGCGCGGCGGACCGTACCTGGACGAGCGCACCTCGCGCGTGTGGATCCACGGCGATCTGCACGCGGAGAACTTCGGCACGTACATGGACGCCAACGGCCGCCTGATCTTCAACGTCAACGACTTCGACGAGGCCTACGTCGGCCCCTTCACCTGGGACCTCAAGCGCTTCGCCGCCTCCATCGCCCTCATCGGGTACGCCAAGGCGCTCGGCGACGAGCAGATCACCGAGCTGGTGCGGATCTACGCGGGCGCCTACCGCGAGCGCGTGCACGCCCTGGCGACCGGCGCCAAGAGCGACGAGGTGCCGCCGTTCACACTGGACACCGCGCAGGGGCCGCTCCTGGACGCGCTGCGCGACGCCCGCTCCCTGACCCGCTTCGGGCTGCTGGACTCCATGACCGAGATCCGCGACTTCGAGCGCCGCTTCGCGCCGGGCGGCGGCTCCATCGAGCTGGACGCGGCCACCCGGTACAAGGTGCTGGCCGCCTTCGACGGTTATCTCGAGACGCTGCCGGACGCGTCCCTGGCCCGCCCGGACTCGTACCGGGTGAAGGACGTCGTCGGCCGCCGCGGCATCGGCATCGGATCGGCCGGGCTGCCGTCGTACAACATCCTTCTGGAGGGCCACACCGACGCCCTCGAGAACGACGTGGTGATCTACATCAAGCAGGCCCAGACCCCGGCCGTCTCC
This sequence comes from Streptomyces sp. NPDC012935, assembly GCF_042900345.1. Classification (NCBI taxonomy): domain Bacteria; kingdom Bacillati; phylum Actinomycetota; class Actinomycetes; order Kitasatosporales; family Streptomycetaceae; genus Streptomyces; species Streptomyces sp. NPDC012935. The sequence continues at coordinate 376,367 of NZ_JBIBBC010000005.1, forward strand.
CGGCACATCACGGACCAGGCACTGCACGACTACTTCCAGCACGAGGGTCACCGCACGGTGATCTCCCAGCGCGCCCTGCAGGCGAACGCCGACCCGTGGCTGGGCTGGACCGAGCTGGACGGCGCGGGCCAGCTGGTCGCCGAGGTCTCGCCGTACGCCGTGGACCTGGACTGGGGCGACATCGACGAGCCGGAGGAGATCGCGGCGGTGGTCGCCGACCTCGGGCGGGCCACGGCCACGATGCACGCGGCGGCGGACGACACCTCCGGCGAGTCCCTGGTGCCGTTCTCCACCGAGCGCGCCATCGACGCCGCGATCGCGGCCGACGAGGACGGCTTCGCCGAGCTCCTGGTCGACTTCGCACACTCCTACGGCGCACGCGCGCGTGCCGACCACCAGACCTTCGTGGACCTGTTCCGCAACGGCCGGATTCCGGGTCTGTGACGGAAAGGCCGCTCACTGGCCCTCACCGTCTCTTCACAGGCACCCTTTAGGGGTCTCTTACAGGCCCACGTGACACACTCTCCACCGCTATGGACATATCCGGGACCCAGCTGCGAGCCGTACGCGCGGCGCTGTTCACGTCACTCGTCGTGACGCTCAGCACCGCGTCGCACGTGCTGCTCTCGCGGGCACCCCTGCCGTTGAACACGGTGGCCCTGCTCGCCGCCGCCGTGTTCGTCCTCGCGTACGCCCTGGCCGGCCGCGAGCGGAGGTTCGGGCGCATCGCCGCCCTGCTGATCCCGCTGGAGCTGGCCGCCGACACGATCCTCACCACCGGCCAGCACGTCTGTTACGGCAAGGCGGGCGGACCGGTCGCCGGACCGCTGGCCTCGGTCGGCTGGGACGTCCTGTGCGGTGACGGCACCCGGGTCGGCACCCCGCTGGCCCAGGTCACCGGCACCGACCCGGACAAGCTCGGCGGTCTCCTCGCCCACGCCGACCCGGCCACCGCCTGGCTGCTGCTCGGCGCGCATGTCGGCGTCGGCCTCCTCGCCGCCGCCTGGCTGCGCCGCGGCGAGCGGGCGCTGGCCCAGCTGGTGCGGGCGGTCGCGGCGACGACGTTCCGCCCACTGCTGCTCGCGGTGGCCGCCGTGGCCGTACGGCTGCCCCGGTCGGGCCACCGCCTGCCGCGCCCCACCCGGCGGACGGCCGCCGCCCGCAACCGCCTCTTCGTGCACTCCCTGGGACGGCGTGGACCTCCGTGCTCGCCCGCCTTCACCTGCGCGTGAACGGCATCTGAGCATCACCTTCCACCCCGTACGTATCTCGCACACACCTATGTGCGCGTCCCCATGGAGAACACCAACATGAGCAAGCGGAACAGCCAGTCGGCGAAGACGGCGGCCCGGGAACGGCTTCGCATCGAGCGCGAGCGCGAGGCCAAGCGGGCGAAGACGAGGCGGCAGATCATCGTCGTCGCCTCGGTCGTCGGCGTCCTGGCGGCGGCGGGCGGCATCGGTTACGCGATGGTCCAGGCCAACAAGCCCAGCCACTGGGAGTCGCTGACGGACGCCAAGGTCGTCGCGCCTGCCAACACCAGCGGCACCAACGGCACGACCGTCGTCATCGGCAAGGACAGCGCCAAGAAGACCCTCAAGCTCTACGAGGACCCGCGCTGCCCGGTCTGCGCCTCGTTCGAGCAGACCGTCGGCTCGACCGTCGACAAGGGCGTCGAGGACGGCAAGTACAAGCTCCAGTTCGTCGGTGGCACGTTCCTCGACGGCGACCAGATGAAGAAGAACGAGATCGGCCCCAACGGCGAAGGCTCGAAGAACGCGATGAGCGCGATGGGCGCCGCGCTGAACGTGAGCCCCGAGGCCTTCCTGGAGTACAAGACCGCGCTGTACTCGGCAAAGTTCCACCCGCTGGAGTCGGACGACAAGTTCAAGGACGACGACTACCTGATCGAGGTCGCGAACACCGTCCCCGCCCTGAAGAACAACGCCAAGTTCGAGAACGCCGTGAAGAAGGGCACCTACGACGCCTGGGCGCTGCAGATGTCGAAGACCTTCGACACCAACAAGGACGGCGTGACGGGTACCCCGAGCCTCGTCATGGACGGCAAGATCCTCGAGAAGTCCGACGCCAACCAGCCTTGGACGGCGGATGAGTTCAACAAGGTGGTGGACGCGGCCCTCAAGGGCTAGCCCCGCGATCGTTTCCGGCCGCCTCCGCGAACCGAGGCGGCCGGAAGCACGCACAACCCGGTTGACACTCCCCCAGCCAGCCTCCGCGGGGACCGACGTCTACGTTCATCTGGATCGACTCGAGCGCTTCGCACGCGGTGCCGCTGGAGGACGCCAACGGCTCCGGCAACTCCTGCGGGCGCAAGGAAACCCAGGCCCGACTTTCGGGTCTGACAGCGGAAGAGCGGGCGAACTTTTGCCAGTTCGCCCGCTCTTGTTCATACCGATCAGTAACCTGATCGGCTGTGACCAGTCGATACAGATCATCCGAGCAGCTCAATTCCCTTACCCCGCGCCGCCGTACGGTCGTCAAGGCCGCGGCGGCGACGGCTGTGCTGGCCGGCCCGCTTGCCGCCGCGCTGCCCGCCAAGGCCGTCGACGCGGCCCCCGCCTTCCTGCACGGCGTCGCCTCCGGTGACCCGCTGCCCGACGGCGTCCTGCTGTGGACCCGGGTGACGCCCGCCCCCGAGGCCACCCCCGGCTCGGGGCTCGGTCCTGACACCGAGGTCAGCTGGGTCGTGGCGCGGGACAAGTCGCTGATGAACATCGTCGCCAAAGGCTCGACCACCGCGCGGGCCGCCTCCGACCACACCGTCAAGGCGGACATACGCGGCCTGGAGCCGGCCACCGACTACTGGTTCCGCTTCTCGGCCGGCGGCACGGACTCCCCGGTGGCGCGCACCCGCACCGCGCCGGCGGCGAACGCGTCCGTCGCGGGCCTGCGCTTCGGCGTGGTCTCCTGCGCCAACTGGGAGGGCGGCTACTTCGCCTCGTACCGCCATCTCGCCGCCCGCAGCGACCTGGACGCCTGGCTGCACCTCGGCGACTACATCTACGAGTACGGCACCGGCGAGTACGGCACGCGCGGCAAGTCGGTGCGGCAGCACGCGCCCACGCACGAGATCCTCACGCTCGCCGACTACCGCACCCGGCACGGCCAGTACAAGACGGACACGGATCTCCAGGCCCTGCACTCGAAGGCGCCCGTCATCGCGATCTGGGACGACCACGAGATCGCCGACGACACCTGGTCGAGCGGGGCCAAGAACCACACCGAGGGTGCCGAGGGCGCCTGGGCCGCGCGCCAGGCCGCCGCCAAGCAGGCCTACTTCGAGTGGATGCCGGTGCGCCCGGCGATCGCCGGCACCACCTACCGCCGCCTGCGCTTCGGCAAGCTCGCCGACCTCTCCCTGCTCGACCTGCGCTCCTTCCGCTCGCAGCAGGTCACCGTCGGCAACGGCGACGTCGACGACCCGGACCGTACGCTCACCGGGCAGGCCCAACTGGACTGGCTGAAGGCGGGGCTGAAGTCCTCCGACACCACCTGGCGCCTCGTCGGCAACTCGGTGATGATCTCGCCGTTCGCGATCGGCTCCCTCACCGCGGACCTGCTCAAGCCCCTCGCCAAGCTGCTGGGCCTGCCGCAGGAGGGCCTCGCACTCAACACCGACCAGTGGGACGGCTACACGGACGACCGCCGGGAACTGCTCGCCCACCTGCGCTCGAACGCGATCCGCAACACCGTGTTCCTGACCGGCGACATCCACATGGCATGGGCCAACGACGTGCCCGTCGACGCCGGTACCTACCCGCTGTCCGCCTCCGCCGCCACGGAGTTCGTGGTCACGTCGGTCACCTCCGACAACCTCGACGACATCGTCAAGGCCCCGGAAGGCACGATCTCCGCGATCGCCTCACCGATCATCCGTGCCGCCAACCGCCACGTCCACTGGATCGACACCGACCGCCACGGTTACGGCGTCCTGGACATCACGGCCGAGCGCGCGCAGATGGATTACTACGTGCTGTCCGACAAGACGAAGCAGAGCGCGACCGCCTCTTGGGCCCGCTCCTACCGCACCCGCAGCGGCACCCAGAAGGTCGAGCGGACGTACGACCCCGTCTGACGTGGACGTACGGCCTCGCCGAACGGCCCCCTAGAGGGTCTCGAGGAAGCCGAGTGCCACCCGCCAGGTGGCCTCGGCGGCCTCCTCGTCGTAGTCCGGCAGGTCCGGGTCGGTGTAGAGGTGGCCGGCCCCCGCGTATCTGTACACCTCGACGTCGGCGCCCGCTCGGCCCATCTGGAGATACCAGGCGCTCAGCCAGTCGTCCGTCTCGAACGGGTCCGGCTCGGCGACGTGGAGCTGCACCGGCAGCTCGTCCACCGAGGCGTTCGCCGCGATGTCCGACGTGCCGTGCAGGAGCAGCAGGCCGCGGGCCTTCTCGTCGCCCAGCGCGAGGGTCTGCGCAATGGACGCGCCGAGCGAGAATCCGGCGTAGACCAGCCCGCGGTCCGAGTAGGGCGCGGCGGCCAGCACGGCCCGCTTCAGCACCTCGTCCTTGCCGATCTACTCGTTGAACTCCATGCCCTCCTCGACCGTCTCGAACGTGCGCCCCTCGAAGAGGTCCGGCGTCCACACCTCGTGTCCGGCCGTACGCAGCCGGTCCGCTGCCTCGCGCACCGCGGGCCTGAGGCCATAGGTCGAGTGAAAGAGCACGATGTTCATGAGGCCATCGTGCCAGCCGGGTCCGACAACGCCGTGACCACCGCCTCACCGTCGCACATGTTCATGACCCCCTTCGGCTGGTTACGTTCGAAGGCATGGAGAACATACTCCGCCCGCTGATCGTGATCGGCGGCTCGGTCCTGCTCACCCTGATCATCGGGTGGGCCACCGACCGCCTGATGCGCAAGGCCGACGAGCGGCACAGTGAGACGCCCCTGTGGGGTCTGCTGCGCCGCGCCCGCGTCCCCTACCAGCTCGTGCTGTGCGCGGCCCTGCTCAGAGGGTCGTACCACGAGGCGCAGCTGCTCCAGGAGAACCGGGTCGCCGCCGGCCGGGTCCTGACGCTGGTGCTGATCGGCGCGGCCGCCTGGCTGGCGATCCGTATCGCCGCGGCGGTCGTGGAGACCACGTACAGCCGTTACGCCCGTGCCCACCGCGATCCGGCCCGGGTCCGACGGGTGCGCACGCAGGTGACGCTGATCATGCGTGTGGTGGCTGCGGTCGTCGGTGTGGTCGCCGTGGCGGCGATGCTGCTGACCTTCCCGGCGTTCCGCGCGGCCGGCGCCTCGCTGCTGGCCTCGGCCGGCATCCTCGGCATCGTCGCCGGTGTCGCGGCCCAGTCCACGCTGAGTAACATGTTCGCCGGGTTCCAGATCGCCTTCGGGGACATGGTGCGGCTCGGGGACACGGTCGTGGTGGACGGCGAGTGGGGCACGGTCGAGGAGATCACCCTGACGTTCCTGACCGTACGGACCTGGGACGAGCGCCGGATCACGATGCCTGTGTCGTACTTCACGTCGAAGGCCTTCGAGAACTGGTCGCGCGGCGGCGCCCAGATGACCGGCACCGTCTTCCTGCACGTCGATCACTCGGCGCCGATGGAGAAGATGCGCGAGCGGCTCCGCGACATCCTGCGCGAGTGCCCGGCATGGGACGGCCGCGACTACGGCCTGGTCGTCACGGACTCGACGCCGAGCACCATGGAGGTGCGGGCCCTGGTGACGGCGAAGGACGCGGACGACCTGTGGACGGTACGGGTCGCGGTGCGCGAGCAGCTGATCCGCTGGCTGGCCGACGAGCACCCGTACGCGCTGCCGCGCGTCAACGCGACGGACGCGGCCCTGCCGCCCGGCTTCCCCGTCTCCGGCCGCTTCCCGGCCCGCCGCACCCACCAGCACGACCACCAGCCGACAGCGCGCCCGGAGCGTCCCTGAGGGTTTTCAGTGGCCGCGCTCGGCCCCGCCGTTGACCTGGATGATCTGCGAGGTGATGTGCCCGGCGGCGTGGGACGCCAGCCAGTGCAGGGTCGCGGCGACGTCGCCGGGCGTGGCGGCACGTCCGGTCGAGGTCTCCGCGACGAGCCGGTCACGCCGCTCCTCGTCCATCGCGCCGCCGAAGAACTCGGTGTCCTCGACATACCCGGGCGCGACCACGTTCACGGTGATCCCGCGCGGCCCCAACTGCCGGGCCAGATCATGGGCGTACGGATGCAGCGCGGCCTTGGACGCCGCGTACGCCACGTTGCCGGACCCGCGGAAGGCGGCGATGGAGCCGATGAACAGCACCCGTCCACCGGGGTCGGCGAGCCGGTCCTTCAGGGCCTCGGTGAGCAGTGCCGCGGTCAGGGTGTTGAGGCCGAAGTTGAGGGTCCAGTTGTGCAGGACCACGTCGAGGGGCTCGTCGCTGTCCACCTTGGGTTCCAGGTGGCCGGCTCCTCCGGCGCTGTGGATCAGTACGTCCACGGTGCCGAGCTCCGCCGCCACGAAGCGCTCCACGCCGCGCGCACCGCGCGGCTTGCTCAGGTCCGCGGCGTAGGTGAGCGCCCCGGGCACGCCGGCCTGCTCCAGCACCTCGGCGCGCCGCCCGAGCAGCAGCACCTGATCCCCGTCCGCCGCGAACAGCTGCGCCGTCGCGAGCCCGATTCCCGTACCGCCACCACTGATCACCACGTTGCGAGCCATGATCAGAGCGTACGGAGGGACGGCCGCGGGCGCCGGGATCACCGCAGACTGCGCACGTCCAAATGCCGCAGCACCCGGTCCACCACCTCTGGGTTGGCCCCCGGTTCGCTGCGCGCCGCCAGCACCTCGTGCCGCGCCGCGCTCAGCAGCTCGCCCTGGATCCGCCGCACCCGCTTCAGCCGCCGCGCCCGCTGCTGATGGGCCTCCCTGCGCTCCTCCTCGCCCAGGTCCGGGCTGATCCGCACCCCGATCTCGAACGCCCGGCGCAGCATCTGCTCGGCGAGGTCCTCGGGCAGGTCCTCGACGTCCTCGATCTCCCGCAGCCGGCGCTTCGCCGCCTTGGCGGCGCGCACCGCCAGCTGCTTCTCGAACTCCTTCTCCTGCTCGCTGTCGGCGCGCACCCCCAGCCGCTTCACCAGCCAGGGCAGGGTCAGTCCCTGCACTACCAGCGTCGCCATGATCACACCGAAGGCGATGAACACGATCTCGTCCCGGTCGGGAAAGGGCGCGCCCGAGTCCGTCTCCAGCGGCACGGCCAGCGCCAGTGCCACCGAGGCGACGCCGCGCATCCCCGACCACCACATCACGACGGTCTCTCGCCAGCTCGTCGGGATCTCCTCGTCGTAGTCCCGTCTCGCGTGCATGCGTTTGGTGAGCCAGGTCGCCGGCAGCAGCCACAGCAACCGCACCGCCACGACGACGCCGACCACCGTGGCCGCCCAGCCGAGCATCTCGCTCCACCGCCCGGACGCGGTCCGCACGGCGATGTGCAGTTCGAGCCCGATCAGTCCGAAGGCGACGCCGGTGACCAGCGTGTCGACGATGTCCCAGAAGGTGTGCCCGGCGAGCCGCGTCATCACGTCGTCGGCATCGGTGGCGTACTCGGCGAGGAACAGGGCGGTGACGAGTACGGCGAGCACACCCGAGCCGTGGAGTTCCTCGGCCAGCACGTACGAGGCGTACGGCACGAGCAGCGTGAGCGAGATCTGCAGGGTCGCGTCGCCCAGCAGGTCCATCAGCTTGTTGGCGCCCCAGCCGAGGGCGAGCCCGACGGCCAGCGCCACCACGGCGGAGAGGACCAGATCGAGCCCGGCCTCCCACGGGGAGAACGTCCCGCTCACGGCGGCCGCGATCGCCACGTGGTAGAGCACGATGGCCGTCACGTCGTTGAAGAGCCCCTCACCCTCCAGAATCGACACCAGGCGCCTCGGCAGCCCGAGTTGTCCGGCGACAGCCGTCGCCGCGACCGGATCGGGCGGTGCGACGAGTGCGCCCAGCGCCACGGCGGCGGCCAGCGGCAGCCCCGGCACGATCGCGTGGGCGACGGCGGCGACGCACAGCGTCGTGACGAACACCAGCGCCACGGCCAGCAGGAAGATGGGCCGCAGATTCGCTGCGAACTGCCGCCACGAGGTGCGTCGTACGGCCGCATAGAGCAGGGGCGGCAACAGCAGCGGGAGGATCAGCTCCGGCGGAATCTCGACGTTCGGCACGAATTCGAGCAGCGCGAGAACGATCCCGAGCAGCGTCATCAGCACCGGCGCCGGCAACCCGAAGCGGTCGCCCACCGGGACACTGATCACGGCCCCGAGCAACAGCACGAACAACAGGGCCAACTGATCCACGGTCAGCGCTCCGATGAGATCGGGGTCCACACAGCAGACCTCAAGCCTGCCATGGCACCCTTCCCACCAGCGCCTTAGGGCCCTCGGCTAGAGAGCGCGCCGCATCGCCCGGTGCGGTATCCCCGCGTCCGGGAACTCCGGGCCGTAGGCCACGTACCCCAGCGCCTCGTAGAACCCCAGCGCATGCGTCTGCGCGTGCAGATCCACGGCCGCGAGCCCACGCGTGCGTGCCGCCTCCTCGATGGCCCGCACCAGGGCCGCCCCGACCCCGAGGCCGCGCGCCGCCTGATTCACGGCGAGCCTGCCGAGCGAGCCCACGGACGGATCGCCGCCGGCCTTCGCCGCGGCCGCCTCCCCGTGCAGCAACCGCCCTGTCCCGAGCGGTGTCCCGTCCTCGTGGACCGCGAGCACGTGCACGGCACCCGCGTCGTGGGCGTCGTACTCGATCTCCTGCGGGACGCCCTGCTCGACGACGAAGACCTCCTTGCGCACCGCGAAGCAGGCCTCGCGGTCGGCGGGGTCCTCGGCGACCCGCACGGTGTACGACGGGTCGTGCGACGGAGCGCTCATGCCCACGTCTCCTCGCGGACCTGGTCCAGGGCCTTCTGCAGGTCGGCCGGGTAGTCGCTCTCGTACTCGACCCACTGGCCGTCGCCGGGGTGCTCGAAGCCGAGCCTTACGGCGTGCAGCCACTGGCGGGTCAGCCGGAGCCGCTTGGCGAGCGTCGGGTCGGCGCCGTAGGTGAGGTCGCCGACGCACGGGTGTCGGTGGGCAGCCATGTGGACGCGGATCTGGTGGGTGCGGCCGGTCTCGAGCTTCACGTCGAGCAGGGAGGCCGCGCGGAACGCCTCGATGAGGTCGTAGTGCGTGATCGAGGGCTTGCCGTCGGCCGTGACCGCCCACTTGTAGTCGTGGTTGGGGTGGCGGCCGATGGGCGCGTCGATGGTGCCGCTGGTCGGGTCGGGGTGGCCCTGGACGAGCGTGTGGTAGCGCTTGTCGACCGTGCGCTCCTTGAACTGGCGCTTGAGCGACGTGTACGCGCGCTCCGACTTGGCGACGGCCATCAGCCCGGAGGTGCCCACGTCGAGCCGGTGCACGATGCCCTGGCGCTCGGCGGCGCCGGACGTCGAGATGCGGTACCCGGCAGCGGCCAGGCCGCCGATCACCGTGGGGCCGCTCCAGCCCGGCGACGGATGCGCGGCGACGCCGACCGGCTTGACGATCACGACCACGTCATCGTCGTCGTGCACGATCTCCATGCCCTCGACCGGCTCGGCGACGATCTGCACCGGGGCGGGCGCCTGCGGCATCTCCACCTCGAGCCAGGCCCCGCCGTGCACCCGCTCGGACTTCCCGACCACCGAGCCGTCGACCGTGACCTTCCCCGCCGCGGCAAGCTCCGCGGCCTTGGTACGGGAGAAGCCGAACATGCGGGAGATGGCGGCGTCTACGCGCTCGCCCTCCAGGCCGTCGGGCACGGGCAGGGTGCGGATCTCGGGAATCGTGCTCACCCGTCGAGTATGCCGGACGGGTGAGGCACCCCCGGACGGAGCCTGTGGAAAACTCCGGCAGGGCGGAACCGGCGCAGGTCCCGGCGGACTCAGTCCTTGTGGACGGTCCCGTCCGGGTCCAGGCCCCTGAAGGACAGCAGCACGATCAGAATGCCGCCGCACACGATCGCCGAGTCGGCAAGGTTGAACACGGCGAAGTGCTTGGGCGCGATGAAGTCCACGACCGCGCCCTCGAAGACGCCCGGCGAGCGGAAGATCCGGTCGGTGAGGTTGCCGAGCGCACCGCCGAGCAGCAGGCCGAGCGCGATCGCCCAGGGCAGGCTGTACAGCTTGCGGGCGAGCCGGGCGATCACCACGATCACGGCGGCCGCGATCACCGTGAAGATCACGGTGAAGGCCTCGCCGAAGCCGAAGGCGGCGCCCGCGTTACGGATCGCCTCGAACTTCAGCCAGTCCCCGATGATCTCGATCGGCGGGTGGTGCTCGAGCTTGGCCACCACGATCATCTTGCTGATCAGGTCGAGGGCGTACGCGAACGCGGCGACGCCGAACAGCACGGCGATCCGGCGCCGGCCGCGGGGCCGCTCGGCCGTGGTCCCGGCGTCACCGGTATCCGTAGTGCTCCCGTCGGAATGCTCCGGCTCGGTTCCCGCCGGCTCCGGGGTGTCCGGCGTACCGATGATGCGCTCCGCCTCTGCCACGTGAGTCCCTCAACCTAGGTACCTGACTGAGGACGAGAGTACGGCACGTCCGGCGGCACCCGCCTACCGGTCAGTACCGGCGTTCCTGCTTCTGCTTGCACTCGACGCACAGGGTCGCGCGCGGGAAGGCCTGCATGCGTGCCTTGCCGATCGGGTTGCCGCAGTTCTCGCACAGACCGTACGTGCCCGCGTCGAGCCGCTCCAGAGCCCGCTCGGTCTGCTCGAGCATCTCGCGCGCGTTCGCGGCGAGCGCCAGCTCGTGCTCGCGCGTGATGTTCTTGGCGCCGGTGTCCGCCTGGTCGTCGCCGGCGCCGTCCCCGGAGTCCCGCATCAGGCCGACGAGGGACTGCTCGGACGAGGTGAGCTCGTCGCGCAGCCGCGTCGCCTCGGCCATCAGCTCGGCGCGGGCCTCGTCGACCTCCTCCGGGGTCCAGGGGTCCTCGCCGGGGCGCACCGCGAGCTCGCCGGGCTCCACCGCCGCGGCGATGCGTGCCTTGGGGACGGCGGTCTTGGCCGCCGTGGCCGTGCCAGGAGTCTTCTTCGCAACCACTGTCGTGGCTCCCGTCTGCTCCGCGGCCTGCGCCGCACCCGCCTTCTTGGCCGTGCTCTTGGCGCCCGCCCGCTTCCCGGCCGCACCCAGGCCCTCCTTGGAGGCGCCCTTCTTCACTACACCGCCCTCCTCAAGGCCCCCTTTGGAGCCCCCCGCCCTACCGACCGCCCTCTTACCGGCCGCTTCCTTGCCGGCCGCTTCCTTGCCAGCCACGGCCTCACCGGCCGCCTTCCCCCGGGCCCCCTTCTCCCCCACCGCCTTCCTGACGGACGCTTCCTTGCCGGACACTTCCTTGCCGGCCACGGCCTCACCGGCCGCCTTCCCCCGGGCGCCCTTTTCCCCGACCGCCTTCTTGACGGCCGCTTCCTTGCCGGACGCTTCCTTGCCGGCCACGGCCTCACCGGCCGCCTTCCCCCGGGCGCCCTTTTCCCCGACCGCCTTCTTGACGGCCGCTTCCTTGCTGGCCACTACCCGGCTGGACGCCTTCCGGGCGCCCTTCTCAGCCGCCTCCGGTTCATGGGCGGCCTTCTTGCGTGCCGCCTTCGCACCGACCGCTCCCTGACCGGGAGCTTCCTGACCGGCCGTCCCTGGGCCAGCCGCCTCCGTGCTGGCGCCTACCTGACCGGCCACCTTCTTGCCGGCCGACGCCTTGCCGGCCGTCTTCTTCCCGACCGACTTGCCGCCGGCTGCTACCTGGTCGGTCGCCCTCTTACTGGCCGACGCCTTGCCGGCCGATTCCTTCCCAGACTCAGCGGCCTTCGTACCAACCGTGACCTGGGCAGTCGTCCCCTTGCCGGCCGACGCCTTCCCGGCAGATGCCTCGTGAGCCGCCGCCCTGCCCGGCGCGGCCTTCCCGCCCGATGCCTCGTGAGCCGCCGCCCTGCCCGGCGCGGCCTTCCTCCCCGACGCCTCCTGAGCCGCCGTCTTGGCCGGCGCGGCCTTCCGGCCCGACGCCTTTCCGCCCGCTACCTGGCTGATCGCCTTCTTCCCAGCCTTTTGCCGACCGGCTGCCTTCCCACCAGCCGCCGCCCTGCCCGCCGCCACGCGCCCAGCCGCCCTCTTGGTCGCCACCTCCCCGGCCGGCTCCTCCTCGACGGTCGCTCTCACCGCCATCTTCCGGGCGGCGCCTTCCTTGGCCACAGCCTTCTTGGACGTACTCGCCCTGGCTGCGCCCTTCTCGGCCGCGCTCTTCCGGGCCACTGCCTTCTTGGCTCCAGTGCCCTCGGCTGCCGCTTCCATGGCGACCGCCTTCTTTCCCGACGCCTCGTCCGCCGCCGATTCCTCGGCCGCCTTGCCCGCGGACACGGCCTTCTTGGACCGCGCCTTCTTGGCCCCCGCCGCTTTGCCGGCAGCCTCCCTGACCACCGCCGCCCTGACCACCGCCGCCCTGACCACCGCCGCCCTGGTCACCGCCTCCTGAGCGGCCGGCTTCTTGGACCCCGCAGCCCTACCCACAGACTCCCTGTTCGGCGCCGCCCCTGACACCGCCCCCTCAGCCGCCGACCCCCTGCTCCCAGGCGCCGTCACTGCGGCCCTCTTGGCCTTCGGCTCTTGAGCCGCGGTCCCCGTAGCTGTCCTTGACTTCGCCCCCGCCTTCTCACCCGCCGCCCCTTTACCCGCAATCACCTTCGCAACCGCCTTCTCAGCAGCCGCCTTGACCACCCCCACCTTCTTGGTCGCTCTCGAGCCCCTCCCCTTCCCACCCTTCCCCGCCGCCGGCTCACCGGCCCCCTCCGACGCACCCTTCTTCGAAGCACCCCTCTTCGAAGCACTCCCCTTGGCAGCCGAGCCCGACTCCCCCGCCCCGCCCCGGGCCACCTCCCGCCCCGCCCTCTTGACCGGCTTCCCGCCCCGCGCCCCCGCGGCCCCAGCCCGCGCGCTCTTCTTCCCACCCACATCCTTGGCCGCACCGCCGGAGGTCATCACCCCACCGGACGTACCCAGGCCGTCCGAGGCCAGAACCCCACCGGAAGCACCCGCCCCACCAGCGACACCCACACCGCCGGAAACCCTCGCCCCGCCGGAGGCCATCGCAGTGGTGGACCTGCCCGACGCCGACTGCTGTACGGCGGTCTTCTTCGCCACCATGCCGCGGCCCCTTCACATATTGTGATCTTGCTCGCGAATCGTGCTGGGACGATAAATCGACTTGAGTCCCGCGGCAACGGGGCACACCGCCCGATTCGCCCGCCTCGCGCATGCAGCGCGACAGACCTGCATCCGTTGTGCCCAGCTCCCCGCCGGGTATGCAGACGAGCTGGACGTCCCAGAATCCGAACAGACGTACCGCGCCATTCGGGTCATCCCGGCCCGGACCCGACCCCCGTCCCCAGGGCCGGGAAATCCGGTCGGCCGCTGTCCCCGCGGCGCCGTACACTGGGCGGAGCGAAAAGCGTGGATGGGGACGAGTAGCGGCGTACGCAGCCCAGAGCGACCCGGGGACGGTGGAAGCCCGGGGGCCAGCGCGACGTGAAGATCACCCCGGAGCCGTCGGAAGAAAGCCGCAGCCCAACAGCAGCGGCCGGTAGAACCGGCATCGCGACCCCAATGAGGGGGCTCACCGACGCACACCCCGCGCCGGAGAGCCAAGGAGGGTGGTACCGCGGGAGCGCGCCGAAACCGGCGTACGGAAAGACACAGCTCTCGTCCCTCCGGACGGAAGGCAGCAAGTCCGCCGGAGGAAGCTCGCTGATGACAACGCCGACGTACCGCCAGGTACCCGCCCAGGTCGACCTGCCCGCCCTCGAGCACGCCGTGCTCGACTTCTGGCGCGAGCAGAAGATCTTCGCCAAGAGCCTGGACCAGTCCGAGGGCCGCCCCGAGTGGGTGTTCTACGAGGGCCCGCCCACCGCCAACGGCATGCCCGGCGCCCACCACATCGAGGCCCGCGTCTTCAAGGACGTCTTCCCCCGCTTCCGCACCATGCGCGGCTACCACGTGGCCCGCAAGGCCGGCTGGGACTGCCACGGCCTGCCGGTGGAGCTGGCGGTCGAGAAGGAGCTCGGATTCAGCGGCAAGAAGGACATCGAGGCGTTCGGCATCGCCGAGTTCAACGCCAAGTGCCGCGAGTCCGTGCTGCGCCACACCGACGCCTTCGCCGACCTGACGACGCGCATGGGCTACTGGGTCGACCTCGACGACGCCTACGTCACGATGGAGCCCGAGTACATCGAGTCCGTCTGGTGGTCCCTCAAGGAGATCTTCAACAAGGGCCTCCTCGTCCAGGACCACCGCGTCGCCCCCTGGTGCCCCCGCTGCGGCACCGGCCTGTCCGACCACGAGCTGGCGCAGGGCTACGAGACGGTCGTGGACCCGTCCGTGTACGTCCGCTTCCCGCTCACCTCCGGCCCGCTCGCCGGCGAGGCCGCGCTCCTGGTGTGGACGACCACGCCCTGGACCCTCGTCTCCAACACGGCTGTCGCCGCCCACCCCGAGGTCACCTACGTCGTCGCGACGAACGGCGAGGAGAAGCTCGTCGTCGCCGAGCCGCTTCTCGCCAAGGCCCTCGGCGAGGGCTGGGAGGCCACCGGCCAGTCCTTCACCGGCGCCGAGATGGAGCGCTGGACCTATCAGCGGCCGTTCGAGCTGGTCGAGTTCCCGGAGACCGAGGGCGGCACCCACTACGTGGTGAACGCCGAGTACGTCACGACCGAGGACGGTACGGGTCTGGTCCACCAGTCCCCCGCCTTCGGTGAGGACGACCTCAAGGTCTGCCGTTCGTACGGCCTGCCCGTCGTGAACCCGGTCCGTCCGGACGGCACCTTCGAGGAGGACGTCTCCCTGGTCGGCGGCGTCTTCTTCAAGAAGGCGGACGAAAAGCTCACCGAGGACCTCCAGCAGCGCGGTCTGCTCTTCAAGCACATCCCGTACGAGCACAGCTACCCGCACTGCTGGCGCTGCCACACCGCGCTCCTGTACTACGCGCAGCCGTCCTGGTACATCCGCACCACCGCCATCAAGGACCGGCTCCTCGAGGAGAACGAGAAGACCAACTGGTTCCCTGACACGGTCAAGCACGGCCGGTACGGCGACTGGCTGAACAACAACATCGACTGGGCGCTGTCCCGCAACCGCTACTGGGGCACCCCGCTGCCGATCTGGCGCTGCGAGGACGACCACCTCACGGTCGTCGGCTCCCGCGCGGAACTCACCGAGCTCACGGGCGCCGACCAGTCCGCTCTGGACCCGCACCGCCCGTACATCGACGATGTGACCTTCGCCTGCCCGCAGTGCGCCAAGACGGCCACGCGCGTGCCGGAGGTCATCGACGCCTGGTACGACTCGGGTTCGATGCCGTTCGCGCAGTGGGGCTACCCGTACAAGAACAAGGAGCTGTTCGAGAGCCGCTACCCGGCGCAGTTCATCTCCGAGGCCATCGACCAGACCCGCGGCTGGTTCTACACGCTGATGGCGGTCGGCACCCTGGTCTTCGACAAGTCGTCGTACGAGAACGTGGTCTGCCTCGGCCACATCCTCGCCGAGGACGGCCGCAAGATGTCCAAGCACCTGGGCAACATCCTGCAGCCGATCCCGCTGATGGACCAGCACGGCGCGGACGCGGTGCGCTGGTTCATGGCGGCCGGCGGCTCCCCGTGGGCGGCACGCCGCGTGGGCCACGGCACGATCCAGGAGGTCGTCCGCAAGACGCTCCTGACGTACTGGAACACGGTCGCCTTCCAGGCCCTGTACGCCCGTACGTCGAACTGGGCGCCGTCCGCGGCCGACCCGGCCCCCGCCGACCGCCCGGTCCTGGACCGCTGGCTGCTGTCCGAACTGCACGCGCTGACCGACCAGGTGACCCAGTCCCTGGAGGCGTACGACACCCAGCGCGCCGGCAAGCTGCTCTCGGCGTTCGTCGACGACCTGTCGAACTGGTACGTCCGCCGCTCGCGTCGCCGCTTCTGGCAGGGCGACAAGGCGGCCCTGCGCACCCTGCACGAGGTCGTCGAGACGGTCACCAAGCTGATGGCCCCGCTGACCCCGTTCATCACCGAGCGGGTATGGCAGGACCTGATCGTGCCGGTGACCCCGGATGCGCCGGAGTCGGTGCACCTGGCGTCCTGGCCCGAGGCTGACCTGTCGGCGATCGACCCGGAGCTGTCGAAGCAGATGGTCCTGGTCCGCCGGCTGGTGGAGCTGGGCCGTGCCACGCGCGCGGAGTCGGGCGTGAAGACCCGACAGCCGCTGTCCCGTGCGCTCATCGCCGCCACCGGCTTCGACGCGCTCGACCGCGAGCTGCACGCGCAGATCACGGAAGAGCTGAACGTCACATCCCTCGCGTCCCTCTCCGAGGTCGGCGGCTCCCTCGTCGACACGACCGCGAAGGCCAACTTCCGCGCCCTTGGCAAGCGCTTCGGCAAGCGCGTCCAGGACGTGGCGAAGGCCGTCGCGAACGCGGACGCGGCGGCGCTGTCCCTGGCCCTGCGCGAGGGCACGGCGTCGGTGGAGGTCGACGGCGAGACGGTCACGCTCGCACCCGACGAGGTGATCATCACGGAGACCCCGCGCGAGGGCTGGTCGGTGGCGTCCGACTCGGGCGCGACGGTGGCCCTGGACCTGGAGATCACGGAGGAGTTGCGCCGCGCGGGCCTGGCCCGTGACGCGATCCGCCTGATCCAGGAGGCCCGTAAGAACAGCGGCCTGGACGTGGCCGACCGCATCGCCCTGCGCTGGACGGCGACGGACCCGGCGACGATCGCGGCACTGGGCGACCACGCCGAACTCATCGCCGACGAGGTCCTGTCGACGGACTTCGCCCAGGGTGAGGCGGACGACACGTATGGCTCCGCCTTTGCCGACGAGGGGCTGACCCTGACGTTCCGCCTGCGTAAGGCGTAGCGCTCCGCCGGAAAGCACGCCGAAGGCCCGGGCCCGCCAAGGAAATCTTGGCGGGCCCGGGCCTTCGGCGTTGTGTACGTCGGACACCCCACCCAACGCCGAACAAACGCCGCAGAGGCCGTGAACACGCGTAGCAAAAGGGCGGGGCCCCGGATCGAAATCCGGGGCCCCGCCCTGAACGCTGCCAGCGTCTACGGCGTACTACCAACCGTCAGTTGTCGTCCTCGTCGATGAGGAACCCGCGCATCGGCGACGGGGCCTGGCCCATGGGGCCCGGGCCCTGCGGCCGGACCGGCGCCATCGGCTGGGTCATCGCCGGGGACATCTGCTGCTGACCGCCGTAGGACGGGGCAGCCGGGGACGGGGCGCCGCCCATCGTCTGGTTGCCGCCGTAGGACGGGGCACTCGCGCCGGCCGGTGCCATGGAGGGCGCCGGGGACGGCGGGAGAGACGCGGTGGCCGGAGTGCGCGGCGGGGCGAGCGAGTCGTCCGCCTGGGTCTCCAGCTGGCGCAGCTGGGACTCGAGGTAGGACTTCAGCCGCGTGCGGTACTCGCGCTCGAAGCCACGCAGATCCTCGACCTTGCGCTCCAGCGTGGCGCGGGCGGACTCCAGGGAGCCCATCGCGACACGGTGCTTCTCCTGCGCGTCCCGCTCCAGGGCGTCCGCCTTGGCACGGGCGTCACGCTCGAGACCCTCGGCACGCGAACGCGCCTCGCCGACGATCTTGTTGGCCTCGGAACGGGCCTCGGCGATCGCCTGGTCGGCGGTCTGCTGGGCGAGCGACAGAACGCGCGCGGCGCTGTCGCCACCGGGGCCGCCCTGACCGGGACCGCCCATCGGGCCACCCATAGGACCGCCCATGGGGCCGCCCATCTGCTGCATGGGGGGCTGGCCCATCGGCCCCGGACCCTGGCCCATCGGACCGGGACCCTGCGGGCCACCCTGACCGCCGGGACCGGCGGGCAGCTGCGGGGCACCGCTCGGCAGCTGGGGCGGGCCACCCATGGGGCCACCCATCTGCTGCTGCGGCGGGCCCGATATCCCAGCGGGGACGGGAGCCCCGGGACCGCGCATGCCCTGCTGAGGCATGCCGCCCTGCTGCATGCCGCCCTGCTGCTGGTCCTGCGGGCCGCCGGGACCCTCGGGGGGCTTGCGCATGTTCTGCTGGTTCTGGGCAGCAGCACGCGTGGCCGCGGCCAGCTTGGCGCGCAGGTCCTCGTTCTCGCGGAGCAGGCGGGTCAGTTCGGCTTCGACCTCATCGAGGAAGGCATCGACCTCGTCCTCGTCATAGCCTTCTCGGAGGCGGACGGTCGTGAACTGCTTGTTCCGCACGTCCTCGGGGGTCAACGGCATCTCTTCACCTCAACGTAGTCGTCGGCAGTCGGCAAGACCGTATCTCTCACATCGCTCACATCGCGCTCCGCACGAGCGTGATCAGGATGTAGACGATGATCATCAATACGAAGAAGGACAGGTCGAGCGCCACGCCCCCGAGACGCAGCGGCGGGATGACCCGCCGCAGAAGCTTGAGCGGTGGATCAGTGACAGTGTAGGTGGCCTCCAGAACGACCACCATCGCCTTGCCGGGTTGCCACGAGCGGGCGAACTGGAAGACGTAGTCCATGACCAACCGGAAGATGAGCACGATGAGGAGAACCATCAGCGCGATGTAGAGAACCTGCAGAACCACGCTCATGACTGGTGCTTCCCTCTCCCCTGTTCCCTGATCCGTGCGTTTGTTTCCGGTGGTGCGTCTCAGCTCTGGTTGAAGAACCCGCCCTCTGCGATACGGGCCTTGTCCTCCGCCGTGACATCGACGTTAGCAGGCGACAACAGGAACACCTTCTGCGTCACCCGCTCGATGCTGCCGTGAAGACCAAACACCAAACCAGCCGCAAAGTCGACAAGTCGCTTCGCGTCTGTGTCATCCATCTCAGTCAGATTCATGATCACCGGGGTGCCTTCACGGAAGTGTTCCCCGATGGTACGGGCCTCGTTGTAGGTCCGCGGGTGAAGTGTGGTGATCCGGTACGGCTCTCGTTCCGACACGACCTTGGGCATGATCACCGGTGCGTTCTTCTCCAGGCTTGCGCGTTCTTGTGTGATGGACGCCACGGGCGCGATGCGCGCCGGGCGGCTGGATTCCGCGGGGAGCGAAGTCGATCGGGCCACGGGTTCACGCGGCGCGGGCGGCTGCACGATTCGCACCTCTTCGTCCCTTTGGGACGAATGTGCACTGTGGGACTGGTGGGACGGCTCATGCCGTCGGTGGTCCCGCTCGGGCTCCGGGTCCAGTTCGGGCTCGAAGTCGTCGTCGGGGTCGAACCCCCGGCCGTCGTACCCATCGTCCTCCACGAGGCCGAGGTAGACCGCCATCTTGCGCATCGCGCCGGCCATGCTCTGAGTCCTCCGCTCTGTGGTGGATCGGCTGACGACTGCCAAATGCCCGCGATCCACACGGTCGTTACGCCCGCCTTTCGGCGACATTGACCATATTTTCTGCTGTGGTCCGACTTCTTGGCGACGTTACCCGAGCCTGGGGCGGACTCCGAGTACCGCAGTGCCGACGCGCACATGTGTCGCTCCGGCCGCCACGGCGTCCTCGAGATCCGCACTCATCCCTGCCGACACCATGTTCGCAGTCGGATGGGCGCGGCGCAGGTCAGTCGACAAATCCATCAAGCGCTCGAACGCCGCCTGTTGGCGTCCCTCGTACTCCCCGCTGAGCGGCGCGACGGTCATGAGGCCGTCGAGCCGCAGCCCGGGAGCCTTCGCGACGAGGTCGGCCAACTCTGCGACCCCGCCGGGCGCCACACCACCCCTCTCACCCCGCGCGCTCTCTCCCGCATCCAGCGCCACCTGGATGAGGCAGCCCACCTCCCGCTCCTGCCGTACGGCCTCCTTCGACAGCGCCGTCACCAGCTTGGAACGATCGACGGACTGCACGAGATCCGCGTAACCGACCACGGATCGCACCTTGTTGGTCTGCAACTGACCGACGAAGTGCCAAGCGAGCGGCAGATCCGAGCAGGCGGCGGCCTTCGGGGCCGCGTCCTGGTCGCGGTTCTCGGCGACATGACGCACACCGAGCTCCGCCAGCATCCGCACATCGCTCGCGGGGTAGGTCTTGGTGACCACGATCAGGGTCACCTCCCCGCGCCCGCGCCCGGCGGCCGCGCAGGCGGCGGCGATCCGCTCCTCCACCTTCGCGAGGTTCGCGGCCAGTTCGCCCTTACGGTCCGTCATGCTCTCTCTCAGTCCAACCAGACATATCCCGCGAGTCTCCCGGTGGTGCGGTCGCGGCGGTACGAGAAGTGATCCCCCGACTCCAGCGTGCAGACCGGCGACTGCTCCCGGTCGTGCACCCCGAGTCGCGCGAGCTGGGCGTGCACTCCGGCGACCACGTCCACCGCGGGTGTGCCCCAACTCGTCTCGGCGTGCGCCGTCGGCTCCTTGGCGGCCACCTCGGCGCGCATGGCCTCCGGCACCTCGTAGCACCGTCCGCAGACGGCCGGGCCGGTACGGGCGACGATCCGGGACGGCTCGGCGCCCAGGTCGGTCATCGCGCGTAGCGCGGCCGGGACCACCCCGGCGATCATGCCGGGTCGCCCCGCGTGCGCCGCGGCGACGATCCCTGCGACCGGGTCGGCCAGCAGGACCGGCACGCAGTCGGCGGTGAGGACGGCGAGGGCGAGACCCCGCTGTGCCGTGACGACCGCGTCGACCTCGGGCACCGGACGATCACGCCATGGCCCGTCGGCCACCGCCACGTCCCTGCCGTGCACCTGGTTCATCCAGACGACCCGGCCCGGATCGAGCCCGAGGGACTTGGCGGCGAGATCGCGGTTGGTCAGTACGGCGTCGGCGTCGTCCCCGACCGCCCCGCCGAGGTTGAGCTCCGCATACGGAGCGGCGCTCACCCCGCCCCACCGGTCGGTGAAGGCGAAGTGCGCGCCGCTCACGGTGTCGCGCTGTGCTATCACGTCAGAAGGATCACTTAAGGAAGTCCGGAACGTCCAGCTCCTCCGCCGCGCTGTCGGCGTAGGTCCGCGACGGCGGGACCGGCGGGGCGACCGGGATGTCGGCCACCGGCTCCGGCTCGGGCTCGGCTTCTTCCTTTGGCGTGACGCTGCCGAGGGAGCCGAACGACGGCCGGCTCTCGGTCTGCCGTGCGGGAGCGGGCTCCTCGCGGCGGGCCGAGGACGGAGACGAGGAGGTCGAACCGAGGACGTTGTCCCGGCGCGCCGGCGGCTGGCCGCCGTCGAAGCCGGCCGCGATCACGGTGACCCGGACCTCGTCGCCGAGGGCGTCGTCGATGACCGCGCCGAAGATGATGTTGGCCTCGGGGTGGGCGGCCTCGCTGACCAGCTGGGCGGCCTCGTTGATCTCGAACAGGCCGAGGTCGGAGCCACCGGAGATGGAGAGCAGCACGCCCCGGGCGCCGTCGATGGACGCCTCCAGGAGCGGCGAGGAGATCGCCATCTCGGCCGCGGCCACCGCGCGGTCGTCGCCGCGGGCCGAGCCGATGCCCATGAGGGCCGAACCTGCCTCGGACATGACCGACTTGACGTCGGCGAAGTCGAGGTTGATGAGGCCAGGGGTGGTGATGAGGTCGGTGATGCCCTGGACACCGGAGAGGAGGACCTGGTCGGCCGACTTGAAGGCGTCGAGCACCGAGACCTGCCGGTCCGAGATGGACAGCAGCCGGTCGTTCGGGATGACGATGAGGGTGTCGACCTCTTCGCGGAGCTCGGCGATGCCGTCCTCGGCCTGGTTGGCGCGGCGCCGTCCCTCGAAGGTGAACGGGCGCGTGACCACGCCGATGGTGAGGGCGCCCAGCGAGCGTGCGATGTTGGCCACGACGGGCGCGCCGCCGGTTCCGGTGCCGCCGCCTTCACCGGCCGTCACGAAGACCATGTCGGCCCCCTTGAGGACCTCCTCGATCTCCTCGCGGTGGTCCTCGGCGGCCTTGCGGCCGACGGCCGGGTTGGCTCCGGCGCCGAGTCCGCGGGTGAGTTCACGGCCGACGTCGAGCTTGACGTCGGCGTCGCTCATCAACAGAGCTTGCGCGTCGGTGTTGATAGCGATGAACTCGACGCCCTTGAGACCGACCTCGATCATCCGGTTGATGGCATTGACACCACCGCCGCCGACACCGATGACTTTGATGACTGCGAGGTAGTTCTGCGGTGCTGCCACGTCGAAGGCCTCTCGCCTCGAGTTACGGGTCGTCGGATCACGGGAAGCCTCTGCTTCGTGAACCGGCGACTGATGCCGAATGGGACGGTCCGTAGCGCCGACCCGAACCCTAACCCTGAAGTTTAGGGTTACCAGTGTGTCTGTTCCTTGAAGTCTTCTGAACAGGACACTAAGTCGACAAGTGGCGCACGTTCAACGAACACGCCGAACCTCCCGTTTTTCTTTTCACCCTATGTGATCAGCCATGTCGCTGCCCAACCAGGGTGCTGGCCTGCGCGAATGTGCGTCAACTCCCCGATGACGCAGGGGCGGTGGGAACGCTGACGTCGAAGTACCGCGCATCCGGCGAGGCTTTCATGAGAGCGGTGAGCGTGCGGGCCTTCGCGGCCCCCTTCTCGCCACTCCCCCACGCGACGGTCGTGCCGCCGCTCAACACGAGTGAGATGTCGTCGTAGGAACGGACCTTGACGACCTGGGTACCGCGCGCGACCGCGTCCGGAAGGGCGTCGGCGACGCGCACCGCCTCCCGCATCAGACGGGCCTCGCCGAAGCGGCGCAGACTGGCGGCGGCGGAGCTCGACCGAGACACCGTCAATTCCAGTGCGGGAACGCCTTTCGGAGCCACAGAAACCGTGGCGAATCGGACGCCTTCCTTGTCCACTTCGACGAACTTTCCGTCCTTTTGGACAATCAGAACCGGAGTACGTTCCGCCACTTTGACGCCGATTCCGCGGGGCCAGGAGCGGACCACCTCAACCTCGTCAATTCGGGGCATTTTCCGGCGCAGCCGTGCCTCAATCGCTTCGGTGTCGACGGAACTCAGCGGCGCCCCGACGGGGACGTCGGCGGCCTCAAGGACCTGCGCGGGCGTCAGCACCCGGGTCCCGGAGACGGAAACGCGCTCCACGCGCAGCCATTCGGAGCCGTACAACAGCCAGACGGAACCCGCGCCGAGGAGTACGAGCACGACGAGAAGAATGATCATCGTACGAAGTCTCCGCAGCCTCAACCGCCGGGCGAGGGGCGGGCCGGACGACTCCTGCTGGCGTTCACCGCGCTCGGCGGTCGTCGGTCCGGCCACGCTCCCTGCCCTCCGTCATACGGTTACTGGCGGCGGTGCGAGGCGATCGCCTCGTACACCATGCCGACGAGAAGGTCGTCGGCGTCCCGGCGGCCGAACTCGCTTGCGGCGCGGGACATCTCGTACAGCCGGTGCGGGTCGGCGAGCACGGGCAGGACGGTCTGCTGCACCCACTCGGGCGTCAGTTCCGCGTCGTCGACCAGCAGTCCGCCGCCGGCCTTGACCACCGGCTGGGCGTTCAGCCGCTGTTCGCCGTTGCCGATGGGCAGCGGGACATAGGCGGCCGGGAGTCCGACGGCGGAGAGTTCGGCGACGGTCATCGCGCCCGCGCGGCAGAGCATCATGTCGGCCGCGGCGTACGCGAGGTCCATCCGGTCCAGGTAACTTACCGGGATGTAGGGCGGCATTCCCGGCATCTGGTGCACTTGCGGCAGTTCGTTCTTCGGGCCGACCGCGTGCAGGATCTGGATTCCGGCCTGCTGGAGCCAGGGAGCGACCTGCTGGACGACCTCGTTGAGGCGGCGGGCGCCCTGCGAGCCGCCGGAGACCAGCAGCGTCGGCAGGTTCGGGTCGAGCCCGAACGCGGCGCGGGCCTGCGGGCGCATCGCGGCCCGGTCGAGAGTGGCGATGGTCCGGCGCAGCGGGATGCCGATGTAGCGCGAGTTGCGCAGCTTGCTGTCCGGGGTGGAGACGGCGACCTGGGCGGCGTAGCGCGAGCCGATCTTGTTGGCGAGGCCCGGGCGGGCGTTGGCCTCGTGGATGATGATCGGCACCCCGAGGCGCTTGGCCGCGAGGTAACCGGGCAGGGCGACATAGCCGCCGAAGCCGACGACCGCGTCCGCCTTGGTGCGCTCCAGGATCTGCTCGGTCGCCTTGATCGTGCCGCGCAGCCGGCCCGGGACGGTGATCAGCTCGGGCGTGGGCTTGCGGGGCAGCGGCACGGCGGGGATCAGCGCAAGCTCGTAGCCCCGCTGTGGAACGAGTGTGGTCTCAAGCCCCCGCTCCGTGCCCAGGGCCGTGATCCCCACAGTCGGGTCCTGCCTGCGCAGGGCGTCCGCGAGGGCGAGCGCGGGCTCGATGTGGCCGGCGGTCCCCCCACCGGCGAGTACGACATGCACCGAAATTCACCGCTCTCCGGACGAGCGCGCCGCCGAGGCACGCCGTCGCATCGTGTTCCATCTCCGAGGCGCCCGGCCGGAGCCGGCGCCTCCCGCACGCTTTCTACCAAAGCGGGGTTGCCGCACGGAAAGCGCTGCCCGCGCAGCGGGCTCGTCGCGCGCGAACGCGATCAACAGCCCGATGGCGAACATGGTCGGCAACAGGGCGGACCCTCCGTAGGAGAACAGCGGAAGAGGGACGCCGGCGATCGGCAGCAGGCCGAGCACCGCACCGATGTTGATCACGGCTTGCGCGGTGATCCAGGTCGTCACGCCTCCCGCGGCATACCTCACGAAGCGGTCCTCCGTGCGTCCGGCCACGCGGATACCCGCATAGCCTAGAGCCGCGAAGAGGGCGAGCACCGACAGCGTCCCCGCCAGGCCCAGTTCCTCACCGGTGACGGCGAAGATGAAGTCGGTGTGGGCTTCGGGGAGTTGGCCCCATTTCTCCACACTCGCACCGAGCCCGGAGCCGAAGATTCCGCCGGAGGCCAGAGCATAGATTCCGTGCACGGCCTGCCAGCAGTCGACGGCTCCGCTGCGCGGTTCGGTGGCGCCCAGGCACTGCAGCCGGGCCATGCGGTTCGCGCTGGTCTTGATGAGCACCAGGCCGATCAGGCCGGCGACCGACAGGACTCCGACGAACAGCCGGGTCGGCGCTCCCGCCAGCCACAGCAGCCCGAACAGGATCGCCGACAGGATGATCGCCGTACCCATGTCGCCGCCCAGCATGATCAGCCCGAGCAGCATGAAGGCGACCGGCACGAGCGGCACGAGCATGTGTTTCCACTGCGCCAGCAGCTTGCGGTCCTCCTTGCGGGCGATCAGGTCGGCGCCCCACAGCACCAGCGCGAGTTTGCCGAACTCGCTGGGCTGGATCTGGAAGGAGCCGCCGAGGGCGATCCAGTTCTGGTTGCCGTTGACCGCGACTCCTATCCCGGGGACCTGCACCAGCGCCATCATGAAGACGGCGCCGGCGAGGATCGGGTAGGCCAGCGCCCGGTGCAGCTTCACGGGCATGCGCGAGGCGGCGAACAGCAGCCCGGTGCCGATCACGGCGGCCAGCAGCTGCTTGCGGAAGAAGTACGACCCGGGCAATGACATCTGCAGCGCGGTGATCTGGGAGGCCGAGTAGACCATCACCAGACCGAGCACGGTGATCAGCAGGCTGCCGCCGAGGATCAGGTAGTAGGCGGTCAGCGGCCGGTCCCACGCCCTGTTCAGGCGGACGTAGAGCCGTCGTACGCCGTTGTCGTGCGACGGCCGGGGAACGACGGGGCGCCGGACGGCCCGCTGGACGGGAGGCCCTCCCGTACGGCTACCGGGCATCGGCGCTCACCGCCCCGCCGTGGGGGTACCTACCGTCCGGCCACATCCGAGTCACGCGTCCCTCCAAGGGTCCCGAAGCACCCGCAGTGGCCGAGACCCGCGTCAGGCGCCCGCGCCGAGTTCGCGAACCGCCTCCGCGAACGCGTCACCGCGCTGGTTGTAGTTGGCGAACATGTCCATCGAGGCACAAGCAGGTGCCAAGAGCACCGTGTCTCCGGCAACAGCGAGTCGCCGGGCTTCCTGGACTGCCGCGAGCATCGCCCCAGTGTCGGTCCGGTCGAGGTCGACGACGGGTACCTCCGGGGCGTGTCGCGCGAGGGCTTCCCGGATCAGGCCGCGATCCGCGCCGATGAGCACGGCCGCGCGCAGTCGCTTTGCCGACTTGGTGACCAGTTCCTCGAAGACGGCGCCCTTGGCGAGCCCGCCCGCGATCCAGACGATGGACTCGTAGGCCGCCAACGAGGCTTCCGCCGCGTGGGTGTTGGTGGCCTTGGAGTCATCGACGTACGCGACCCCCTCCACGTCCGCCACGTGCGCGATGCGGTGGGCGTCCGGGGTGAAGGCCCGAAGGCCGTCCCGTACGGCCTTGGGGGGCACCCCGTAGGCCCGGGCGAGGGCCGCCGCCGCAAGGGCGTTGGCGATGTTGTGCGGGGCCGGCGGGTTGACGTCGGAGACCTCGGCGAGCTCCTGGGCGTTCTTGTGCCGGTCCTCGACGAAGGCACGGTCGACCAGGATGCCCTCCACGATGCCGAGTTGGGACGGGGCCGGAGTGCCCAGCGTGAAGCCGATGGCCCGGCAGCCCTCCTCGACATCGGCCTCGCGGACCAGGTCCTCGGTGGCCTTGTCGGCGACGTTGTAGACGCAGGCGACACGATTGCCCTCGTAGATACGGCCCTTGTCGGCGGCGTACGCCTCCATGGAGCCGTGCCAGTCGAGGTGGTCGGGGGCGAGGTTCAGGACGGCGGCGGAGTGGGCGCGCAGGGAGGGCGCCCAGTGCAGCTGGTAGCTGGACAACTCCACCGCCAGGACGTCGTACTGCTCCTCGCCGAGCACCGCGTCCAGCAGCGAGACGCCGATGTTGCCCACCGCGGCCGTGCGCAGGCCCGCCGCTTCGAGGATCGAGGCGAGCATCTGGACGGTCGTGGTCTTGCCGTTGGTGCCGGTGACGGCGAGCCAGGGCGCGGCGTCCGGGCCCCGCAGCCGCCAGGCGAGCTCCACGTCGCCCCAGACCGGGACGCCCGCTTCACGAGCCGCCGCGAACAGCGGCTTGTCCGGCTTCCAGCCGGGCGCGGTGACGATCAGCTCGGTGCCTTCGGGCAGGGTCGATCCGTCACCGAGGCGTACGGCGATGCCGAGCGCCTCCAGGTCGGCGGCCTGGGCACGCGCGCGTGCGTCGTCGCCGTCATTGACGACGATGACCTTCGCGCCGAGGCCGTGCAGCACCTTGGCCGCCGGGATCCCG
This sequence comes from Streptomyces sp. NPDC012935, assembly GCF_042900345.1. Classification (NCBI taxonomy): domain Bacteria; kingdom Bacillati; phylum Actinomycetota; class Actinomycetes; order Kitasatosporales; family Streptomycetaceae; genus Streptomyces; species Streptomyces sp. NPDC012935. The sequence goes on from NZ_JBIBBC010000005.1 coordinate 403,478, forward strand.
GAGACGCCGAGCCCGGCGACGGTGACGTTCTTTCCCTGCCAGTCGGTCACTTGTCAGCTGCCCATCCCGCGTAGAAGAGACCCAGTCCGACAATCACACAGATGCCCTGGATGATCCAGAAGCGGACCACCACAAGGACTTCGGACCAGCCCTTGAGTTCGAAGTGGTGCTGGAGTGGCGCCATCCGGAAGACGCGCTTGCCGGTGAGGCGGAAGGAGCCGACCTGGATGACCACGGACATGGTGATGAGCACGAACAGGCCGCCGAGGATGGCGAGCAGCAGTTCGGTGCGGGAGCAGATGGCGAGACCGGCGAGCGCGCCGCCGAGGGCCAGCGAACCGGTGTCACCCATGAAGATCTTGGCGGGCGACGTGTTCCACCACAGGAAGCCGAGGCAGGCACCCATCAGCGCCGAGGAGACGACGGCGAGGTCGAGTGGATCTCGTACCTCGTAACAGGCGCCCGGGTTGCTGAGAGTCTGCGCGTTGGCGCAGGACTCCTGGAACTGCCAGACACCGATGAACGTGTAGGCGCCGAAGACCAGCACGGAGGCGCCGGTGGCGAGGCCGTCCAGACCGTCCGTCAGGTTCACACCGTTCGACATGGCGAGGATCATGAACAGCGCCCAGACGACGAACAGCACCGGGCCGATGGACCAGCCGAAGTCCTGCACGAAGGAGAGCTTCGTGGAGGCCGGGGTGTTGCCTCGGTTGTCCGCGAACTGGAGCGAGAGCACCGCGAAGGCGATACCGCCGAGCAGCTGGCCGGCCATCTTGGCCTTGGCCCGCAGGCCCAGCGAGCGGCGCTTGACGATCTTGATGTAGTCGTCCAGGAAGCCGACCAGACCCATGCCGGCCATCAGACCGATGACCAGGATGCCGGAGAACGTCGGCGGCTTGCCGGTGATCAGCTTCGACAGGAAGTACGCCGCGATCGTCGCCAGGATGAAGGCGATACCACCCATGGTCGGCGTACCGCGCTTGGCGTGGTGCTCACGCGGGCCGTCGTCCCGGATGTACTGGCCGTAGCCCTTGCGGGCCAGCAGCTTGATCAGCAGCGGAGTGCCGATCAGGGTCAGGAAGAGGCCAATGACTCCTGAGAACAGGATCTGATTCATCATCGGGCGGCAACCTCACCCTCGGTACCGCCCGCGAGCAGCGCCTCGGCGACGCCCTCCAGACCGACCGAACGGGACGCCTTCACGAGCACGACGTCCCCTGGGCGCAACTCGCTGCGCAACAGGTCGACCGCCGCCTGTGCGTCGGACACGTGCACCGACTCCTCACCCCACGAACCCTCGTTATATGCGCCCAGTTGCAGCCAGGACGCTTCCCTGCCCCCGACCGCGACGAGCTTGCTGACGTTGAGCCGGACGGCGAGCCGTCCGACCGCGTCGTGCTCGGCGAGCGCCTCGTCCCCGAGCTCGGCCATCTTGCCGAGCACCGCCCAGGTCCGCCGCCCCTTGCCCATCGCCGCGAGCGCGCGCAGGGCGGCTCGCATGGACTCGGGGTTCGCGTTGTAGGCGTCGTTGACGACCGTCACGCCGTCCGGGCGCTCGGTGACCTCCATCCGCCAGCGGGAGAGGGAGCCCGCCTCGGAGAGCGCGGTGGCGATCTCTTCCGCGGACATGCCCAGCTCATGGGCGACGGCGGCCGCGGCGAGCGCGTTCGACACGTGGTGCTCACCGTACAGGCGCATGGTCACATCGCTGCACCCGGAGGGTGTGTGAAGCATGAAGGAAGGCTGTCCGCTGTCCGTGAGTCGCACGTTCTCGGCGCGTACGTCCGCTTCGCCGGACTCTCCGAAAAGGATCACCTTCGCCTTCGTACGGGATGCCATGGCCCGTACGAGGGGGTCGTCCGCGTTGAGGATCGCGGCACCGCCCTCACTCGCGGCGGGGAGGCCCTCGACGATCTCGCCCTTGGCCTGCGCGATCTGCTCGCGGCCGCCGAACTCGCCGATGTGGGCGGTGCCGACGTTGAGCACGAGGCCGATCTTCGGGGGCGTCAGATCGGTGAGGTAGCGGATGTGGCCGATACCGCGGGCGCCCATCTCCAGGACGAGGAACCTCGTCTCCTCGGTGGCGCTCAGCGCGGTCAGCGGCAGCCCGATCTCGTTGTTGAACGAGCCCGGCGTCCACACGGTGGGCGCCTTGCGCTGGAGGACCTGGGCGATCAGGTCCTTGGTGCTGGTCTTGCCCGCCGAGCCGGTCAGGGCCACGAGGGTCGCGCCGAGCCGTCGTACGACATGACGGGCGAGGGCGCCGAGGGCCTTCTGGACGTCGGCCACGACGATCGCGGGCACCCCCACGGGGCGCGAGGCCAGGACGGCGACGGCACCCGCCGCCACGACCGCCGACGCGTAGTCGTGGCCGTCCACACGCTCGCCCACGAAGGCGGCGAAGAGGCTGCCGGGCTCCACTTCACGGGAGTCCCGGACGACGGATCCGGTGACCTGGACGGACGGATCCGGTATGTCGTACGTCTGCCCGCCGACGACTTCTGCGATCTCGGCGAGAGAGAGGGCGATCACAAGTTCATCCCTGGGTCTTCTGGATAGCTTCGCGAAGCACCTGGCGGTCGTCGAAGGGACGGACCACTCCGGCGATGTCCTGGCCCTGCTCATGGCCCTTGCCCGCGACCAGCACGGTGTCGCCGGGCTGCGCCCGCGCGACGGCTGCGGCGATCGCGGCGGCCCGGTCCTCGAAGACCTGGACCTCGCCACGCTCGTGTACAGGCACGGACGCCGCGCCCTGGAGCATGGTTGCAAGGATCGCCAGGGGGTCCTCGGAACGGGGGTTGTCGGAGGTCAGTACGGCGGTGTCGGCGAGCCGGGCGGCGGCGGCGCCCATCGGCTCGCGCTTGGTCGTGTCGCGGTCCCCGCCGCAGCCGAGCACGACGTGCAGGCTGCCCTCGGTGACCTTGCGCAGCGCCTTGAGCACCGATTCGACGGCGTCGGTCTTGTGGGCGTAGTCCACGACCGCGAGGTACGGCTGCCCGGCGTCCACCCGCTCCAGCCGGCCCGGCACGCCCGGCACGGCGGCGATGCCGTCGGCGGCGGCCTGCACGTCGAGGCCGGCGGCGGCCAGGGCGGTGATGGCGGCGAGGGTGTTCGCCACGTTGAAGGGGCCCGCGATCGGTGATCTGGCGGCGATCCGCTCGCCCTTGGGGCCGATCACCGTGAACGTCGAGTCCATGGGGCCGATCGCCACGTCGTCGGCACGCCAGTCCGCGTCCGGGTGGCCCTCGGCGGAGAAGGTGACGACCGGAACGGTGGCTTCCTTGACCAGCCTGCGGCCGTACTCGTCATCGAGATTGACGACGCCGAGTCTGCTGCGTTTCGGGGTGAACAGCTGCGCCTTGGCCTGGAAGTAGTCCTCCATGTCGGAGTGGAACTCCATGTGCTCCGGGCTGAGGTTGGTGAAGACGGCGATGTCGAAGACACAGGCGTCGACCCGGCCGAGGACCAGGGCGTGGCTGGAGACCTCCATGGCGACCGCCTCGACGCCGCGTTCGCGCATGACGGCGAACAGGGCCTGGAGGTCGGTGGCTTCGGGGGTGGTGCGCTCGGACTTGATGCGCTCGTCGCCGATGCGCATCTCGACGGTGCCGATGAGTCCGGTGGCACGGGCGGTCTTGAGGGCGCCCTCGACGAGATACGCCGTGGTGGTCTTGCCCGAGGTGCCGGTGATGCCGATCTGGAGGAGGTCGCGGCCGGGGTGGCCGTAGATCGTGGCCGCCAGTTCACCCATCTGCCCGCGCGGGTTCTCGACGACCAGGGCCGGCAGGCCGGTCGCGGCGACGCGCTCGGCCCCGGTCGGGTCGGTCAGCACGGCGACCGCGCCGAGGCTCGCGGCCTGGGTGACGAAGTCGGCGCCGTGCAGGCGGGCGCCCGGGAGGGCGGCGTACAGATCGCCGGGGCGGACGGCGCGCGAGTCATGGGTGATGCCCGTGACCTCGACGGCGTCCGCGCGGTCCGGCGCGGTGGCACCCAGCTGATCGGCAAGTTCCGCGAGGGGTGTGGCGGAGACCTGCGCCGGCCTGGGCGGTCCCGGATAGGTCACGGGTTGCCCCTTCTGGGTGGTTTGGGACTGATCAGCGTGTGGCACGGCGGTGAGCGTACCGGGCGTACCCGCCCGGGAGCGAAGTGAGGGGCGGGGGGCGCCCTGGTTCCCGGAGTCGGGAGTGATCGTTGTCACGAGGTGGTTCCTGGCTGCTCGGTGCTGATCAGGGTGGTCAGGGTGGTGGTCAGGGCCGGTACGCGACCGGCAGCTTCGCGGCCTTGGCCCCGGTCGGCGGGACCTGGAGGGTCTTCAGGGCGAACTCCATCACCTGCTTGTAGATGGGGCCGCAGATCTGGCCGCCGAAGTAGTTGCCCTGGGTGGCGTTCTGGATGGCGCAGTAGACCGTGATCCTGGGCTTGTCGGCGGGTGCGAAACCGGCGAACGACGACGTGTAGCCGCGGTACTTGCCGGTGGCCGGATCCACTCGGTTCGCCGTACCCGTCTTGCCCGCGACCCGGTAGCCGGGGATGCGCGCCTTGGTGCCGGTGCCCTCCTCGTCGTCCACGACCGACTCCAGCATCTGGGCCAGGGTCTTCGCCGTCTTCGCGCTGATGACCCGGGACTTCTTGGGCTCCTTGGCGGGGGTGAACTGCCCGTCGGGCCCCTTGGTGCCGCGCACGATGCTGGGTTCGACGCGTACGCCGCCGTTGGCGATGGTCGAGTAGACGGAGGCCGCCTGCATCGCGTTGATGGACACGCCCTGGCCGAAAGGAATCGTGTACTGCTGCGAGGTCGACCACTTGTCCGGGGCGGCGAGGATGCCCGGAGTCTCACCGGGGAAGCCGAGCCCGGTGTAGCTGCCGAGGCCGAACTTGCGCAGGTAGTCGTACAGGACCTTGTTGGACTGCGGCTGGGTCTTGCCGAGCTGGCCGGTGGCGAGGATGGTGCCGATGTTGCTGGACTTGGCGAGCACGCCGTTGAGCGTGAGGTACCAGGTGTCGTGGTCGATGTCGTCCTTGAAGAGCCGGTCGCCTCGGTGCAGCCGGTTGGGCACGATGACATGCGTACCGGGCGTGGCCACGCCCTCCTCCAGCACGGCGGCCATCGACATGACCTTCGCGGTGGAGCCGGGCTCGAAGGCGTCCTGGAGGGCCGCGTTGCCCATGTTGGCGCTGCTGGCCTCGGAGAGGTCGTTCGGGTCGAAGCCGGGCGAGTTGGCCATGGCGAGGATCTCGCCGGTGCGGGTGTCCTGGACGATCACATAGCCGCGGTCCGCCTTGGACTCCTGCACCTGCTTGGTGATCGCGTTCTGCGCGGCCCACTGGATGTCGCGGTCGATGGTGAGCTCGACGTCGCTGCCGGGCACGGCGGGCGTCTCGGTGGAGCCCACGGTGGGGACCTGACGGCCGCCGGACTGGGCGTAGCGGATCTCGCCGTCCTTGCCGGACAGCTGCTTGTTCAGCTGCTGCTCGACACCGCCGCCACCCTTGCCGTCGGAGTTGACCCAGCCCAGTATCCCGGCGGCGAGGTCGCCGTTCGGGTACACGCGCTTGCTGCTGGCGACCGACAGGACGCCGGCGAGGACGTTGACGGTGCTCTTGTCCGTCTCGGACTTGGTGGCCAGCGCGGTCTTCAGGTCCTTGATCTGCTTCCAGACCTGCGGGGTCTGACGGCTCGCCAGCAGGGTGTAGCGCAGGTTCTTGTTGGCGGGCCGCAGCTTGTGGACGATCTTCTCGGGCTCCTGGCCGAGGATCGGCGCGAGAAGGGCGGCTGCCTGCTCGGGACCGTCGTCGATCTTCAGCTGCTCGGGCGCGAACAGCGTGGGGTCGGCCGTGATGTCGTACGCGTCCACGCTGGCCGCCAGGGCCACGCCGTTACGGTCGGTGATGCCGCCGCGCTCGGCGGCCAGGGTGTAGCCGACGTACCGGTTCTTCTCGGCCTTGGCGGCGTAGGTGCTCGCGTCGACGCCCTGCACCTGGAGCAGCCGTACGACGAAGGCGATCAGGACAAGGGCCAGGGCCAGGCCGACCATGCGCAGCCGGGGGCGGGGGCTGCCGAGCCTGATGACGCCGGTGACCGGCGGACGGGGGCGTGCCGGGCGGCGGGCCGGGCGGGCGCCGGGGCCGGGGCGCCGCTGGGCGCCTGCGGAGCGGGCGGGCTTCGCGGGTCCGGGTACGCGGCGGCGCGGCGGTTCCCTGTCGGACACTTCCGTCACCTGCCGGGGGTCGAGTGCGGGGTGGTGGACTGGGCGGACGGGGCGGGCTGCTGGGCGGAGGGTGCGTCCTGGGGTTCGGCGTACGAGGGCGCGGGCTGCGGCACGGCGGGGGTGGTCTCGGGTGCGGACGTCGTGGGCGTCGCGCCGGCCGCCGAGGGCAACACGGGCTCACTGACCAGGGCCTCGGGGGGAAGGACGAGGGTGTGGTACGCGGCGGTCTGCCCGGCGGGCGCGGGGCTGGGGACGCCCTTGACGGTGCCGTCGGGGTTGAGGAAGGCGGGGTCCCCGCCGGGGACCATGCCGAGTTCGCGGGCGCGGCGCTGGAGGGCCTCGGGGGCGGAGTAGGCGTCGATGTCCCGCTGGAGCGACTGTTCCTCGTCGGTGAGGGACTTCGTCTCCTTCTGCAGGTCGTCGAGTCTGAACGCGCCTTCGCTCAGGGCGGAGTTCAGCACGAGGAGCCCGATGAGGCCGCCGCCGAGAAGCAGGACGACGAGGAGGACGAAGGGGGCGCGGGCGGCCTGCGCCACACCCGTGGGGAAGAGCCGTGCGAGCCGGGCGGCCCGCCCCCTCAGTTCGGGTTTCCTACTCACTCACCCTCCGCCGGGTTCGGTTCTCCAACTCATGGGTTTGAATTCTGGACCCGGACTGCCATCCCCGCCCCGATCCCCGCCTTGGGCCTCTCATTCGATGGACTCCCTGATGCGCTCGGCGCCCCGCAGGCGCGCCGGTGCCGCGCGCCGGTTCTCGGCGACCTCTTCCTCGGTGGGAAGTTCGGCACCGCGCGTCAGCAGCTTGAGCCGGGGCTGGTACTGCTCGGGGACAACCGGCAGTCCGGGCGGGGCGGTGTTGGCGGCGCCGGCCGCGAACACCTGCTTGACCAGCCGGTCCTCCAGCGAGTGGTAGGACAGCACGGCGATCCGCCCGCCGACGTCGAGGGCCGCCACGGCGGCCGGGATCGCCCGCTCCAGGACGGAGAGCTCGCCGTTGACCTCGATGCGCAGTGCCTGGAAGGTGCGCTTGGCCGGGTTGCCGCCGGTGCGCTTGGCGGCCTGCGGCAGCGCGTCCCGGATGAGTTCCACCAGCCGGGCGCTGTTCGTGAACGGCTCCTTGTCCCGCTCACGCACCACGGCGGCCACGATCCGCTTGGCCTGCTTCTCCTCGCCGTACGCGCGCAGGATCCGGACGAGTTCGCCGGGCGGGTAGGTGTTGAGGACCTCGGCGGCGCTGATGCCGCTCGTCTGGTCCATGCGCATGTCGAGGGGGGCGTCCTGGGCGTAGGCGAAGCCACGGTCGGCCTCGTCGAGCTGCATGGAGGAGACGCCGAGGTCGAACAGGACGCCCTGCACGCGCGCGATGCCGAGCCTAGCCAGGACGTCCGGCAGTTCGTCGTAGACGGCGTGCACGAGGTTGGCGCGCTCGCCGTACGACGCGAGCCGCTCGCCGGACAGGCGCAGGGCCTCCTTGTCCCGGTCGAGGGCGACGAGCCGGGCCTCGGGGAACCGCTCGAGGAGAGCCTCGCTGTGGCCGCCGAGCCCGAGCGTGCAGTCGACGACCACGGCTCCAGGTCGCTGCAGCGCGGGGGCCAACAGGTCCAGGCACCGCTGGAGCATCACCGGGACATGTCGACTCTGGCTCAAGGGGCCCTCTCAGATCCGGCGTGCCCGCACGCACCGCCGGGCCCCCGCCCTCCCCCGACGATCTGGGGTAACCCCCCAGTGATGGGGAGGCCTGCCGGCGCCGGAAGCGTCAGCCGACCGGGAGCGGGAGGAGGCCGAGCCGTACGTACGCGCCGCGCACGCGGGGAGATCTCCGGAAAGTCGCCGGGGTCTCCGGGGAATTCAGTCCAGCAGGGAGTCTCGCCTCCCGCTTCGCGCCACTTTAGTCCACCGTCTGTCGCGGTCAATCAACCGGCCTGCGCGTCGCCGCTTCGGGTTCCGCCGCCGCCGCGCCGCGCGGAAATTCGCTCGCATGGGCGCACTCACGGCACCCCTGTGGGTTAGCTCACAACAAGGCTCGATGGCGTTCTTTGTCCCCTCTCACAACGGGACCGTTCGGCGCGTGACCAGTACCGTCATGGGTATGACGACTTCTGCATCGGTTCCCACTGGCCCCCAGGGTGCGATAGCCGACCGCGGCACGGTCACCGACCGTCTCGTCGAGGCAAACGAGCACTATGCCGCCGCCTTCACCGACCCGGGCATGGACGCCCGCCCCGTGCTCCACGTCGCCGTCGTCGCCTGCATGGACGCCCGCCTCGACCTGCACCGCGCGCTCGGCCTGGAGCTCGGCGACTGCCACACCATCCGCAACGCGGGGGGCGTCGTCACCGACGACGTGATCCGCTCGCTCACCATCAGTCAGCGCAAGCTCGGCACCCGCAGCGTCGTGCTGATCCACCACACCGGCTGCGGCCTGGAGTCCCTCACCGAGGACTTCCGCACCGAGCTGGAGCTGGAGGTCGGCCAGCGCCCCGCCTGGGCGGTGGAGTCCTTCCGCGACGTCGACCAGGACGTGCGGCAGTCGATGCAGCGCGTGCGCACCTCGCCGTTCCTGGTGCACACGGACGACGTACGCGGCTTCGTCTTCGACGTGAAGACCGGTCTGCTGCGCGAGATCGACCCCGCGTAACCCTCCGCCGCACCTGTCGTTTGGCTGTCAATTCGGCCTCTGGAGCGCACAAAAGGCCCTAAGCCCTGACATATCGCGGACAGTTGTCCACAGTCGAGTGACACGAATCGGTAACGGCAGCAAGAATGCGAGTGTGGCAGCACGCGGAACGTTTCACGCGTGGTGTCCGTGTTCCAGGGGTGGGCCGGTCCGCATCGTGTCGGCCCGGAAAGAACGGGCCGAGGAGGGCCGGGTGACGACCTATGACGATCGAGCGAGCCTCACTGATCTGACCGCCACTGCGGAGCGTGTCCGCAGTTCGGTGGAGGGTGTGATCGAGGGCAAGCCCGAGGTCGTACGGCTTTCGCTGACCGTACTGCTCGCCGAGGGACATCTTCTGATCGAGGATGTCCCCGGCGTGGGCAAGACGATGCTGGCCAAAGCGCTGGCACGATCCATCGACTGTTCGGTCCGGCGTATCCAGTTCACGCCCGACCTGCTGCCGTCCGACATCACCGGTGTGTCCATCTGGGACCAGCAGCGCAAGGACTTCGAGTTCAAGCCAGGCGCGATCTTCGCTCAGATCGTGATCGGCGACGAGATCAACCGCGCCTCGCCGAAGACCCAGTCCGCGCTGCTGGAGTCCATGGAGGAGCGCCAGGTCACGATCGACGGGCAGACCTATGAGCTGCCGAGCCCCTTCATGGTGGTGGCGACGCAGAACCCGGTCGAGATGGAGGGCACCTATCCGCTGCCCGAGGCACAGCGCGACCGCTTCATGGCCCGCGTCTCCGTCGGCTACCCCAGCGTGGAGGCCGAGCTGCAGATGCTCGACGTGCACGGCGGTGTCTCGCCGCTGGAGGACCTCCAGCCGGTGGCGCACGCGCACGACATCGTGAAGCTGATCGACGCCGTCCGCGGCGTCCACGTCGCCGAGCCGGTCCGGCGGTACGCGGTGGAGCTGGTCGCCGCCACGCGCACGCACCCCGACCTCAGACTCGGCGCCTCGCCGCGCGCGACGCTGCATCTGCTGCGCGCGGCGAAGGCGTCAGCAGCCCTGAGCGGCCGGGAGTACGCGCTGCCGGACGACGTGCAGGCCCTCGCCGTGGCCGTGCTGGCCCACCGCCTGCTGCCCACCGCACAGGCCCAGCTGAACCGGCGGACTGCCGAGCAGGTCGTCCAGGAGATCATGCAGCGCACCCCGGTGCCCGCCGCGCCCCAGCAGCAGACCGGCTTCGGGGGCCTCGGCCGGGGCACTCCGACGTACGGCCAGCAGCCGCCGCGGAGGCTCGGATGACCTCAGGTGGGACCGGCCAGGCAGAGGCGGACCGCGGTGAGAAGAGCGGGGTCCGCACCGCACTGGCCGGTCTGACCACGCGTGGCCGCTCCTTCCTGGCCGCCGGCATCGCGGCCGCCATCTGCTCCTACGTCCTCGGGCAGAGCGACCTGCTGCGCGTCGGGCTGCTCCTCGCCGTGCTCCCGCTGGTCTGCGCGACGGTGCTGTACCGCACGCGCTACCGGGTCGCGGGCAGCCGCAGGCTCGCCCCTGCGCGGGTGCCCGCCGGCAGCGAGGCCCGCGTCCATCTGCGGATGGACAACGTCTCCCGGCTGCCCACGGGCCTGCTGATGCTCCAGGACCGGGTGCCGTACGTCCTCGGACCGCGCCCCCGCTTCGTCCTGGACCGGGTGGAGGCGGGCGGCCGCCGCGAGGTGTCCTACCGCGTGCGCTCCGACCTGCGCGGCCGCTATCCGCTGGGCCCGCTGCAGCTGCGCCTGAGCGACCCGTTCGGCATGTGCGAGCTGACCCGCTCCTTCTCGGCGCACGACACCCTGACGGTCATCCCGCGCGTGGAGCCGCTGCCATCGGTGCGCTTCAGCGGCGAGGCGAAGGGCTACGGCGACGGGCGGCACCGCTCGCTCGCCCTGGCCGGCGAGGACGACGTGATCCCGCGCGGCTACCGCTACGGCGACGATCTGCGCCGCGTGCACTGGCGCTCCACCGCCCGCTACGGCGAGTTGATGGTGCGCCGGGAGGAGCAGCCGCAGCGCGCCCGGTGCACCGTCCTGCTGGACACCCGTGGGCCTGCCTTCCAGGGCGCGGGCCCGGACTCCGCGTTCGAGTGGGCCGTGTCGGGCACCGCGTCCGTGCTGGTCCACATGCTCGAACGGGGCTTCTCCGTCCGGCTTCTGACGGACACGGGCAGCTCGGTGCCCGCCGAGGGCGCCGACGGTTTCGCGGGCGCGAGCCAGGAGTCCGCAGACGCGGCCGGGCTGATGATGGACACCCTCGCGGTGATCGACCACTCGGACGGTACGGGTCTGTCGCGGGCGTACGACGTCATGCGCGGCGGCAACGAAGGGCTGCTGGTCGCCTTCTTCGGCGACCTCGACGAGGAGCAGGCGACCGTGGCCGCCAAGATGCGGCAGCGCAGCGGCGGCGCGGTGGCCTTCGTGCTGGACAGCGGGTCCTGGGTGCGGGAACCCACCGATGTGCCCGGCGCGTTGGACAGGGGCGAGGACCGGCTGCGGATGCTGCGGGAGGCGGGCTGGACGGCCCTGAGCGTGCCGCGGGGCGCTTCGCTGGACGAGCTGTGGCGCCAGGCGGACCGTGCGCGCACGGACGCGGCCGCGATCAGTGGCGCGTATGGCGAGGGGGGACGGGCATGAGCGGGCGGACACGGATGGCGCTGAGCGCCGCGGCGGCCACACTGATGGCGTCCTGCGCCCTGCTGCCCCTGGTCTCCCCGGTCACCTGGCTGCTGCAGGCGATCTTCCTGCTGGCGATCCAGACGGGCGTGGGCATGGCGACCCGGCGGGTGCCGCTGGCCCGGCCCCTGACGGTGGCGGCGCAGGCCCTGGTCGCCCTGATGCTGCTGACCCTGACCTTCGCCAACGAGCACGCGATCATCGGGGTGATCCCCGGACCCGAAGCGTTCGCCCACTTCGGCGAACTGCTGCAGACGGGCGCGGACGACGTCAGCCGGTACTCGATTCCGGCGCCGCTGTCGGACGGCATCCGGCTGATGCTCATCGGCGGGGTCCTGATCATCGGCCTGGCGGTGGACACCCTGGCGGTGACGTTCCGCAGCGCCGCACCGGCCGGGCTGCCGCTGCTGGCGCTGTACTCCGTCGCCGCCGGGCTCTCCGAGGGCGGGGCGGACTGGCTGTGGTTCCTGGTCGCCGCCGCGGGCTATCTGATGCTGCTCCTGGCCGAGGGACGCGACCGGCTTTCGCAGTGGGGCCGGGTCTTCGGCGGGGCGCCACGAACGCCGGGCGGGGAGCCGACGGGCGCGGTGGCGCCGGTCCGCACCGGCCGGCGCATCGGCGTGGTCGCGCTGGGCATCGCCCTGGCGGTGCCGCTCACCCTGCCCGCGATGAACGGCGGCCTGCTGGACCCCGCGGGCACGGGGGTCGGCTCCGGCAGCGGGAGAGGGGGCACGATCTCGGCGGTGAACCCGCTGGTGTCGCTGCGCGACAGCCTGAACGTGGACGAGGACCGCGAGGTCCTGTCCCTGAAGACCGACACGGCCGACCTGTCGAACATGTACCTGCGGATCGTCTCCCTGGACGACTTCGACGGCACCACCTGGCAGCCGGCCAAGCGCAGCATCCAGGCCGTGCCGAACGAGTTCCCCACACCCTTCGGCCTCGGCCCGGACGTCCAGCGCTCACAGGTCGAGACGACCATCTCGGCCGCGGACTGGTACGCGCAGAACTGGCTGCCGATGCCGTACCCGCCCAGCGGCGTCGACATCGCGGGCAACTGGCGGTACGAACCGCTGGGCATGACGGTCGTCGGCGACCGCCGCCAGACCACACGCGGGGCGACGTACACCGTTCGCAGCCTCGACGTGCAGCCGTCGGCGAAGCAGCTCGCCAACGCACCGGAGCCGCCCGCGGCCCTGAAGCGCGAGTTCACCGAGCTGCCCGACACTCTGCCCACGGTGGTCGCCCGGACCGCGCGCGAGGTCACCGAGGGGGCGGCCAACCCCTACGAGCAGGCCGTCAAGCTCCAGGAGTACTTCGCCGTCTCGGGCGGCTTCCAGTACGACACCAACGTCAAGGTCGGCAGCGGCCGGCAGGCGATCGCCCGCTTCCTGAAGGACAAGCAGGGCTTCTGCGTCCACTTCTCGTTCGCGATGGCGGCGATGGCCCGCTCGCTGGACATACCGGCACGGGTGGCGGTGGGCTTCGCGCCCGGCACCCCGCAGGGCGACAACTCCGTTTCGGTGGGGCTGAAGGACGCGCACGCCTGGCCGGAGCTGTACTTCGAGGGTGTGGGCTGGACCCGCTTCGAGCCGACGCCGACCCGTGGTTCGGTGCCGTCCTACACCCAGTCGGACACGACCGGCTCCACATTGCCGGACGTTGCGCGGCCCTCGCAGTCGGCCAGCACGGGGCCTTCGGCCTCGCCCTCGACGAGCGAGAGCTGCGCGGGGCAGAACCCGCAACTGTGCGCGAGCGAGTCCCCGGAGGCCGCGGTCGTCACGGACGACGACGGCCCGAAGTGGTACGTCATCCTGGCCTGGGCCCTCGGAGGGGCCGCGGCGCTGCTGATCCCCCTGGCACCGATGCTGTGGCGGTTGCGGACCAGAGCGGTACGGCTCGGAGGTCACGGTCGCACCGAGGCGGACGTATCGCTCCACACGCTGGCGGTCTGGCAGGAACTCACGGACACCGCCTGGGACTTCGGCATCTCCCCTGACGACTCCCAGACCCCCCGCAAGACCGCTGCCCGCATCGTCCGTCTGGGCCATCTCGACCCACCGGCCGCGGCCTCGGTGCACCGGGTGGCCGACGCGGTGGAACAGGTCCTCTACGCCCCCACCCCCCGCCCGCCGGCCGGCCTCGCTGAGGACGTCCGCGGCGTCCTGTCCGATCTCGAGTCCAAGTCCCCCTGGACGACCAACCTGCGCGCCCGTCTGGCCCCACGCTCCAGCGCGCGGGTCGCCTGGGCCTTGTCGGAGTGGTGGACCGATGTCAAGCGGCGCGCCGCAGCGGCCCGCCCGACGTTGCGCAGGCCCTCCACGCCGGGGCAGCGGGGGTGACCGGCCGGGGCCCCGGCCTCGGGGCCCCGGCTCACCCAGCCGGACGTAGGCACACGTCAGCCAGCGTAGGCACACGTCAGGGGACGTAGGCACACGTCAGGGGGTGACCACCGAACCGGTGGTCACCCCCTGCGTCTGTTCAGGAGCTGCTCGTCGAGCTAATGGCCGCCCTGTTCGTCGCGGCGGCGCTGCCAGCGCTGTTCGATACGGTCCATCATGGAGCGCTTCTGACGTGGCTGGCGGTGTGCCTGCTGACCGCCGGCGGGCTGCTCGCCCGGCTTGGGGGCCTTGCGCCAGCCGGTCACGGCGAGTACCGCACAGCCCAGCATGACGAGGAAGCCCACCACGCTCAGCCACACCTGCTTGGCGACCATTCCAGCCATGAGGAGCGCGATACCTACGAGGAAGCCCGCGACCGCCTGGTAGACCCGTCGCCGGGTGTACGTACGCAGCCCGCTTCCCTCAAGCGCTGTCGCGAACTTGGGATCTTCGGCGTACAGCGCTCGCTCCATCTGCTCGAGCATTCGCTGCTCGTGCTCCGAGAGCGGCACGGAGTCCTCCTCATCGTGCAGTCGCCGGGGCGACCCGGGGGGTCCCTTCAGGATAGGCAGGGAATCGCCCCCGTGAAACCCGCCCCTCTACGCCAATTGGCCAACCGGGCTCCGTCATGGACGTCCCGACTCGCTGAGATCTGCATTCCCCAGCGGCCGACCCGTCATGCCGGAACGGTCTCCCTCGATCATACGGCGCCGCGCGCCCGATCGGGGGGCCTGTGGCGTACTCCATGTGCAGCCAAGCCCCTGATCAACGGCGCACCCGTGGGTCCGCTCACGGAGAGCGGCTCAGGCCTCGGCGGTCTCCCGCGTCTCGCCCAGCACGTGGAGCTGGGTGGCCACGGAGTGGAAGGCGGACAGCTCTGCCGCGGCCTCCTCCAGCTTCAGCAGCGCCTCCAGCGCGCCGGGCTCGGTGTCCACCAGCACGCCCGGGACCAGGTCGGCGAAGACCCGTACCCCGTGCACGGCCCCCACCCGCAGGCCGGCGCCCTCGACCAGCCCGGTGAGCTGCTCGGCGGTGAAACGGCGCGGCACCGGGTCACCCTGGCCCCAGCGGCCGTCCGGGTCCTCCAGGGCCTGCTTGGCCTCCTTGAAGTGTCCGGCGAGGGCCCGCGCCAGCACGGCGCCCCCCAGACCGGCGGCGAGCAGGCTGAGGACGCCCTCGGCGCGCAGGGCGGCCACGGCGTTGCGGACGCCCTCGGCGGGGTCGTCGACGTACTCCAGGACGCCGTGGCACAGCACGACGTCGTACCCGCCGCGCTCGACCACGTCGAAGAGGCCGTGGGCGTCGCCCTGGACGCCCTGCACCCGTTCGGCGACCTCGGCCTCGGCGGCGCGTCGCTCCAGGGCGAAGAGCGCGTTCGGGCTGGGGTCGACGACGGTGACGCGGTGACCGAGGCGGGCGAGGGGCACGGCGAAGTTGCCGCTGCCGCCCCCGGTGTCCAGGACGTCCAGCGCCTGCCGCCCCGTGGCCTTGACCCGGCGGTCCAGGGCGTCCTGGAGGACCTCCCAGACCACGGCGGTACGGAGAGAGGCGCGGGTTTGAGAGGCGCCGGAGCGCAGCGACGTCCCCTGTGGGTGGTGGTGGGAGACGGGCGGGCGCATCGGGTCCGACACGGCGTTTGACTCCTCGGCGCGGCACCACCGTCTGCACGGCGGAGCGGAACGGGCTGCCTCCCGGCCGCCCGGTCACGGGAGGGGAAGGCTTCAGGCGCCCTCCACCCTATTGCCTACGGCGGCCCGCCCGGCCATCGCGGTGCCGTGGGACGCCGGCCGTCTCGCCGGCCGGACGGTGCAGCCCAGGGCGTGCCCGGACCGGGGGACTTCGCGGGCGGATGGCGGGGACCCTCGTCCGGCGCCGGAGCCCCGGTAACACCCCCGCACAGGCCCCGACCCTCCGATCCGCCCTCAGCCCGCGTCCGGCATGTCGTCCCGCGCGTGACGCGAGCCGTCGGCCCCCTCACCGTCCGTCACGTCCATGTCCGTCACGTCCATGTCCGGTCGCGGCTGCGGCAGGACCGGCTGGAGCACCAGCATCCGCTCGACGAGGCGCAGGAACATCGCCACGTCGCGTATCAGGTCGTCGGCGTCCCGGCGGCTGGCCGCGCCCTGGATGCCCGCCTCGGCCCGGGCGCGGCGCCGGGCGCCGGAGGCGAACAGCGCGCTCCACTCGGCGAGTTCGGGCGCGATCTCGGGGAGCACTTCCCAGGCGCTCCTGATGCGGGCCCGGCGCCTGGGACTGGGCTCCGGGCGCCCCCGTGCGGCCAGCACGG
This sequence comes from Streptomyces sp. NPDC012935, assembly GCF_042900345.1. Taxonomy (NCBI): domain Bacteria; kingdom Bacillati; phylum Actinomycetota; class Actinomycetes; order Kitasatosporales; family Streptomycetaceae; genus Streptomyces; species Streptomyces sp. NPDC012935. The sequence continues at coordinate 419,677 of NZ_JBIBBC010000005.1, forward strand.
CGGCGGCGATGCGCAGGGCGGCGAGGTGGGCTGTGGCGTAGCGCTCGTTCGACGTTTCCAGCACGGCGGTTTCGTCCAGTCCGGCACGGGCCTGGGCGAGCAGGTCGAGGGCGGCGGGCGGGGCCGTGGTCCGGCGGAGCACGGGGTGCACGTCGCTCGCCGGGCCGGTCAGTGAGGGGGCAGGGCCGGTGGCGCGGCGCCGGCGGGCGGCTGCTGCGTGATAGCTGGCCATGACGAACCTCCTGTCGTCTGTGTGACGGCACGCCCCGATACGGGATGCCGTATGTGCCCATCGTGAGGTATGGCACTGACAATCCGTTCTGACCTGGGATTTTGCTTCGATCGAGAGTTCGGGCTAACTTTTGCACTGACCAGTCAGTTCAAAAGAGGGGGCAGGGATGGGGGGAACCGTGGCCGCGACCGGCGTCACGGCCCGGGGTCTCGGCCTCGAAGGGCCCCGCGGATGGGCATTCCGCGGGGTCTCCTTCGAGGCGGAGGCCGGCTCGCTGATCACGATCGAGGGGCCGTCCGGCAGCGGCCGTACGTGTCTGCTGCTCGCGCTCACCGGGCGGATGAAGCCCACCGAGGGGTCCGCCACCGTGGACGGGGCCGAAGTGCCCAAGCGCATGGCGGCGGTACGGCGCGTCAGCGCCCTGGCCCATGTCCCGGGTGTGACCGACCTGGACCCGGCCCTGACCGTCGCCGAGCATCTGCGCGAACGGGCGCTGCTGCAGCGGCGGTTCGGCGACTCGTTGCGCGGGCTGCTGCGGCCGCGCGGCGAGCGGAGGGCCGGGGAGCGGCAGCGCATCGACGCCGCGCTGACGGCGGCGGGGCTCGACCTGGACTCACTGCCCAAGGGCTCGCGTACGGCCGTACGGGATCTGGAGCGGCTTGAGGCGCTGCGGCTGTCCGTCGCGCTGGCCCTCATCGCGCGCCCGCGCGTGCTCGGTGTCGACGACACCGACCTCAAGCTCTCGGACACCGAACGGGTGGAGGTCTGGGCGCTGTTGAAGTCGATCGCCGAGGCCGGGACCACGGTCGTGGCGGTGTGCAGCGAGGGCCCCGACGGGACCGTCAAGGTGTCGACCCAGGCGGCCGACGCCGCACCCACGCCCGAGGAAACCGACGGAGAGGAGGCCGCCGATGCGCTCGCCGAGGCTGGCCGCGCTTGAGCTGAGGCGCTTCGGGCGGGGGAAGCTGCCGCGTGCCGCCCTGGTGGCGCTGCTGGTGCTGCCCCTGCTGTACGGCGCCCTGTACCTGTGGTCGTTCTGGGACCCGTACGGCCGTCTGGACCGCATCCCCGTGGCACTCGTGAACGACGACAAGGGGGCGAGCGTCGAGGGCAGGAAGCTCGCCGCCGGCGACGACATCACCAAGGGGCTGCGCGAGAGCGACGTCTTCGACTGGCGGGAGGTGAGTGCCGCCGAGGCCCGCAAGGGCGTCGAGGACGGCACCTACTACCTGTCGCTGACCATGCCTGCGGACTTCAGTGAGCGGATCGCCTCCAGTTCGGGTGACTCCCCGGAGACGGGCGCTCTTCAGGTGCGTACGAACGACGCCAACAACTACATCGTCGGACAGATCTCGCGGACGGTCTTCGGTGAGGTGCGCGAGGCGGCGTCCACGAAGGCGTCGCGTTCCTTCCTGGACAAGATCTTCGTGTCGTTCTCCGACATCCACGGCAAGACGGTCAAGGCCGCGAACGGCGCCGACAAGCTCGAAGGCGGCATCGGGAAGGCGGAGAAGGGCTCCAAGGACCTCGCCGACGGGCTGAAGGACGCCAAGAAGGGCAGCGGCAAGCTGTCCACGGGCCTGAAGAAGCTCAACACCGGCGCGGGCGACCTGGAGGACGGCTCCAGGCGGGTCGCCGAGGGGACGCAGACGCTGGCCGACAGGGTCAACGGGGTCGACAAGAAGATCGGGCCGTTCCTGAAGGACAACGAGAAGACCATCGGGGACACCGCCCAGCTGGTCGCCGACACCTCGGGCGCGATCCGCAACAACCTCGACGACCTGGTCGAGCGCGCTCCAGGCGCCGCCAAGGGCGCCCATACGGCGTCCGACGCGCTGAACCTCATCTACAAGGCGCGCTGTGAGGACCCGGTACTGCCCGACCCGGCCTGCTCCGACCTGAAGAAGGCGAAGCAGTCGGCCGCGGACGTGGCGGTGATCGCCGACGACCTCAACACGCTGATCGCCGACCAGGACGGCGACCTGAAGAAGCTCGACAAGCACCTCGCCACCCTCCAGAAGCAGTCCCAGGCGCTCGCCGACCGCGCACCGCGCCTCTCCGAGGACCTCGACGACGCCGTCGCGAGGATCAACAAGTTGAACCAGGGGGCCGGCAAGGTCGCCGCAGGAGCCAAGAAACTCCACTCGGGCCTCGGCTCGGCCAAGTCCGGCGCGGTGGACCTGGACACCGGCGTGGGTGAGCTCAAGTCCGGCGCGGTCGACCTCAACGGCGGCATCTACAAGCTCGTCGACGGCTCCGGGAAGCTCTCGGACGGGCTGCACGACGGCGCCGAGCAGATCCCCGACTACGACAAGAAGGCCCGCGAACAGCGCACCGAGGTCATGTCCGACCCGGTCCAGCTCGTCTCCCGGGACATGCACAAGGCGCCCAACTACGGCACCGGATTCGCTCCGTACTTCATCCCGCTGTCCCTGTGGGTGGGCGCGATGGTGGCGTACATGGTGATCACGCCGATGAACCGGCGCGCGCTCGCAGCGGGCGCCTCGGCGTGGCGGATCGCGCTGGCCGGCTGGCTGCCCGTGGTGGCGATCGGGGTGCTGCAGACGGTGGCCCTGATGTCGGTGCTGCACTGGGCGGTCGGGCTGCAGATGGTGCGGGCGGCCGGGACGGTGGGCTTCCTGTTCCTGGTGACGGCGTGCTTCGCGGCGATCGTGCAGTGGCTGAACGCGCGCTTCGGCGCCGCGGGCCGGATTCTTGTCCTGGCGTTCCTGATGCTGCAGTTGACGTCCGCGGGCGGTACCTACCCGGTGCAGACCAGCCCGGGCTTCTTCAACGCGCTGCACCCCTTCCTGCCGATGAGCTACGTCGTGGAGGCACTCAGGAGGCTCATCACGGGCGGCGGGCTGGAACCGGTGTGGCACGCGTGCGTGGTGCTCACCGCCTTCACCGCGGCCGCCCTCGCGCTGACCGCCCTGTCGGCCCGTCGCCGGCAGGTGTGGACACTCGACCGGCTGCACCCGGAGCTGACCCTGTGAACGCGCGCGGCACAATCAGGCCCATGGAAAGCAGCAACGCCGCGTCGGGCGGCAGCACGCGCCGTGAGGCCACCCGGCAGAAGCTCTACGAGGCGGCCGTCACGCTCATCGCCGAACAGGGCTTCTCCGCCACCACCGTTGACGAGATCGCCGAACGGGCCGGGGTGGCGAAGGGCACGGTCTACTACAACTTCGCCAGCAAGTCGGTCCTCTTCGAGGAACTGCTGCGCCACGGGGTCGAACTCCTCACCGCGTCCCTGCGGGAGGCGGCCGAGAAGACCGCGCGGGACGGCGGCACCAAGGTGGACGCCCTGGACGCGATGATCCGCGCGGGGCTGGTCTTCATCGACCGCTACCCGTCCTTCACCCAGCTCTACGTCGCCGAGCTGTGGCGGACGAACCGAGCATGGCAGTCCACGCTGATGGTGGTCCGGCAGCAGGCCGTGGCGGTCGTCGAGGGCGTGCTGCGCGAGGGCGTGGACAACGCCGAGTTCAGCGAGGAGATCGACGTCCAGCTGACCGCCGCCGCCCTGGTCGGCATGGTCCTGGTGGCCGCGCTGGACTGGAAGTCGTTCCAGCCGGAGCGCTCCCTGGACGACGTGCACTCGGCGCTGTCCCGGCTGCTGCAGGGCCGGGTGAGCGGGCGCCCCTGACGCGGCAGGCGTCGCAGGCACACGAAAAAGCGCCGGTCCGACGGTGGCCGCGTCCCCCGCGGGCCACTGTCGAACCGGCGCCTTCTCTTGCTCCCCCGTTTCCCCCGTACTCCCCCGTGTCCCCCCTGGACCCCCGTCCGGACGTTCCCCCGGGTCCCCCGTCTCGCTCCCGCCGACGCCGGGCCGGCGGAAGGAGCGGATCCGGGGCCCGCTCCGATTCCGGCGCCCCGTGTCGCCGGTGCCGGAGCCGATCCCCTTCTCCGTGCCCCCACTCTCTCGTTCAGGCAGGTCGCGCCCCATCCGCGCGCGTACTCAACTCACCGACTAGGTACGCGTACTCAGAACTGCGCACTCATCCCCAAGCCCTGCCGTTGCCGACTGGTTACGATCGCGTCCGTGTCCATACTTCCCTTGATCTTCACCAGCGGCTGGGCCAGCGGCATCAACTCCTACGCCGTGGTCCTGCTGCTCGGCGTGTTCGGCGCGACAGGGCTGAGCGACGAGGTGCCCGAGGCGCTGCAACGGCCCGACGTACTGATCGCGGCCGGTGTGCTGTTCCTCTGCGAGGCCGTCGCCGACAAGATCCCGTACGTGGACTCGGCGTGGGACTCGGTGCACACCGTGATCCGGCCGGTTGCGGGCGCGGTCGTGGCCGCGCTGCTCGCCGGGCAGAGCGGGTCGCTGCCCGAACTGGCGGCAGGCGCGGTCGGCGGTTCCACGGCGCTGGTGAGCCACCTGGTCAAGGCGGGCACGCGGATGGCGGTCAACACCTCGCCGGAGCCGTTCAGCAACATCGTGGTGAGCATCGCCGAGGACCTCGGGGTCGGCGCCCTCATCACCCTGGCGATCTTCCACCCCGTAGCCGCGGCCGTCATCGCGGGCGTCCTGCTGCTCGGCGGGCTGTTGCTGCTGCTCTTCCTGGTCTCCCGGATCCGTCGCTTCCTGCGCCGCAGGGCGGAGCGCCGGGAGGAGAAGCGGCTCGCCCAGGCGGTGGGGCAACGGCCCGGCTGAGGCCGCCCGCTGCCCGTGCGCCCGAGGTCAGGGAGCCGTTGTCAGTGGCGGCCGATGCTGCATTCCCCGGGGGATAACCCCCCGGACCCCCGGCAGACAAGCAGGTCAGCCGCAATGACCGGCGCGAACATCGCAAGGCAGGCCCAAGTAAAGTCCCACGCATGGCAAGGATTGCGGTGATCGGCGCCGGGATGGGCGCGATGGCGGCCGCTGCCCGGCTCGCCGTCGCGGGCCACCGGGTGGCGGTGTACGAGCGTACGGAGACGTACGGCGGAGCGGTGCGCCGCTTCGAGCGCGACGGCTTCGGGTTCGACACGGGCCCGGGACTGCTCCCCCTCCCCGCCGTGTACCGCGATCTGTTCATCAAGACCGGCAAGGAGCCCCTGGAGGCGTGCGTCGAGCTGGTCCAGGTCGACCCGTCCGCGCGGCACGTCTTCGCGGACGGCACCGAGGTGCGGCTTCCGAACGCCTCGCGCGCGGGCGTCGTGACCGCCCTCGACGAAGCGCTGGGCGCCGGCACGGGCGGCCGTTGGGGCGACTTCCTGGTCCGCGCCCGCGAGGCCTGGGACCGCACGCGCAGACCCTTGCTGGAGGAGCCCCTGTGGCCGAACTGGCAGGTGCTGGCCGAGCGCGAGCCCTACCCCGCGGTCCCCCACAAGCGGCTCCTGCGCACCCGCCGGGCCGGCACCCTCGCCGAGGTCGGGGCCTGGGAGCTGCGCGATCCCCGGCTCGTGGCCCTGCTGGAGAGCCACGCGCTCGCGTACGGCCTGGATCCGCGCGAGACGCCGGCGAGCGCGGCGGTGCTGCCGTACCTGGAGCACGCGTTCGGGATCTGGTATGTGCGGGGCGGCATACGGGAGTTGGCGCGGGCAGTCTACGAGCGGTGCGTGGCCCGCAAGGTCGAGTTCGGCTTCGGCGCCGAGGTCTTGGCAGTCCTGGAGAAGGACGGCCGGGCGGCGGGCCTCGAACTGGCCGACGGTTCGGTGGTGGAGGCCGACTTCGTGGTTTCCGGGGTCGCCCCCGGAGTGCTGGACCGCCTCGTCCGGGGCACGGCGCCTCGCGGCGAGGGCGAGGGCGAGATCGCGCCCCAACGCGAGTCGGCGAGCCGTCTGACGGTGCTGCTGGCGCTGCGCGGGGCCCGGCCGGAAGGTACGGCGCACCGAACTGTGGTGCACGCGGAGGACCGTGAGGCCGAGCTGGACGCCTTGTTCGGAACGGCCGGGGGCATGGCCGCCCGGGCCACGGTCACCGTCCTGCGGCCCGACGACCCGGCGCTGGTTCCGGACGCCGGGCATGAGGCGATCACGGTCACTTCGACGGTGCCGGCACAACCTGACCGGAGTTGGGCGGAATCGGAGGTCTTCGCCCGGCACGCCGAGGACCTGATCACGGTCGCGGAGCGTGCCGTCCCGGACCTGCGTGACCGGCTCCTCTGGCACGAGGTGCGTACGCCGGCCGACATCGCGCAGGAGACCGGCGCGGAGGGCGGAGCGGTTCCGGCACCCGCGCTGGCCGCGACACAGGGGCGTCTGCTGCATCCGTCCAACAGCACGGCCGTATCCGGACTGTTCACGGTCGGCGGCTGGTCCCACCCGGGCGGCGGGCTCCCCCACGCCGGCATGTCGGGCGCGCTGGTGGCGGGACTGATCGTGGAGGGGCCCGAGTTCCGGGGCTCTCAGTGACCCGGGCGTGAGCCGCGCCGGGCGTGACCGTCAGAAACGGTACTGCTCGTCGTAACCCTGCCCGTGCCCCTGGCCCTGCCCGTGCTGCTGGCCGTCGCCCTGGTACGGGTACTGCTGCTCGGGCGGGAGTTCGCCGCCGTACGCCTCGTCGGTGCGCTGCTGCGGGACCCAGACGCCGCCGGAAGGGGTCTCGCCGTAGGTGCCGGTGGCGTACTGGTCCTGGGTGTAGCCCTGCTGGCCGTACTGCTGCTGGCCATAGGCGTCGTAGGAGGCGTCGCCGTAGGTCTGGGTGCCGATGTACGGGTCGGAGTAGGCGGCGTACTGCTGCTGGCCGGTCGTGTCGTAGCCGTACTGCTGCTGGTCGTAGCCGCTGTAGCCGTCGTACGCGTAGCTCTGGTCGGCCGTCGCGTACTGGTCGTGGGGCTGTCCCGTGGCTGCGTAGTTCTGGTCCGCGGCGGCGTAGGCGGGGTCGCCGCCGTATATGCCGTAGGAGCCCGTGTCGTCCGGCAGGGGCTGCGGCTCGTACACGGAGGTCGTCTCGGCGGCGGTGGGCTGAGCGGCGCGTGACGGGGTGAACACGTCGTCGCGGTCGTAGTCGTCGTGGCCGTAACCGACACTGTCCTGGCCGTACTTGGCGTCGTTGCCCGCGTAGCCGCCCTCGGCCGCCTCAAGGTCGGAGACCTCAAGGGTGGGTTCCTGGCGGTCGGGCTCGTCGCGGCGGCGCTTGGCGGCTGCCAGCGGGCCCAGGGCCGGCGCGGAGACCGCCCAGCCGGCCGAGAAGCCTCGGCGGAACGACAGCGTGACGTAGGTCTGGCCGACAGCGAACGCCGCCGCTCCCAGACCGATGACGATGACGGAAGGAATCAGCACGCCGACCACGACGCCGAGGAACCCGACGAAGGCGAGCAGCCGCCAGCGCAGCCGCGCCTTGTACTGCAGCAGCACCTCGCCAAGCAGCCACAGCGCGACGACGCCGAACGCGATGTAGAGGACCGTCCAGCCCATGTACGCCCCTCTCCCAGTGGCCGCCTACGCAGTGTGACGTATATCAGGACGACCGGTCTAGGCCTGCGGTGGGTGGTGCAGGCCCAGGCTTTCGTAGATTTCCAAGGTAGCTGTGGAGTTGTTGAGCGTGATGAAGTGCAGACCGGGCACTCCTTCGGCGAGCAGCCGCGCGCAGAACTCCGTCGCGAACTCGATGCCAATGGAGCGTACAGCCGCGGGATCGTCCTTGGCTGTGAGGATCCGCTCTTTCAAGGCGGCCGGGAAGGCCGCGTTGGTGAGGGAGGGGATGCGCTCCAGCGTCTTTACGCTGGCGATCGGCATGATCTCCGGGATGATCGGGGTGTCGCAGCCCGCGGCAGCCACTCGGTCGCGCAAGCGCAGGTAATCCTCCGGTTCGAAGAACATCTGCGTGATCGCGTAGTCCGCGCCGGCCCGGCACTTGTCGACGAAGTGACGGACGTCCGCGTCCCAGTCGGCGGAGCGCGGGTGCATCGCGGGGAAGGCCGCGACGCCGACGCAGAAGTCGCCGGACGCCTTGATCAGTTCGACGAGTTCGGCGGCGTAGGCCAGACCCCGGGGGTGCGGCACCCACTCGCCCAGCGGGTCGCCGGGCGGGTCGCCGCGCAGCGCGAGCATGTTGCGGATCCCGGCGTCGGCGTACTGCCCGATGATGTTACGCAGGTCGGCCACCGAGTGGTCGACGGCGGTGAGGTGGGCGATCGGGGTGAGGGTGGTGTCCGAGGCGATCGCCTCGGTCGCCTTGACCGTGCCCGCACGGGTGGAACCGCCCGCGCCGTAGGTCACGGAGACGAAGTCGGGTCCTACGGCCTCGACCCGGCGCAGCGCGTTCCACAGGTTCCGCTCGCCCTTCGGGGTCTTGGGTGCGTAGAACTCGAAGGAATACGTCGTCTTTCCGGTCGCGAGCATCTCGCGCACGGTACGAGCGTGGTCCGACCTGATGGATGCGGTGCCGAGGGCCATACTCGCAGGTTAGTCAGGGGGCCCCGGTCCCCCAACCGGACGCCGGACATTTGCCCGATTTGCCGGGTTGTTGTCCACGCCTTGGACAAACGTCAGGAAATCCGGGGCGTCCAGCGGTGCGGAGGCGGGGGACTGCCCGGGGACTATCCCTGCCGCAGCCGCTTGGCGAATTCCGCCGCCGCCGCGCCCGGGTCGTCCGCCTCCGTGATCGCCCGTACGACGACGACGCGGCCGGCGCCCGCCTCCAGCACCTGGTCGAGGTTGGCGAGGTCGATGCCGCCGATGGCGAACCAGGGGCGGTCGGTGCCGAGAGCGGCCGTGTGGCGGACCAGGTCGAGACCCGGCGCGTGGCGGCCGGGCTTGGTGGGGGTGGGCCAGCACGGACCCGTGCAGAAGTAGTCGACGCCCTCCTGGACGGCGGCCGCGGAGGCCTCGGACTCGGAGTGCGTGGAGCGGCCGATGAGGACCTCACTGCCGAGGATCGCGCGGCCCGCGGCTACGGGGAGGTCGCCCTGGCCGAGGTGCAGGACGTCGGCGCCGGCGGCGTGGGCCACGTCGGCACGGTCGTTGACCGCGAGCAGCTTGCCGTGCCGGGCGCAGGCGTCGGCGAAGACCTTCAGATGCTCCAGCTCCTCGGCCGCCTCCATGCCCTTGTCCCGCAACTGCACGATGTCGACGCCCCCCGCCAGCACGGCGTCCAGGAACTCCGCGAGGTCGCCCTGCTGTTTGCGGGCGCCGGTGCAGAGGTAGAGCCGGGCGTCGGCGAGCTGGGCGCGGGCGGTGCCTGCGGTGTCGGTGTCGGACATACGGTGCCCCCTGTGGTCGGGTTGCCGGACGGGTGAAGTCGGGCGGTGGCGGACGGTGGCACGGTAGCCGGAGCGGAGCGCGACGTCGCGGAGCGGTGGGGTGTGGTGGGCCGGGGCGCGGTGGCACGGTACCCAGCCGCGACTGCGGGCGAGGCCCGGTCCCGAGCCTTGGGACGGCGCCCTTCGGCGAAGGCTTCGGCCTCAGTGCGGCACCCGCCGGCCGGCGGCAGGGGCCGCCGGCCCATGTCGGCCGCCCCGTGTCGGCCCGGACGGCCGAGTCCCCCGCGCTCGCGGAGACGCCGTCGCCCCGGTGGCCTACGAGCCGGCCCACGGTCCGGAACGGGAAGCGGCGGGTTCTCCCCGCCGCCCCACGCCATTGCACGCCACTTGTCACCGTGCGCCACGCGCATCCCGCTCCCGGCCCCGGGCCGCGACCGGCCGCGGCCGTGGCCTATGGGGCGGCCCCGGCCGGTGCGCCCGACGATGTTCGGATCGGTGGGTTCGGACTCAGACGGCGAGCGCCTGGGCGCGGCGCTTCACCTCCGTGCCGCGATTCTCGCTGAGGGCTTGCGCGGGGGTGCCGGGCAGGCTGTCGTCGGGGGTGAAGAGCCACTCCAGCATCTCTTCGTCCGTGAAGCCGTCGTCCCGCAGGAGCGTCAGGGTCCCGGACAGACCCTTGACGACCTTGTCCTCGTCGATGAAGGCGGCGGGGACGTGTAGCGCGCGGTTCTCACCACGGCGTACGGCGATGAGCTGGCCGTCCTTGACCAGCTGCCGGACGCGGGTCACCTCGACGCCGAGCATTTCGGCGATGTCGGGGAGGGTGAGCCAGGCGGGGACGAGAGCATCGGTTTTTGCGTCAATCTCGGTCACGGAACAAGCCTGCCATCTGCCACTGACAGTCGGAAGCCAGGCCGGTCCACCTGGGAGGACCTGTTGGGGTGACGTGCTACGCCACCGCCGCCTTCATCGGCCGCCCCGGATCCCGCAGCAGCTCCGCGTTCACCGGCGTGCCCGCCTCGATCAGCCGTCGGCCCTGCGCCAGGTCCCTGGGTCGGCCCACCGCCAGCAGGGCGACGAGCCGGTCACCCCGCAGCCAGCAGACCGTCCAGGCCGGGCCCGACGGGTCGCCGCGCCACAGCAGCGTGTCGGCGGCGGCGTGATGGCCGGCGTACTGGACGAAGCGGCCGAACTGCTCGGACCAGAAGTACGGCACGGGGTCGTAGATCGCGGAGCTCTCGCCGAGGATGTTCGCGGCGACCGTGCGCGGGCCCTGGAGAGCGTTGTCCCAGTGGTGGACCAGGAGGCGCTCGCCGTACCGTCCCGACGGGAAGGAGGCGCAGTCGCCGACCGCGTAGACGTCCGGTACGGACGTGCGCAGGCGCTCGTCGGCCACGACATCGCCCTGCACCCCGAGCTCGATGCCGGAGTCGGCCAGCCAGGCCGTGGCGGGCCGCGCCCCGATGCCCACCACGACCGCGCCGGCGGCCACCCGCGAGCCGTCGTCGAGGATCACCTCGCCGGGCTCGACGCGCTCCACGCGCGCGTGCGTACGCAGCGCCGTCCCGCTGTCCTCGTACCAGGAGGTCATGGGCGCGGCCACTTCCGCGGGCAGCGCACCCGCGAGCGGCCGGTCGGCGGCCTCCACGACCGTCACCGCGCAGCCCGCCTCGCGGGCCGCCGTGGTGAACTCCGCGCCGATCCAGCCCGCCCCGACGACCACGATGTCGTGCTGCCGGGCCAGCACGGGCCGCAGCCGCTCGGCATCGTCCAGGGTGCGCAGCAGATGCACTCCGGGCACACCCTCCGCTCCCGGCAGCCGGATCGGTTCGGCTCCGGTGGCGAGGACGAGGACGTCGTACGGGACGGGCCCGGCCTCGGTGTCCAGTACGTGCTCGGCGGGGCGCACGCCCAGCACCTCGCGCCCCAGCTGGAGTTCGACACCGAGCGCCTCGAAGTCGACGTCGAAGGCGGAGCCCTCGGCCTTGCCGAGCAGCACGGCCTTGGACAGAGGCGGCCTGTCGTAGGGCTGGTGGGGCTCGGCGCCGATCAGTGTGACGGTGCCGGTGAAACCCTGTTCCCGCAGGGCGACCGCCGTCTGCACGCCGGCCATGCCGGCGCCGGCGACGACCACACGGCGTGCCGCTGACGTGCCCCGTTGCTGCGTCTGCTCGCTCACCTGATCACCATAGACAACTGACTATTTGTCAGTCAGGGGGCGTGCTCAGTGACCTGCTGCACAACCTCGGCCGGAAGCTGCTCCACCACGCTGGTCCCGCTGCCCGACTGCGACTCCCATTCCCAGGTCTCCTCCAGCCGCACCCGCCCGTCGGGAAGCTCGATCACCGTCGACACACAGTGCCCCGACGACGTCGTTCCGTCCCTCTTGAGCTGCACGTACCGGAAGTCCAGCCGGTCGCCTTCCCTGGTGCCCACGAGATGGCCGCGCGCGATGTCGCCACCTGCGTATTCGGCCCAGATCCCGCCGTCCTTCTCGTGGTACGTGAACCGGGTGCGCGTACCCACCTGACCGGGGGCCTGGTCCGCGACAGGGGCGAAAACGAGACCGTCGAGCGAGCGGGCCATGGGCACGGGCTCCCTTACTGAGACTTACGGCGGCGGGCTAGGGTGGCCAACGTAGAGCACTCGCGGGAGCCCGGACGCACCGGGCTGAGAGGGAGGCTGGCGGCCTCCGACCGTACGAACCTGATCCGGGTCATGCCGGCGAAGGGAGGGGCTGGACGCCCATGTCGCGTACGCGAACCACAGACGTCCTCGTCATCGGGGGCGGCATCATCGGCCTGGTCACGGCGTGGCGGGCCGCTGGGCGCGGGCTCACGACGGCAGTCGTGGACCCCGATCCTGGTGGCGGCGCCGCCCAGGTGGCGGCCGGGATGCTGGCCGCCGTCACAGAACTGCATTACGGCGAGCAGACCCTGCTCGGTCTGAACCTCGCCTCGGCCGGCCGTTACCCGGACTTCGTGGCCGAGCTGTCCGACCTGACCGGACATGACCTCGGCTACCGCCGGTGCGGCACGCTCGCCGTCGCGATGGACGCGGACGACCGTGCCCATCTGCGCGACCTGCACGCCCTGCAACGCCGGTCCGGGCTGGACTCCGAGTGGCTGTCCGGGCGGGAGTGCCGGCGCCTGGAGCCGATGCTCGCGCCGGGTGTGCGCGGCGGGCTGCGGGTGGACGGCGACCACCAGATCGACCCGCGGCGGCTGTCCGGGGCGCTGGTGGTCGCGTGCGAGCGGGCCGGAGTGGTCTTCCACCGGGCCTGGGCCGAGCGCTTCGACGTCGTACGGGACCGGGCCGCAGGGGTCACCACGGCGGACGGCACCGAGCTGCGCGCGGACCAGGTCGTCCTCGCGGCCGGCAGCCTCAGCGGGCGTCTGCCCGGGGTTCCGGACGCCGTACTGCCGCCCGTACGCCCCGTGAAGGGGCAGGTGCTGCGGCTGACCGTGCCGAAGCGGTACGCGCCGTTCCTGAGCCGGACCGTGCGGGCCGTGGTGCGGGGCAGCCAGGTGTATCTGGTGCCGCGCCAGAGCGGGGAGCTGGTCGTCGGGGCGACGAGCGAGGAGCTGGGCTGGGACACCACGGTGACCGCGGGCGGGGTCTACGAGCTGCTGCGTGACGCGCACGAGCTGGTGCCGGGCATCACCGAGCTGCCGCTCACCGAGACGCGGGCCGGCCTGCGCCCCGCCTCCCCCGACAACGCTCCGCTGCTCGGCCCTACCGAGCTGGAGGGGCTGTCGATGGCCACCGGGCACTACCGCAACGGCGTGCTGCTCACGCCGGTCACCGGCGACGCCATGGCACACGTCCTGACCACCGGTGAGCTCCCGGACGAGGCCCGCGCCTTCACCCCCAGGCGCTTCGGCGCCGCCGCACTCACGGAGCAGCCCGTATGAGCCTCCCGGTCACCATCTCGGTCAACGGCGAGCGTCGGCAGATCGAGCCGGGCACGGCTCTCGACGCGCTCGTGAAGTCCCTCACCGCGGCGCCCTCCGGAGTGGCCGCCGCCCTCAACGAAACCGTCGTCCCGCGCACGCAGTGGCCGTCGACGTCCCTCTCCGAGGGGGACCGCGTCGAAGTCCTGACCGCCGTCCAAGGAGGCTGAACCATGGCCGACGATCCCTTTGTCATCGGGGGTACGTCCTTCACGTCCCGCCTGATCATGGGCACCGGCGGGGCGCCCAGCCTCGACGTGCTGGAGCGGGCGCTGGTGGCGTCCGGGACGGAGCTGACGACGGTCGCGATGCGGCGGGTGAACGCGTCGGTGCACGGCTCGGTGCTGTCGGTGCTGGAGAAGCTCGGAATCCGGGTGCTGCCGAACACGGCGGGGTGCTTCACAGCGGGAGAGGCCGTGCTGACGGCCCGCCTCGCGCGCGAGGCCCTCGGTACGGATCTGATCAAGCTGGAGGTCATCGCCGACGAGCGGACGCTGCTGCCGGACCCGATCGAGTTGCTGGACGCGGCGGAGACGCTGGTGGACGACGGGTTCACGGTGCTGCCGTACACCAACGACGACCCCGTGCTGGCGCGGAAGCTGGAGGATGCCGGCTGTGCGGCGATCATGCCGCTGGGGTCGCCGATCGGTTCCGGGCTCGGCATCCGCAATCCGCACAACTTCCAGCTGATCACTGAGCACGCGCGCGTGCCGGTGATCCTGGACGCGGGAGCAGGTACGGCGTCGGACGCGGCGCTCGCGATGGAACTGGGGTGCGCGGGTGTGATGCTCGCCTCAGCGGTGACGCGGGCGCAGGAGCCGGTGCTGATGGCCGACGCGATGCGTCATGCGGTGGAGGCCGGGAGGCTGGCCCACCGGGCGGGGAGGATTCCGATGCGGCACTTCGCGGAGGCATCGTCGCCCGTCGAGGGCCTGGCGAGGCTGGACCCGGAGCGGCCCGCGTTCTGAAAGCAGTCCTGAACGCACGTTCGATGGAAAGTCTTCGGCCAATGAGGCGTCCGTCACAGGTCAGCTTCAGTCCCGCCCCGATCCTGGCCGAGGCGGGAGCCGTGTCAGTGTCGGCTCGTACACTCACCTGCGTGGATACGACCCTTCAAGACCCTCTGGTCGGGCAGGTGCTCGACGGCCGGTATCGCGTGGACGCGAGGATCGCGGTCGGCGGGATGGCCACGGTCTACCGGGCCGTGGACACCCGCCTCGACCGTGTGCTCGCGCTCAAGGTGATGCATCCCGCCCTGGCGGTCGACGGGGTGTTCGTCGACCGGTTCATCCGGGAGGCGAAGTCCGTCGCCCGGTTGGCGCACCCGAACGTGGTGCAGGTCTTCGACCAGGGCACCGACGGGTCGTACGTCTATCTCGCCATGGAGTACGTCGCGGGCTGCACGCTGCGTGACGTACTGCGCGAGCGCGGGGCTCTCCAGCCCCGGGCCGCCCTCGACATCCTGGAGCCGGTGCTCGCCGCGCTCGGGGCCGCGCACCGCGCCGGGTTCGTGCACCGGGACATGAAGCCGGAGAACGTGCTCATAGGGGACGACGGCCGGGTCAAGGTCGCCGACTTCGGGCTCGTACGGTCCGTGGACACCGTGACCAGCACCACCGGTGCCGTGCTCGGCACCGTCTCCTATCTCGCGCCCGAGCAGATAGAGCAGCCCGGCGCCGCCGACGCCCGTGTCGACGTGTACGCGTGCGGTGTCGTGCTCTACGAGATGCTCACGGGCGACAAGCCGCACGACGGGGACTCTCCCGCCGTGGTGCTCTACAAGCACCTGCACGAGGACGTCCCGCCGCCCTCCGTGATCGTGCCGGGGCTGGCGTACGAGCTCGACGC
This sequence comes from Streptomyces sp. NPDC012935, assembly GCF_042900345.1. Lineage (NCBI taxonomy): Bacteria > Bacillati > Actinomycetota > Actinomycetes > Kitasatosporales > Streptomycetaceae > Streptomyces > Streptomyces sp. NPDC012935. The sequence goes on from NZ_JBIBBC010000005.1 coordinate 434,844, forward strand.
GCTGGTCGCGTCGGCCACCGCGCGCACCCCGGACATCCGCCCGTACGACGCCGTGGCCCTGCTCGCGCAGGCCCGGGACACTCGTGCCGCCCTGAGCGCGGACCAGCTGGACGCGGTGCCGCCGCAGGCACTCACGGCGGAGCACAGCAACGCCGACGACCGTACGAGCGTGATCCCGCGTGCGCTGAACATCCAGCGTCCGCTGCCCGTGAACGAGGACGAGCCGGAGCGCGAGGCCGTCTTCAACCGCACCAGCCGGCTGGAGTCGCCGCCACCCCTGCCGCCCCGGCGCCGGTCACGGACGTCGCGCGCTCCGCGCGGGCCGCTCGTCATCGTCGCCGCCGTACTGCTGGCGCTCGGCCTCGGTGCCGGCATCTGGTACATCAACTCCGGCCAGTTCACCAAGGTCCCGCCGCTGCTGTCCAAGACCGAGGCGCAGGCCCGGGACCGGCTGGGGGATTCCGGGCTCGAGGTCGGCAAGGTGGAGCGCGCGTTCAGCGACACCGTCAAGCGCGGCACCGTCATCAGCACGGACCCGGACACAGGCGCCCGCATCCGGCACAACGACTCCGTGAACCTGGTCATGTCGATGGGACCGGAGACGGTGAAGGTGCCCGACCTCCAGGGCTACAAGCTGGACAAGGCCCGGACCGTGCTCAAGGACGGCGGCCTCGAACCGGGCAGGGTGATCCGGGAGTTCAACGACGACGTCCCCAGGGGCTTCGTGATCTCCTCGGAGCCGGGCAACGGCACCAAGGTCCGCTCCGGCTCCGCGGTCGCGCTCACCGTCAGCAAGGGCGCCCCGGTCGACATCCCGGACGTCACCGGCAGCAGCCTCGCCGACGCGAAGGCCGACCTGGCGGAAGCCGGCCTGAAGGTGAAGGTCGCCGCCGCGCGGGTCAACTCCGAGTTCGACGCGGGCCAGGTCGCCCAGCAGTCGCCGGCGGAGGGCAGGCAGGCCGCCGAGGGCGACACGGTGACGCTGACCCTGTCCAAGGGCCCCGAGATGATCGAGGTCCCGGACGTGGTCGGCGACAGCGTCGACGACGCCACGGCCGCACTGGAGTCCGCCGGCTTCCAGGTGGACGAGGACCGCGGCCTGCTCGGCCTGTTCGGCGACACCGTCAAGAAGCAATCCGTGGAGGGCGGGGAGACGGCGCCGAAGGGATCGACGATCACGATCACCATCCGGTGACGGGCGCTCCGGCGGGCGGTCAGCAGCAGGCATCGCAGTTGGCCAGCCCGCGGGCATGACACCCTGAACGGGTGAAGATCCAGCAGTCCACCACCCCGGAACCCGCCCGCGCCGCCCCGTCCCGCAACCCCATCGGGGGCCATGTCCCCGTGGCCGGTGGTCTCAGTTCCGTCGGGCTCACCTACGCACACGACCTCAAGGCCGAGACGGTCCAGGTCTTCGTCGCCAACCCGCGTGGCTGGGCCACGCCCGCCGGGAACCCGCGCCAGGACGAGGAGTTCCGCGCGGTGTGCGAGGCCGAGTCGATCCCGGCGTATGTGCACGCGCCGTACCTGATCAACTTCGGCTCGCACACCGAGGCGACGGTCGAGAAGTCGGTGGAGTCGCTGCGGCACTCGCTACGGCGCGGGCGGGAGATCGGCGCGCTGGGTGTGGTCGTGCACACGGGCAGTGCGACCGGCGGCCGGGAGCGGACCGTTGCCCTGAAGCAGGTACGCGAGCACATGCTGCCGCTCCTCGACGAGTTGACGCACGACGACGACCCGTTCCTGCTGCTGGAGTCCACCGCCGGACAGGGCTCCTCACTCTGCTCGCGAACCTGGGACTTCGGGCCGTACTTCGAGGCGCTGGACGCCCATCCGAAGCTGGGCGTGTGCCTGGACACCTGCCACATCTTCGCCGCCGGCCACGACCTGACGGGTCCGTCCGGCATGCACCAGACGCTCGACCTGCTGGTGGCAACCGTCGGCGAGGGCCGCCTGAAGCTGATCCACGCCAATGACTCCAAGGACGTCGTGGGCGCCCACAAGGACCGGCACGAGAACATCGGCGCAGGTCACATCGGCGAGGACCCGTTCCGGGCGCTGATGACGCACCCGGCCACCGAGGGCGTGCCGCTGATCATCGAGACACCTGGCGGAAAGGAAGGGCACGCGGCGGACGTCGAGCGGCTGAAAAAGCTGCGAGACGCGTGACCCCGACAGGTGACCCAGGGGTTGGGAATACGGTTGGGAATACCCCTGGGGGGTATACGGTTCTTGCTCGGTGCAGGAACCGTAACCTGGCATTGGGGGCACTCATGCAGCACGAAGCGCACGCGGCACACACGCACCACCCCGAGGTGGCCGCGACCAGCAGTTGGGCGATGGCCGTCCGGGCCACCCTGCACTGCCTCACCGGCTGCGCCATCGGCGAGGTGCTGGGCATGGTGATCGGGACCGCGCTCGGCTGGGGCAACGTGCCGACCCTGGTCCTGGCGATCGTCCTGGCCTTCTTCTTCGGCTACGCCCTCACCCTGCGCGGGGTGCTGAAGGCGGGCGTCGACCTGCGCGCCGCACTCAAGGTGGCGCTGGCCGCGGACACCCTGTCCATCGCCGTGATGGAGCTGGTCGACAACGGCGTGATCGTGCTGTGGCCGGGCGCCATGGATGCCGAGCTCACCGACCCGCTGTTCTGGTGGGTGCTGGCGATCGCGCTGACCGTCGCCTTCGTCCTGACGACCCCGGTCAACAAGTGGATGATCGGCCGCGGCAAGGGGCATGCCGTGGTGCACCAGTACCACCACTGACGACCCCGGTACGACCACCGAAGGTCACAGCTCAGGCCCGTCCCCCGGCTCCTCCTGGTACGAGTACCGCTGCTCCTTCCACGGGTCCCCGAGGTTGTGGTACCCGCGCTCCTCCCAGAAACCGCGCCGGTCGGCGGTCATGTACTCCACACCCCGGACCCACTTGGGCCCTTTCCAGGCGTACAGATGGGGGACGACCAGACGGAGGGGGAATCCGTGCTCCGCGGTGAGCAGTTCGCCGTCCTTGTGGGTCGCGAAGATCGCGAGGTCCGAGGCGAAGTCGGCGAGGCGGAGGTTGGAGCTGAAGCCGTACTCGGCCCACACCATCACATGCGTGACGGCCGGCGCCGGCGGGGCGATCTCCAGGATCGTACGGGCCGGAATGCCGCCCCACTCCGCGCCGAGCATGCTGAACTTCGTGACGCAGTGCAGATCGGCGACGACGGTCTTGTACGGCAGAGCCGTGAACTCCTCATGGTTCCAGCAGTGCTTCTCGCCGTCGGCTGTGGCCCCGAACACCCTGAACTCCCAGCGTTCGGGCCGGAACTTGGGGACCGGGCCGTAGTGCGTGACCGGCCAGCCGCGCTGCACTCGCTGTCCCGGCGGAAGCTCGGCGTGTGCTGCTGCTCCACCTTCGCGCTCTGCCGGCTGACCCATGACTCCATCCTGACAGACCGGGGGCAGTGCACCTGACCACACCCCTGCACAATCCACCGCAAACTGGACTAAGCATGCACTTACTTACTAAGTGAAGACTTACTGGACGATCTTCGTCAGCGGTGGAATCATGCGGCGCAACCCGCCAGTTACCACGCGTGGAAGGAGCCTCTGCGATGCAGGGCGACCCCGAGGTCCTCGAATTCCTCAACGAGCAGCTGACCGGCGAGCTCACGGCGATCAACCAGTACTGGCTGCACTACCGGATCCAGGACAACAAAGGCTGGACCAAGCTCGCCAAGTACACGCGTGAAGAGTCCATCGATGAGATGAAGCACGCGGACAAGCTCACCGAGCGCATCCTCATGCTGGACGGCCTTCCCAACTACCAGCGGCTGTTCCACGTGCGGGTCGGCCAGACGGTCACCGAGATGTTCCAGGCCGACCGCCAGGTGGAGGTCGAGGCGATCGACCGCCTCAAGCGCGGCATCGAGGTGATGCGCACCAAGGGCGACATCACGTCCGCGAACATCTTCGAGTCGATCCTCGAGGACGAGGAGCACCACATCGACTACCTGGACACGCAGCTGGAGCTCATCGAGAAGCTCGGCGAGGCGCTGTACCTCGCGCAGCAGATCGAGCAGCCGAGCTAGGCCGCGTCCTCAAGATCGGCGAGCAGCGGCTCACCCCGGTCGGCCAGGTCCCGGCGAGGGCAGGCACCCCTGCCCAGGAGCGCCTGGATACGACGTACACACGACCCGCAGTCCGTGCCGGCCTTGCAGGCCGAAGCTATCTGGCGAGGGGTGCAGGCACCGCCCTCCGCGTGCTTCTTGACCTGTTGCTCGGTGATGCCGAAACAGCTGCAGACGTACACGCGGTTCACCTCCCGGCGGGATCGATGCGCCATCCCCTTGATCGGTGAGGCTAACCTAACCTTACCCGTCACACAGGAGCCATAAAAGTGGGGTGGGGCGCGGATCGTATGTGATCCGCGCCCCACCCCTTTGCATGTAACAACCGAACCGGCTACTGGTCCCTGTACATCTCCGCGACGAGGAAGGCCAGGTCAAGCGACTGGCTGCGGTTGAGCCGCGGGTCGCAGGCCGTCTCGTAGCGCTGGTGCAGGTCGTCGACGAAGATCTCGTCGCCACCGCCCACGCACTCGGTGACGTCGTCGCCGGTGAGCTCCACGTGGATGCCGCCCGGGTGGGTGCCGAGGGCCTTGTGGACCTCGAAGAAGCCCTTGACCTCGTCGAGCACGTCATCGAAGCGGCGGGTCTTGTGACCGGAGGCCGCCTCGAAGGTGTTGCCGTGCATCGGGTCGGTCACCCAGGCCACGGTGGCGCCCGAGGCGGTGACCTTCTCGACCAGCTCGGGGAGCTTGTCGCGGACCTTGTCGGCGCCCATCCGGACGATGAAGGTCAGCCGGCCCGGCTCACGCTCGGGGTCCAGGCGCTCGATGTACTGCAGCGCCTCCTCGGCCGTCGTGGTCGGGCCGAGCTTGATGCCGATCGGGTTGCGGATCTTGGAGGCGAACTCGATGTGCGCGTGGTCCAGCTGCCGGGTGCGCTCACCGACCCACACCATGTGCGCGGAGACGTCGTACAGCTGCCCGGTGCGCGAGTCGACGCGGGTGAGCGCGGACTCGTAGTCGAGCAGCAGCGCCTCGTGCGAGGAGTAGAACTCGACCGTCTTGAACTCCTCCGGGTCGGCCCCGCAGGCGTGCATGAAGTTCAGCGCCTGGTCGATCTCGCGGGCGAGCTGCTCGTAGCGCTGGCCGGACGGGGACGACTTCACGAAGTCCTGGTTCCAGGCGTGCACCTGGCGCAGGTCGGCGTAACCGCCGGTGGTGAAGGCGCGCACCAGGTTGAGCGTGGAGGCGGACGCGTTGTACATCCGCTTCAGGCGCTCGGGGTCCGGGACGCGGGCGGCCTCGTTGAAGTCGAAGCCGTTGACCGAGTCGCCGCGGTACGTCGGCAGGGTCACGCCGTCACGGGTCTCGGTGCCCTTGGAGCGCGGCTTGGAGTACTGGCCGGCGATGCGGCCGACCTTCACCACGGGGACGGACGCGGCGTACGTCAGCACGGCGCCCATCTGGAGCAGGGTCTTGAGCTTGTTGCGGATCTGGTCGGCGGACACCGCGTCGAAGGCCTCGGCGCAGTCGCCACCCTGGAGGAGGAACGCCTCTCCCTTGGCGACGGCCGCCATCCGGGCGCGCAGCTGATCGCACTCGCCCGCGAAGACGAGCGGCGGATACGACTCGAGGTCCGCAACGACTGCGCGCAGAGCCTCGGTGTCGGGGTACTCGGGCTGCTGCGCCGCGGGCAGGTTTCGCCAGGTGTTGCCAGCGCTCGTGCTGGTCTTAGCGTTCACGGTCACGACCTCAACACTACGGGGTCGTGTCGGGCGTCCTGCCCCATGCCCAGCAATTGAGACACGGGGTACACGACTCGGACACCCGACATGGGATAAGGTGCCTCGCATGTTCGCGCACTCGACCCAGAACTGGTGGTGGACCGCTCATCCGGCGGCCCACTGACTGCGCGTACGACAGACTTCGCGAAGGCCGCCCGAGGGGCGGCCTTCGGCGTTTTCCGGGTCGTTCCTCTCCACCGAATCCACTGATCAGCTGATCCACGGAGAAGGAGCACGGACCCATGAACCTGCTCGGCTTGCCGGACGACCCCCGCCCGTTCGCCCTGCTGCGCCGCCGCACCCCGGGCCACGATCACGAGACCGTCGAGGTCATGATCGGCCCGGTCAGCACCTACGACAGACTGGCCGACCTCCCCGCCGAGGGCCTGGCACTGGTCCCCTTCCGGCAGATCCGCGAGCGCGGCTTCGACGTCCGTGACGACGGCACGCCGCTGGCGGTGCTGATCCCCGAGGAGACGTACGAGATCCCGCTCGCCGACGCCCTGGCGCAGCTCCCGGCGCACGACGTGCGGGTCGAGGGCGGCGGTTTCGACGTGGGTGACGAGGAGTACGGCGAGATCGTCGGTCAGGTGCTGCGCGAGGAGATCGGGCAGGGCGAGGGCGCGAACTTCGTGATCCGGCGGACGTACGAGGGGCAGATCCCGGGGTTCGCACGCGCCGACGCGCTCGCGCTGTTCCGCCGGCTGCTGGAGGGCGAGCGCGGCGCGTACTGGACCTTCGTCGTCCACACCGGGGAGCGCACGCTGGTGGGGGCGAGCCCGGAGGTGCACGTGCGGATGTCCGGCGGGACGGTGATCATGAATCCGATCAGCGGGACGTACCGCTATCCCGCCGAGGGGCCGACACCCGGGCATCTGCTGGAATTCCTCGCCGACGGCAAGGAGATCGAGGAGCTGTCGATGGTCGTCGACGAGGAGCTCAAGATGATGTGCACCGTCGGCGACATGGGCGGCGTGGTCGTCGGGCCCCGGCTGAAGGAGATGGCGCACCTCGCGCACACCGAGTACGAGCTGCGCGGGAAGTCCTCGCTGGATGTGCGGGAGGTCCTCAGGGAGACCATGTTCGCGGCCACCGTCACCGGCTCGCCCGTGCAGAACGCCTGCCGGGTCATCGAGCGCCACGAGGTCGGCGGGCGCGGGTACTACGCCGGGGCGCTGGCCCTGCTCGGCCAGGACTCCGGCGGCGCCCAGACCCTCGACTCCCCCATCCTGATCCGCACCGCCGACATCGACGCGGACGGTGGGCTGCGGGTGCCGGTCGGTGCCACGCTCGTACGGGGGTCTGACCCGGCGAGCGAGGTCGCGGAGACCCACGCGAAGGCGGCGGGTGTGCTGGCGGCCCTGGGCGTACGGCCGGGAAGGCCGCGCGAGGAGTCCGTACGGCCCCGCCTCGCCGACGACCCGCGCGTGCGTGCCGCGCTGGACGGGCGCCGGGCGTCGCTCGCGCCCTTCTGGCTGCGGATGCAGGAGCCGTCCGCCGAGCTGAGCGGACACGCCCTGGTCGTCGACGGGGAGGACACCTTCACGGCGATGCTCGCGCACGTGCTGCGGTCGAGCGGCCTGGAGGTGACCGTGCGGCGCTACGACGAGCCCGGTCTGCGCGAGGCGGTGCTCGCGCACGAGGGGCCGGTCGTGCTCGGCCCCGGCCCGGGGGACCCCTCGGATCTCGCCGACCCCAAGATGCGGTTCCTGCGGGAGCTGACCGGCCAGGTCATCCGCAAGCATCGGCACGGTGTGCTCGGCGTCTGCCTCGGGCACGAGCTGATCGCGGCCGAGCTGGGGCTGGAGATCGTACGCAAGGACGTGCCGTACCAGGGTGCGCAGACGACGATCGAGCTGTTCGGCCGACCGGAGACGGTCGGTTTCTACAACAGCTTCGTGGCGCGTTGCGACGACGAGGCCCTCCAGAAGCTCGCCGCGCACGGCGTGGAGGTCAGCCGGGCCGGCAACGGGGAGGTGCACGCGGTGCGCGGGCCGGGTCGTGCCGGAGGCGCGCCAATGAATGCAGTCGCCGGCGTGCAGTTCCACCCGGAGTCGGTCCTGACACTGAACGGCGCCGCCGTCGTCCGGGAGCTGGTGGGTCAGCTGCGCGGGACCAGCACGTTCTCGGAGCGGCGGCCCGCCGTGTAGTCGAGGACGTTTTTCAGGGTGGTGTCGACGATCTGGCCGACGGCGTCCTGGGTGTAGTACGCCTGGTGGGAGGTGACCAGGACGTTCGGGAAGGTGACGAGGCGGGCCAGGGTGTCGTCCTCGATCGCCTGGAGGGACTTGTCGAGGAAGAACAGCCCGGCCTCCGCCTCGTACACATCGAGGCCGACGCCCGTGAAGCGGCCCTCGCGCAGCTCGGCGACGAGGGCCGCGGTGTCGATGAGTCCGCCGCGGCTGGAGTTGACCAGGATCGCGTCGTCCTTCATCGCCTTGAGGGCGTCCGCGTCGATCAGGTGCCGGGTCTCCGGCATCAGCGGGACGTGCAGGCTGACCAGGTCGGACTCGGCGAGGAGCTGGTCCTTGGGGACGTAGCGCATGCCGAGCTGCATACAGGTGGGGTTCTCGGCGACGTCCCAGCCGAGGAGCTGCATGCCGAAGCCGTGGGCGATCCGCGTGAACGCCTCGCCGATCTTTCCGGTGCCGAGGACGCCGGCGGTGCGGCCGTGCATGTCGCGGCCCATCAGGCCGTCGAGGCGGAAGTCGAAGTCACGTGTGCGCGTGGAGGCGCGGACGATACGGCGGTTGACCGCCATGGCGAGCGTCCAGGCGAACTCGGCCACGGCGTGGGGCGAGTAGTACGAGACCCGCGCGACCGTCATGCCGAGACGCTTGGCGACCTTGAGGTCGATGTTGTTGAAGCCGGTGGAGCGCTGGGCGACCATCCGGGTCCCGCCGGCCGCGAGGGTCCCCAGGACGCGTTCGCCGAGGTCGCAGTTGACGCTGGTGCAGACGACCTCGTGGCCGGTGGCGATGGGGGCGGTGTCCGCGTTGAGGAAGACGTCCAGGCAGCGGACCTCGTAGTGGCCCCGGAAAGCCTGCTCGATCAGGGGCTTCTCGTCGGCCTGCACACCGAAGGCCATGATCTCCAAGACGGCTCCCTTTCGTGGGGCTATGGGCCGAATATACGGCCCACAACCCCACGCCGCCGGGCGGAGAACAGCCGCCGGAACGCGGCCGCCGGAACACCGCCGGCGCAGGCCGGTCAGCCGAAGAAGACGCCGACCTCGTCGTACAGCTTCGGATCCACCGTCTTCAGCTTGGCCGTGGCGTCCGCGATCGGAACGCGGACGATGTCGGTGCCGCGCAGGGCCACCATCTTGCCGAAGTCGCCGTCGCGGACCGCCTCGATGGCGTGCAGCCCGAACCGGGTGGCGAGCCAGCGGTCGAAGGCGCTGGGAGTGCCGCCGCGCTGGATGTGCCCGAGGACCGTCGTACGGGCCTCCTTGCCCGTCCGCCGCTCGATCTCCTTGGCCAGCCACTCGCCGACGCCGGACAGCCGGACATGCCCGAAGGAGTCCAGCGACTGGTCCTTCAGCACCATGTCGCCGTCCTTCGGCATGGCACCCTCGGCGACGACCACGATGGGGGCGTACGACGCCTTGAAGCGCGAGGTGATCCAGGCGCAGACCTTGTCGACGTCGAAGCGCTGCTCGGGGATGAGGATCACGTTGGCCCCGCCGGCCAGCCCGGAGTGGATGGCGATCCAGCCGGCGTGACGGCCCATCACCTCGCAGACGAGGACACGCATGTGGGACTCGGCTGTGGTGTGCAGCCGGTCGATCGCCTCGGTGGCGATGCCGACCGCGGTGTCGAAGCCGAAGGTGTAGTCGGTGGCGGACAGGTCGTTGTCGATCGTCTTCGGCACGCCGACGCAGGGCACGCCGTATTCGTCGGACAGCTGTGTGGCGACGCCCAGGGTGTCCTCGCCGCCGATGACGATGAGCGCCTCGACCTCCTGCTTGGCGAGGTTCTCCTTGATACGGCGGATGCCGTCCTCCTGCTTCAGCGGATTGGTGCGCGAGGAGCCGAGGATGGTGCCGCCGCGGGGCAGGATGCCGCGCACGGCGGGGATGTCGAGACGGACGGTGTCGTTCTCGAGCGGACCTCGCCAGCCGTCCCGGAAGCCGACGAAGTCGTATCCGTACTCCTGTACGCCCTTGCGGACGACGGCCCGGATGACGGCGTTGAGACCGGGGCAGTCGCCGCCTCCGGTCAGTACTCCGACCCGCATGGAAATGTCCCTTCGCCGCGGTTACCTGATGAGGCCACGCTAATGGTGATACAGGTCACACAGGGATGGGCGGGAAGGGCAATTCCGGTGAAGTGTCAGGCGGTTGGTTTACGCACCGGGTCGTTCATCGGGTCAGCGGATCGCCGGATCACTCGTCGTCGAGGCCGCGCTCGATCGCGTATCGGACCAGCTCCACCCGGTTGTGCAACTGGAGCTTGCCGAGGGTGTTCTGGACGTGGTTCTGCACCGTGCGGTGGGAGATGACCAGGCGTTCGGCGATCTGCTTGTAGCTCAGACCCTTGGCGACGAGCCGCAGCACCTCGGTCTCGCGCTCGGTGAGCTGCGGGGCTCCGGGCTGGTCGGCGTCGGGCGCGGCCGGCGCCGGCTCGGAGGCGAGGCGGCGGTACTCGCCGAGGACCAGCCCGGCCAGGCCCGGCGTGAACACCGGGTCCCCGACCGCGGTCCGGCGCACCGCGTCCAGCAACTCCTCCGTGGAGGCGGACTTCAGCAGATACCCGGTCGCGCCGGACTTCACGGCCTCCAGGACGTCGGCGTGCTCGCCGCTCGCGGACAGGACCAGGACGCGCAGCGCCGGGTTGTGGCCGACGAGTTCCTTGCAGACCTGGACGCCGGGCTTGGCGGGCAGGTTGAGGTCGAGCACCAGGACGTCGGGGCCGGCGGCCTTGGCGCGGCGTACGGCCTGGTCGCCGTCGCCTGCGGTGGCGACCACGTCGAAGCCGGACTCGGCCAGGTCCCGGGCCACCGCGTCGCGCCACATGGGGTGGTCGTCGACCACCATGACCCTGATCGTGCCCTGCTGTGCGTCCGGTCCGCTCGCGGTGTCCGTCATCGCTGCTCCGCCTTCCCCCGTGAGGCGCTGCCGGCCTTCGGTACTTTCAGTTCCACTTCGGTGCCCTGCCCCGGCACCGAGATCAGCTCGGCGGTGCCGCCGAGGTCCCGCAACCGGCCCCGGATCGACAGGGCCACGCCGAGCCGCCCCTCGCCCTCGGCCTGGGCGAGCCGGCCCTCGGGGATGCCGGGGCCGTCGTCCCGGACGGTGACGATCACCTCGTCGGGCTCGTCCTCGACGAGGATCCACGCACGCGCGTCCTCCCCCGCGTGCCGGCGGACATTGTCCAGGGCGGCCCCGACGGCCGCGGTCAGCTCCCGTGCCGCGGCCGGGGTCAGGGACACGGGTGCGCCCGGCTCGGCGAAGCTGACCCTGGCGCCGGCGTACGGGGCGAGCAGCACCCGCAGATCGACCGGACCGGTGGGAGCGGTGGCGTCGTCCGGCTCCTCGACGGCCCGTACGACCGCCCCGTCGGCGGCGTCCTCCGACACCCGGGACACGGGCACCAGGCCGCCCGAGACCAGCGTGCGCAGCGCGACCTCCTGCTCGCCCGCCATCCGGCCCAGCTCGGCCGCCTCGCCGCCGATGACGGCACCGCGGCGCTGCACCATCGCCAGCACCTGAAGCACGCTGTCGTGGATGTCCCGGGCGAGCCGCTCCCGCTCCCGCGTCGCCGCCTCGATCTCCAGGGCCCGGGCGAGGGTGCGCTCGGAGGCCCGGGCGACCTCGACGACGTAGCCGATGGCGATGGACGCGATCCAGACGAGCAGCACCATGTGGACGGTGTCGCGGGTCGGTACGCCGGAGCGGTGGACCAGGTTGGCGGCGGCGACCAGCGTGGAGGCGAAGGCGGCCCAGCGCCAGCCGCCCTTGATGGCGAACGCCAGCACGGCGCCCGCCGTCCATATCGACGGCAGGGTCGGAGCCCCGGCGTCGATCCGCTCGGGCGACTCCGCGAGCCGGGTGAGCAGGATGCCGGCGAGGGCGATGGTGAGGTCCACGGCGAGGAAGCGCCTGGTGCAGCTCGCGGCGTTCGCGACGCGGGGCAGGGTGGCCAGCGTCCAGACCGTCAGTACGGCGAAGTAGGCGATGGCCACCCAGGGGCGGGTGACCTCGTCGTATGCGCTGACGAAGAGGCCGATCGCGTATACCAGGGTCAGCACCCGGTACCCGGTGAGCGCACGCCACAGCGGCTGCTCGACCGACATCCTCATGACCCGCTCGCGCTTGGCCATGCCCCCCACCCCTCGGCTCAGTGTGCGGCCGACTCTATTCGGACAGTTCCTTCTTCTTCCGCGCCTGTTCCTTCTCGGCCTTCGCCGCCTCCGCGATCTGCCGCTTGGCGGCGGTCGCGTACATGTCGACGTACTCCTGGCCGGAGAGCTTCATGATCTCGTACATGACCTCGTCGGTCAGCGCGCGCAGGACGAAGCGGTCGTGCTCCATGCCCTGGTAGCGGCCGAAGTCCAACGGCCTGCCGATCCGGATGCCCGGCCGCATGAGCTTGGGCATGACCTTGCCGGGCGGCTGGATCTTCTCCGTGTCGATCATGGCGACCGGGATGACCGGGGCTCCGCTGGCGAGCGCCACGCGCGCGAGGCCACCCGGCTTGCCCCGGTAGAGCCGGCCGTCGGGCGAGCGAGTGCCCTCGGGATAGATACCGAACAGCTCACCGCGCCCGAGGACGTCCACGCCGCTCTTGATGGCCGCCTCGCCCGCCCCGCGCCCTCCGGAGCGGTCCACGGGCAGCTGGCCGACGCCTTTGAAGAACGCGGCGGTCAGCCGGCCCTTGACGCCCGGCGTGGTGAAGTACTCGGCCTTCGCGATGAAGGTCACCTTGCGGTCGAGGACCGCGGGCAGGAAGAACGAGTCCGAGAAGGACAGGTGATTGCTCGCGAGGATCGCGGGGCCCTCGGCGGGAATGTTCTCCAGGCCTTCCACCCAGGGCCTGAAGGCGACCTTCAGCGGTCCCCCGATGGTCACCTTCATCGCGCCGTACAACAACCGAGTGCCTCCTGTGTCTGTCGCTCAGACCTTAACCCGGAGCACTCCCAATGCCTCCGACGACCCTGGTCGGTGTCAGTGCGGTCGCGTACGGTGAAGCACACCTGGATGTATCGACTTGCGGCTCCGCCGCGTGGGTCGTTGTGGTTCCTCTCGTCCATGTCGTCCTTCTCACGAACAGGAGACCGTAAGGTGCCGGTCCTTCCTGGAGCCGAGCCCTACCGCCGTGCGGGCGGGGAGGTAGGGGTTCTGCTCTGCCACGGCTTCACCGGTTCCCCCCAGTCGCTGCGCCCCTGGGCGGAGTATCTCGCCGAGCACGGGCTCACCGTCTCCCTGCCGCTGCTGCCGGGGCACGGCACCCGCTGGGAGGACATGCAGCTCACCGGCTGGCAGGACTGGTACGCCGAGGTGGACCGCGAGCTGCGCAGCCTGCGCGAGCACTGCACTCGGGTCTTCGTGGCCGGCCTGTCCATGGGCGGCGCCCTGGCCCTGCGGCTGGCCGCGAAGCACGGGGAGGACGTCGCCGGCGTGCTGGTCGTGAACCCGGCGAACAAGGTGCACGGGCTGTTCGCGTACACCCTGCCGGTGTCCCGCCACTTCGTCCGCACGGCTCCGGGAATCGTCAGTGACATCGCCGACGAGGGCGGCGTCGAGATCGGGTACGACCGGGTGCCGCTGCACGCGGCCCACTCGCTGCGCACCTTCTTCCGCCTGGTCGACGGCGAGCTGCCGCAGGTCACGCAGCCGCTGCTGCTGCTGCGCAGCGCCCAGGACCACACCGTGCCGCCGGCGGACTCGGCCCGCATCCTGAGCAGGGTGTCGTCGACGGACGTAACGGAGGTCGTGCTGGAACAGAGTTATCACGTGGCGACGTTGGACCATGACGCGAACCGGATCTTCGAGGAGAGCCTCGGCTTCATCAGCCGGCTCGCAACCGGCGTCGGCAAGGGAAGGACGACCCCACGTGGCTGAGCACGACTCCGACCGCGAAAGGCGCGAGGACCGCGACGATCGCGAGCCGGAAGAGCAGCACGTCCCGTTCGACGAGGACGCCGCCTGGGCCGCGATCGTCGCCGGGTACGGCGACGAGCCGCCGGACCCGCCCGGCTCGAAGCCCTTCAAGTCCGTGGAGGACCTGGCCTTGCTGGAGCCCGAGACCAACGACGGGACGGGCGGCAGGAGGGACGAGGAGCCGCAGGCCGGGCAGGGCGACAAGGGCGCCAAGGTCAAGCAGACCGACGAGCCCAAGGACGAGAATCCGGCCGAGCCCGCCAAGCCCCTCGGCAGCTCGATCTCCTTCGCCCCCGGCGTCGGCCCGCGCGACTACAGCGTGCCCGAGCCGGCCGAGGAGGACTTCGACGCCGACGACGAGGGCCACTTCGTCCCACCGGAGCCGCCGCCCCTGCCCGCCGCCGACCCGACCGCGAAGTTCGCCTGGCTCGCGGTGATCGGCGGGCCGGTCCTGCTGCTGCTCGCCGTCCTGCTCAACTGGGACATGACGTGGTGGCTGGCCACCCTGGGCGTCGGCGGGTTCCTGGGCGGGTTCGCCACGCTGGTGATGCGGATGAAGACGGACGACGAGGACGACGACGATCCGGGCCGGGGCGCGGTCGTCTGACCTACTGAGCTGCCGGAACTCTGAGGGCGGCCAGGACCGGAAGGTGGTCCGTGGCCGCCCTCAGGTCCGTCTGCGTGATCCCGGGATGGCCGATCGGCACTCCGCATCCGACCACTTCGACGCCCTTGGTCGCGAAGATCGCGTCGATGCGTTGGTGGGGGTCGGCCGGGGTCGAGGTGTACTCGCTGCCCCAGGGGCCGGTGGCCCAGCAGTCCTGGAGGCCGTCGGCCAGGCGGCGGAAGGTGGGGCCGCCGGGGCGTTCGTTCAGGTCGCCGCCCGCGACGGCGTGCTCGACGCCCATGCCGGCGAGACGGTCGAGCAGCATGGCGCCCTGTTCGTAGCGCTCGTCCTTCTGCAGGGAGAGGTGACAGCAGAGCACGCCGAGACGGGCGCCGCCGAAGCGGACCACTGCCGTGGCGAAGCCGCGTCTGTGCAGTCCGGGGGTGAGCGGGAGCAGTACGTCCTCGGTCCGCTCCACCGTGGCGCGCAGACTGCACAGGATCGCCGGGCCCGCGGCCGTGGCGCCGCCCGTGAGGACGACGAGGTTCGCCGCGCGGGCCAGGCGGGAGAGTTTCTTGCGCCAGCGGAAGAAGCGGGGGGCTTCCTGGATGAGGACGAGGTCGGGGGCGCAGGCGGTGATGACACGGGCGAGGGCGTCCGTGTCGTCGCGCATCGAGCGGATGTTGTAGCTGAGTACGCGGATGAGGGCGGAACCGTCGGGCTCTGTGTGGGAGTTGGGCAGCAGCTCCATGTGGATCAATTTACGCCCGACGGCTCGGGGCGCGAGGTTGATGGGCGACAGCCGGTCGTACGTGGCTGGTCGCGCCCACGCGGCGGAGCCGCATGTTGATACCGCCCCGCGCCCCAGGAGAGTTGGACCCACCGGCCCTTTACATGATCGGGTCGGGCTCCCGGGCCAGGTCCGCCGCGCCCACCAGGCCCGCCTTGTTGCCGAGCTGAGCGGCGATGACGTCGGCCACCGGACGCCAGTTGCCGCCGACGAGCCAGCGCTTGTACGACTTGCGGATGGGGTCGAGGACCAGTTCGCCCTCGTCCGAGAGACCGCCGCCGACGATGAAGGCGGACGGGTCGAAGAGGGAGGCCAGGTCGGCGAGGCCGGCGCCGGCCCAGCGGGCGAGCTCGCGGTAGGAGTCGACGGCGACCGGGTCCCCCTGGCGGGCGGCCATGGAGATGTGCTTGCCCTCGATGCCCTCGGGGCTGCCGTCGCCCATGCCGAGCAGGATCTCGGCGCTCTCGGGGGTGGCATTGGCACGCTGCTTGGCGTACCGGACGAGGGCGCGGCCGGAGGCGTACTGCTCCCAGCAGCCCTGGCTGCCGCAGCCGCAGAGCAGGCCGTCCGGCACCATGCGGATGTGGCCGAACTCGGCGGCCACGCCGTAGTGGCCGCGGCGCAGCTTGTTGCCGATGATGATGCCGCCGCCGAGGCCGGTGCCCAGGGTGATGCAGATGACGTTGCGGTGGCCCTTGCCGGCGCCGAACTTGTACTCGCCCCACGCGGCCGCGTTGGCGTCGTTCTCGACTACGACCGGGAGGCCGACGCGGGCCTCGACCTTCTCCTTGAGCGGCTCGTTGCGCCAGTCGATGTTGGGGGCGAAGTAGACCTCGGAGCGCTGACGATTGACGTATCCGGCCGCACCGATACCCACGCCGACGATCTCGTGCCCGGCGCGCGCGCCCTCCACCGCGGAGGCGATGGCGTCCACGATGCCCTCGGGCGTGCCCGGGGTCGGCACCTTGTGGGTCGAGAGGATGTTGCCTTCCTCGTCGACCACGCCGGCCGCGATCTTCGTGCCGCCGATGTCGACGCCGATGGTGAGTCCCATGAATCCCTCAGTTTCGGTCGAGCCCCGCTACGGCCAACCGTACCCGAGCCCCTGTCGTCGCAGTCCCGGTCGTCCGCCCGGCGGACGGGACCGGCCGAGGCCCTGACCGCGGGCTCGGCGCATCCGTCGACCGGGGAATCAGTCCAGGTCGATGCGCTCGCCGGGACCGGCCTCGTCGCCTCGGTCGGGACGCTCGTCCAGATCGTGCCCACCCGTCTCCCGGGTGGTCCAGCGCTGTTCCTGGGCCTGGACCGCGGAGCGGTAGGCGGCGAGGAGTTCGCCGCCGGCCGCGGCCAGGTGGTCGAAGACATCGGGGTTCCGCTCGATGACGGGCTCGACGGCGGCCTTGGCCTGCTCCACGACCTGCTTGACCACCTGCTGGGCGGCGGGTCCGGCGACCGCGCCGAGCAACGGGGACTGGAGGGTCGAGAGCTTGTCCGCGACGGCGTCGACGAGCTTGCGCAGTTCCTCGGCGGCCGAGCCCGGGGGCGGGCCGTACTGGCCACGGCGGCGGGCCTTCTCCTCCGCGAGGTCCTCGGCGCACGCCGTGGCCCAGGCGTCGGCGTCGGTCGCCCGTACCTCGTCGATCGCCTCGTGCTCCTCGGCGCCGGACGGGGGGAGCTCTTCGCTCATGACGGACTCCTGACTACGGTTCGTCTCTCCGACGTTACCCGAACGGCCGTACCTGCTTCACCGGGTCCTCGGCCACAGATCCGGATCCGGCGCGAACCGGATCCGCAGTTCGCCGTCGCGCAGCCCGGCCCCGTCCACACCGCAGCGGCGCAGGGCGGACGGCAGGGGCACGATACGCCGGAACTGTCCTGCGGTGAGGACGAGTTCGTCGCCGCGCCGGACGAGGTCGAGTTCGTCGCGCACGGCGCCGGGCAGGGGGATGTGCCAGACGAGGACGCCGTCCTCGGCCAGCCGGTCGACGACTGTCCACTCCACGGTGGACGACGTCGTGTTGACGGCGGGCACGGCGAGCGCGGCGAGGTCGTCGGAGCCCCGGGGATCCCGTCCGAGGTGGCCGATGCCATGGACGTCATGGTCCTGCTGCCACTCCTCCAGGACCTTGCGCTGCTGGGTGACGGGGCCGGTGAGCCAGCTGCCCGCCGTGGCCTCCGCCTCCGGCAGGACGCGGTTGGCGATCAGCAGGTCGGGGCGCAGGCCGCGCAGGGCGAGGGCGAGAGTGGCGGCGCGCACGGCGTCGGCGCCCGCCGGGCCGGGTTCGGCCACCAGCCGTACGACGGTTTCGCGGTCGTCGACCACGGACTCCACTGCGGCAAGCTCGACGTCCCAGCGGGCGGCGGTCTCGTACAGCCACTCCGCGGGCATCGGAACTCCGGCCAGCCGCCCCAGGACGGGCCGCAGCGCGCGGGCCGCCTGCCGTTCGGACGGGATCAGCCGGCGCAGGTAGCGGCGCAGCTCCTCGGGGAGCGAGAGCAGGGCGAGGGCCTGCGGAGTGGCGGGCAGGTCCACGACGAGCAGCTCGTGGCGCTCGGCGAGGGCGGCGTCCCGCAGCGCCCGCAATAGCGCGAGCTCCTCGGCACCGGGGAGCGGGGTGACCTCTTCCGGGTCCAGGCGGGAGGCGCCGAGCAGGTCGAGGGCTGCGGAGGCACGTTCCTGGAAGGCGGCCAGGTCGTCCCGGAAGCTCAGCGCCGCGTCGGGGCGCCAGGCAGTGAGGGTCTCGCTGACCTGCGTCGGCTTCGCGCCGGTCGGCACGCCGAGAGCGGCACCGAGGGTGTCGGTGCGGTCGCCGCCGAGAACGAGGGTCCGGGTGCCCTCGCGGGCGGCGGCGAGCGCGGTGGCGGCGGCGACGGTGGTACGACCGCTGCCGCCGGGGCCCGTGATCAGGATGGTGCGCATGGGGGTGAACCGTAACGGACGTGGGGATGAAGGCCGCCGGCCCGCAGCTGAGGCCTGACCACACCGACTACCCATGTGGCGCCGGTCCAGGCAATCCAGCCCGTCCGGCGGCCGAGGACGAGGCCGCGCCCGAGGACGAGGCCGCTGCCTACTTGCCCGACTCCACCCGCTTCTTCAGCCCCGCCAGCGCCCGGTCGATGATGACCTTCTCGGCCTTGCGCTTGATCATCCCCAGCATCGGGATCTTGACGTCCACGGTCAGCTGGTAGGTGACCTCGGTCGACCCCGCCCCCGCCGGCTTCAGCAGGTACGAGCCGTCCAGCGACCGCAGCATCTGGGACTTCACCAGCGTCCAGGACACCTCGTTCGCGCCGGTCCAGGTGTACCCCAGCACCTGGTCGTCCTTGATCGCCCCGGCGTCCATGACGAGCCGGACCTGCTCGGCGCGGCCCTGGTCGTCGGTCTTGAGGACCTCCGCCTCCTTCACCTCACCGGTCCAGTCCGGGTAGCGGGCGAAGTCGGCGATCACCCCCATGACATCGGCCGGTGCCGCCTCGATCGTGATGCTCGAGCTGGTGTGTTCCGCCATCGCCGTGGCTCCTCCAGATGCGGGCCGGTAAGAAGTCGTGGTGCGCACGCATGCGCAGCGTGAAGGCTACCGCGCGCCCGACCAGCCGACTTCACCCCCACCTGCGACCCTGACCGGAACCCGGTGGACCACTCACCATTCCAGCGCCCACGGCTTCCCCGTCCCGGCGAAGTGCCCCACGTTCACGCACTCGGTCGCTCCGATCCGCATCCGCCGCACCAGCGGTTGATGGACGTGCCCGAAGAGGGAGTAACGGGGACGCGTGCGGCGAATCGCCTCCAGCAGCGCCCTGCTCCCCCGCTCGAAGCGCCGCGCGACTGTGTCGTACACCAGCTCGGGGACCTCCGGCGGAATGTGTGTGCACAGCACGTCCACCTCCCCCACGGCCTCGACCTTCGCGGCGTACTCCTCGTCGCTGATCTCGTAGGGCGTCCGCATCGGAGTCCGCAGGCCCCCGCCCACGAACCCGAAGGTCCAGCCCCCGATCTCCACCCGCTCCCCGTCCAGCACGGTCGTGCCCGGCCCGGCGTACTCCGGCCACAGGGGCGGCATGTCGACATTGCCGTACGTGGCGTACGTCGGCGTCGGGAAGGCCGCGAACATCTCGGCGTACTGCTTGCGCACCGCTTTCTCGATCACGGCACCGCGGTCCGAGCCGATCCCGGCCCACAGCCGCGCCCCGAACTCGCGGGCCTCCTCGAAGCGCCGGGCGGTGCGCAGCTCCACGATGCGGTCGGCGTTCCGCGCGCCGAACAGGTCGGGGAAGATGCCGCGCGAGTGGTCGGCGTAGTCGAGGAACAACACCAGGTCGCCGAGGCAGATCAGGGCGTCCGCGCCCTCGCCGGCTTTGGCCAGGTCACGGGCGTTGCCGTGCACGTCGCTGACCACGTGAACGCGGGTCCGGCGGTTTCCGGTCGGTGTCGGTGCCATGGCGATCAAGGGTAGGCGTGTGCGGCAAACGTGAACAGTGGCGGCGGGACCCACGGTTACTGGCCAGTCGTCAGACGGCTCGACTACTGTGCGCGCAGAAGCACCCATCCGTGCAGCACCCATCGTGTGACGCAGCGAACATCTCGTCGGGACCCCCTGTCGAAGAAGCCATACCGGCGGGTAACGTCCGGTCGGTCCAGTCGTGCTCAGGATTTCAACTTGTGAATCCCTGAGTACCTGCCCGAGCCTTGGACCGCACCGTCGCATCACACAACGTCGTGGCGCCGGCGCCCTATGAGGAGCAGCAGTCTTGCGCGAGTTCAGCCTTCCGGCTTTGTACGAGGTCCCTGCGGACGGCAATCTGACCGACATCGTCCGCAGAAACGCCGCGCAGCACCCGGACGTCGCCGTCATCGCCCGCAAGGTGGGCGGTGCCTGGCAGGACGTGTCGGCCACCGCCTTCCTCGCCGAGGTGCGCACGGCCGCGAAGGGCCTCATCGCCGCCGGGGTCCAGCCGGGCGACCGCGTGGGCCTGATGTCCCGTACCCGCTACGAGTGGACCCTGCTCGACTTCGCGATCTGGTCGGCGGGCGCGGTCACCGTGCCGGTGTACGAGACCAGCTCGCCGGAGCAGGTCCAGTGGATCCTGTCCGACTCGGGCGCCACCGCCTGCGTCGTCGAGCTGGACGGCCACTTGGCCGCCGTCGAGTCGGTGCGCGATCACCTGCCCGCCCTCAAGCACGTCTGGCAGATCGAGGGCGGTGGCGTCGAGGAGCTGGGCCGGCTCGGGCAGGACATCAGCGACGCGACGGTCGAGGAGCGCAGTTCGCTCGCGAAGGCCGACGACCCGGCGACGATCGTGTACACGTCCGGCACGACGGGCCGCCCCAAGGGCTGTGTCCTCACCCACCGCAGCTTCTTCGCCGAGTGCGGCAACATCGTCGAGCGCCTGCGGCCCCTGTTCCGCACCGGCGAGTGCTCGGTCCTGCTCTTCCTCCCGCTCGCACACGTCTTCGGCCGCCTGGTACAGGTCGCGCCGATGATGGCGCCGATCAAGCTGGGCACCGTCCCGGACATCAAGAACCTCACCGACGAGCTGGCCTCGTTCCGGCCGACGCTGATCCTCGGCGTCCCGCGCGTCTTCGAGAAGGTCTACAACTCCGCGCGCGCCAAGGCTCAGGCGGACGGCAAGGGCAAGATCTTCGACAAGGCTGCGGACACGGCGATCGCCTACAGCAAGGCGCTGGACACCCCGTCCGGTCCGGCCGTCGGCCTGAAGATCAAGCACAAGGTCTTCGACAAGCTGGTCTACAGCAAGCTGCGCGCGGTGCTCGGCGGCCGGGGCGAGTACGCCATCTCCGGCGGCGCCCCGCTGGGCGAGCGGCTCGGGCACTTCTTCCGCGGCATCGGCTTCACGGTCCTGGAGGGCTACGGCCTGACCGAGTCCTGCGCAGCCACCGCCTTCAACCCCTGGGACCGCCAGAAGATCGGCACGGTCGGCCAGCCGCTGCCGGGCTCGGTCGTGCGGATCGCGGACGACGGGGAGGTGCTGCTGCACGGCGAGCACCTGTTCAAGGAGTACTGGAACAACCCGGGCGCGACCGAGGAGGCGCTGGCCGACGGCTGGTTCCACACCGGTGACATCGGCACCCTCGACGAGGACGGCTACCTCAGGATCACCGGCCGCAAGAAGGAGATCATCGTCACCGCGGGCGGCAAGAACGTCGCCCCGGCCGTGATCGAGGACCGTATCCGCGCGCACGCGCTGGTCGCGGAGTGCATGGTGGTCGGCGACGGGCGGCCGTTCGTGGGCGCGCTGGTCACCATCGACGAGGAGTTCCTGGACCGCTGGTGCGCGGACCACGGCAAGCCGGCGGGTTCCACCCCGACGTCGCTGCACGAGGACCCCGACCTGCTGGCCGCGATCCAGTCGGCGATCGACGACGGCAACGCCGCGGTGTCGAAGGCGGAATCGGTGCGGAAGTTCCGCATTCTGCCCGCCCAGTTCACGGAGGACTCGGGCCACCTGACGCCGTCGCTGAAGCTGAAGCGCAACGTCGTGGCGAAGGACTACGCGGACGAGATCGAGGCGATCTACCAGAAGTAGCCGCCCGGCAGGCAGGCTCATGGCGCGGTGTCCTCCACGAGGACCCGCGCCATCGTCCGTGCCCCCGGGGGCGTTGCACTACAGCAGCGTTTGCAGCTTCTCCGCCAGCAGGTCCCAGCGCCAGCGCTCCTCGACCCACTCCCGGCCCCGCTCGCCCATCCGCCGGCGCAGTTCGGCGTCGCCCAGGAGTGTGCTGATGCGGTCGGCGGCCTCCTCCGGGGAGCCGCCCCGCACCACCCACCCCGTCTCGCCGTCCAGCACCGCGTCCGGGGCACCGCCCGAGTCCCCCGCGACCACCGGCAGTCCCGTCGCCGAGGCCTCCAGGTAGACGATGCCGAGACCCTCGACGTCCAGGCCGCCCCGGCGGGTCCGGCACGGCATGGCGAAGACGTCGCCGGCGCCGTAGTGGGCGGGCAGTTCGGACCACGGCACGGGACCGGTGAAGTGAACAGAGTCCGCGACGCCTGTGTCGTGAGCCAGCTTGCGGAGGTCCTTGTCGTACGGGCCGCCCCCGACGATCAGCAGTACGGCGTCCGGCTCGGCGGCCAGGATGCGGGGCATGGCCAGGATCAGGGTGTCCTGCCCCTTGCGCCGCACCAGCCGGGACACGCACACGACCACCGGCCGGTCCGTCAGCCCCAGCCGCGCGCGGACCTCGTCGCCGCCCGACCCGGGATGGAAGGTCTTCTCGTCGACGCCCGGCGGCAGCTGCACCATCCGCGAGGCCGCGTCCGGCGTCAGCGCGGTCGCGATCCGCGAGCGCGTGTACTGGCCCAGGTACGTGATCGTGTCCGTCGACTCCCCGATCCGGCGCAGCAGCTGCCGGGCCGCGGGCAGCTGTGCCCAGCCCGCCTCGTGCCCGTGGGTCGTGGCCACCAGCCGTTCGGCGCCCGCCCTGCGCAGCGCCGGTGCCATCAGGCCGAGCGGCGCCGCCGCCCCGAACCACACCGACGTGCAGCCGTGCTCGCGCAGCAGCCCGACCGCGCGCCGGGTCGCCGCCGGCGTCGGCAGCAGCATCGTCGTACGGTCCCGTACGACCGTGAAGGGCTGGTCGGCGTCGAAGGCGGCGGTGGCCTCGACGCCCTCGCGGCCGCGCTTCCAGGTGGAGGCGTACACGACCAGCCGCTCCGGGTCGAGCCGCAGCGCCATGTTGTGCAGGAACGCCTGGATGCCGCCGGGGCGGGGCGGGAAGTCGTTGGTCACGATCAGGGTCTTGTGCACGCCGCCGACCTTACCGAAGCCGCTGTTCACAGCCGGGGCCCGGCCACGTGTGTGGCCTGCGCACAGGTGGACAGGACATCATGTTTCACTGAGGCGGGAAGCGAACGGCAGGGGATCCGGTGGAGACGACGGGCACGCGGCGGTCCTTGGCGTGGCTGCTGGGGATCTGGGGCCTGACCAGGGTGGTCCTGCTGCTCTTCGTGTTCAAGGTGTACGTCTTCCCCGGCCCGGACGTCACGAGCGACGTGTCGGTGATCTACCAGGGCTGGTACGAGGTGCTGCGCACCGGAACGTTCCCGCTGGACGACGTCACCTGGCAGTACCCGCCCGCCGCCGCGCTGCCGGTCCTGTCCCCCGCCCTGGTGTTCTGGCTGGACTACACGTCTGCGTTCTTCGTCCTCGCCTTCACCGCCGACCTGGTCGTCCTGCTGCTTGTGCTGTACGCGGGCGTGCGCCCCGGCCGGACCCTGGGCGGCGCCTGGGTGTGGGTGGCGGGCGTTCCGCTGCTCGGGCCGACCGTGTACGCCCGCTACGACGTGATGGTCACCGCCGTCGCCGTGGCCGCGCTGCTGGCGGGCGCCCGGCATCCCCGGCTGATGGGCGCGCTGACGGCCTTCGGGGCGATGCTGAAGGTCTGGCCGGTGCTGTTGCTGGTCGCGGCCCGCAGGCGCGGCGCGTGGCTGTCCGCCGCGCTGACCGCAGGCGCCATAGCGGCCCTGTTCGCCGTCGCCATGCCCGGCGCGTTCGCCTTCCTGACCTTCCAGCGCGACCGCGGCACCGAGGTGGAGTCGCTGGGTGCGCTGGTCTTCCACGTGGCCCGGCAGTACGGCTGGGACGGCCAGGTGCTGCTGAACTACGGCTCGGTGGAATTCCTCGGCCCGTACGTCGATGTCGTCAGCACGGCCGCGCTCGTCCTGAGCGGGCTCGCCTTCGGCTGGCTGCTGCTGTGGCGGCTGAGGGCACGACGGTTCCTGCCGCACACGCTCGCGGACGCGGCCTTCGTGGCCGTGCTGATGTTCGTGACGACCAGCCGGGTGATCAGTCCTCAGTACCTGGTGTGGCTGGTCGGCCTCGCGGCGGTGTGCCTGTGCTTCCGCGACAGCCGGATGGGGCTGCCCGTCGGCCTGGTCCTCGCGGCGTGCTTCGTGACGGTCCTGGAGTTCCCGGTGTGGTTCGCGCACGTCGTCGCCAGCGACGGCCTCGGCGTCACCCTCCTGTTCCTCCGCAACGGCCTGCTGGTCCTCGCCACCCTCCTCGCGGCCCGCGGACTCTGGCGCTCCACGGTCACCCCTCCCGCCCCGGCCCCCGTACCGGCTCAGGCCACCCGCGCCAAGGAAACGTCCCTGCCGTCCTGACGCCGGGTGCGCCGCCGGAGCAGCACCAGGACCGCGGCACACTGCACCGCCATGGCCGATCCCAGTGCCAGGCACACTCCCGGCAGTCCGAGGCCGGAGAGCCCGTACGCGAGCGGCAGCTGGACGGCCGTACCGGCCACGGTCACCCGCAACAGCGCGGGCGCTTCCCCGCTCCCCTCGAAGACCCCGCCGAGCGCGATGAAGCAGGCCATCAGGAGCAGATAGGGCCCGACGCAGCGCAGGAAGAGCACACCGGCGCGGGCGACGTCGTCACCGGCGCCGAAGGCGGCCATGATCCACGGCGCGGTCGCGCCCAGCAGCACGGCCGCCACGAGCGCGAAGGCCCCCGCGACCAGCACCGCCTGCCGTCCGATCGCCGACCGGGCGTCCGCACCGCCGCCGAGCAGGTGCGCGGTGTGGATGGCGGCGGCCTGGCGTACGGCGTAACAGCCCATGGTGGCGACGTACAGGACCTTGTACGCGATCGAGTACGCGGCCACCGCCGTCACGCCCAGCCGTGCCACGATCGCGACCAGCGCCAGCGCGCCCGCCTGCCGCACGGTGAAGTCGGCGGACATGGGCAGCCCGGTCCGCAGGGTCCGGCGCGCGGCGCTCGCGACCGGCTCGGCGGGCGGTGCCTCGGCGGCCGCACGCAGCAGCGAGTTCCTCCGCAGAGCGACCAGCCCCACCGCCAGGGCCACGCTCCGGCACAGCACGGTCGAAGCGGCGGCACCCGGGACGCCGTAGGCCTGGATGAGGAACGGGTCGCAGACCAGGATCAGCCCGCCTGCGAGGAGCGCGAGCCGCATCGGCGTCCTGGTGTCGCCGGCCCCTTTGAGGATGCCGTCGACCAGTGTCTGCGCGAAGAACACGACGACACCCGGCAACGAGATCGCGAAGTACCGCACGGCCAGGGGCAGTGCTGAGCCGTCGCCGAGCACCAGCCGCGCCAACGGCTCCCGCCCCAGAAAACCGCCCACCACGACCACCGGCGTGATCAGCGCCCACACCGCCCATCCCCCGCGCACCGCGGCCCGCACCGCCCCCGGATCCCGCGCGCCCCTGGCATGCGCGACCAGCACCGTCGTACCGGAGCCGAAGACGAGGGCCACGCCGAGCAGCACGTTCTCGGTGTTGGTCGCGACGGCCACGGCGGCCACGGCGGGGCCGCCGAGCCGGGAGACCCAGACGGTGTTGATGATTCCGGCGGCGACCGAGGCGAGGAGCGAGAAGTAGACGGGGTGGGCGAGCGAGATGAGCTGCTTGCGGTGCGCGTTCACGATCCGGCCCCCTCCATCCGTTACCTCGATTCGAGGTAGCTCGATAAGAGGTACCATGGCGCCATCACGCCCGCAAGGAGGACCATGCTGGAGCTGTCGATCCTCGGCTTCCTGGCCGAAGCGCCTCTGCACGGCTATGAGTTGAAGGAGCGGATCAAGGCGCTGAGCGGCCATGTCCGCCCCGTCAGCGACGGCGCGCTCTACCCGGCGATCACACGACTGATCAAGGCCGGCAAGCTCGACGAGCACACGGAGCCAGGTGCGAGCGCGGCCCCGCGCCGGATCCTCTCCCTCACCGACATCGGCCGCGAGGACCTGCTGGAGCGCCTGCGCCACCCCAAGCAGGTCGAGATCACGGACCAGGTCCGCTTCAACACGCTCCTGGCCTTCCTACGACACCTGCCGGACCGCCTGGAGCAGGCCGCGGTGCTACGTCGTCGCCTGGAGTTCCTCACCGCGCCCACGAGCTTCTTCTACGAAGGCGACAAGCCCGTACGGGCAGAGGAGGCGACGGATCTGTTCCGGCAGGGCATGCTGCGGGTCGCCCGGGCGACCGGTGAGGCCGAACGCGCGTGGCTGACGGAGGCGATCGCACTGCTCGATCAGCCGAGCTGAGCCCGCACGTAGTCCCGCCACTCCCCCGTGAACTCCTCCAGCGACGTCCCGAGTACGTCCTTCAGCGCGTCCTCCACCGCCCCGGCCCGCCGCTCGTGCGCCCCGACGGCCCGGTAGAACTCGGCGAGCCGGACCTCGCCCCAGCGGTCGGCGATCAGCCGGCAGGCCAGCCAGCCGCTCTCGTAGGCCTGTGCGAGCCGCCCCGCGTCGCCGGAGAAGCCGAAGTCCTCGTCCGTCGGCAGTGTCTGGGGCGCCCGCCCCTCGGTCACCGCCTGCCAGAGCTCCGGCGCCGCCTGAGACGGGGAGCGGCCGCTGCCGAGGTAGCCGATCCAGTCGGCGTAGCCCTCCGAGAGCCACAGCGGAGTGGCTTCGGTGGTGTGGGCGCGGGTGGCGACGTGGGTGGTCTCATGGGTGAGGACGACCTGCTTGCCCGTGCTGCCGAGAACGCCGTACGCGTCGGGGTTGACGATGATCCGGTCCGCGGGCGCGCTCGCCGGGGCGCCGCTCTCACCGGTGGTGACCGCGGCGATCCCGCGGTAGGAGGACTCGGGCGAGCCGAGCAGGCCCGCCATGTCGGTCAGCGACATCGGTACGAGGATCACCACGCGCCGCGGCCAGTCCGTACCCCACGCCTGGGAGACGGACGGCACGGCGTGGTCGGCCAGCTCGGCATACGAGCGCAGCGCCCCGTCGGACTGGCCGACGCCCAGGACGAGGCTGTCATCGCCGCGTACGGCGCTCACCTCGCCCTGGTCCCAGAGCTGTTCGGCGGAGCCCTTCGCGGGCCGCTCGGCCTCGACGTACCAGTGTCCCTCCACGTCCAGGCGCAGGCTCAGGGTGCGGCCGACGCTGACGGGAGCCCGGTCGTGGCCCTGGACGCGGTAACGGAGCTCGGCGTCGGCGAGGGCGGTGTCGCCGGTGCGCCGCAGGGCGGTCAGGCGGTACGACCAGTCGGCCAGGGGCACCGCGCCCAGGTTGCCGAACCAGTCCCGGGCACCCGAGCGCAGAAACGCCGTCTCGTCGCGGTCGAGTATGGCGGCCGCCCGGCGGTCGAGGACCTGCTGCACCTCGGCCTTGGCACTGTCGGTGGTGGACCGCCCGCCGCAGCCCACCAGTGCGACGAGCAGCAGACAGAGCGCGACGACGACGCGCGTTCCGCGCGCCCCCGACGTCCGCCTTCGACCAGCCATTTCCCGATCGTACGGCGGCGAGTGCACGAAGGTCAGACCCGCGTCGGACCGGCCTCGGCCCCGAGTCAGACCCGGGTGACCGTCGCCCCCGGCAT
This sequence comes from Streptomyces sp. NPDC012935, assembly GCF_042900345.1. Lineage (NCBI taxonomy): Bacteria > Bacillati > Actinomycetota > Actinomycetes > Kitasatosporales > Streptomycetaceae > Streptomyces > Streptomyces sp. NPDC012935. Next base: position 462,481 of record NZ_JBIBBC010000005.1, read on the forward strand.
CATCCCCACCGGGTCGTAGCGCACGGGAGCGCCGGGGTAGGGCGCGTGGATCACCTGGCCGTTGCCCACGTACATCCCGACGTGGCTGGCGTCGCCCCGGTAGGTGACCACGTCGCCGGGCTGGGCCTCGGAGAGCGGGACCTGCCGGCCGGCGTACCGCTGCCCCTGCGAGGTCCTCGGCAGTGCGACGCCGGCCTGGGCGTACGACCACTGGATCAGGCCCGAACAGTCGAAGCCCGACGGACCGTTGGCGCCCCAGACGTACGGCCTGCCCAGCGCCGAGTGGGCGGCGGCGACCGCGGCCGCGGCGCGGCCCGAGGGGGCGACGAGGCTCCCGAAGTCGGGCATGCCAGCGCGCCCGGCGCGGGAGGCGCGGTCATAGGCGGCGCGGTCGGCCGCCGTGAGGGAGTTCAGCAGCCTGCGGGCCTGGGCGAGTTTGCGCTCGACGCTCCGCTTGTGGGCGACTACGGCCTTGCGGCTCTTGTCCAGCTCGAGGAGTTTCCCGGTCGCCTCGGAGCGTTCCTGCGCGAGTTCGCGCATGGCGTCCTGGAGGTCCTTGAGCTCGCCGGCCTGGTGGGCGCTGAGACGGGCGATGCGGGCGGCCTTGTCGAGGTAGTCGGCCGGGTCGTTGGAGAGCAGCAGCGCGAGGGAGGGATCGAGGCCACCGGACCGGTACTGGGCACCGGCCAGTGAACCGAGCGCGTCCCGCTTGGAGTTGATGTCCTCCTGCTGCCGGGCGATCCGGTCCTGCGCGTCGGTCACCTGCTTGCGGAGCTTGTCGGCGCGCTCGTCCGCCCTGTTGTAGGCCTCGGTGGCCTTCTCGGCCTCCTCGTAGAGGCGGTCCACCTTGGCGCGGGTGTCGTCTTGTGGCGCGGCCGAGGCCGGGACGACCCCGAGGGCCGTGGCGGCGGCTGACATGACGCAGAGCGCTGCTCCGGCGCCCCGGTCGAACCCGGTCGGTGCAAGGCGGCGATGGGACCCCACGGGAAGCCGCTCTCCTTCCGCTAACGGACAAGGACCTTCCCCGGCGAGCGGGGAAACGCGGCAGACAGTAGCTCCGTGCCGGGGTGACGACCAACGACCTCGGTGGGCACACAAAGTGACGCCCCGCCTCTGACGCAGGTCATGGGCGGGGCGCGGGGTCAGCGAATGTTGTCGTGATTCGCCCGTTCGGGCGGCACGTGGTGTTGATCTTGGGGGTGTTCGGCCGGGGTCAGATCCGGACGCCGAACTGGAACGGCATGTTGTTGATCGACTCGTACCGGACGACCGTGCCGCTGCGCGGGGCGTGCAGCACCTGGCCGTTGCCCGCGTAGAAGCCGACGTGGTGCAGGTCGCCGTAGAAGATGACCAGGTCGCCGACCTTGAGCTGGCTCTGCGAGTAGATCCTGGTGCCGGCGTTGGCCTGATCCTGCGAGATACGCGGGATGGAGACGCCGGCCTGGGCGAAGGCCCAGGAGGTCAGGCCCGAGCAGTCGAAGGAGGACGGGCCGGAGGCGCCGTAGACGTACGGCGAGCCGATCTTGCTCTGGGCGGCCTGGAAGGCGGCCATGGCCCGGCCGGAGGCCGCACCGGTGTTGCCGAGGTCCACCCGGTCGGCGGAGTCGCGGCTGGCGCGCTGCTCCTCGGCGGCGAGGGCGGCCTTCTCGGCGGCCGTCAGGGTGTTGAGCAGCTTCTGCGCCTCGGCGAGCTTGCCCTGGACCTGCTTCTTCTTCTTGCCCAGTTCGGTGCGGGTGGAGGCGAGGTCCTTGAGCTTGTCGGACGCCTCGGTGCGCTGCTGGGAGAGCTCGCGCTGCTTGTCCTGGATCTTCTTCAGCGAGTCGACCTGCTGGGCGCTCAGCTGGTCCATGGTGGACGCCTTGTCCAGGTAGTCGTCCGGGTCGGACGACAGGAACAGCTGGACGGAGGAGTCGATGCTGCCCGTGCGGTACTGGGCGGCGGCCGCGAGGCCCATGCTGTCGCGCAGCTCGTTGAGCTCTTCCTGGCCGCGGGCGACGTTGTCCTGGATCGTGGAGATCTCCTTCTGGAGCTTCTCCTGCTTCTCCTTGGCGCCGTTGTACTTCTCGGTGGCCTGCTCGGCCTCCTCGTAGAGCTTGTCGACCTTGGCCTTGACCTCGTCCTTGCTGGGCTTCTCGCTGGGGGCCGCGTTGGCGGCCTGGGCACTGATGGCCACGGCAGCAGCGGCAGCGGTGGTCAGCACGGTCACACGTGCTCGGCTCGGCTGCTTGGGTCGACGGTGGGACGCCACTGAGGTGAAACCCTTCTTGTGAGTGATCACCCGCTCGGAGGTTCGAGGCCAGACCCTAGTGACCCAGTTGTGATCAGATCAAATCCTCACACGAAAAATCTCGTCACACCAATCATTCTTTACACACAACTCACATCACGTGACGCAGGATTGACGCTGGGTCGCGCGGGATTGACGCCAATTCGGGCATTGCGCCCGTACGTTGGCGTTATCAGGACAGCCGCTTGAGAAGTACCGCAGAAGCCACCGGCCGCGCTCCGGCCCGGGCGACCCCGTCCGCCACCTCACGGTCGGTCGAGGCGACGATGACCGGACGGCCCGGCGGCTCGGCGCGCACCAGCTGGCGGATCAACTCGTCGGCGGTGATACCCGGTTTGGAGAACAGCACCCGCACCCCGCGCGGCGGCGCGAGCAGCACCGGCGCGGCCAGCTCGGCCCCGTCGAAGACGCAGGTCACCTCGGCGCCGGTCTGCGCAGCGAGCTGCGAGAGCTGGCCGAGCAGTCTGAGCCGCTGCTTCTCGAGCGGCATCTGGGGATAGCCGGTCTTGGTGACGTTGTAGCCGTCGACCACCAAGTGCGCCTGGGGCAGGGCGAGGAGCTGGTCGAGGATCGCGGGGTCGTTCTCGGACAGGGCCCGGGCGGCGATGTCCTTCGGGGTCATTCGTCCCGGTTCGACAGCGTCCACGGTCTCGGCGGGCCGTACGGAGACCGGCGGCAACGCCAGCTCCCGGCGCAGCCCTTGGGCGGAGTCCAGCAGGGTGTCCAGAAGCAGCCGTACGCGCATGTCCTCGACGCTGCGCCCCTCGCGTGCGGCCCTGCGGGTGGCCTCCAGGGCGGCCTCGGTCTCCCCCAGCCGCGCCTTGAGGCGCCGGGTCTCGCTCTCGGCCGCGGAGACCTGGGCGTGCCCCTCGGCACGTACGGTCTCGATCTCGCCGTGCACCTTGCGCAGGGCGGCCTCGCCGCGCTTGACGTCGCTGAGGGCCGAGCGCAGCTTTCGGTGAAGCGATTCGGCTTCCTTCTTCGCCGCGTCCAGCTCGGTGCGCAGCCGCTCGGTCTCGTGCCGGGTGTGCTCACGGGCGTGCGCGAGCTCCTCGCGCAGCCGCTCCAGCTCGGCCCGGTTCTCCTCGTCGACGCGCTCGGCGTCGGCGCGCTGGGCCTCCTCGCCGGCCGCGGTGACCAGCTTGACCCAGCCGGTGGGGCGCAGAACATAGGCCGCGGCCGCCACGTCGAGCGGGTCCGCGGCCGGGGGCGCCGAGCCGGCGTCGAGGGCGCCGGCGAGTTCCGGCTGGGCCTCTCTGAACTTCTCCCCGATGCGCTGCCGGAACAGCGGATCGGTCTCCAGCGCCGCCGCCATGGCGTTGCCGGCGAACTTGGCCCGCCGGTTCGGCGCGAATCTGGCGTACTGCCTGAGCTGTGCGGGCAGTTCACCGACGGTCAGCCCGCCGAAGCCGTCGGACACGATCTGCACGACCTTGCGCCGTACACCGTCGGGCAGCGGACGGTCGAGCACCTCAGCGGCGCCGTCGTCCGGCCCCCCGCCTTGTGTCTCCACCATCCGTCACACCCCAATGCCTGTGCGGGGGCCGCTCCCGTCAGGAGTCGGCGCCCGGCCTGTCCACGAGTTCCACCTTGTCCACGGCGTTGCACCAGCGGCAGCGCACCGACTCGATGGTCTCACTGAGCACCTCGCGCTCCTCGACCTTGGGCTCACCGGCCAGATCGAGGTGGACGTACTCCACGACCTTGGACGAGCGCGTCACGTCGAAGCGCGTGAGGTTGCCGCAGAGGGTGCAGCGCCACCGCGTCGTGGTGGTCGGCAGGGGAACCGTCATCGTGACTGTGCTCTTTCCTTCTAGACCTTCTATTGTCCGCGACGCGCCGGGCCCCGGTGCGTGTGGCTCGTAACCCTACGGCCTGGCGGGTACCCACCGCCCGTCCGTCCCGGGCGGCGAGGCGGTCTGTGCGCGTGCGTCCTGTTACGTCATGCTCTGTGTCCATGATCGGCAACTGGAGCGTGGCGCATTTCGGGACTCGGTTCGGCAGGGCGGGCCGATCGGTCCGTGCCGCCTTGCGGTCCTCGGCGCCGGTGACGTACGGGCTGATCGTCCTGTGCTGCCTGATCTTCCTGATCGGCCCGGCGGCGGGACTCAATCCGGCGTACGGCTCCGGCGACGAGCTGCTCGCAGCTCAGCGGGCCTACTTCCACCGCTGGGGTGTCGTGCCCGCGGAGCTGTTCGAGGGGGCGCCCCGGGCCGCCCTCACCCCCGCGACGGCGCTGTTCGTGCACGGCAGCTGGGTGCACCTGCTCGGCAACATGCTCTTCCTCTACGTCTTCGGCGTGATGACCGAGGAACGGATGGGCCGCGTCCAGTTCACGCTCTTCTATCTGGGCTGCGGCTACCTGGCCCTGCTGGGCTACGCGGCCGCCAACGACGACTCGACCCAGTCCCTGGTCGGCGCGTCCGGGGCGATCTCTGCTGTCCTCGGCGCGTTCCTGTTCCTCTTCCCCGGGGCGCGGGTGACAAGCCTGCTGCCGTTCCTGCTCTTCCTGCCGCTGCGCTTCCCCGCCTGGGTCGTGCTGCCGTTCTGGGTGGCGCTGCAGTGGGTGGCGGCGGGCCGGGCGGAGCAGGGACCGGGGGTGGCGTATCTGGCGCACCTGGTCGGGTTCGGGCTGGGCTTCGGCTTCGCGTGGGCCCGATTCCGCCCTGCGACTGCTGTGTCTTCCCAGGGGCCAACCCCCGGACCCCCGGCAGAACAACCGGGCCAACTGGACCACGAGTAGGGTGAGAGCCCCAGCAATGGCCTCCGAGGGAGAGAACCAACCGTGATCACCGCGATCGTCCTCATCAAGACCAGCGTGGACCGGATTCCCGAGATCGCGGAGCGGATCGCTTCGCTGGAGAGCGTCACCGAGGTCTTCTCGGTCACCGGTACGTACGACCTGATCGCCATGGTGCGGGTGAAGGAGCACGAGGATCTCGCCGAGGTCATTCCGGGCCGGATCAGCAAGATCCCCGGGGTGGAGGGCACGGACACGCACGTGGCGTTCCGTACCTACTCGCAGCACGACATCGAGGCCGCGTTCGCCATCGGGCTGGACAGCTGAGGACGGCCGCGGCCCGAACATGAAGAGTTCTTCATCCTGGACTCATCCTCCGGGCCGGGCCTAGGCCGCAGGATCGGCCGCATGGTCTTCTCGCACCGGATCGCGGCGCTGGCCGCCGTCGTGGCGATCCCCCTCGGCATCGCCGCGACGAGCTTCGCCCTCACCGACAACCCGGAGTCCCCCACGGTCCCGGCCAAGGTCGAGCTGGACAGCGGCTCCCCCACCCCGACCCCGGCCCGGCCCTCGCCGGCGCCGAGCGACGAGATCGTCTCCCGGCCCCCGGTGACAGACGGCCCCACGGGCGACGACGATGACGACGCCCAGGAACGGGAGACCGGAGACGACGACCGGGGCGAGCCCGGGGACGACGGCTAGGGCCTGTCGTTCGGACAGGTCGGCTGCGAGGTACTGCGCCCTTCAGCCGACCCGAGCGGGGTCTGGTGCGCGCAGCTGCACGGCGGAGGAGGGCGGCGACGCGATGGGGGTCCCCCCTCGCGAGCAGCGCGCAGCCGGTTCGAGCATGGGGGAGTCGACAACCGACGACAACGCGGCAGACGCGCGTGCCAGACCCCGCGACGCCGGCATGATCCAAACGACAGGGCCCTGGCGGTGCCCTGTCGAGAACGTGAGGGAGGCGGCAGGTGACGACAGCGCGGCTGGGATCCTCACCTCCGGGGGCGCGTGGGCCGGCGAGCGGGTGCAAGACGGTCGTTGCACGGACGGGCCAGGCGCGGTCCCGGCCGGGTCGGGTCGTCGCTCCCGGCCCCGGTGCTCCGCGGTCGGCCCACCCCGCAGCCGCGGCGGACGATCTCCGACCCTGCCCCCCGTCGAGGGGGCCCCGCCGCGCGACCGCGGACCCAGCGGCGTCGAGACCCGCGACGCCGACCCGCCGCGCCCCTTCTTCCTCACGGCCAGGCGCCACTCCGTCGCCATGAGCCCGACGACACCCCCCGATCCCGTGCGCCGCCGGATCTCCGCGCGGGTCCGCATCCTGCTCTGGCTGCTGCTCGTCATGGCCGTCGGGCTGGTGTCCGTGGCGGCGACCACGCGGTCGATCCTGTTGCGGGACGTCGACCACCGGGTGAACGGGCTGCTCACGCAGGAGGCGGGCGAGTTCGCGAACTTCGAGGAGCGGGGCGTCGACCCGGAAACCGGGCGGCCGTTCACCGACCCGTCCCGGCTGCTGCGCGAGTTCCTGGTGCGCCAGTACGCCGATCCGGACGAGGAGCTGATCGGCCTGGTGGGCCGGGCGGGCCGGACCCCGGCGCAGTTCATCCAGCCGCGCGGCATCCTCGTCGCCGTGCCCCTGCACGAGGACGCCGACGCCCGCCGCCGCATCTTCGACTCGCCCGACGCCACCGGCACCGTGCACCGGGCGTCCGGCGAGATCCGCTGGGCCAAGGTCACGGTCGCCCGGGCCGGCGGCGAGGCGGAGGCGGCGTTCGTCGTCGCCTTCCACCCGGGGCGCGAACAGGCCGCCGTGAACGCGGAGTTCCGTATCCTGCTCGCCATCTCCGGGGTCGCCCTGCTCATGATGACCGGCATCGGCTGGGCCGTCTCCGGGCGGATCCTCAAGCCCGTGCGGCTGGTGCGCACCGCGGCGGCGCAGCTCACCGAGCAGGACCTGACCCGCCGTATCCCGGTGCACGGGCGCGACGACATCGCCGCGCTCGCGGAGACGTTCAACGCGATGCTCGACCGGCTGGAGCGCGCCTTCGCCGCCCAGCGCGAGTTCGTCGACGACGCGGGCCACGAGTTGCGCACGCCGATCACCATCGTGCGCGGTCATCTGGAGCTGATGGGCGACGACCCCGCCGAGCGCGAGGAGACGATACGCCTGGTCACCGACGAGCTGGACCGGATGAGCCGCATCGTCGAGGACCTGCTGCTGCTCGCCAAGGCCGAGCGCCCCGACTTCGTCACCCCCGAGCCCGTCCAGCTCGCCGAACTCACCGCCGACGTCTACGTCAAGGCCCGCACCCTCGGCGAACGGGACTGGCAGCTCGCCGAGGTGGCCGACGTCGAGGCCGAGCTGGACCCGCAGCGCATCACCCAGGCGATGGTCCAGCTCGCCCAGAACGCCGTGCAGCACACCGCGCCCGGGCAGACCGTCCGGATCGGCTCGCGCACGGACGGGCCCGGCGTCGAGCTGTACGTCGCCGACTCCGGCTGCGGTGTCCAGCCGCAGGACGGCGAGGTGATCTTCGAACGGTTCCGGCGCGGCACGTCCCGGCGCGGCGCCCGCGGCTCCGGAGCCGGGCTCGGACTGTCGATCGTCCGGGCGATCGCCGAGGCGCACGGCGGCCGGGTCCGGCTGCGCGACACCGACGGCGGCGGCGCCACCTTCGTACTGGCACTGGGAGAGGCACACACGTGAACCGCATTCTCATCGTCGAGGACGAGGAAAGGATCGCCTCCTTCGTCCAGAAGGGGCTGCGCTCCAACGGCTTCACCACGACCGTCGTCGGCGACGGCGACGCCGCCCACGAGTACGCGCTGACCGGCAGTTTCGATCTGGTGGTCCTGGACATCGGCCTGCCCGGCCGGGACGGCTTCACCGTGCTGCGCGAACTGCGCGAGGCCCGGGTGACGGTCCCGGTGATCGTGCTGACCGCGCGGGACTCCGTACGGGACACGGTGGCCGGTCTGGAGGGCGGCGCCGACGACTGGATGACCAAGCCGTTCCGCTTCGAGGAACTCCTCGCGCGGGTCCGGCTGCGGCTGCGTACTGCGGCCCGGGCTCCGGAGGTGACGGTGCTGCGGTCCGGCTCGCTGGCCCTCGACCTGCGCACCCGGCGGGCACGGGCCGGGGAGCGGACCGTGGACCTGACCGCCCGTGAGTTCGTGCTCCTGGAGCTGTTCCTGAGGCATCCGGGCCAGGTACTGTCCCGCGAGCAGATCCTGTCGCACGTGTGGGGCTACGACTTCGACCCCGGCTCCAACATCGTGGATGTGTACGTGCGGGCGCTGCGCAAGAAGGTCGGGGCCGAACGGTTCGAGACGGTGCGCGGCGTGGGGTACCGCCTGTCGGCCTGAAGTCCCCTTCGGCCCGCGTGAAGTCTCCTTCATGTACGGCTCATCGACGGCTCACGGCCCAGGTGAACCCTGGATGACGTGACCCTGAACCTCCGACTGGGCGTCGGCCTCTGCGTCGCGCTCTCCCTGTGCGCGCTGCTCGCCGTGCCCGGCAACTTCGCCGGCCTCGGCGCCGACGCCCGCCTCACCCTCGCCGTGTTCGCCCTGGCGACCTGCGCCTGGATCGCCACCCCGGTCGACGACACGTACATCGCGCTGGGCGCCGGACTCGCGCTCACGGTGACCGGGGTGATCAGCAGCGACACGCTCTTCGGCACCCTCGGCGACTCGACGGTGTGGCTGCTGATCTGCGCCTTCGTGCTGGCGGCCGCGGTGACCCGGACGGGGCTCGCGGGACGGGCGGCGGCGTTCCTGGTCGGCGGGGCGCGCACCGTACGGCAGCTCGTGCACCTGACCACGGCCGCCCTGGTCGTCACGGCGTTCGCGGTACCGGCCACGTCCGGCCGGGCCGCCCTCGCGCTGCCGGTGTTCCTGGCGCTCGCCAAGGCGCTGGCCGACCGGCGGCGGCTGGTCGTGATGCTGGCGCTGCTGTTCCCGACCGTGATCCTGCTGTCGGCGGTGGCGACGCTGATCGGCGCGGGCGCCCACCTCATCACCGTCTCGGTGCTTTGGCAGGCCACCGGTGAACGGATCGGCTTCACCGAGTGGCTGCTGCTCGGCCTGCCGCTGGCCGTGGCGTCGTCCCACCTGGCCGCCGAGGCCGTACTCCTGACGACGACTCGACGCGCGGACCGTAAGGGCGCCGTGCGCATCACCGCCGAGCAGATCCAGGAGCACAGCGACCATCCGGTCACCGGCCCCTGGTCGCAGGCCGAGAAGCGGTGCGCGCTGCTGCTGGGCACGGTCGTGGTGCTGTGGTGCAGCGAGCCGCTGCACCGGGTGCCGCCGGCGGTCGTCGCGCTGATCGGCGCGGTGGTGGCGGCCTCGCCGGCCCTCGGCACCGTGCACCTGAAGGACGCGCTGAAGACGGTCCCCTGGTCATTGCTGCTGTTCATGGCCGCGACGATGGCGATGGGCGTCGCGCTCGCCGACTCCGGGGCTGCGAGATGGCTGGTGGCCGAACTCCCCACGGACGTCAGCCCGCTGCTGTTCCTGGCCGTGGTGATCGCGATCAGCACGGCGGCCCACCTGGTCCTCCAGTCCCGCTCGGCCCGCTCCTCGGTCCTGGTCCCCCTGGTGGTCGCGGCGGCGGTGGGGGCCGGGGTGAATCCGGTCGCAGCGGCGCTCGCGTCCACCGCCGCGGCCGGGTTCTGTCACACGCTCCCGGCTTCCGCGAAACCGGTCGCGCTCTTCTCCGACCTCCCCGGGACGCCCACCTACACCCCGCGCGACCTGCTGCGCCTGTCCGCCGTCCTGGCGCCGCTGACCGCCGGGCTCGTCCTGCTGTTCGCCGTCGCGGTGTGGCCGCTGTTGGGCGTTCCGCTGTGAGTGCCGCGCCATGTCGACGGGAGGCTGCTGCGCCGTCGTGGCTGGTCGCGCCCACGCGGCGGAGCCGCATATGTCACAGCCCCGCGCCCCTGAGGGCATTTCCGCTCGGGGCGTTGCAGCCTCGACGACCTGTTGAGGAGATCTGATGCTGACCCGAGTCGTAGTGGCCCCCAGTGGCTTCAAGGAGTCCCTGTCCGCCCAGGCCGCCGCCGACGCCATCGCGGACGGCGTCCGACGGGCCCTGCCGGACGTCGTGATCGACCTGATCCCGCTGGTGGACGGCGGTGAGGGCACCGCCACCGCGCTGGCCGCCGCGACCGGCGGACGGCTCGTCGCCCTGCCTGCCACGGGCCCCGTCGGCGAACCGCTCGGCACGCACTTCGCTCTGCTCGGTTCCCGGGACACGGCGGTCGTCGAGATGGCCGCGGTGGCCGGGCTGTCCCTCGTCCCGCGCACCCTGCGCGACCCGGGCGCCACGACCACCTACGGCGTCGGCGAGCTGATCCGCGCCGCGCTCGACACCGGCGTACGGCGCATCCTGGTCGGCTGCGGCGACTCGGGTACCTCCGACGGGGGCGCCGGCGCGCTCCAGGCACTCGGCGCCCGGCTGCTGGACGCCGACGGCTTCGAACTCCCGCATGGAGGCGGTGAGTTGACACGGCTCGCCCGGATCGACCCGTCCGGCCTGGACCCGCGCCTGCGGGACGTCGAGCTACTGGTCGCCTGCAACCCGTACAACGTGCTGTGCGGCGAGCGCGGCGTGGCCCGCGTCTTCGGCCCGCAGAAGGGGGCGACACCCGCACAGGTCGAGCATCTGTCGGCCGGCCTGGAGAACTGGGCGGACGTCCTCACACGCGACCTGGGGGCGGGGGGCACCGACCTGCGTCACGGCCCCGGCACCGGCGCGTCCGGCGGCCTGGGCGCGGGCCTGGCCGCCCTCGGCGCCAGGCTGCTCCCCCGCTTCGACGTGCTCCTCGACCACCTCGACCTCGACGCCCGCCTCGCCCGCGCCGACCTGGTCGTCACCGCGGAGGGCGCCCTGGACCACCAGACGCCCCGCGGCAAGGTCCCGGCCGAGGTGGCCCGCCGGGCCAAGCTGTACGGCCGTCCGGTGCTCGCACTGGCGGGCACGCTCGGCGAGGGTGCGCACGACGTGCCGGGTGTGGACGCGTTCAGCGGCATCCTGCCGGCCCCGATGGCGCTGGCGGAGGCCCTGGTGCGGGCCTCCGAGCTCCTCACGGACGCCACCGAACGGGCCCTGCGGATGATCCTGCTGGGCGCCCGGCTACCGGCTCACGCGGAGGTGTCCGGCACGCAACGCCCGTCCTCCGTGCGGTAGTTCCACCGGGCGCCGTCCGTCACGAGCTCCCGCACGGCGTTCACGAACCTCTCGACGTGCTCGTCCGGCGTACCGGCCCCGAAGCTCACCCGGATCGCGTTCAGGGACTTCTCGCCGGGCGCCGCCTCCGGGGCCCCGCACTCGCCCTGCGTCTGCGGGTCGCTGCCCAGCAGGGTGCGGACCAGAGGGTGGGCGCAGAACAGCCCGTCCCGCACCCCGATGCCGTACTCGGCGGAGAGCGCGGCGGCGAAGTGGGAGCTGTTCCAGCCCTCGACGACGAAGGAGATGACGCCGACGCGCGGGGCGTCGTCACCGAAGAGGGAGAGGATCCGGACCTCGGGGACCTCCGCGAGGCCCGCGCGGACCTTCTCGATCAGGTACTGCTCACGGGCGACGAGTGTGTCGAAGCCGGCCTCGGTCAGCGCCTTGCAGGCGGAGGCGATGGAGTAGGCGCCGATGACGTTCGGGGAGCCGGCCTCGTGGCGGGCGGCGCTCTCGTGCCACTCCACGTCGACGCCCCCGTCCCCACGCCGCGACACCTTCCGCGAGGCACCGCCCCCCGCGAGGTACGGCTCCGCCTCGCGCAGCCAGTCGGAACGGCCGGCCAGGACGCCCGAGCCGAAGGGGGCGTACAGCTTGTGGCCGGAGAAGGCGACCCAGTCGACGTCCAGGTCGCGGACGCTCACCGGGTGGTGCGGGGCCAGCTGGGCGGCGTCGAGCACGATGCGGGCGCCGTGCGCGTGGGCGGCGGCCGCGAGCTCCCGCACGGGCCACAGCTCACCCGTGACGTTCGAGGCGCCGGTGACGCAGACCAGGGCCGGGCCGTACGGGTCGCGGTCGGCGAGGGCGCGCTCCAGGGTCTCGACGGCCTGGCGGGGGGTACGGGGCGCGTTGAGGTAGGTGACGCGGGCGTCGCGCCACGGCAGCAGGGAGGCGTGGTGCTCGGTCTCGAAGACGAAGACCTGGCAGTCGGCCGGCAGCGCGGCGGCGAGGAGGTTCAGCGAGTCGGTGGTGGACCGGGTGAAGATCAGCTGGTCGTCGGGGCGGCAGTCGAGGAACTCGGTGACCGTCCTGCGGGCGTTCTCGAACAGGTCGGTGGAGAGCTGGGAGAGGTAGCCGGCTCCGCGGTGGACGCTGCCGTAGTACGGCGCGTAGGCGGCGACGTCGTCCCAGACACGCTGGAGGGCTGGGGCGCTGGCGGCGTAGTCGAGCGCGGCGTAGGTGACCTCGCCGCCGGTGACGAGCGGGACGGTGACATCACGACCCAGAACGGGCAGAGAGGCACAAACGGACTGGTCGGCGGCAGCGGTGGAGACAGACATGGCGAACTCCCGTGAGGGGCATGCCGGCTGAGGGGCATGCGAGAAGAGAAAAGGGTTTGCGGAGGCGGGGCTCTGCGGCCCTATCGCATTCGCTTGCTCACGGAAGACTCCCTCGAACGACCAGGACCCCTGGTTTCGAGAGGGGCCCGCGCTTGCCGCAGACCTCGCTGCCTACGGCCTGGTCTTCACCCGGGGCACCCCGCCACGGACGGAGGGTTGCCGGACAGTCGGCCGGGGCCTCATGACTGTCACTCATGACCTGGTCCAATATCCTGCCACACGATCTTCAGCTCGCAAGGCGCAGTCCAGGATCCGGACTGCGCCCCGCGTCACATCGTGGGGAACTCAGGTGTTGCTGGCCGCCACCCAGAGGTCCAGCGTCCGCTTGGCCGCCCCCGAGTCGATCGACTGGGCCGCCCTCGCCATCCCGAGCTGGATCTGCTCGGTGAGCGGAGCGTCCGTCTGCTCCAACGCCACGAGCGCCGCCGCCGAGTTGAGCAGTACTGCGTCGCGCACCGGACCCGGCTCGCCGTCCAGGAGCCGCCGGGCGACCTCCGCGTTGTACGAGGCGTCCGCGCCCCGCAGCGCCTCCACGGGCACCAGCTCGAGGCCGACGTCACGGGGGTCGAAGGCCTCCTCGGTCACCTTGCCGTCGCGCACCACCCATACCCGCGAGGTGGCGGTCGTCGTCAGCTCGTCGAGGCCGTCGTCGCCCCGGAACACCAGCGCGGACGAGCCGCGCTCGGCCAGGACTCCGGCGATCAGCCCCGCCATCCGGGTGTCGAAGCAGCCGACGGCCGAGGCGGTGACCCGGGCGGGGTTGGTGAGCGGGCCGAGGAGGTTGAACGAGGTCGGAACCCCGAGGTCCCGTCGTACGCCACCGACGAACCGCATCGAGGGGTGGAACTTGGCCGCGAAGCAGAAGGTGATCCCGGCCTCGTCCACCACCCGGGCCACGCCCTCGGGTGAGAGGTCCAGGTTGATGCCGAGCTTCTCCAGCACGTCGGACGAGCCGCTCGCCGAGGACGACGCCCGGTTGCCGTGCTTGACGACCTTCGCGCCGGCGCCGGCGATCACGATGGCGGACATCGTCGAGATGTTCACCGTCTTGGCCCGGTCCCCGCCCGTGCCGACGATGTCGACGGCCGGTCCGGGGATGTCCAGCGGCTGCGCGTGGGCGTACATCGCCTCGACGAGACCGTTGATCTCCTCGACGGTCTCGCCCTTGGCTCTCAGGGCCACCATGAAGCCGGCGATCTGGGCGTCCGAGGCCTCGCCGCTCATGAAGCGGTCCATCGCCCATGCCGTGTCCGCGGCGCTCAGGTCCTGTCCGCCGAGCAGGGCGCTCAGTACCTCGGGCCAGGAACGGCCCGCCGCGGTGTCGCCTCCAGCGGGGGTCACAGCGCTCATAAGCCGCTCCTGGGTCAGTTGTGGTGTCCCGCACTGCGGGACATGAGTCTCAACGGGTCCACCCTATCCAGCCCGCAGGCACGAAGAAGGGCCGCGTCCGAACCCCGGACGGGCCCCGTACACGGCCGAGGGCCCCGTCCGGACAACCGGACGGGGCCCTCAACCGTGGCGTAGCTGGCGCAGCGTCAGTGGTGGCCGTGGCCGCTGGTGATCTCCTTGTACTCCTCGACGGTCGGCTTGGGGATCTGGCCGTCCTCGCCGAAGTACGACTTGCTGAGCTTGGCGCGCAGCTTCTCGGAGCCCTTCACCTTGCGCTCGACGCCGTTCTCGTCGACCGTCGGGCCGATCTCGAGCGGCTTGTACTGCTCGTGCGCGGTCAGGGTGTGCAGCGCGTCCTGGCTGAGCGGCTCGTGCACCTCGATGAACTCACCGTGCGGCAGGCGCTTGATGATGCCCGACTCGCGGCCGTGCAGCACCTTGTCCTTGTCCCGGCGCTGCAGGCCGAGGCAGATCCGCTTGGTGATGATGAACGCGAGGACCGGTCCGACGAAGAAGCCGATCCGGACGAACCAGGTGACCGCGTTGATCGACAGGTGGAAGTGGGTGGCCCACAGGTCGTTGCCACCGCCGACCAGGCCGATCATGTACACCGTGACCCAGGCGACACCGAAGGCGGTACGCGTCGGGGCGTTGCGCGGACGGTCCAGGATGTGGTGCTCGCGCTTGTCGCCGGTGACCCAGGACTCGATGAACGGGTAGAGCGCGATCGCCATCAGCACCAGGCCGAAGAGCACCAGCGGGATGAACACACCCAGGACGAGCGTGTGACCCCAGAAGTTGACCTCCCAGCCCGGCATGTACCGGACCAGACCCTCGGCGAAGCCCATGTACCAGTCGGGCTGGGCGCCGGTGGACACCATGTCCGGACGGTAGGGACCCATGGCCCAGATCGGGTTGATCTGCGCAACCGCCGAGATGACCGCGATGACACCGAAGACCAGGAAGAAGAAGCCTCCGGCCTTGGCCATGTAGACCGGCAGCAGCGGCATGCCGACGACGTTCTTGTTGCTCTTTCCGGGGCCCGCGAACTGCGTGTGCTTGTGGTAGAAGACCAGGATCAGATGGCCGACCACCAGGCCGAGCATGATGCCCGGCAGCAGCAGGATGTGGATCGAGTAGAACCGGGCCACGAAGTCGACGCCCGGGAACTCGCCGCCGAAGAGGAAGAACGAGATGTACGTGCCGACGATCGGCATGGACAGGATCGCGCCCTCGGTGAAGCGCACACCGGTGCCGGAGAGCAGGTCGTCGGGGAGCGAGTAGCCGGTGAAACCGGTGAACATGCCCAGGACGAACAGCAGGAAGCCGAACAGCCAGTTGATCTCACGCGGCTTGCGGTACGCGCCCGTGAAGAACACGCGCATCATGTGCACGAACATGCCGGCCAGGAAGATCAGCGCGGCCCAGTGGTGGATCTGCCGGATGAGCAGACCACCGCGCACGTCGAAGGAGATGTGCAGCGTCGAGCTGAACGCCTCCGACATGAGCTGTCCCTGCAGCGGGACGTAACTGCCGTGGTACTCCACCTCGTTCATCGACGGGTGGAAGAACAGCGTCAGATACACACCCGTGAGGATGATGATGATGAAGCTGTAGAGGCAGACCTCACCCAACATGAACGACCAGTGGTCGGGGAAGATCTTGCGCATGTTGGCCTTGGCGAGGGAGTAGATCCCCAGCCGGCCGTCGGCCCAGTCGGCGACGCGCTCGCCGGCCGGTGCCTTCCCGCGCGAGCGGGACTCGGTGGTCTCTGTCGTGCTCATCCGCGCTCCCAGAATGCAGGACCGACGGGCTCTTCGAAGTCGCCGAGCGCCTCGAGGTAGCCCTCGTCGTTCACGCCGATGCGCAGCTGCGGCAGGGCGTGCCCGGCCGGGCCGAAGATCACTCGGGCACCGTCGGCGAGGTCGAAGGTGGACTGGTGGCAGGGGCAGAGCACGTGGTGCGTCTGCTGCTCGTACAGGGAGATCGGGCAACCGACGTGGGTGCAGATCTTCGAGTACGCGACGATGCCCTCGTGCGACCACTCGAGCTCGCGCTTGTCCTTGATGTCGGCGGGCTGGATCCGCACGATCATCAGGGCGGCCTTGGCGATCTCGTTCTGGAAGTCGTGGTCGTGCTCCTCGAGGCCCTCCGGCTTGGCGAAGGTGAGGGAGCCGACCGCGACGTCCGAGGGACGCAGCGGCTCGTTGGTGTTCATGTTGACGAGCAGCTTGCCCTTGGACCACAGCGTGTGGCGCAGTTTGGTCCCGGGCAGCGGGCCGAGGTCACGCAGCAGCACGACGCCGGAGAGCGGGAACAGGGCCAGCGCTCCGAACATCGTGTTGCGGATCAGCTTGCGGCGACCCAGCGCGGACTCCTTGGCGCCCTGCTTGAAGTCGGCCATGACCTTGGCCTTGACCTCGGGCTCCGCAGCGATCGGGTGCCGTTCGTCGGCGACCTCGACGTCGGACATCAGGGTGCGGGCCCAGTGGACCGCGCCCGCGCCGATGCAGAACAGCGCCGCGCCGAGGGTCAGACCCAGCGCGAAGTTCAGCGCGTTGAGGTGACCGATCGGGAAGACGAAGATCGACTTGTCGTGCGGGATCGCGACGTACGAGGCGATGAAGCCGACGGTGGCCAGCATCGACACCGTGAACAGCATGGCCACCGTGCGCTCGGACCGCCGGGCGGCCCGCTCGTCGACGTCCTGGATCCGGTGCTCGTGGGGCGGCAGGCCGGGGTCGGCGAAGGGGTTCTTCTCGTCCGCTACCGCGACGTGGGCGTCCTGCTCAGCGGGCAGGTTCTCTTCTGGAATGTCTTGGCTACTCATGACTTCTTGGCCTTTGCGGTCCGAGCGGCGACCCAGACGGCGACCGCGATCAGTGCACCGAGCCCGAAGATCCAGGCGAAGAGGCCTTCACTGACCGGCCCGAGGCCGCCCAGCTCCAGACCACCCGGGTTGACCGTCTCGTCGCTGTTGACCGCGTGCAGGTACGCGATGATGTCCTTCTTGTTCTGCTCCGACAGCGTGGTGTCGGGGAACGACGGCATGTTCTGCGGGCCGGTCTGCATGGCCTCGTAGATGTGCTTCGGGTCGACGCCCTCGAGGCTCGGTGCGAACTTGCCCTTCGTCAGTGCGCCGCCCTTGCCGGTGAAATTGTGGCACTGGGCGCAGTTGTTGCGGAAGAGCTCGCCGCCCTTGCCGATGTCCGCGCCCTCGGAGCTGTACTGCTCCTCGGTCGGGACGTTCGGACCGGCGCCCAGCGAGGCGATGTACGCCGCGAGCTGGTCGATCTCGGCCTGCGAGTAGATGTTCTTCTTCGCCGGGACCTGGGCGGCCTGGGAGGTGGCGGCCGGCATACGGCCCGTCGAGACCTGGAAGTCGACGGCAGCGGCGCCGACGCCCACCAGGCTCGGACCGTCGGAGGTGCCCTGACCGCCGGTTCCGTGGCAGCTGGCGCAGCCGACGGCGTAGAGCTTCTTGCCCTCCTCGATGGTGAGGGACTGAGCGGTTTCCTCGGCCTGTGCCTTGCCCGCGGGCGCGAACACGGCGTACACCCCTCCCGTGCACGCCAGCGCGAGGAGTAGGACGACGACCGCCGCCAGCGGATGGCGTCGTCGTGCGGAGAGCTTTTTCACGGATTACCCCGGTGTCAGGATCTTCTGCGTCGATGCTTCTGTCAGGTGCGTTTGTGAAACGCGCGCGGGATCGGGCCCGGCTACTTGATCATGTAGATCGTGGCGAAAAGGCCGATCCAGACGACATCGACGAAGTGCCAGTAGTAGGACACGACGATCGCGGCGGTCGCCTGCTCGTGCGTGAACCTCTTGGCCGCGTAAGTGCGGCCGAGGACCAGCAGGAAGGCGATCAGACCGCCCGTCACGTGCAGGCCGTGGAAGCCGGTGGTCAGGTAGAAGACCGAGCCGTACGGGTCGGACGAGAGCGAGAGGCCCTCGTGCTTGACCAGCTCGGTGTACTCGTACACCTGACCGCCGATGAAGATCGCACCCATGATGAAGGTGACGATGAACCAGCCCCGGAGCTTCTTCACGTCACCGCGCTCGGCAGCGAAGACGCCGAGCTGGCAGGTGAGGGAGGAAAGCACCAGGATCGTGGTGTTCGTCGCCGAGAACGGGAAGTTCAGGGCGTCGGCCTTCTCATGCCAGAAGTCCGGACCGGTCACCGATCGCAGGGTGAAGTACATCGCGAAGAGGGCCGCGAAGAACATCAGCTCGGAACTCAACCAGATGATGGTTCCGACGCTGGTGAGGTTCGGTCGGTTGACCGACGGGTGCGCGTGACCCTTGTCTACTGTCGTTGCTGTCGCCACGACCGACATTATGTCGGTCGCTTATCCCGCCCTCACTCCGGGGGGTGCCGTTCGGAGTGTCTTCGCTGTCCGTACCGGTGTTGACGTGGTGTTCAAGGGAGTAGCATCCGGCCCAACGGGCCTGTCCTTACGACGCTGACGTCACGGAGGAACAATGCAGCCGACCGCCACGGTGCTGGTCTACAGCGACGACTCCAACACCCGCGAGCAGGTGAGGCTGGCCACCGGGCGCCGGCCCGCACCGGACGTGCCTGTGGTGCAGTTCGTGGAGTGCGCGACGCCGGAGGCGGTGGTGCGTGAGCTGGACAAGGGGGGCATCGACGTCTGTGTGCTGGACGGTGAGGCCGTGCCCATGGGGGGCATGGGGGTCTGCCGGCAGATCAAGGACGAGGTGTTCAACTGCCCGCCGGTGCTGCTGCTGATCGGCCGGCCGCAGGACGCCTGGCTCGCCACGTGGAGTCGGGCCGAGGCGGCTGTGACGTTGCCCGTGGAGCCGGTGGAGTTCGCGGGGGCCCTGGCTTCCCTGTTGCGCACGCAGAGGCTTGCGAGCGCGTAAGGGGCGCTGCCGGGCGCCACGGGGCCCGGGGTGCGGGTTTCGTGTGCGGCTGCTCCGCTGTGGCTTGTCGCGCCCTGGCGGCGGAGTCGCATATCGATACAGGCCCGCGCCCCTCGAGGTCGGCGCCGCCGCGCCTTCGGTCTAGATGCTCTGGGGCCTCAGCCTTGCCCGTTCCGAGGGGCTTGGACCCTCAGGGGTGCCGCCCACCAGCGCGCTGCCGTTGCGCCAGTTCTTCCACTCCAGGTTCCAGTCGCCGAAGCCGTTGCCGAACGGTTCCATGGTGTTGCCGTAGGAGTTGATGACCTTGACGATGTCGCCCTCGCGGACGTTGTCGAAGAACCACTCGGCGTTGGCGGTGCTCATTCCGGTGCAGCCGTGGCTGACGTTGGCGTAGCCCTGGGAGCCGACGGACCAGGGGGCGGCGTGCACGTATTCGCCGCTCCAGGTCACACGGGTGGCGTAGTAGACCGGTAGGTCGTAGGACTCCGCGGAGCCTTCGGCTATGCCGATGCTGGTGC
Organism: Streptomyces sp. NPDC012935; assembly: GCF_042900345.1. Taxonomy (NCBI): domain Bacteria; kingdom Bacillati; phylum Actinomycetota; class Actinomycetes; order Kitasatosporales; family Streptomycetaceae; genus Streptomyces; species Streptomyces sp. NPDC012935. The sequence continues at coordinate 481,874 of NZ_JBIBBC010000005.1, forward strand.
CGCGCATGCGTACGAAGTACTCCTTGCCCAGTACGACCTTGACGCCGTTGCGGGTCTCGAAGCCGGGCTTGCCCGTCGTGACCGGTATGGACCTGACCTCCTCGCCGTTGCGGTAGAGCGTCAGCTGGTGGGTCGCGGCGTCCGTGACGGCTATGACCTGGTCGCCCGTGGTGAAACGCAGCGGCTTGGCCTTGCCGCCCCAGAGGCGGTCGCTGACCTTGATGCCCTCCAGGTTGCTGCGGGCCTGGATGGTGGCGTTCGCGGGCCAGAACTCCTTGGGGCGGTAGTGGAGTTTCTTGTCGTCCACCCAGTGCCAGTTGCCCTCGACGGAGGGCGCCGAGTCGACCTTGAGGGCCCGCTCGACTATCGCCCGCTGGTTCCGGTCCTTGACGGGCTGGCTCAGTTCGGCCGTGACGGGCTGGCCGACGCCGTAGGTGCCGGCCTTGGGGCCGAACGTCACCGTCAGGTGCTTCTTGGTGGTCGGCTTGCTGGTGTCGAAGGTGAGGACCTTGCGGCCGGGGGCGCCGTCCTCGTCCTCGGTGCTCACGCGGACCGAGTAACGGGCGTTGGCGGCGAGCGGAGAGGTGCTGTGCCAGCGGGTGCCGTCGGCGGAGAGTTCGCCCGCCACGTAGCGTCCTGCGGCGTCCCTGGCGGTGACGTCCGTGATGCGGCCGTCGGAGCCCTCCGCGGTGACTTCCAGGGGCTTGTCGGGGTCGGCCTTCTTGCCGTCTCCCGCGGGGCCGTTGAAGGCGATCTGGTCGGCGGCGTCGTACGGCTCGGCGGACAGCGGGTTGCCGTCGCTGCTGCAGCCGGCGGCACTCGCGCCGAGCGCGATCAGCAGGAGCGTGCAACCTATGACGGAGCCCTTGCTCGGTTTTCTGCTCATGGCCTCACGCTAGGAAGCAGCGTCGGCCGCGGCGCGCCGGATAAGGCGTATGGGTGATCGTGGCTACGGCAAACGAAGGAACCCGGACACTCCTGACGGAATGTCCGGGCCCCTGAGAGCTCAGCTCGTGTTACTGGGTGCGGTTCTCACCGCGGTAGTACTCGAAGACCCAGCCCCAGATGCCGACCAGGATCAGCGGCGCCGAGAAGTACATCAGCCACCAGCCGATCGCGATCGACAGGAAGGCGAGTGCGCCTCCGATCGCGAGGGAGAGCGGCTGCCAGCTGTGCGGGCTGAAGAACCCCACCTCGCCGGCGTCGTCCGCCACATCCGCTTCCTTGTTGTCCTGGGCACCCGCGTCGACCCGCCGGGCGGTGAAGCCCAGGTAGAAGCCGATCATGATGCACAGGCCGAAGGCCAGGAAGAGGGCCGTGGTACCGGCAGGCTCCTTCGACCAGACGCCGTAGACAACCGCCATGGCGAGCACGAAGATGCTCAGCCACATGAACATCCTGCCCTGGATCTTCACTTGCCGGCCTCCTTGCCACCAGCCAGAGCCTTCTCACCGTGAGGGGCGTTCTCGAGCTGGTCGAGAGCGGCGATCTCAGGGTGATGCAGGTCGAACGCCGGGGATTCGGAACGGATCCGCGGCAGAGTGAGGAAGTTGTGCCGCGGCGGCGGGCAGGACGTCGCCCACTCCAGCGAGCGGCCGTAGCCCCACGGGTCGTCGACTTCGACCTTCTTGCCGTACTTGGCGGTCTTCCACACGTTGTAGAAGAACGGCAGCAGCGAGGCGCCGAGCACGAACGAGCTGATCGTCGAGATCGTGTTCAGGGCGGTGAAGCCGTCGGCCGCGAGGTAGTCCGCGTAACGACGCGGCATGCCCTCGGCGCCCAGCCAGTGCTGGACCAGGAAGGTGCCGTGGAAGCCGACGAACAGCGTCCAGAAGGTCATCTTGCCCAGGCGCTCGTCGAGCATCTTGCCGGTCATCTTCGGCCACCAGAAGTGGAA
>NZ_JBIBBC010000006.1:0-457018 GCF_042900345.1 Streptomyces sp. NPDC012935
CTGGCGAAGCTCGCCGGCGGTGTCGCGGTCATCAAGGCCGGTGCCGCCACCGAGGTGGAGCTCAAGGAGCGCAAGCACCGCATCGAGGACGCCGTTCGCAATGCCAAGGCGGCCGTCGAGGAGGGCATCGTCGCCGGTGGTGGCGTGGCGCTCATCCAGGCGTCCTCCGTCTTCGAGAAGCTCGACCTCGAGGGTGACGAGGCGACCGGCGCCAACGCCGTGAAGCTCGCGCTCGAGGCCCCGCTCAAGCAGATCGCCGTCAACGGTGGTCTCGAGGGTGGCGTCGTCGTCGAGAAGGTGCGCAACCTTCAGGTCGGCCACGGTCTCAACGCCGCGACCGGCGAGTACGTCGACATGATCGCCGAGGGCATCATCGACCCGGCGAAGGTGACCCGCTCTGCCCTGCAGAACGCCGCCTCCATCGCCGCGCTGTTCCTCACCACCGAGGCCGTCATCGCCGACAAGCCGGAGAAGGCCGCCGCGCCTGCCGGTGGCGGCATGCCGGGCGGTGACATGGACTTCTGAGCCTCTTCGCAAGAAGGCTCGGACCCGGTCCGTCCATACCGAGGGCGGCACTCCCTGTTACGACAGGGGGTGCCGCCCTCGGGCGTTTGCTCACCCGGCGATGGTCATCCTGGCTACGCGACCCGGAGGTGCCGGCGTTCGGCGAGCTCCTGCGCGCCGACCACGGTCAGAACCGGGGAGCCAGGCGGCGCGAACATGGTCACCACCAGCTGCGACTGCGCGTCCGGAAGGTTGTTGGCGCCCTGGTAGTGGATCACGTCACCCCCGGGCTCGAACAGGGCGTCACCCGCCTTGAGCACCCGGGGCGGCTGCCCCTCCAGCTCAAAGAGGATCTCGCCCTGGGTCACATAGCCGAAGAGCGGCCCCGGGTGCCGGTGCGGCGGCGCACCCGGGTCACCGGGCGCCAGGGTGACCCGGATCGTCCTGGCTTCGGAGCCCGCCGGAATCCGGGCCGCCGCCTCCGGCAGGGTCGTGATCACCTCGACGCCCGGGGGCAGGTGTGCGTGCTCAGCGCTCATGTATTCCTCCAAACAGGGAGTGTCCGCAGTGAGGACCGGACCGCTTCCCCGTTTGTGACAGCCCGCTCCACGAACGCAGCCGTGCCGGTCGTGCCGCGCTGTGTGTGGCCGGGGTCACGGCCGCCCGGGGCGGGATACGGAATAGGCAGCCTTCGGTGAGCAGTTGCTTAAGGGGGTGCAACAATGCGTGTGCACATACCCACTGGTCAACAGAACTGCTCACCGAGGAGACCCCCACGTGACCGTCACCGAGCCCACCGCCTCCCGTGCGGCCCAGATCCTGTCCCGGCCGACCGTGATCAATGGTCTGACTGTTCCCAACCGCATCGCGATGGCGCCGATGACGCGCATGTTCTCCCCGGGCGGCGTGCCCGGCGAGGACGTCGTGTCGTACTACGCGCGCCGTGCCGCCGCGGGTGTCGGTCTGATCGTCACCGAGGGCACGTACGTCGGGCACGACTCGGCCGGACAGAGCGACAGGGTGCCGCGTTTCCACGGTGCGGAGCAGCTGGCGGGGTGGGCGAAGGTCGCCGAGGCCGTGCATGCGGCGGGCGGCACGATCGTGCCGCAGCTGTGGCACATCGGCATGGTGCGTGAGCAGGGCCAGCCGCCGTACGCCGAGGCTCCCGCCGTCGGCCCCTCCGGCCTGCGCATCGGTGCCGACGAGGCCACCGGCAAGGCGATGACCCGGAGCGATCTGGACGACGTCATCGGCGCGTTCGCCCAGGCCGCCGCGGACGCGGAGCGCATCGGCTTCGACGGCGTGGAGATCCACGGCGCCCACGGCTACCTCGTCGACCAGTTCCTGTGGGAGGGCACCAACCGCCGCACCGACGCGTACGGCGGTGACCCGGTCGCCCGTACGACGTTCGCGGCGGAGATCGTGGCCGCCGTACGCGAGAGGGTCTCCGCATCCTTCCCGGTGATCTTCCGCTACTCGCAGTGGAAGCAGGAGGCCTACGACGCCCGGCTCGCCGAGACCCCCGAGCAGCTGGAGGCCATCCTCACGCCGCTCGCCGCGGCCGGTGTCGACGCCTTCCACGCCTCCACCCGCCGCTACTGGGTCCCGGAGTTCGACGGCTCCGACCTGAACCTCGCCGGCTGGACCAAGAAGCTCACCGGCAAGTCGGTCATCACGGTCGGCTCGGTCGGACTGAACGGCGACTTCATCAAGGCCTTCGCCGGTCAGGGATCCGAGCTCAAGGGCATCGACGACCTCCTGGACCGCCTGGAGCGCGACGAGTTCGACATGGTGGCTGTCGGCCGCGCCCTGCTTCAGGACCCGCAGTGGGCGGCGAAGGTCCTGGCGGACCGCCTCGACGAGCTGAAGCCGTACGACGCGACGGCGCTGAAGACGCTGTTCTGAGCCCCGGATTCCCGCTGCCGTCCGAGAGATGCGAGTACGGCATCTCTCGGACCTTCGGGGCGCCGAGCTACCGCGCGCTGCTCACGGGGCTGCTCGGGTGCACCTCGCGTTCGATGCGCGGCATGATCTCCTGGACGTAGATCTTCTGGATGGCGTCGCCGGAGTCGTGCGCCTCCCAGTGGGCGCGGCTCGCCCAGCGCTCGACGAGGACGAAGCGGCCCGGGTCGTCCTGCGACTGGTACGCCTCCCAGCTGACGCAGCCGTCCTCGGTGAGACACAGGGGGCGCATCCGGGCCAGCGCATCGGCCACCGGCGCGATGTCGTCGGACTCGGGGACCCGGACGATGACGATGAGGTCGAACATCACTGCTCCTCGGAGTGGGGGGAGTCGGCCCGGCCGGCCATGGCGGCGCGGGCAACTGCGGGAAGCCACTGGGCGATCGGGGTGAAGCGGTAGCCGAGGGCCTGCGCCCGGTCGCTCGCCATGCCGAAGTCGGACGGGCAGGAGAACGGGGACAGGTCGGAATCGCCCGCGGGGTCCTCCTTCTCGATCACGTCGGCCGTGAGTCCGGTGGCGCTCTCCACCGCGGCGCAGACGTCATAGACATCGGCGGTGTCCGGAGAGGCGACGTTGACCGCTCCGGTGGCGTCGGACAGGGCCGCCCAGGCGAGGAAGCCGGCGGCCTCCTCGGCCCGAACCAGTGACGTCCGGCCGGGCGACGTGTGGGCGACGACGGGCTGCCCGGCGCTGATGCGGTCGAGATGGAACCGCAGCCGACCGGTGAAGTCGCCCTCCGCGGCCAGCACATGGGCGACCCGGGCCAGCAGCACCGGCACCTTCGCGCGGCGGGTCAGCGCGGTTTCGGCCTGGCGCTTTCCCTCGCCGTAGTGGATGTCCAGGTAGCCGGGCGCGTACCAGGGCAAGGTGGTGTCGAAGTCGTAGTCCGCCGGGTCGAGTTCCGCCTCGCGGGCCCGGGCACTGAACGGCGGCGCCTGGAACCGCCACCGGAAGGTGTCCCTGTTGTACACCTCGATGGTGCTGGTCATGACGATCTTCCCGGCCCGTTCCCTGAATGCCTCGCACGCCTCCACGGCGGCGTTCGGCGTGTAGCACATCTGATGCACCACCGCGTCGAACCGTTCCCCCGCCACCGCGGCGGTCAGCTCTCCGAGGACATTGACGTCGGCGCGCAGCCGCCGCACCGAGTCGCCGAACGGGTCGGGGGCCTGCCCGCGATTGACGAGCGTGACCCGGTGCCCGTCGTCCAGCAGCTGTCGCACCAGCATCTTGCCGAAGTACCGGGTCCCCCCGATGACGCAGATGTCAGACATTCTCCCTCACCTTTTCCTCGTTCTCCGTGCCTTCTGTGACCTCGGCCCGCTGACTCCCGTCGGCAGTGCCGGAGTTCCGGCCGCTCAGGCAGACCAGTGCACAGCCCGCCGCCAGCAGGGCCGCGACGTACCAGTTGCCACCCGCCACATCGAGGGAGCGTGACAGGTCGAACAGGATCCCCGCGGCCAGGGAGCCGGCCATGTTCCCCGCGCTTCGGAAGAAGTGCATCGCGCCCATGGCCCTGGCCAGCCGGTCCTCGGGAACCCTGCGGGCGATCCAGAGGTCGAACGACGGCACGAAGAGAATCTCTCCGAGCACGACGGTCAGACAGCCGACCACCACCCAGGGGGCGGTGCGACCGGCCCCGAAGGCGACGAACGCGACCGTCATGCCGGCCAGGCCGACGGCCATGACCGCCCCGGGGCTGAATCGCTTGTCGAACAGCTTGAACAGCGGGTACTGCAGCGCCAGGACGCTCAGACCCGTGATCCAGAACGGCGCGGAGGGGGCCCACCCCGGCACGTACTCCGCCATGTGCAGCGGGATGCCGACCACGAAGCCCAGGGACAGGAACCAGAACGCGGCGGACAGCAGGAAGTAGCGGGTCGCGCCGCGCACTTCGATGCCCTTGAACGCCGTCAGGCTGAACAGCGGGACGCGGCTGCCGCCGGCCGTCGCACTCTCGAAGCCGTCCCGGGGAATCAGCGCCGAGGCGATCAGACAGAAGCCGATGAAGAACGCGAACACCACCGAGAACAGGGTCCGCAGTTCCACGTCGGCCAGTACGGCGCCCAGCAGCGCGCCACCGAAGAGGCCGACCTGCCCCGCCATCTGGAACGCGGAGAACGCCTTGGGCCGTTCGTCCTCGGGAAAGGAGACCAGCACGTTCTTCAGCCCCGGGAAGGAGACTCCCGAGCCGAAGCCGATGAAGAACGCCAGCACGCTGTACGCGAGCACGCCGTCGGTGAACCCCATGAGCCCGAGCGCCACAGCTTCCAGCGCGGTACCGAGGAACACACCCCCGCGGACACCCGAGCGGGCCGCGATCCCTTCGTAGCAGAAGGTGGCGAGCAGCCGGCCGACGTACGTCATACACATGACCACGCCGGCCCAGAAGCCGCTGTCGGTGCCGCCGAGGGTGGCGACGAGCACGGGGAACCAGATGTAACTCCCCACGTTCGCCAGGAGGATGCCCCCGGTCACGCCGACGAGTGCGCGTTTGCGTTCCTTGATCAAAGCTCCTCCTTCCGGTCCGCCCCGGCGGCGCGCAGCTCGGCGATGGTGCGCGCGACGGCCTGCCGGTCGATCGGCACGCCCCGGACGACGGTCCGCACCGGAAGGGCGGACAGCGGTCGTCCCGGAGCATGCAGGTTGTAGGTGGCGCACTCGCCGACGCTCAGCGGATGGACGTCCCGGGTGTCGCCGCTCAGTTCGCCGAAGTAGCGCCGGCCCCCGACCGTGGCCTGGTGCCGCAGCCGCTCTTCGAGCGAGGCGTCGTCGCCGCGCAGCAGGTCGAGTTCGCTCAGGAAGGAGTAGCCGTGGTACGCGCCCGTGTTGCCCGAGTCGGTTCCGATCAGCAACTTGCCCTCGTGCAGGGTGGCCAGGGCGTTGCGGCGCATGTCGGCCAGCGCTGCCGTGCGCGTCTCCTGGCAGCCGAACTCGATGCCGTACGGCTTCTCGATGGCCTGGGCGAACTCCAGGTTGCGGATGTCCTGGGTCTCGGCGAAGCCCTCGCGTCCGTACTCGGCCCGGAATTCGTCCCCGGTCATGATCATGGGGCGCAGGCCGGCCAGGGTGGAGACGAAGCGGGCACCCTCGAACTCCTTCCAGTCGGCCGCGTCGAGCGTCCGGTCGCGCACGCTGTGGGCGAAGAGGCGGAAGCCGCACTCGTAGGCCCAGCGGGTCTCCTGGAGGGTGTTGCAGTCGATGACCGCGGTGATGCCCCGCTCGGCGGCGATCCGGGCGGAGAACTCGAGCACCCGGCGGGACAGCCGGGAGAACTTCACCGGGCTGTCCGGCTGTTCGGTGCCGTCCGTGAACATCACCTTGAGGAAGGTGCCGCCGCGTTCGACGTTGGAACGTATCGCGTGTTCCAGGTCGGCCTCGGTGCCGATCATGTGCACCGGGGCCGGGAACTCGACGCCGTGGCCGGTGAGGCCGGCGGCGTTCGTCATCGCGGTGACCGCGTAGCCGCAGTGGACGATCTCGGGGTACGGCACGGTCGAGGCCTCGCGGCCGGCCGCCCAGGCGTCGGCCACCAGCGGGAAGCCGAACATGTCCACCACATGGGTGACGCCGTGGTAGAGGTACTGCAGCGCGACGATCCGCGGGTCGTCGGCCGTGTCGTCCCAGTTGGCGGGCAACGAGACATGGGCATGGGTCTCGGTGTAGCCGGGCCACAGCTCCGTCTCGCCGCCGCGCCGGCCGCCCGAGGGCTCGATGCGGGTGAAGACGCCGTCCTCGACGGTGACGTCGTACACGGCTCCGGCGTCGAGGGAGGGGATCGCCACCCCGTGCAGTTCCTGACGCCGCGCATCCGCGGTCATCGGGCCACCTCGACCTTCATCCGCAGGTCGATGCGGTCCAGGGCCTCCACACAACGCTTGTTGACCTCGGTGCGGTCGGCGCCGGTGAAGATGGTGTGCCCGATCCAGTCGAAGTTGCTCCGGGAGAGCCGGTTGACCTGGGTGCCGGGCTTCTTGTACGCCAGCGCGCTGTGGAAGCCGGGCAGCTCCTGCAGGCCGTCGAAGCCGATGGCCTCGACGGTTCCGCCGATCGGGGCGCCGAACCAGCGGCCACCGGCGGTGGTCTCGCCGGGGAAGGGGAGCTCGGGACGCTCGCCGAGCGCCTGCCGGATGACCTCCAGGTAAGGGTCGACGCCGGAGGTCAGCTCCATCAGGCTCGGCACGATGCCGCCGACCAGCCGGCCGTTGACCTCGCACAGGACAGGGCCGTCGGGGCTGAGGAGGAACTCGGTGTGGATGAAGCCGAAGTCCACACCCAGCTCGTTCAGCAGGCGCGTCGTCAGGTCGAACAGTTCGTCCTGGAGCGGGTGCCCGGTGAAGTAGGTGGCGCCCATCTCGATGAAGTACGGGAATCCGCTCAGCGGACGGTCGGTGAGGCCGAGGTTGACCACCTCGCCCCTGCCGAGGACGCAGGACTCCACCGAGATCAGCTCGCCGGTGACGAACTCCTCGATCAGCAGGTCCGGGACACGGACCACACCGCGGCCGTAGTCGGCCACATCGGCGAGCTCCGCGAGGTAGGCGCGCAGGTCCTCCTCGTCCTTGAGGTGCAGGACGTGCAGGCTGGCCGTGCCGTCGGACGGCTTGACCACACAGGGGAAGCCGATCTCGCGTACGGCCGCCTCCACGTCCTTCGGGTCGGCCACGTGGACGAAGCGGGGCTGGCGGATGCCCTTGCCGTCCAGGGTGAGCCGGGTCAGGTGCTTGTGGCGGGCGTTGCGCGCGCCGTCCACGCTCATGCCGGGCAGCCCCAGGGCTTCGGCGACCGCCGCCGTGTGGACGGTGTGGTACTCGCTGTAGGTGGTCACGCCGTGGATCGGCTTCTGAGCGTGCAGCGTGCGGGCCAGCGTCTTCAGCTCCTCGATGGAGAAGGCCTCGGCGCTCTTGACCACCTGGCAGTTCGGGTGGGCGTAGGCCGCCTCGGCCAGCGGGGAGGCCGCGAGGTAGAAGTCGGGGTCCACCGACACCAGCGTGACGTCGTGGCCCAGGTCCAAGGCGTTGGCGATGCCCGCGATGCCGTTGGGATTGCATTCGATCATGAGGATATGCATGTTCAGTGCTCCGTAACTTCCTGGAGTTGGATGAGGAGTTGCCCGGGACGGCGGAGTCAGTGGGCGCAGGCGGGGGCGTACCCTGCGGCGGTCGTGGCCGCCGGCCGGCCGTGACGGGCCCTTGCCACGGCTGCGAGCACGGCGGGCAGATCGAGGCCGAGCGCCGCCATGACCTCCTGGTGGTCGCCACCGGTCGAGGGCCATTCCTGGCCGGCTCCCACCGACGTGACCTCGCACCGGGGCATCAGCAGCGCGAGCGCTTCGGCCACTCCGCCCTGGCTGCGGTGTTCCTCGACGACGACGAACCGGGTGTGCCGGCGGGACAGTTCAGCGGCCGCATCGGCCAGGTGCTCGTGGTCCAGGTAGACCAGGTGGGCGTGGGAGACCCCCGTGGTGGCGCGGGCCTCCAGGGCCAGGCGGGTGCCCTCCTCGCCCACCGACACCAGGCAGACGTCCTCGGGGCCCGCTGCGAAGTCCCAGTTGACCAGCGGCAGTTCGGTGCCGGGCAGGTCGAGCGACTCATAGGTGGCGTTGCGGCCCGTGCGGATGTAGTGCGGTCTGCCGCTGCGCGCCGCGGACCGGATCACGGCACGCATCTCGGCCTCGCCGTAGGGGGCCGCGATGGTCACGCCGGGGACGCTGCGCAGCACCGCGAGGTCCTCCAGACAGTGGTGGGTGGTGCCGAACCAGGCACCGGACACGCCCGCGTACGGTGCCACGACGGTGACCCCGGCGTTCAGGTAGCCCAGCGTCAGCTTCAGGCTCTCCGCGGCCCGCAGTGCCGCGAACGGGGCGAAGGTGCTGACGAAGGGCTTGTAGCCACCGGCGGCCAGTCCCGCTGCCATGTCGACCATGGCGCCCTCGGCGATACCGACGTTGAAGAACCGGTCCGGATGCGCGATGTGGAAGGGGTGGTTCTTGCCGCCCAGGTCCGCCTCCAGGCAGACGATGGAGGCGTCCTCGACGGCGAGGGCGGTCAGCTCCTCGCGGTAGGCGTCACGGCCGGAAAGGGTCATCGGATCGCTCGCTTCCACTTCGCGGCGCGGGTGGCGTCGATGGTCACGTAGTGACAACCCGCCTTGCCCTCCACGGCCGGCACACCCTTGCCCTTGACGGTGTGGGCGACGACGGCGAGAGGGCGGCGCGCCGCCGACCGGTCCCGGGCGAACAGCTCGGCCAGCGCGGCCGGGTCGTGCCCGTCGGTCTCAGCGACCTCGAACCCGAAGGCGGCGAATCGCTCGGTGAGACCGGGCAGCGGCGAGATGTCCGCGACAAGCCCGTCGTTCTGCCCGCCGTTGCGGTCCACGACGAGCACGAAGTTGCCCAGTTCCTGCGCCGCGGCCACCTGGCAGGTCTCCCAGACCAGCCCTTCCTGGAGCTCGCCATCACCTGCGACGGCTATGCCCAGGCCGCCCTGTCCGCCGATCCGGCGGGCCAGGGCCCAGCCCGCCGCGTACGGGACGCCGTGCCCGAGGCTCCCGGTGGGGAACCGGACACCGGGCACCTTGGGGCCCGGATGGCCGGTGTAGGGCAGGCCCGCCCTGCCGTACAGCGGCGCCGGGTTCTCCGGCAGCATGCCGCTGACGTACAGCGCGGCATACAGTCCGGCGGCGGCGTGCCCCTTGCTCAGCACGACCTCCGTGCCGTCGGCGGCGGAGGACCGGTGCAGGGCGGCGACCAGGATGTCGAGCACCGACAGGCTGCCGCCCAGATGGCAGCCGCGTTCGGACGCCGCCATGTCGACGACCAGCCGCCGGGCTTCCAGGGCCCGTTCGGCGAGCGTGGCCGCGAGGGCCTCGGTGCCGGTGGGACTGTCCAGCACGGCAGTCATCGGCGGCTCCCTTCCAAAAGGGCGAACCAGCGGTTCACCGCGTCGGCGAGCAGCGCGCGGGCGGCGCGGTACTCGTCGCCGCCGATGCGTTCCTCGTCGGTGTGGTCGAGGGCGGAGTCGCCCGGCCCGTACGCCACCATCGGCACGTCGTGCCACGTGGTCGCCAGGGTGTTCATGTCCGACGTCCCCTTCTTCACCACGAAGCGGGGCCTGACCCCGGCCTCGGCGAAGGCCCGGGTGAACGCCTTGGCCAGCGGGCCCGAACGGCCGCCCTGGTGACCCGGGGTGGCGCGCAGTGCCTCGATGTCGACCCCGTCGCCGGCGTGCCGGAGCGCGGCGGTGCGCAGCGCTTCGAGATCGGCCCCCGGCGGCACCCGGAAGTTGAGGACTCCGGACGCCCGGTCGCGCTCCCGGCCGCGCTCGCAGCGGATGTCGATGACCGCGCTGAGCGCTTCGGGAGCGTGCTCCAGAACCGACGCGCGGATCTCCCCGAGGGCGCGGATCAGGCGGTCGGGGGCCGACACCGCGTCCATGCCGGCCGAGTGGCCGGTGGGCACCGAGGCGGTCACCGCCAGTTTGAAGAGCCCGAAGTAGCCGAGGGTGAGCTTCCCCGAGCCGCTGGGTTCGCCGATGACGACCGCGTCGGCGGGGTAGTTGTCCCGTACGTGGAACGCCCCCTTGGAGGAGGAGATCTCCTCCTCGACCGCGCCGACCACGGTCAGTTGTCCGTCCTCGGGTATCGCCGCGTCCGCCAGTACCTCCAGGAACGCGGCGAGGCTGCCCTTGGCGTCGACGCTGCCGCGCCCCCACAGCTCACCGTCCCGCCACTCGGCGGGCCAGCGGTGCGGGACCGTGTCGAGGTGGCCCAGGAGCAGCAGCCGGCGGGAACCGGTGCCCTTGGACGCGACGAGGTTGCCCGCCGGGTCGATGCGGGCCTCGATGCCCCGCCCCAGGCACCATTCGGCGAGACAGGCGGCGAGTTCCGCCTCGTCGCCGGAGACCGAGGGCACCAGGACCGCGCGAGTGAGCAGGTCGAGGTCGTCGGCGGGTCCCCGGGTGCGCCAGAACCGGGTCCATCCGGACGCCTCGCTCATGGTGTGCGGACCGGTGATGGCCACGTCGGCGCTGCTGTCCTGCAGGGCGATCTCGGCCGCGCGCACCTTCTGGCGCATGCGCCCACCGGCGTACCGCGCCCCGTCGCCCGGGTAGGCGTCGCGCAGCGTCGAGTCCGGGTCGTCCGGATCGGTCAGCAGACCCGCGGTGCCGGTGACCAGCCGGAGGTGGTCGGCGTCCAGGGCGACCGCGAGCACCGCGGCCAGGACGTCGGCGTCCACGTTCAGCGCAGCGCCGCCGTCCCGGTCCGCGACCGGCGGGGACAGGCAGACCACGTCGTACGTGTCGAGCAGGGCATTCAGCGCCTCGGTGTCGGCATCGGCGGGCACACCCGCACGGTGGTCCCGGACCACGACGGGGCGGCCCTCGGCGGACAGCGCCTTCAGCGGGCGATTGGCCCGGCCGACGACCAGGCCGCCCCGAGCGGCGACGGCCGTGAACGTCCGCAGGCCCTGGGCTCGCAGGCCGCGTTCCACGGCGGGCAGGGTGACCCGCTCGTAGGCGTCGACGAGGTGGTCCATCTCCTCGGGAGGGCAGTAGCGCACCTCGTCGCCGTTGGTCAGCCGGAGCGTGGGGACCGGGCGGTCGATCGCCGCGTAGTGGCGTTCGATGCCCGTGGCCCCGCCCGCCACCAGGAGCACCCGGGCGCCGCGGGCGGCCACGTCGGCGATCTCCTTGTGGATGGCGTCGCGGTCGAGCGTCGCACTGCCGACCTTGATGACGTACAGCGGCCGGGTCATGGCGACACCGCCGTGATCGGCAGCCCGGCCGCCTCGTCGAAGCCGTGGATGAGGTTCATGGCCTGGATGGCCTGGCCTGCCGCCCCCTTGATCAGGTTGTCGAGGGCGGCCACCGTGACGCACTGGCCGTCGCGGACGGAAACCGCCACCTCGGCGACGTTGGAGCCGGTGACGGCCTTGAGCATGGGGAAGTCCTGGGGCGCCTTGGGCGCCGGGCGGACCCGCACGAACGGCTTGCCGACGTAGGCCTTGGCGTAGGCGCGCTTGACGTCCAGGGCCGTGACTCCGGGCCGCAGCTCCGAGTAGGCGGTCACCATGATGCCGCGCGACACGTCCAGGCTGTGCGTGGAGAACCGCAGATCGACGGCGGCGCCCGTGAAGTCGGCGATGGCCTGCTCGACCTCCGGCGCGTGCCGGTGGCCGTGCAGCTTGTGCACCCGGAAGTTGCCGCTGCGCTCGGCCGGCTGCTCGCCGCTGCCGCGGCCGCCGCCGGTGGACCCGGTCTTGGCGTCGACCACCACCCGGTCGGCGACCAGCGGACCGGCGTCGGCGAACAGCGGGTACAGGGCGTAGATCGTGGTGACGGCCATGCAGCCGGGCAGGCTGACGAACCGGCTCTCGGGGATGCCGGGACTCAACTCCGGTACGTAGTAGGCGAAGTCGTCCAGCGGCGGGTGGGCCGCGGTCCCCGGGTAGTGCTTGCCGACCTGCTTCTCGTCGCGCAGCCGGAAGTCGCCGCCCAGGTTCAGCACCCGCTTGGCCCGGTCGGCGACCAGCGGCAGCTGCTCGGGCAGCGCACCGGTGGGCAGGCAGCCGAAGGCGACATCGACGGTGTCGGTGTCCGCGAGCTCGGCCAGCGGCCGGAATGTGAGGCCGGACGCCTTGGGGTGGTTGCGCAGCCAGGGGTGGATGCTGCCGACAGCGGTGCCCGCGGCGCGCTCCGCCGAGAGGAACGCGAGTTCCACCTGCGGGTGCTCCAGGAGCAGCCGGATCACCTCGCCGCCGGTGTAGCCGCTGGCGCCGAGGACGGCGACGCGGATCTTCTCGTACGCTGCGTCAGCCAAGGCGGGCCGCCTTGTCGTACGGGCGCTGGTAGTCGCGGGTCTCGACGAGCTTGCGGATGGCGTCCGGACGACGAGCGACCTTCCGGAAGGCGTCGGCGTAGCGCAGGATCCGCTCGTACTCCACCGGGGAGCGCAGCTCGCGGCAGAGGACGAGGGTGCTGTCGAGCATGCCGAGGGTGACCGGGAAGTCCTCCGGCCGGTGGTCGCGCACGGCACCGGGGTTGAGGGTGAACGGGTAGCCGTTTCCGAAGCCGTCCCGGTGCTGGAAGGGCAGGTGGCAGGGGATGGGGGTGTTCTGCCACTCACGGGCCGGGACGCCCTCGGCGACCAGCAGCTCGTGCACGGCCTCCTTGACCGCGAACACCGGTACGTCGTCCAGGCCCACGGCCTCGGGGTGCAGGGTGACGCGGTACATGTTGTACGCGTGGACGTGCCCGTCGGGTACGTGCGGCGGGGTGAACAGGCCGGTTTCGCGCAGCGCCGCACCGAGCAGCGCGGCATTGCGTGCCCGGACCTCGTCGTAGTACGGCAGCCGCTTGAGCTGGCTGGCGCCGAAGGCGGCCGCGACCCACGACATGCCGTAGTCGATGCCGTGCCGCTCCAGGTAGGACCGGGCCCGGTCGTAGCTCTCCTCGGTGGCGAAGAAGGCGATGCCGCCCTCGCCGCCGAGCGGGAAGTTCTTGTCGGCCATCAGGCTCTGGCCGGCGGCGTCCCCGAGGGAGCCGGCCACCCGCTCGCCGACCTTCGCGGAGTGGGCGTGCGAGGCGTCCTCGACGAGGGCGATGCCGTGCCGGTCGGCGAGGGCGCGCAGGGCGGACACATCGGCGGGCAGGCCGTGCACGTGCACCGGCATCAGCGCGCGGGTGCGGTCGGTGATCGCGGCGGCCGCTGCCTGGGGGTCCATGCAGTAGGTGACGGGGTCGATGTCGACGAACACGGGGATCGCGTGCGCGGCCACGACGGCCTGTGCGGTCGCGATGAAGGTGAACGCCGGCACGATGACCTCGTCGCCGGGCTGCACACCGGCGCCGACGAGGGCCATGTGCAGGCTGGAGGTGCCACTGGCGGTGGGCAGCGCGTGCGCCGCACCGACGTAGGAGCGATAGGCCTCGGCGAAGTCGGCGACGACCTTCTCGGGCGCCTGCCGCTGGGCGAGCATCAGGTTGAAGACGTCTTCCTTGGTGATGACCGGGAAGAGGGTGCGACGCGACGCCTTGGGAATCATGGCCCCGCCGCCGAGGGCGGCGAGTTCGGAGCCGAGTTCAGCGGGGTCGGGCAGGGGCAGCGGCGCTGCCGGGAAGTCGGTGATCATGAGCGCGCTCCGGTGGAGGTGGCGGGACGTACCGCCTGGGTCAGGGCCATCCGCACGCAGGCGGCCACGAGTGGGCTGAGCCGGTAGTTGAACTGGACCCCGGGCACCAGGGCGGCGTCGGCCTCCTGCTGCGTCCACATCGTGCGCAGGTCGTAGGCGCCGAAGATCTTCAGTCGCTCGGCGCGGGCCCAGATGCCGTCGTCGTCGGTGAGGACGGCGGCGGCCGGCCCGAAGCCGAGGCCGGTGAGGTCCACGACGAGGGCGGGGGCGGGGGCGGACCGGGTCAGCTCGCCCAGCTGGTCGGCGTTCGCTGAATCCAGCGACACGTGGTCGTACGCGGCCGGCCCCTGTTCCCCGACGCTGACGCCGAGCCAATTGAGGAAGCGGCCGGTCGCCGGGTCCGGTTCGGGGAGGGCGACGGTGTCCCCGTGGCCGATGCCCTGGCCGGCGAGCGCCGCGTGGATCGCGGCGGTACGGCTGTTGACGAGGACGGCCCGTGCGCGTCCGGTCTTCTTGGTCAGGAGTCGTTCGAGGCCGGGCAGTTCCCGGTCACTCTTCTCGATGCTCATGACCACGCCCGTGGTGAGGACGCGGGCGAGCACCGTTGCGGTGTCGAACAGTTCCATGGGTCTTCTCCGTGTCACACGGCCGAGGCCGTGAGGGTCTCCGCGACGTAGGCGGCGAGGTGGCCGGCCACGTTCACTCCGTGCTGGGCGGAGGAACGGGCGAATTCGGGATTGGCGTTGACTTCGAGCACGAGCAGTTCGCCCGTGGACCGGTCCTCGACCAGGTCCACCCCGAAGAAGCCCGGGCCGAGGGCGTCGACGACCTGGCCGCAGAGCTTCTCCATCTCCGCGGTGACCTCGACACGCCGGACCTCGGCGCCCAGGTGGGTGTTGGTGCGCCAGTCGTCCGACACCCGCTGGATGGCCACCACCGGGGTCCGCCCGACGACCACCACCCGCAGATCGTGGCCGGGCTTGTCGATGTACTCCTGCACCACGACCGGGAAGTGCTTTCCCGTGGCGTCGGCGGACTCGCGGCCCGCGGCCCACGCCTCCACGCAGTCGGCGTGCGTCATCTTGCTGACCCCGCGGCCCCAGGAGCCGCTCACCGGCTTGATCACCGCGGGCATGCCCAGGTCGGCGACGGACTCGCGTACCTGGTCGAAGCTGAAGGCGTGCCGGGTGTCGGGGTGCGGAATCGCGTGCCGGGCGAAGAGCAACGACTGCAGTCCCTTGTCGTTGCAGGTCTCGATCGTCGCCGCGCGGTTGAGGGTGGGGACTCCGGCGTGTTCCAGACGGCGGGAGACGCTGATCGCGTCCCGGTGGGAAAGGTTCCTGATCAGGGCGAGAGCGGGCGGGCCGGTGCGGCCCGCCACGATCTCGGCCAGATCCTCCATGAGCAGCGGTTGCGCCGTCAGGCCCTCGTCACGCAGTGCGCCCAGGAGCAGCTTCTCCTCCGGGCGCAGCATCGTGACCGAGAGCAGGACCTGGTCGGAGGTTGTCACTCGCCCCAGTCCTCTTCCACCTCAGGGGCAAGGTCCAGGCGTATGCCGGTCGCGGACTTCTCGACGACCTCGTGTTCCTGGCCGCAGGCCCCGCACTCGGTGATCTCGCCCTTCTCCCAGTCCTCGCGCACCTCGAATTCGGTGTCGCATACGAGACAGCTGGCGACGGTAGTCGCAGTTGCCATGTCGATGGCTCCTTTGTGTGGAATGGCGCCGCAGGACGTGCCGGCGCGCCTTTCGGTGGCTGGAAGGAGCCTGCCTGGCGGCGATACCGCTCACCTACCGGTCGAGTACCGCTGTTCGGGGTGTCGCCGCAAGCGCTTGACCTGTTACTTTCCAGGACAGCGCACGGGGGGTGCATATGACGGTCACAGAAAGTCGCGGGCTGCGGTTCAACGTTCTCGGGTCCCTGGAATGCCTGGCCGACGGGCGTCGGATCAAGCTCGGGGGACCGCTGCAGGACCGCATTCTGACGTCCTTGCTCTTGGAGTCCGGGCGGACGGTGCCCATCGAGCGCCTCATCGAGACGGCTTGGGGAGAAGCCGCACCCGACACCGCCAAGCAGCAGGTCCGCAAAGCAATTGCCGACCTTCGGCGGCGCATCCCCGACGGTCCGGCGCTGATCGTGACGGAGGACGCCGGGTACCGCGTGTCCGTGGAGCCGCTCCAGGTCGACCTGCATCTCTTCTCGCGCCATGTCCAGGTGTCCGCGGCCGAGCGCGCCGCGGGAGAGCTCGGTGCGGCGGCCCGGGAGTTGCGCCGGGCCCTCGCGCTGTGGCGGGGCCCGGTACTGAACGGGACGGGCGGGCCGGTCCTCGACGCGGCGTCCACCGTCCTGGAGGAACGGCGCCTGGCCGCGGTCGAGGAGCTCTTCGCGCTGCGCCTCCAGCTGGGTGAGGACAGCGACATCGTCAGCGAGATACGCGAGTTCGCCGACGCCCACCCACTGCGCGAGGGGCTGCGCGCCCAGCTGATGCTCGCTCTGTACCGTGCCGGCCGGCAGGCTGACGCGCTCCACGAGTACGCCGCCGTACGAGAGTTGCTGGCGGAAGAGCTCGGGATCAGCCCCTGTCCGGACCTGACCGGCCTGTTCGAGAAGATCCTTCGGGCCAGCCCCGACCTGGACACGCCCGCACCGGCGCCCCCGGCCCCGTCCCCGCGCCCGTCCGAGGAGGTGCGACCCGCCGAGAACGCCCCGTGCACCCTGCCGTACGAACTGCCGGACTTCACCGGCCGTCAGCTGGAACTCGGCTACCTGCTCGACCGTGGACAGGCGGGCGACGGGGTGCGGATCGTCGCCGTCGACGGGATGGGCGGCGCCGGCAAGACCACCCTCATCGTGCGTGCGGCGCACCGCTTGGCCGCCTCCTATCCCGACGGTCAGCTCTACATCGACCTGCGCGGCTTCACCCCGGGGGAGCGCCCCATGCCGCCCGAGGAGGCGACGCGGATACTGCTGCGCGCCCTGGGGACACCCGACAACGCCGTCCCCGACGACACCGAGAGCCGTCTCGCGATGTGGCAGGCCGCCACGGCCTCGCGCAGGCTGCTCCTCGTCCTCGACAACGCGGCGGAGGCGGCACAGATACGTCCGCTCCTGCCCGTCACGTCCGAGTGCCTGGTCCTGGTGGCCAGCCGTGGCCGACTGCTCGATCTCGACGGTGCCCACTGGATATCGCTGGGCACTCTGGCGCCTCAGGAAAGCGCGGCGCTGCTCGCCCGCACGCTCGGCGAGGAACGCGTGGCCGCCGACCCCGAAGCCGCGAAGTCACTGGCCACGCTCTGCGGGCATCTGCCTCTCGCGCTGCGTATCGCCACCGCCAGGCTCCACAACCGCCCCCGCTGGACGCTGCAGTACTTCGTCGACCGCCTGCGCGAGGGGGACGCCCTGCTCACGGAGCTCCGCTCCACCGAACGCAGCGTCGCCACCACCATCCAGCTCTCCTACGAGGCCCTGGGCGAGGAGCACCGCCGGGCGTTCATGCTCCTCGGGGTGCACCCCGGGCCGAACTTCGACCCGCACGCGGCCGCGGCTCTCACGGACATGGCGCCCAAGGACGCGGAGCAGATGCTGGAGGACCTGCTCGATTCGCAACTGCTGCAGCAGCACGAGGCAGGGCGGTATTCGTTCCACGACCTCATCCGCAGCTTCGCCCTCAGCCTCTGGGACGATTCCGTGCGGCATGAGAAGGACTCAGCGGTCGGCCGGCTGCTGAACTACTACCTGGGCGCGACCAACGAGGCGTGCCGGATCCTGTTCCCCGGACTGCGTCAGTACGCGTCCGCTCCGGCGGGCAACGCGCCGGGGCTGCCCGCGTTCGGTGACGCACCGACCGCCCGCCGGTGGTACGACCGGGAGAGCAGGGGCCTTCAGGCCACCGTCCGACTGGGACAGAAACACGCCTTTCATCGCCTGGCCAGCTACCTGGCCAGGAACACGGTGCTCCACCTGCACGCGCAGGGAGACATCCGGGATTTCCGGGAGCTGGCGGAGGTCGCGGTGGCCGCGGCCCGCCGGGCGGCGGACACCCAGGCCCTGTGTCTGAGCCTGGCCAATCTGGCTTCGGCTCACCAGATACTCGGAGAGTTCCGGCTGGCGACCGAGGCCGCGGAAGAGGGTCTGCGGGTGGCACGGTCGCAGGGGGACCCCGTCAGCGAAGCGGCCTTCCTGGACCTGCTCGGCTGGGCACACATCGTGCTCGGCAGCCTTTCCGAGGGGTACGACCTCCTCATGCGGGGCATCGCGCTGCACCGCGAGTTCGGAGCCCTGCGGCGGGAATCCATCGCGCTGTGCAATCTCAGCACGCTGCACCTGTGGCAGAGCCGGACCACGGAAGCGATCGCCGCCGCCGAACGGGCCGTCATGCTCTGCCAGGAAGTCGGGGAGCAGGAACACGAAGTAGCCGCCCTCAACGACCTGGTCATAGCGCACCTGGACGGAGGCGACGACGCGTCGGCACAGAAGTACCTCGACCGGGCCCTGGCACTCGGCGAACACTCACCGATGCCCAGGAACCGGGCCATGTCCCTGGCTTTACGAGCCGTTCTCCACCAGCGGCGCGGACAGGGCGACGACGTGATGACGTACATCGAGCAGGCACTCGCGCTGGTCAGCCCGCTGGGTACGGTGACATGGCAGTGCGAGGTCGAGAACATCGCGGGACTGGTCCACCAACGCGGCGGGGACCACGAGAAGGCGCTCGGCCTGCACCGAAGTGCCCATCACAGGGCACTGGGTATCGGATACCGCATGGGTATGGCACAGGGACTGCACGGTATGGCGAAAGCCGAGAAGTCGCTGGGCAGAAATGAAATTGCCCGGGAGCACCTGCGCGACGCTGAGGAGCTTTTCGCTGCAATGAACATCCCCCGGGCCATCTTCGGCTCACCCGGCCGTGCGTCTGTGGGCTGCACCCTTGGGTCATTTTGCTGCAGCACACAGACGCAAGGCGTGGGTCAGTAGCCCGTCCCCCTCATCGGCGGCAGACCCGGCCCCTCATTGGTGGCCAGAATGTGCACGCCCTTACCGACTCCGTCGGTCTCGGAGTGGTGCACCATCACTCCGGTCCCCAGAACGACGGCCATTGCGAGTATGCCGATCAGGCCGGTCAGCTTTCCGCGCATGTTTCCCCCTCGATGTGCAAGATCCCCTCGGATGCCACCGATCTTCATGCAATCACGGCCCGTTTCTGTTCCATTTGGATACCCCTCGCCTCACCCCGGGCAGGGCGTGGGAAGCCGGAGGCGTGAGCAGGGTCGCTTGAGTAAGTCAATCAACTGACTTAAGGTTGCCTCGGTCAATTACGTACCTTCATGTTCGTACGCCGACGGAGGCCCCGCCATGTCCCACGCCCCTGCCCCTGCCGCCGAGGCCGGGGGCGGCTCCCCGCCGAGGTCGAACGCCGTGGTGGCGGTGCTGGCCTTCGCCGGGATCGTCGTCTCGCTGATGCAGACCCTGGTCATCCCGATCGTCCCGGAACTGCCCCGGCTGCTCGACGCCCCGGCGTCGGACACCGCCTGGGCGGTCACGGCCACGCTGCTCGCCGCCGCCGTCGCCACGCCGGTGATGGGGCGGCTCGGCGACATGTACGGCAAGCGGCGGATGCTGCTGGTCAGCGTCGTACTGCTGGTGGGCGGCTCCGTGGTCTGCGCCCTGAGCGACACACTGGTCCCGATGATCGTCGGTCGGGTGCTCCAGGGCCTGGCCTCCGGCGTGATCCCGCTCGGCATCAGCATCATGCGCGACGAACTCCCCGCCGATCGCCTCGGCTCCGCCACCGCCCTGATGAGCGCCTCCCTGGGTATCGGCGGCGCGCTCGGACTGCCCGCCGCCGCGCTGATCGCGGACAGCTTCGACTGGCACATGCTGTTCTGGACGTCGGCCGTTATGGGCGTCGTGGCGTTGGTGTGTGTGGTGCTGTTCGTGCCCGAGTCGCGGGTGCGTACCGGCGGGCGTTTCGACCTGGTGGGCGGCATCGGGATGGCGGCCGGACTGGTCTGCCTGCTCCTCGGCATCTCCAAGGGCGCCGACTGGGGCTGGACCAGCGGTACGACGCTCGGTCTGTTCGTGGCGGCCGTACTCGTCCTGCTCGCCTGGGGCTGGTGGGAGCTGCGCACCGAGCAGCCGCTGGTTGATCTGCGGACGACCGCCCGGCGTCAGGTGCTGGTCACCAACCTGGCCTCGATCGCGGTGGGCTTCGCGATGTTCGCGATGAGCCTCGTCATCCCGCAGCTCCTCCAGCTCCCCGCGCAGAGCGGATACGGCCTCGGCAAGTCGATGCTCGTCGCGGGCCTGTGCATGGCCCCCTCCGGCCTGGTGATGATGGCGACGGCACCGGTGTCGGCCGCGATCTCCCGTGCCAAGGGCCCGAAGGTCACGCTGATGATCGGCGTCCTGATCGTGGCCGTGGGCTACGGCCTCAACATCGTCCTGATGTCCGAGGTCTGGCACTTCGTCCTGGTGGCCTGCATCATCGGCGCCGGTGTCGGGTTCGGCTACGGCTCGATGCCCGCCCTCATCATGAGCGCCGTGCCCGCATCGGAGACGGCCGCCGCGAACAGCCTCAACACGCTGATGCGTTCCCTCGGTACGTCCACCGCGAGTGCCGTCGCGGGCGTGATCCTCGCCCAGATGACGACCGGCCTCGGCGGTTACGCCCTCCCGTCCGAGAACGGCTTCAAGGTGGTCCTGGCGGTGGGTGCCGGGGCGGCGTTGCTGGCGTTCGTGGTGGCGTCGTTCATCCCGAGGCAGCAGGCGGCCGTCGCCGGTGCCCAGCCGGTGACGGAAGTGGCGGCCCAGCCGGCGGGAGCGACGGCGAAGTAGCAGTACGGGACGGCAGCCGGGCCCTGCGGAGTCCCTACAGGTTGCCGAGCGGCTCGATGTCGACCTTCACCGGGGTGCCCCACACGCGCAGCACCTCGTAGTCGGTGAACTCGTGCACGAGCCGGTAGGCCATGGCGGGGCGCGGCCCGCGACGCTGGGCGGCGATGTACAGCTCGGCCTCGCGGCGGTCGCGGCGCGGCGTTCCGCACAGCTGCCACTCCTGACCGTTCCACAGCTCCGGCAGCCAGCGCTGCTGGGGCTGTGGACGGTCGCCCCGCACGCCGTAGCGGGACGGGGCGGTGTGCTCGGGGGAGCGGGGGGCCGCCGGGCCGGTGCCGTTGTACTCGGAGCGGCGGGCCGCCCGGCGGCGGGTCTCGCAGAGCAGACAGAGGTCCGGGGCCGCCGTGTCGACCGGGCCGCCCGGATGCTCCGGGCAGCGGGTGGTCGGGGCGGCCGTGGACACGCTCTCGTCCAGGAGATCGACAGCGCGCCGCAGGTCCGCCTTGACCTCGTGCAGCTTGGCATCCGGGGTGGTGGCAGTGAGGGCCTCGCCGTGCTCGCCGAGGAGGCGGAGGGCGCGGCCCAGGGCGGTCAGCTGGGCGTGGTTCATGGGTGCCAGTGTGGGCGAAGCCCTCGGCTCTTCGCCAACGACCCCGACGTCAGCCCATGCTCTTCGCCCCGTCCAGGGACTCCCTGAGGATGTCGGCGTGCCCGGCGTGCTGGGCGGTCTCCGCGATGATGTGCAGCAGCACCCTGCGGGCTGACATCCGAGCCCCGGGCTCGTTCCAGGGGGCCTTGGGAAGCGGATGGCTGATGTTCAGGTCGGGCAGGGCGACGACCAACTCGTCGGTCTGACGGGCCACTTTTTCGTACGCCGCCAGTACGCCCGCCAGCGTCTCACCGGGCAGCATCCGGAATTCGTCGGCCCGCTTGGCGAAGTCGGCCTCGGTCATGGCGGTGAAGTCGGGCATCGCCGACGGGCCGTGCTGGATGAACTCGGCCCAGTGCCGTTCCACCGACGTGACGTGCTTGATCAGGCCGCCGATGCACAGCTCGCTTGCCGTGGTCCGCTGTCCTGCCTGCTCGTCGGTGAGGTCGCGGGCGGTGAAGCGGAGGAAGTGCCGGTGCTTGGCCAGCGTCTCCAGCAGGTCGCTGCGCTCGGCGGTGGCGGTGTTGTGCGTGGTCTCAGTCATGAGAGTCACGGTAGGAGCCGATTAGGTCAGATTCTGACCGCATTGACGAAGGCGGACCAGGCGGATGCGGTGAATATGAGATTGGGGCCGTGGGGGGTCTTGGAGTCTCGGACGGGGATGAGGGTGGGGAGGTCGTGGGTGACTTCGAGGCAGTCGCCGCCGCTGCCGCCGCTGTAGCTGGACTTGTGCCAGGTCACGCCGTCCAGGTCGTACTCAGGGATGCTCCTCATGGGCGTAATCCTGCGCCATTGCCTCGATCAGGGCCAGGGACTTCTGCGGCGATAGCGCGCAGGCCGTGAGGAGTTCGTAGGTGAATCTATGGTGCTTGACAGTTGCCGGATCGTCGTCGAGCCGTCCGGTGCCGACTCCTTCGAAGTAGACCAACGGTGGGGCGTCCTCGAAGTCCATCAGCTTGATCGAGCCCTCCATCGCGGCGTGTGGTCCCGCGTCGAACGGCAGCACCTGCACGAGGACCCGACTCCTGCGGCTCAAGTGGGCGATGCGATGTAGGGCTTCCGCCATCACCTCGGACCCGCCCGTCACTCGTCGCAGGGCGGCCTCGTCAATCACCACCCACAACAACGGATCTGTTGGATCGTCCAGGAGTCGGGTCCGCTCCATTCGGGCCGCCACGAACTCCTCGATCTTCTCTTCCGGGGCCGTCGGCTGGTACGCACGGCACACAGCCCGTGCGTACGCGGGCGTCTGCAGCAGTCCGGGGATGAGCAGGGGGGCGTACTGCCTGATCGCCGTCGCGTCTGCTTCGGCCTCCGCCGCCTCCGCGAAGTGCTCCGGATACCTGGACTTGGTGGCGGCCCCGCAGTTCCGCGTGAAGAAGCCCTTCGTCTCCAGCACCTCGTCCACCATCACGGCCATGTCGGGCCGCAACCGCCGCGTCCCCGCCTCCAGTTGGCCGATGAACGCGCCGCTCACGAACAGCTTCATGCCCAGGGCGTCCTGACTGAGCCCCTTCTTCTCGCGTGCATGGCGCAACTCCGCGCCCAGCAGCGCGCGTGGCGACGACGACGGATCGAGATCCTTCGGTGCTGGCATGTGCAACTCCCGGTCCACCAGACGAGGTTGTTGGGGCGCCCCGTATGGCCAGGCTAGAGCCGTGACCGACACGCTGTGTTGTGAATCGCAAACTCTGCGTGGAGAGGTGAGGCAAACGTGCGGTCGACCGAGGAAGTCGTGCTGTCCCTGCGGGAGGCTCTCAGGGGCGTGGGTGTCGTCCTGCCGTCCCTGTCTGTGGACCCGGTGACCGGCGCCGGCGAAGAGCCGTTCGCGCTCGTCCAGTTGGGGCGTTGCAATGTGCGGACCGCGGAGCGGCTGGCGGCGGTGCTGCGGGGCGAGCCGGTGGAGCCCGCGCCGACGAAGGAGGAGCTGTTGGCGCGGGTCCGGCAGGTCAACCGTGAGGGGAGACTGCCCCGTTAGGCCGGGTCAGGCGGACTCGGAGGCGCGGCTGAGGCGGTCGTACTGTTCCTGGGTGAGGTGGACGGCGTCCGCGCCGACGTTCTCCTCCAGGTGCGCGATGCTCGTGGTCCCCGGGATGGGGACGATCACGGGCGAGTGGGCGAGGAGCCAGGCGAGGACGACCTGCGTCGGGGTGGCGTCCAGTTCCTTTGCCACCGCGGCGATTTCCGCCCTCGCCCCCGACTGCCCGGCGGCCACCGGCCGCCACGGCAGGAAGGCGATACCCGCCTCCTCGCAGGCCTTGAGTACGGGCTCGTGCTCGCGGTCGAGGAGGTTGTACCGGTTCTGGACACTCGCGATGTCGACGACGGTCCGGGCCTCCGCCAGCTCTGCGGCCGTGACCTCGGACAGGCCGATCCGGCCCACCTTGCCCTCGGCGCGCAGGTCGCGCAGGGCGCCGAGCTGGTCGGGGAGCGGTACGCCGGGGTCGAGCCGGTGGAGCTGGAGCAGCTCGATGCGGTCGAGGCGGAGGCGGCGCAGGGCCTCGTCGACCTGGACGCGCAGGTCGGCGGGCTCGCCCGCGTGCCGCCAGCCCTCGCCCGAGGTGGTCTGGCGGATACCGACCTTGGTGGCGATCACGAGGTCGGCCGGGTAGGGGTGCAGGGCCTCGGCGAGGAGGTCCTCGTTCGCTCCCCAGCCGTACAGGTGCGCCGTGTCGATCAGCGTGACGCCGAGTTCGACGGCACGCCGGGCGACGGCGAGGTGGGCGGCGCGGGCCTCGTCGGTCTCCGGGCGCAGATGCATGGCCCCGAACCCGAGCCGTCGTACTTCCAGATCGCCGCCGATGCGGAACGTCTTCGGAGCCGTCATGTCGCCACGCTAACAGGGGAGTTGATACGGCGAAGGGGTCCGGTCAGCGGCCGCCCGTCCGCCCGCCCGCACCCATCGCTGCCCGCAGATGACCGTTCGCCGCAGCCAGAAGCCCCGTCGCCGTCGGGCCGTCCACGTCCGCCAGGAGGATCAGGATCGCCGTCTTCACCTCGCCGCCGGCCTCGGTCAGGGCCCGTTCGATGTCGGTGTCGTCGGCGCCCGTGGCCAGGGCGACGATGCGGCGGGAGCGGGCTCGCAGCTTGGCGTTGGAGGCGCGGACGTCGACCATCAGGTTTCCGTAGGTCTTGCCCAGGCGGATCATCGTGATCGTCGAGAGCATGTTGAGGACCAGCTTCTGGGCCGTGCCCGCCTTCAGGCGTGTCGAGCCGGTGAGGAGTTCCGGGCCCACGACGATCTCGATGCCGTGCTCGGCGGCCGCCGCCAGGGCGCTGTCCGGGTTGCAGGACAGGCCGATCGTCAACGCGCCCTGCGTGCGGGCGTGTTCGACCGCGCCGATGGCGTACGGCGTGCGCCCGGAGGCGGAGATGCCGACCACCGTGTCGGTGGGGGTGAGCGCGAGGGCGTCGAGGTCGGCGCGGGCCAGGTCCTTGGAGTCCTCGGCGCCCTCGACCGAGACGACCATGGCCTCGGGGCCGCCCGCGATGAGGCCGACGACCTGGGAGGGGGCGGTGTTGAAGGTGGGCGGGCACTCGGAGGCGTCGAGCACGCCGAGGCGCCCGGCGGTGCCTGCGCCCGCGTAGATGAGACGGCCGCCCTGGGCCATCCGGTCCGCGATGGCGTCGATGGCGGCGGCGATCTGGGGGAGGCACTGCGCGACGGCGGTGGGTACGGCCGCGTCCTCGCCGTTCATGAGCCGGGCGATGTCGAGGGTGGGGAGACGGTCGATCTCGGCGAGCTCGGGGCGGAACGCCTCGGTGGTCAGGGTCTCCAACTCGGCGCGGAGATCACGGGGGTTGGATGGAGAGGTCATGGCGGAGGCGGCTCTTTCCAGTTTCCGGTGTGCTGTCCGACCCAAAGGCAACGGGGTGCGGGAGCCGTCGGGCCTGCGGTCTATCTGCGGTGCCGGTGCGCCAGCGCCTCGTAGGACGCGGACAGCGCAGGCGCCGCCGTGTCGTAAGTCCGCTGCGCCACCCCCACGAACAGGCAGTCCACGACGAGAAGCTGACTGGTCCGGGACGACATCGCCGCCGGCCGCAGCTCGCTCTCCCGCGCCGTGGACGTCGTGAGGATGTGATCGGCGTACTGGGTGACGGCCCCGTCCGGACGCCCGGTGATCGCGACGGTCGTCGCCCCGTGCTCGAACGCCACCCGCAGCGGCTCGATGACGTCCCCGGTGGATCCGGAGTGGGTGATGGCGATCGCCACGTCACCCGCGCGCAGCTGCACGGCATTCGTCACGGCGAGGTGCGGATCGCTGTGTGCGTGGGCTATGAGCCCTATCCGCAGCAGCTTCTGGACGAGATCCTGGGCGACCAGCCCGGACGCCCCGACGCCGTACACGTCGATGCGGCGGGCGGCGGCGGCAGCCGACACGGCCGCTCCGAGCTGGGCGGTGTCGAGGCCGGCGGCCGTGTCGGCGAGGGTCTGCTGCTCGTCGTAGGCGAGCTTCGCCACCACGTCCGCGATCGGGTCGTCCACCGCGATGTCGGTCGTTATGGCGGGGGCGCGGCCCGACTGCTGCTGGGCGGCGAGGCCGGCGAGGGCGAGGCGCAGATCGCGGTAGCCGGGGTAGCCGAGGAGACGGGCGGTGCGCACGACGGTGGCCTCGCTGGTGCCGGTGAGTTCGGCCAGGCCGGTGACCGTGAGGGCCGCGCATCCCGCCGGATCGCTCGCGACCGCTTCGGCGACGCGCTGCATGGAGCGGGTCATCGACGGGGCGAGCGTGCGCACCTTGGCCGCGAGGGCGGCGGGCGCCGGGGCCGGACCGGTCGGCCCGGCGCGGCCGAAAGTTTCCTTCACTTCATTGGTCACCTTTGAAAAATATTTCCACCCCGTGCGGTGGTCAAGAGTGCGCACAATAGGACCATGGAACCCATCAGTCCGCTCAGCCCGCTGGAACAGGCGCTGCACACGGCCCGCGCCCTCGTGCTCGCCGACCTGGTCGCGGGCGAGGTCGCCGAGGCGGACGTCGTGTCGCTGGTCGAGGAGTCGGTCGTACAACGGCGTTGGTGGGTGGAGCAGTGGCCGGACGGCGTGGAGTTCGTGGCGGGGCTGGTCGCCCAGGACGTGCAGGACGCGCTGCTGGACCGGTTCGGGCGCTGGCCGCTGTGCCCGGTGTGCGGCGCCGGCGATCCGCATGCGCTGGAGGTCGAGCCGGAGCTGGGGCCCGATCCGCACTGGGTGTGCCACAAGGCGGGTGTGACGGTCGCGGCGGTGGGGTCGCTGGGGGCGGCCGGTGCGGGCGGAGCGCAGTCCTCGGGAGAGAGCGCGTGACGCCGTGACGATCTACATCGACCCGCCGACCTGGCCGGGGCACGGGCGGATGTGGTCGCATCTCGTGAGCGACCTGTCGTACGACGAACTGCACGCGTTCGCCGACGGTTTGGGCGTACCGCGGCGGGCCTTCGAGCGGGACCACTACGACGTGCCGTCCCACCGCTATGCCGATGCGGTGCGGGCCGGTGCCGTGGAGGTCAGCAGCCGTGAGGTGGTCCGGCTGTTGCAGGGGGCGGGGCTGCGCAGGCCGAAGGGGCGGGAGGCGGGCTGACGCCCCCCTGACCGCCCCCTGGGCCGGCGGGATGGGTCCCGGCTACGCGAACTGGCCCGGCTGGTAGTCGCCGGCGGGCTGCTGGATGAGGACGTTCATCCGGTTGTAGGCGTTGATGAGGCCGATCAGGAACACCAGGGAGGCGAGCTGCTCCTCGTCGTAGTGCTTGGCGGCGTTGGCCCACACCTCGTCCGAGACCCCGCCGGCCGCGTCCGCGATGCGCGTGCCCTCCTCCGCCAGCTCGAGGGCGGCGCGCTCGGCCTCGGTGAAGCAGGTGGCCTCGCGCCAGGCCGCGACCATGTTGAGGCGCAGCCAGTCCTCGCCCGCGGCGACGGCGTCCTTGCTGTGCATGTCGGTGCAGAAGCCGCAGCCGTTGATCTGGCTGGCGCGGAGCGTCACCAGGTGCTGGGTGGTGAGCGGCAGTGTCGAGTCGTGCACCACCTTGCTCGCCGAGGTGATGTGCTTGATGATCTTGCCGGCGCTGGGGATTCCGAAGATGTTCAGTCGGGCGCTCATGGCCAACTCCCTTGCCGTTCGTCGGTGGTTACACAGCTATGACGGACCGGCTCGGAGCGATGTGACATGAGTGGGTGTGACCTGGGTCACGGCCGAGGATTCGGGGTCAGGGGTTCGGCGTGGAGTGCGGTGTGGAGTGCTCGGCCCGGCGCATGGGGTACCAGGACTCCCCGGCCGGCCGGGGCGGGTCCGACAGGTTCCAGCTCCAGGACAGCGTCGGCGTGATGCGCAGGTAGTGGCCGGGCCCCACCATGCCGACCCGCTCCACCGGACCGTCCGCGACGCCGTACACCCGGATGCCGCGGGCGACGAACGGCTCGACGGAGACCATGTCGTCCACGACGAAGGCCACCTTGTCGCGGCCGCGGACGACATTGCGGAACTTGCGGGTGCCGAGGACCTCCGCGCCGGGGCCACCCACCCAGAAGTGGGTGCCGTCGAACTCCAGGGCCACCGGCACCACGTCGGGCTGCTCGTCCGCGCAGAGGCTGGCGAGACGGGCCAGCGGGTTCGCGGTGAGATAGGCGATCTCCTCGGCGGTGAACGACATGGCGGCTCCCTGCGACGGTGCGGGTCGGCTCCGCTCCAGGCTAGGCCGCCGTGGCGTGCCCGCGGCGGACGTAGAGCCGCAGGGAGGCGTCCATGTCGTGCTGCTCCCGTGCAGCCCGCTCCTCCTCGACGGTCGTGCGTACGTATCCGGCGCGGGAGACGACGCGCTGTGACGGGACGTTGTCGTCGTGGATCGCCGCGAAGAGGAGGCGTACGTCGTCCCGGGCCAGGGCCCACTCCGACAGTGCGCTCAGCGCCTCACTCGCGTAGCCGCGTCCGCGGACACCCTCCACGAGGTCGTAGCCGACCTCTGCCACGCCCTCCTCGTCGGGGGTGCCGTGAAAGCCGATGCCGCCGACCGCGAGGCCGTCCTGGCGCCGTACGAGGACGAACAGACCGAACTCGGGGCGGTGCACCCCCTCCTCGTACGCCTTCGACATCATCCCGGCGGCTTCCCGCGTCCCCTCGAAGGGGCCGCCCACGACCCACGTGAATCCGCCGTCGCCGCCCGAGCTCAGGTCGGCGGCGGCCGCGGGCGTGACGCCCTGGAGGGTGAGGCGGTCGGTGGGCAGGACGAGGTTGTTGCGCCAGCGCCACTCGGTGACCGGCGCGCGGCCGGGCAGGTCGCCACGGCCGGTGGCCCAGAGCAGGGTGCGCCAGGCGTCGGGGCCGGGGCGGACGTGCGGAAAGATCGTCGTGAGGACGAACCCGGGCAGCTCGGCGGGCGGTTCGTACGCCACCCCGAGTCCCTCGGCGATGTCGTGCGTGTGCAGCAGCACTTCGGCGACGCCCATCGCGGCGAAGCCCTCGCGGTTCGCGCTGCGGAAGGGGTACGGGTGGAAGGCGCGGACCTCGCGGGGAGCGGTGCGGACGGCTGCGGTGAGGAGGGCGCCGGTCGTCTCGATGACGTGGATCAGCCCTTCGCTGCCGGTGCCCTCGTCGAGGGTGATCTCGAAGGGGACGTAGGCGTCCCGGGCGCGGCCGGCCAGGTTGGCGGCGTAGGCGATGAGGTCCTCGGCGATGTGGAACGCCGTCTTGTGGCAACTCCACTCCAGCCGCCCGGCCTTCGGCCCGCCCCAGTCCCGGTCCGTCACCGTCCGCAGCAGCGCCGCGCAGCTCGCCACGGCTTCCTGTACGCGTTCCCCGCCCATGTCTCGCATGCCGTGCAGGGTACGGCGGCGGGACTCGTCAGAGCGACAGCATTTCCAGCTCGGCGGCGAGGTTGTAGCGGGCGGTGGCCTCCCACTTCTCATGTCCGTACGGCGTGCTGAACAGGCTTGGCAGGTCGAGGAGTTGGCGCAGGATCGCGGCGCGGCCCTCGCGGAAGGCGTCGTTCGGGACGAAGTGGTACTCCTCGCGGACCGCGGCCGTGTACGCGGCGTACGCGGAGGGCGGCGCCGCGAGGATCGCGAGGTCGGCGTCGCACAGGACCTGGCCGTCGGGGTCGTCCGGCGCCGGGGCGTGGGTGACGGTGAGCCGGACCAGGCGGGCCACCTCGGCGGTCCGCTCCGCGGGGACACCGGCTTCCACGAGGGCGCGTTCTGCGAGGCGGGCCGAGCGCTCCTCGTTCTCCGAGCGGTCGGGGAGGTACACCGCGTCGTGGAACCAGGCGGCGAGCCGCACGACGTCCGGGTCACGGGCGTGCCCCGCCAGCTCGTCGATGCGGTCCAGGACCGCGGTGAGGTGGGTGAGCGTGTGGTAGCGCCGCTGCGGTTCCTGCCAGCGGGTGAGGAGGCTCTCGGCGTAGGGGGTGGGGTCGGGGGTGGTGGCGGGGGAGCGGGTTGCGTTCAGGGCTTGGGTGAAGCGGGTGCGGAGGGTGTTGAGGGCGGCGGGGGTGTGGAGGTCGGCCATGGGGCCATTGTTCCGGGGGTGGCGGGTTTCGGGGGGTCGGGGGTGGTGGCGGTTTGTGTTCGGGGTGCGGGTGGGTGGGGGCTGGTCGCGCAGTTCCCCGCGCCCCTGAGGGGGCTGCAGGTGCCGTAGCTGTGGGCAGGACTGGCCCTGAGGGGTGGGCATCCTCTGGGTGCTGGGTGCTGGGTGCTGGGTGCTGGGTGCTGGGTGCTGGGTGCTGGGTGCTGGGCGCTGGGTGCTGGGCGCTGGGCGCGGGCGGGAGGTTCTGGCCCTGTCGCGGCGCGGGAGCCCTAGCGTGGGGGCATGACTTCTGCTGACGGGTACGACGTACGGGATCCCGAGTTGCCGGGGCGGCTGTTGGTCGTCGAGCGGGATGCGTTGGTTCCGCTGTTGCGGGCGAGGTCGGATGCCGACTTCGCGGTGGCGACCGTTGCGTGTCCGGGGTGGTCGGTGCGGGATGTGCTGGCGCACTGCTCGGCCGCGTTGATGCGGGTGGTGGAGAACCGGTTCGAGGAGGGTGTGTTCTCGCCCGAGTCCAACGACCGGGACATCGCCGAGCGAGCCGACTGGACCAACGCTCAGGTCGTCGACGAGCTGGAACGCGGCATGACCGAGGCGGGGCCCGTGATCGCCAAGGCGGGCGGGGCCCTGGACGGCATCGCGCTGGGGGAGTGGGTGCACGCCGGTGACGTGCGGGACGTGCTCGGGGAGCCGGGCGCGTATGCCGGGGCCGGGCTGCCGCTCGCGCTGCGACTGCTGGTCCGGCTGTCCCGGGAGCGGCACGGCATCCCGCTCCATGCCGACCTGGACGACGTCGATGAGGCCCTGCGCCTGGGCGACCCGACGGCTCCGAGTCCCCCGGCTCGGTACATCGGGGACGCCGCCACCCTCGTACGGCTGTATGCGGGGCGGCCGGTGGCGGGGGCGTCGTACGAGCTGGCGGGGGCGGAGGCGGAGGAGCTGAACATCTTCGGGTGACCCTGCGCGTCCTCGGGCGAGCCTCCACCCCGTACCCTTGGATTGGACTAGACCTGTAGCCGTCGTCACTGCCGAGGAATGGGGTCCCATGAGCAAGCGTGCAGTCCTGGAGGTGATCGCCCTCGGCGTCGAGGACGCGGTCGCCGCCCAGGCCGGGGGTGCGGACCGGCTCGAACTGGTCACCGACATGGCCGCCGACGGGCTCACCCCGCCGGTCGAGACCTTCGCCGGGATCCGAGCCGCCGTCGACATCGACCTGCGCGTGATGCTGAGGCTGGCGGACGGGTTCGCGGCGGGGGACGTGGGGCGGCTCGTGCGGGTGGCTCGGGAGCTGCGGCGCGCCGGGGCGGACGAGTTCGTGCTCGGGTTCCTCGACGCCGACGGCGGGGTGGACCTCGAGGCCGTCGAGCGGGTGGTGAGTGAGCTGGACGGGTGCCGGTGGACGTTCCACCGGGCCATCGACCGGGCCGCCGACCGGGACGCCCTGCGCAAGCAGCTGGACGGCATGCCGGGCCTGGACACCTACCTCACGGCCGGCTCAGCGACCGGAGTCGACGACGGCCTCGCCGTCCTGCTCACCGAGGCGGCGAAGGCCGGGGAGCCCGGCTACGAGCAGCGGATCCTGGTGGGGGGCGGGCTGCGACTCGACCACGTACCGACCCTGCTGACCGTCGGCATCGACGCCTTCCACATCGGCGGCGCGGCCCGTCCGGACGGCTGGGAGGGGCCGGTGTCGGTGGCGGCGGTGGCTGAGTGGCGGGCCGTCCTGGACGGTGTTGCGTAGGCGGGCCGACGGGGCGCTAGGGCGGGGGGTGGATCGCGCGGCTCGCCCCCCCTCAGGGCCAGCCCTGCCCGCAGCTACGGCACCCGCACCGCCCCGGGGGCGCGGGGAACTGCGCGACCAGCCGCTACCCACCCGCACCCCGAACACAAACCGCCACCACCCCGAGCCTCCCGCGCCCCGCCCCGGCGCCCCCGGGCTTCCCGGTCGACCGTCCTGCAACCCCTCTCAGGGGCGCGGGGAACTGCGCGACCAGCCCCCACCCACCCGCACCCCGAACACAAACCGCCACCACCCCGAGCCTCCCGCGCCCCGCCCCGGCGCCCCCCGGGCTTCCCGGTCGGCGGTCCTGCAACCCCCTCTCAGGGCGCGGGGAACTGCGCGACCAGCCCCCACCCACCCGCACCCCGAACACAGACCGTCACCACGCCCGACCCCCCGGCCAACCCCCGGAGGGACCCGTCACTCCAACTGCCCCGGCAGCGACCCCCCATGCACCACCACCAACCCCGACACCGCCCGCGTCAGCGCGACATACAACCGGCGCAACCCCGTCCGCTCATCCGGCTCCCCGTCCACCACCGCCTGCGGCTCGTCCAGTACGACATAGTCGTACTCCAGACCCTTCGCGAGAGACGCCGGCACCAGCGTCAACCGGGTCTGCTCGGTCGTCTCCTCGCCGGGAGCCAGATACCTGATCCCCGCAGCCGCGAGCCCCTCCGCCAGCACCGGAACCCGCGCATCCGCGGCGATCAGGCCGATCGACCCCTCCCGGCGCAGCAACTCCGCGCACGCGGCGATGACTTCAGCCGCCTCCGACACCTTACGGACCTCGAAGAACCCCGGGTTCTCACGGATCGACGCCACCGGCGTCAGGCCGGGCGCGATGTGGGGAAGGAGGCGGGAGGCGTAGGCGATGACGTCCGTCGGGACGCGGAATCCGGCCGTCAGCTCCTCGATCACCCCCTCCGACTTGCCGAGGTGAGCCAACGCCTCGTCCCAGCTCCGCGTCGCCCAAGGGGTCGTGCCCTGCGCCAGATCCCCCAGCACCGTCGCCGAACCGGTCGTGCAACGCCGGCCCACCGCCCGGTACTGCATCGGCGAGAGATCCTGCGCCTCGTCGAGCACGACATGGCCGAGGGACGGCGTACGCGCCACGATGTCGTTCGCCTCGTCGATCAGCACCGCATCCGCCGCGGACCACCTGGCGGCCTTCACCGACCGCGCCGGCTTCTCCCACAGGATCGTCTTCTGCTCGTCCGCGTCGAGGACCCCGGCCGCGTGCTCGGCCAGGAAGTCCGCGTCGGCGAGCAGCCGCAACACCAGCTTCGCCGGATCGACCGGCGGCCAGATCGCCTTGACCGCGGCCTTCACCGCGCTGTTGCGGGCCACCGCGTCCTGCACCCGGTCGTCCGGTGCCTCCCCCGACCGCTCCATCTGCACCAGCACGGCGTGCGCGATGCGCTGCGGGAGGGCCTCGCGGGCAGCGCCGTAGCGGATGTCGCGGGCGAGCAACTCACGCACGGTCTCTTCGAGTTCGTACGCCGGGACCCGCCACCGCCGTGATCCGCGTACCACGACCACCGGCTCAGTCGGCATGGTCACGTGCGAGTACACCGCGCGCCGCAGCACCTCCGCCATCCTCGCGTCGCCCTTGATGACCGCGGCCGCCGCGTCGTCCGTGCCGCGCACCTCGACGTGCGCGACCAGGTCGTCCACCGTCGCCTGCCGGACACTCAACTCGCCGAGCGCCGGGAGGACTTGCTCGATGTAGTGCAGGAAGGAGCTGTTCGGTCCGATGACGAGGGTGCCGGTGCGGGCGAGGCGCTCGCGGTGGGCGTAGAGCAGATAGGCCACCCGGTGCAGGCCCACCGCCGTCTTCCCCGTGCCCGGACCGCCCTGCACACACACCGTGCCGCCGAGCCCCGACCGTACGATCTCGTCCTGCTCCGGCTGGATGGTCGCCACGATGTCCCGCATCGGGCCGACGCGCGGGCGCTCGATCTCCTGCTGGAGCAGCTTGCTGGTGCGGGCCGCCTCGGTCGGGTCGGAGAGGTGCTCGTCCTCGTACGCCGTGAGGTCACCGCCCGTGTAACCGAAGCGGCGGCGCAGCGCGATGTCCATCGGGTCCTTCTTGGACGCCCGGTAGAACGGCTGGGACACCGGCGCCCGCCAGTCGATGACCATCGGGTCGCCTTCGGCGTCGTGCACGTGCCGGCGCCCGATGTAGAAGCGCTCGCCCGCCGCGCCCTCGGCCTCCTCGGCGCCGGGGGCGTGCAGGTAGTCGAGCCGGCCGAAGAACAGCGGGGTGTCGCTGAGGTCGGCCAGGGCCTTGATGCGCTCGTCGATCTGGCGGGCGAGCACTTCGGCGTTGACCCAGTTCGCGGTGACATCGCGGATGTCGAGGGACTCGACGTCCTCGCGCATGGCACGCAGGGCGGCACGGGACACGGCCAGGTGGGAGCGCTCTCGCGAGAGCGGGGCGAGGGGATCGTCGGCGGGCGTGGACAAGGGGGTGCCTCCGGAGGGACCTACACGTAGGTGATCGAGAGAGCCGACCGGTTTCCGTCCGGACGGCGGCACTCCGCGGGGGAGGCGGGCAAGAGCGGAGATTTTAGGCGAAGGGGGAAGCCAATCGCCAACGAATATTCCGCCCCGCCAGACCCGCCGGCCCCGCTCGCCCCGCCAGACCCGCCGGCCCCGCTCGCCCCGCCAGACCCGCCCGCCCCGCTCGCCCGGCCCGCCCGACCCGCCGCCCCGGCCCGCCCGACCCGCCGCCCCGGCCCGCCCGACCCGCCGCCCCGGCCCGCCCCGCCCCGGCCCGCCCCGCCCGACCCGCCCCGGCCCGCCCCGCCGCCCCGGCCCGCCCGACCCGACCCAGACCGACCCGCCCGACCCCGCCCGACCCCGCCCGACCGCCCCACCCCGCCCGACCCCTAGGGGACGCCGCCTCCTCCCCAGGGGGACGGCATCCGCCCGGAGGTGTACGGCGGCAGTACGCCGCTTCGGTCCGCAGGCCGATGCGGTCTTTATGTCCGCGAATCCATCATGGAGACATGAGCGCAGCAACCATCCATCCAGCACCCGTGGGCCCCCGCGGAGCCACAGCGCTCAAGGGGCACCACCGTCATCGCCTCGGTGAAGCCCTGCGTGCCGTCAAGGTGTTCGCAGGCGCGGCCTTCGACGTGATCGTCCTCGGTGAGTACGGCGAGGAGGCGGGCGTCCGCCGCAAGTGACGCCTAGGGTCACTGAGTGACCCGCCGATCACATTCCGCAACTCCCTACTGCCTTCTGGCGGTTTCCCTACTCGCTTTCACGGCACTCTGCACCCACCAGCCCCTCCCGATGGCCGACGCGCTGGTCTACCGGGCGGAAGGCGAAGCCGTCCTCCGCGGGGAGGATCTCTACGGCTTCACCGTCACGCAGTGGCAGCTCCCCGCCACCTACCCGCCCTTCGCGGCACTCCTCTTCGTCCCGGCGGCGCTGATCCCCCTCGCCACCCTCAAGGCGGTCTTCCTGGCGGGCAACGCGCTCATGCTCGCCGTACTCGTCCACCTCTCCGCCCGGCTGGCAGGCGGCCTTGCCAAGCTCCGCCCGCCCGCCCTGTGCGCCGCCACCGCGGTGGCCCTCTGGCTGGAGCCGGTCCTCCAGACGCTGCTCTTCGGCCAGATCAACCTCGCTCTGGTCTGCCTGGTGCTGTGGGACCTCACGCCACCGACGGGCGCCCGCTGGAAGGGCGCGGCGGTCGGCATCGCCGCCGGGATCAAGCTGACTCCGGCGATCTTCATCGCGTATCTGCTGCTGCGCGGGCGGCGCCGGGAGGCGGGCACGGCTGCGGCGGCCCTCGCGGGGACGGTCGCGCTCGGCGCCCTCGCCCTGCCGCGTGCGAGCCTCGACTACTGGACCCGCCGCCTCTACGAGACGGACCGCGTGGGCAAGGTCTGGATCGTCGACAACCAGTCCCTGCAGGGGATGGTCGCCCGCGCCCTGGGCGACCCGGCGCCGGGCCTCGCCTGGGCTCTCCCGGCCGCCGCGGTCACGGTCACCGGCCTGTGGCTGGCGGCGCGGGCCGCCGAGGAGAGCCGCGCGATCCTCCTCACGGCCTTCACCGCCCTGCTCGTCTCGCCGATCAGCTGGTCCCACCACTGGGTGTGGTGCGTCCCGCTGACCGCCGTACTCATGGCGGAGGGCCGCTCCCGCCTCGCGGCGGCAACGGCCCTCCTCTTCACGACCCGCACGATGTGGCTGCTCCCGCACGAGGGCGCGCGCGACCTCCAACTGCCTTGGTGGCAGCAGCCGTTGGCATCGCCGTACGCGCTCTACGGGGTGCTCGGCATCGCCCTCCTGGCCTGCTACCCCTCGGCCAGGATCTCGTCCGCGTCGACGATCCGGTACGCGTACCCCTGTTCCGCCAGGAAGCGCTGGCGGTGGGCGGCGAAGTCCTGGTCGATGGTGTCGCGGGCGACGACCGAGTAGAAGTGGGCCTGGTGACCGTCGGCCTTCGGGCGCAGGACCCGGCCGAGGCGCTGGGCCTCCTCCTGGCGGGAGCCGAAGGTGCCCGAGACCTGGATGGCGACCGTGGCCTCCGGCAGGTCGATGGAGAAGTTCGCGACCTTGGAGACGACGAGGACGCTGATCTCGCCCTCCCGGAAGGCGTCGAAGAGCTTCTCGCGCTGCGCGTTGGAGGTCTCGCCCTTGATGACCGGGGCGTTCAGATGCTCGCCCAGCTCGTCGAGCTGGTCGATGTACTGCCCGATGACGAGGATCTGCTGCCCGGCGAACCGGCGGACGATGGCCTCGGTGACCTTCCGCTTGGTGTCGGTCGTCGCGCAGAAGCGGTACTTCTCCTCCTGCTCGGCGGTGGCGTACGCGAGCCGCTCGGCGTCGGTGAGGTTGACCCGGACCTCGACGCAGTCGGCGGGCGCGATGTACCCCTGCGCCTCGATCTCCTTCCACGGAGCGTCGAACCGCTTCGGCCCGATGAGGGAGAAGACGTCCGACTCGCGGCCGTCCTCCCGGACCAGGGTCGCGGTCAGGCCCAGGCGGCGGCGGGCCTGGAGGTCCGCGGTGAACTTGAAGACGGGCGCGGGCAGCAGGTGCACCTCGTCGTAGAGGATCAGGCCCCAGTCCCGGGAGTCGAAGAGCTCCAGGTGCGGATAGACACCCTTCCGCTTCGTCGTCAGCACCTGGTACGTGGCGATGGTGACCGGGCGGATCTCCTTCTTCGTACCGCTGTACTCGCCGATCTCCTCCTCGGTGAGCGACGTGCGCTTCACCAGCTCGTGCTTCCACTGCCGGGCCGAGACGGTGTTGGTGACGAGGATGAGGGTCGTCGACTTCGCCTGGGCCATGGAGCCGGCGCCCACGAGGGTCTTCCCGGCGCCGCACGGCAGCACCACGACCCCGCTGCCGCCGTGCCAGAAGTTCTCCACGGCCTGCTTCTGGTAGGGCCTGAGCGCCCACCCGTCCTCGTGCAGCTCGATCGGGTGCGCCTCGCCGTCGACGTAACCGGCGAGGTCCTCGGCCGGCCAGCCCAGCTTCAGCAGCGTCTGCTTGATCTGGCCGCGCTCGGAGGGGTGCACGGCGACGGTGTCCGGGTCGATGCGGGCGCCGACGAGCGGTGCGACCCGCTTCGAGCGCAGCACCTCCTCCAGGACCGGACGGTCGGTGGTGGTCAGGACGAGGCCGTGCGTGGGGTGCTTGGAGAGCGTCAGGCGGCCGTAGCGGTCCATCGTGTCGGCGATGTCGACGAGCAGCGCGTGCGGCACGGGGTAGCGGCTGTACGTGACCAGGGCGTCCACGACCTGCTCGGCGTCGTGCCCGGCCGCGCGGGCGTTCCACAGGCCGAGCGGCGTCACCCGGTAGGTGTGGATGTGCTCGGGTGCCCGCTCCAGCTCCGCGAACACGGCGATCGCCCGACGGCAGTCATCGGCCCGCTCGTGATCGACTTCCAGGAGCAGGGTCTTGTCCGACTGGACGATCAGTGGTCCGTTCACGTGCGTATGTCCTTCCGCTCGGCCACCCGACCAAACGTCCAGTGTGCCTGATCGATTCCTGATCGATTCCGGAGTCCTACAGGATGTCTTTTCATTCCTGTGAGTGGCGTGGTTTCACCTGTACGGCGGTGCTTGCGAAGAATGCCGACCGTGCAGCCCATCTCGCGTGATCCGTCCCCCACGACCACCACCCTCGGGTACGCCCTGTTCGCCACCCGCTGGCTGCAGGCCCCCCTCTACTTCGGCCTCGTGGCCGCCCAGGGGGTGTACGTCTACAAGTTCTTCAACGAGCTGTGGGCCTTAATCCTCCGCTGTGTGACCGGGCAGGCGACCGAGAACTACGTCATGCTCGCCGTGCTGAAGCTCGTCGACGTCGTCATGATCGCCAACCTGCTGATCATGGTGATCGTCGGCGGTTACGAGACGTTCGTCTCCCGCATCGGCCTCCAGGGCCACCGCGACCAGCCGGAATGGCTCTCGCACGTCAACTCCAACGTGCTGAAGGTCAAGCTCGCCACCGCCATCGTAGGTATCTCCTCGGTCCATCTGCTCCAGATGTTCGTGGATGTCCACCACACCTCACGGCACGCACTGCTGTGGGGCACGGTGATCCACATGGCGTTCATCGCCTCGGCGGCGATCCTGGCGTACATGTCGGGGCCGATGGCCGCGCAGAGTGAGCGGGCCGCCGCTCAGCACGCGCACGAGGCGCACGTCCCCGAGGAACCCGCCGCGAAGGTATTCGTCCCGGCGCAGGCCGCGGCCCGTGACGACGAGCCGAGCGCGGAGGAGCGGGTGCGCGCCGCCGGTTTCCCCGCGCGCAAGCTGCTGGAGGAGTTCGACTCCGAGCACCCGAGCTCCTTCGACCGCGAGACCGTGGCCCGGCTCGGCAAGCTGGACTTCGTCGCCGCCCGCCGCAACGTGGTCTTCGTCGGGCCGCCCGGCACCGGCAAGACGCATCTGGCCGTCGGCCTCGGCGTACGGGCCTGCCAGGCCGGGCACTCGGTGCGGTTCGCGACCGCCGCGCAGTGGGCCGCCCGGCTGGCCGGCGCACGGGACGCCGGACGGCTCGCCGAGGAGCTGACCGCGCTCGACGAGCACGCCGTGCTGATCGTCGACGAGGTCGGCTACACCCCCTTCGAGGCGGGGACGGCGCCGCTGTTCTTCCAGTTGGTCGCGCACCGCTACGAGCGGGCCTCGCTGATCGTGACCAGCGACCGCCCGCTCGGCCGCTGGGACGAGATCTTCGGCGGCCCTTCCGCGCTCGCGATGGTGGACCGGCTGGCCCACCACGCCGAGCTCGTACGCATCGACGGCGACAGCTACCGGATGCGGCGCGCTACTTCAGCGTGGGCAGAGTGATGTTGTTGACCAGCGGTCCTTCGATGGTGAGCCCCTCGCTGACGAGCGGTTCGGCGCCGGCGGCGGGGAGCGGCAGCGGCAGCGCGGACGGGTTCGCGGCGGCCTCGGGCGCGAGCGCGGCGACGAGCGCGACGGCGGAGAGCAGGGCGCCTGCGGAGGCGGCGACTGCGGAACGGGTGGGGCGCTTGGGAGGCATGAGGACTTCGGGGCCTTTCTGAGCCGATGGAGGAGCGGGCCGGGCCCAGGGGACTGGGACCGGCCCGGGGGGCGGGACGCGTCAGAGGGTCAGGCCCCCGCCGAGATCGATGCCGACGGCGGCGGCCTGGGTGGCGAGGGCGCCGATCATCGTTGCGGTGGCGGTCAGGACAGTGGTGATCCGACGAACGGCTCGCATGGGGACTCCCTTTCAGCTGCTTGCTCAGGACACCGGGTGGCTGCCCGGCGTCCTGAGGCGCGATGCGGAAGGCCCTTCAAGGTCATTCGAGAGTGGGAAGAACCCGGCGTGGCGTGCATGAACCCGCGCCTACGCCCGAACGAGTGGATCAGCCCGCGTCGTCGGCCAGTTCGGCGACGCCGGTGATCCGGTGCAGCGGATACGTCCGCACCTCGTCCGCGGTGTGGTCGTACGCCGTCACGAACCCGCCCTCGACACGCACCGGCGCGATCACCCGCTGACTCGCGGCGCCCTCGGCGTTGACGTACCCGATCCACAGCGCCTCGCCGGTCAGGACGGCGGCCTGCATGGTGGCGAGGGTCTCGGCGGAGGTGGTGCGGGGCAGCTCACCGCCGGTCACCGCGGCGGAGTCGCCGGTGGCGGCGGGCTTGCGCGGTGCCGTGGAGGCGAGGTCGCCCGCCCGGATGGCGCGGATCGCGGCCGCCAGCAGGGTGGAGTCCGGCGTCGGCGGGCCGTCCGGGACCGGCTCGGGCGCCGTGCGCGGCGGGGTGCGGTGGGCGTCGGCGCGGGTGATCAGGACGTCACCCTCGGCCGACTCGGCGGCCGGTGCGAAGCCCATCGCGCGCAGGCCCTCCAGCAGCGCGGCCGGGTCGACCTGGGCGGCCAGCACGGTCGGCGCGAGGCGCCGCAGGCGCAGGCCCGCGGCCCGCTTGTCGGCGAGGATCTCGTTCAGCACGGCGTCGTCGTCGCAGCGGACGTAGGCCGACGCGGCGCCGACGCGCAGATGTCCGTGCCTGCGGGCCACGTCGTCGATCAGGTACGCGAGCGGCTGCGGTACCGGCGTACGCGCGTGCTCGGCGAGGAAGGCGTGCAGGTCGGAGGCGCTGCGCCCGGCGTCCAGGGCGCGCCGCACCGACCCCGGGGTGAACCGGTACACCGTCGCGCCGCCCTTGGACTCCACGTCCGCGAGCACGTCCAGCATGGCCGCGAGCGGCCGCTGCAGCGGCCCGGGCGCCACGGCCGTCAGGTCGGCCTGGAGCAGGACGTGGTCGAGCGGCTCGGGGAGGAGCGGGGTGAGGAGCCGGGCGGCGGTGGCGGAGGCGGTGGCCTGCTCGGCGGGGGAGAGGGGCTCGGGGGGCGGGGCCGGGCGGTGATGCACGGGGAGCTTGTCGCCGGGGCCTGCCGGTTCCTCGGGCGCGGGCTCCGGCACCGGCATCCCCAGCAGCGCCCGCCCGTGCGCCGACAGCGCGCCGCGCCCCGTGACCCCCAGCATCTCCGCTTCCCTCAGCGTCCACTGGGCCAGGCGGCCGCGCAGGTCGTCGTCCCGCTGGGGCCCCCGCAGCGGCCGCTCCCAGCGCAGCCGGGCCAGTACCGACTCGGCGGACGGCGACGCGCCCTCGGGCAGCCCGGCGAGCAGGGTCAGCACCCGGTGGCGGACCTCGGGCGCGGCGGAGCGGTCCAGGCCCGGGCCAAGCGCCGACAGCGTGCGGTCCTTGGCGTCCCGCCCGCCGACCACACCCGACGTACGCGTCGCCGTCAGCCATGTCTCCGCAAGCAGTGCCCAGCGCTGCGCGGCGGGCTGCTCCAGCCACTCGTCGTAGGCCGGGGTCGCCGCGTACCGCTCGTCGGCCTCGCCGTCGGAGGCCAGCAGTCCGGCGGCGTAGGCGAGCTCGACCCAGAAGGCGGCCAGGGGTTCGGACACATCGAGGGCGACCGCGGTGCGCTTGAGGTCACGCACGCTCAGGCCGCCCGCCCGCAGCACCGTCGGACCGCCCTCGTCCCAGTCCTTCAGCAGCTCCTCGACGGTCGCCAGCGCCGTGTACGCCTGCCCGGCCGCGGTCGCGTCCACAACCTGTGGACGGTGCGTCGAGCTCGCCTCGACGGGCGGCGGCAACGGCTCGGTGGTGCGGTGCGCCCGGCCGGCGCGCAGATGCAGGGCCACCTCGCGGGGCAGCACGACCGTGCCGGGTGCCGTCGGGAGGAGGAGGCCGCGGTCCAGGAGCCAGCGCAGGTGCGCCGCGGGGTCGGCGGTGACCTGGCCGTACGGCGGACCCCACACGAGCCGGGACAGGACCTCCCGGGACTCCGCGGGTGCGCCCGCGAGCAGGGCCGCCATGCGCCGCCGGTCGCCGAACAGCGCCGTGAGCGACGACACCGCGGACACGGCGTCGTGGGTCGAGGGCAGCCCGGCCGTCGTGACGATCTCCTGGATGCGCCCCGGCGACATGCCCGCGGTGGCTTCCTGCACGGTCGGGCCCAGGCCGGTGGGGGACGGGTGCTGCGGCGAGGGCGCGAGCAGCTCACGTGCGGTGCGAACGAGCCGCAGCCGGTCGTCGGCGCCCCACACCAGGGCCTGGTCGCGCAGGGTCGCGAGGGCGTGCGGCAGCGCCCCGGCGACCGCCGGATCGCCCTCGTCACCGGCCATCAGCGCGAGCAGTTCGGCGTACGTCGCCGGATCCGCCGCCACCGCCAGCGCCTCCGCCGTCTGCAGCGCGCACCGGTCCAGCCGCTCCAGTGCGCGCACCACGGAGGCCCGGGTGCCGGCCCGGGTCGCCAGCTGCGTGAGGTCGGTGGGGACGGGGGTGATGAGATCGGGCCGGCTGCGCAGCAGCACGGCCAGGGAGGCGTCGTCCCGCACGCGGAGGGCTTCCGCGAGGGAACGGGGCGGTGCAGCCGGGTCGCTCATCCGACCAAATCTAGCGGGTGGGGGCCGGAGCGGGGGGTGCGCCGGCCGCCCGGATCGCCACCCCGGCGGCTAACGGAGCGTTTCGCAAATGGCCGCCGGATGAACATCATCCGGAGGAATCCGGCACCCCTGGCAACACGTCATCCCCACTCGTCACCCTGGGCTCCCGGTCAACTACTTCACGGCTCAATGGAATTGGGGGTTCCAGCGGTGAGCGAGCAGGTCGAGCAGTGGATCGCGATCCTGAGTCTCACGTTCCCCGTCGCGGCATTCCTGTGGGAGTTCGCCATCGTCGGCCGCAAGCGGCTCGGCTACCGGGTGCAGATGGACACGCTCGCCGCGGACGCCGCCGACAAGCCGTACGCCGACGTGCTCGGGGACATGGAGCACGACGGCCACCAGCTGAAGGACCCCTCGTTCGTCCTGCTGCGCATCGAGAACGCAGGCTCGACCAAGATCGTCTCCGACGACTATCTGGCCGACCCCGACGACCCCTACGGCATCAAGGTCACCTTCCGGGACCGCCGGGTCGCGGCCGTCGTCCTCACCGACCCGAGCCGCGAAGAGCTGCGCGACTTCTTCTTCCGGGACGAGGAGTACCGGGCGGATGACGGCACCGACCGCACCCGCACCGTCGCCAAACCCGGCTTCCGCCGCGACAACAACGAGGGGCAGCGCACGGGCACCATCCGGCTGCCGAAGGTGATGCTGCCCCGGGGCGACGAGTACAAGGTGCTCGTCGTGCTGGAACGCTGGGCCGCCGACAACGGCACCGGCCCCTTTCCGGAACCGGTCGTCCAGGGCGCCGACGGGACCGACCGCTGGTACGACCCGGTGCTGCGGTTCTTCCGGTTGCAGGCGACCAGGACCGAGAGCCACGTCTTCGCCTCCCGGCCCGCCTGGTGGGTCATCTGGATCCTGATCGCGGCCGTCCTCGCCCAGGCGTGCTTCACCCTCTTCGTCCGCGAGGACCGGCGCCCCCCGCTGGACTGCGTCGGCGGCACCCTGAACCTGCACGGCTCCACCGCCTTCGCGCCCGCCGTGCGGGCCGCCGCCGAGGACTACCTCAAGCGGTGCGAGGGGGCGGGCGTGTCGATTCCGCTCGCCGACGACACCTTCAAGGGCAGCACCGACGGTGTGACCGACCTGGACCAGGCCGGCAAGAACGCCGAGATCCAGGTCGGTGACG
The DNA here is from genome assembly GCF_042900345.1 of Streptomyces sp. NPDC012935. Lineage (NCBI taxonomy): Bacteria > Bacillati > Actinomycetota > Actinomycetes > Kitasatosporales > Streptomycetaceae > Streptomyces > Streptomyces sp. NPDC012935. The sequence goes on from NZ_JBIBBC010000006.1 coordinate 42,935, forward strand.
GCCTCGCCGACCACATCGCGTTCACCGACGGCCTCGCCTCCGACGGCCACCCCCGGCTGGTCCCCAAGCCCGTCGCCTTCTCCGTGTTCACCCTCGTCGTCAACAAGGACGCGGGCGTGGAGAACCTGAGACTGGCCCAGATCCGCGACATCTTCGCCGGCCGGGTGACGAACTGGTCCCAGGTCGGCGGCAACGACGTCCCCGTCCACCTGGTCAACCGCGACCCCGGCTCCGGCACCCGCAGCACCCTCGTCACCAAGGTCCTGGACGGCAGGGAACCACCCCAGTTCACCGTGACCGACTGCGCGGCCCTGAAGTCCGGCCGGTACGGCCGCTGCGAGGTCACCAGCACGGACACCATGCTGAACACCAGCGCCTCGACGCCCGGCGCCATCGGCTACAGCGAGGCGGCGGGAGTCGCCGGCCACAAGGCCGCCGGCCGGCTCGTCAAGCTGAAGATCGACGGCAGGGAACCCACGGCGGAAGGCGTCGAGGACACCAACTACCCGTACTGGCAGACCGAGTTCGCCTACACCTACGGCGAGGCGCCGGCCGGCTCCGTCGTGGCGGCCTTCCTGAACTTCCTCACCCAGCAGAGCGGTCGCGACATCCTGCACGAGCACGGCCACGGTCTGTGCTCCGAGGCGCAGGACGCGGGGGAGTGCCGGCCGGTCTGACCCGCACCGCGCACCCTGTGCTGCGCTAACGTCGTCCCCACGGGGCTTCAGCACACCCACCCCGGAGGGGACTTCGTGGGGATCGAGAGCGACCAGGTCGTCTACGAGTATCTGAGCCGCGTCGGCGACGTGGCTCAGCAGCGTCAGCTGCCGTCGGCCACCCGCATGCGCCTGGTGAACGACTTGCGCGGCGAGATCGACCGCCGTCGTGCCAGGGCCGCGGTCGACAGCCCCGCCGCCGTCCGCCGCATCATCGCCCGGCTCGGCACCCCGGACGAGATCGTCGCGGCCGCAGGGGGTACCGGCCCCGCACCGCAGGCACCGGTCACCTCCGTGCCCGTCCAGCCGGAGGGCCGGGACGGGCACGCCGAGGAGGAGCGCCCCAAGGGCCTGCGCCGGCTCGTGCCGCGCCCGCGGCCCGCCGAGGCCCCGACGGCACGCGACGACGCGCCTCCGCCGCCCCACCTCGCGAGCACGGCCGACCTCGGGGGCAGCGCGCTCCAGCCGGACTGGTGGCGGGTGGACAGCAGCGCCTTCGGGCCCGGCGACGACGTCCCCGGCTTCGTCGGCGGCGTCGAGATCCCGGAGATGCTCAGGCGCCCGCCGTCCAAGGAGCAGAAGGAACAGGAGGAGGCGCGGCTCCGCAAGAAGGAACCCGTCGAGGAGCCCGAGGAGGCCGCCGCCGCGGAGGCCGACGCTCCGGAAGCGGCCGCCCCTGCCGCCCGTCGCCGCCGCCTCTTCCCGCGCCGCCCGTCGCTCCCGACCAGCCGCTGGAGCAACCCCCTCCTGCTGCTCTCCGCCGCCCTCCTCGTCGCCGGCGCCGTCCTCGGCAACCTCATCGTCCTGCTGCTCGGCTGGCTCATCGCCTGGGGCTCCCGGCGGCTGAGCGACGCCGAGACCAAGTGGGCGGTCGTGATCCTGCCCGGCCTCGCCCTCACGGCCGGCGTCGCCTGGCTGTGGGGCCGCACCAACGGCCGCTGGGGCGACCCCATCGCCGAGGGCCACATGAACGCCGCCCTCGCGGACACCTGGCCCTGGGTGCTGCGGGGGGCGGCGGTGGCGTCGGCGCTGTTCATCGTCTGGCGGTCACAGCGGGAGAAGTAGGCGTCCGCGAGGTGCGGACGAAGGATGGATGCACGTCACACCCACCCGGTGTCTGCCCCGTCCCCGGCCTGGGCACAATGGCGCATATGGCCTCCTCGACCCCGCCCCCGCTCACCGTCGGCTTCGACCTCGACATGACCCTCATCGACTCCCGCCCCGGCATCCACGCCTGCTACACGGCGCTGGCCGAGCGCACGGGGACGTACATAGACGCCGACCTCGCGATCACCCGGCTCGGGCCGCCGCTGGAGGAGGAGCTGGTCCACTGGTTCCCGGCGGAGCAGGTCCCGGCCATCGCCGACCGGTACCGCGCGATGTACCCGACGATCGCCATCGCCGCGACCCCCGCCCTGCCGGGCGCGCGTCAGGCGATCGCCGCCGTACGGGCCGCCGGCGGGCGCGCGATCGTCGTCACCGCCAAGTACGAGCCGAACGCAAAGCTGCACCTGGAGCACCTCGGCATCGAGCCGGACGCGGTGATCGGCAATCTCTGGGCCGAGCAGAAGGCGGTGGCCCTGCGCGAGCACGAAGCGGGCGTCTACGTCGGCGACCACGAGGGCGACGTACGCGCCGCCCGCGCGGCCGACGCCCTGTCGGTCACGGTGGCGACGGGGCCGTTCAGCACGCAACAGCTGGGCGCGCTCGGCGCGGACGTGGTCCTCACGGACCTGACGGAGTTCCCCGGCTGGCTCGCCCGCTACCTCGAAGCGCCCCGCGCCTGACGCCGTCCCGCCGCGACGGACTGCAGTACGCCGGCACCGGCGACGAGGAATCCGACGCCCATCAGCATGCTCAGTCCGAACATATAGGTCGGAAATGGCGTCGTACCGAGCAGGAACGGGGCCACCGTGACCAGAGTGGCCACGGCACCGATGAAGAACACGACCGCACCGGCACGGATCAGTCGGTCGCCGGGAGCCGCGGAATTCGTTTGGGTTTTGTCACGCACCGGACCAGGGTAGTTCCCTGCGCGAAGGAACAACCGGGCGACGTCTTGTCACCGGCTCCGGGAGCATTAGCCTTGGTAGCGGCGGGTCACGGTCGACCCGCTGTAGTGCTATCAAGAGCCGTTTTCAGAAGCAGTTTTCCGACGAGTACGAGGACGAGGACAGACGTGCCTACCGGCAAGGTCAAGTGGTTCAACAGCGAGAAGGGCTTCGGCTTTCTCTCCCGCGACGACGGCGGTGACGTCTTCGTCCATTCCTCGGTCCTCCCCGCCGGAGTCGACGTACTCAAGCCGGGACAGCGAGTCGAGTTCGGGGTGGTCGCCGGTCAGCGCGGTGACCAGGCCCTCTCGGTCACCATCCTCGACCCGACCCCGTCGGTCGCGGCGGCCCAGCGCAAGAAGCCGGACGAACTGGCCTCCATCGTCCAGGATCTGACAACGCTCCTCGAGAACATCACGCCGATGCTGGAGCGGGGCCGCTATCCCGAGAAGACCGCCGGCAAGAAGATCGCCGGCCTCCTGCGCGCGGTCGCCGACCAGCTCGACGTCTAGCTCCCGCGCACCGCTGGATTCCTGGGGCGGATCCAACACCTCCCGGCCGAGGGGCGACACCAGCCCCTCGGCCGCCGCACGTGTGAGCAGCCCACGCAGGGCCGCGGCGGTTGAGGCTCAGGGGAACGACAGCGCTTCCGGCCCGAGTGCGGGCGTCAGCCCTTCCGCCGCCGCACGCGTCAGCAGGCCCCGCACTGCCGCGTAGCCGTCGTCGCCGAGGTCGGCGGTGAACTCGTTGACGTACAGGCCGATGTGCTGGTCGGCGACGGCCGGGTTCATCTCCTGGGCGTGCTCCATGACGTAGGCGCGGGAGACTTCCGGGTCGTCCCAGGCGGCGCGTACGGAGGTGCGGATGGAGTCGGCCAGGAGGGTCAGCCGCTGCGCGCCCAGGGAACGCTTGGCGATGATCGCGCCCAGCGGGATGGGCAGCCCCGTCGTGGACTCCCAGTGCTCGCCCATGTCCGCGAGCTTGTGCAGCCCGTAGTTCTGGTACGTGAAGCGCGCCTCGTGGATGACGAGCCCCGCGTCGACCTTCCCGTCCCGCACGGCGGGCATGATCTCGTGGAACGGCATGACCACGATCTCACCCACCCCGGCGGGCAGCGTGTCGGCGGCCCACAGGCGGAACAGCAGATACGCCGTCGACTTCTCGCTCGGCACCGCGACCGTACGGCCGCTGAGGTCCACGTCCGGCTCGCGCGTCAGGACCAGCGGGCCGCAGCCCCGGCCCAGCGCGCCGCCGCAGGGCAGCAGGGCGTACTCGTCGAGGACGTACGGCAGCACGGCGTACGACACCTTCAGCACGTCGAACTCGCCGCGCTCGGCCATACCGTTGGTGATGTCGATGTCCGCGAAGGTGACGTCGAGCGCGGGGGCGCCGGGCACCCGGTCGTGGGCGAGGGCGTCGAAGACGAAGGTGTCGTTCGGGCAGGGCGAGTACGCGATCCGCAGGGGCTGTCGCTGCTGTTCACCGGTCATGTGGTTGCCAACTCTCCAGGACGGGCGTGAGCTTCCCGAAGGCCTCGGTGAGGGCCGCCAGCGCGTCCCCGATGCGCCAGGCGGCGCGGTCACGCGGGCCGACGGGGTTGGATACCGCGCGCAGCTCCAGCACGGGTGTGCCGTGCGCGGCGGCGGCCTCGGCGACGCCGAAGCCCTCCATGGCCTCGGCCAGGGCGGTGGGGTGGCGCTCGCGCAGTCGCGCGGCGCGGACGGCGGTGCCGGTCACGGTGGAGACGGTGAGGACGGCACCGGTGCGGGCGCCGGTGGCGGCCGCCGCTTCCCGTACGAGTGCTTCGGGCGGACGGTGGGTGACGGTGCCGAAGCCCAGCTCGGTGACGGGCAGGAAGCCGTCGGGGGTCTCGGCGCCCAGGTCGGCGGCGGTGATCTCGTCGGCGACGACGAGGGAGCCGACGGGGGCGTGGGGCGCGAAGCCGCCGGCGATGCCGGTGGAGACGACCAGGCCGTAGGGTGCGCCGTCGCGGGTGGCCGTGGTGAGGGCCGACGCGGCGGTGGCCGCGGCTCGGGCCGGGCCTACTCCGACTGCGACGAGGTCGATGACCGGCCGGCCGCGGCCGGCCGGACCGGGCGCCGGGTCGACGGGCCCGAGCAGCACCCGTCCCTCGTCGGCGGCTGCCGCGAACGCCCGGGCCACCGCGTCCCTCTCCGCGGGGACGGCGGTGGCCACGAGCACGTGCAGCCCAGCGGCAGGGATCAGCTGTCCTTCTTGAGCTTGAAGGACCACAGGCCCGTCACGTCCCGCTCGCCCTCCTTGATGGAGACCAGCGTGGAGTCGCCGCTCGCGCCGTACTGGGCGTTGAAGAACACGCTGCCCGGGACGGTGCGGTACGTCTTCGTGCTGGAGTCGGTGAGCGGCTGGCCGTTCATGAGGATCGTCCAGCCCTCGTCCGCGATCTCCGGGTCGACACCGAAGCGCACGGTCTCGTCCGGGTCCACCTTGATGGACTCGATGCCCTTGTCCTTCAGGCAGCCGGCCAGGTCCGCGGTCTTCACGGCCTCGCCCTCACCGCCGCAGGTGGCCTGCGAGTGGACGGAGGAGGTGCCTACGGTGACCGTGGCCAGCGGCGTCGGCTTGTCGCAGGCCGACAGGACGAGCAGTCCGGCGGAAACGGCGCCGGCGGCGGCGAGCGCGCGGCGGCGTCGCACTTCGGATTGCAGCGTGGTCATGGGCGAAGGCTATCGGGAGCGTGTGACGGTCTCTCTACGTGGGGGGCGGCGTGCCGTGGCCGGGCCGGCGGACACAGCCCGTCAGGTCACGCGCGGGTGGCTGTGGCCGCCCTGCCGGGCCGAGCCGATCAGGCCCTTGATGGTGGTCAGCCAGCCGAGCGCGACGATCGTCGCGCCGACCAGCAGGCCCAGGGAGCCCTTCAGAGGCAGCACGATGCCGATAGCGCCGCCGAGCACCCAGGACACCTGCAGCAGCGTCTCGGAGCGCGCGAACGCCGACGTACGGACCAGTTCGGGCACGTCCCGCTGGATCAGCGCGTCCAGGGACAGCTTGGCCAGCGCCTGGGCGAACCCGGCGGTCGCCGCGAGGAACGCCACCACGACCGCGCCGAAGAAGATCGCGGCGGTGAGCGCCGCGAGCAGGACGAAGCCCACCACCGTCACGATGATGATCTCTGGAGCCCGCGAGCGCAGCCATGCGCCGACCGCGGTACCGCAGGCGTTTCCGACCCCCGCCGAGACGGCCACTATGCCCAGCGACACGGCCGCGCTCTGGCCGGACATCGGGTGCTCGCGCAGCAGGAACGCCAGGAAGAAGATCAGAAAGCCGGAGAGGCAGCGCAGGGCGGCGTTGGCGCCGAGGGCGTGGGTGACGGCGATGCCGACGGTGCGCAGCCCCGGGCGTTTGACCGGCTGGCGGTGCGGCCCGTGCAGGTGCTGCTCGTCGGCCGCCAGCAGCGCGGTGTCCTCGCCCTTGGCCGAGTCGACCTTCGGCGGCAGGGTGAAGGACAGGATCGTGCCGGCGACGAAGATCACGAAGGCGCCGTAGAGCGGATAGCGCGGCCCGAGCGCCTGGAGTCCCGCGCCGATGGGCGCGGCGATGCCGGTGGCCAGCAGGCCGCCCAGGGTGACGCGGGAGTTGGCCTTCACCAGGGAGAAGCGGGGTGGCAGGAGCCGGGGCACCACGGCGCTTCTGACGACGCCGTAGGCCTTGGAGGCGACCAGGACGCCGAGCGCGGCCGGATACAGCTCGATGCTGCCGGTGGCGACGGCCCCGGCCAGCACCAGCGCGAGCATCGCCCGGGCGAACATCGCGCCGGCCATCGCGGCGCGGCGGCCGTGCGGGATGCGGTCGAGGAGGGGGCCGATCACGGGCGCGAGGACCGTGAACGGCGCCATGGTGATGCCGAGGTAGAGCGCGACCCGCCCGCGCGCCTCGTCGGTGGGGACGGAGAAGAAGACGGTGGAGGCGAGGGCGACGGTGATCATCATGTCCCCGGCGCCGTTCACCGCGTGCAGTTCGATCAGCTTGCCGAGGCCGGACTCGCCGGCGCCGTGCGCGTGCGTGGCCTTGCGGATGCCGCGGGCCGGGCCGGTGAACGGGAAGTGCAGGGCACGGCCGAGCGCGCGGAGGGAGCCGCGCTTCCGGCCCGTTCCGCCACCTCGATCACGGCCGCCCTTGGCGCCACCGATGCCGGTGGCTCCTTCGGGCTGCCTCGCGGTTGCCACGACGCAATAGTGCCCCGAGATGGGGGTGGGTAGTGCGGCTACGGCGCGTATGGAGGGCAGTGACTCGGATTGGTACGGGGCAGCGCACGGCCCGGTGGCAGGGTTCCGCCACCCGCCGCGCAGCGGTGAAAGGGGCCGTCGGTGTAGGCCCAGCGCCCGCGAGCAGGTAGCGTGCGTATCTCAGCCATCCCGCACAATGGATGACGTAGGTGCGCCCGAGCGTGATTCGGACGCGGACGTCGACGCGGCCCACAGGTCCGCTCCGTCTGCCCCATCGCCTCAAGGCACCGCACCCGAGAGACGGCGTAGGAGAGAAGCGATACCTGTGAGCGCAGCGACAACGCGAAGCCGCACCCCCGACCGTCTGTGCGCCGAGGCGGTCGACCTCGCCCGCAGTGCCGCCGAGGAGGCCGCCGCGCCCGGCGTGGTCGGCGAGCACGCGAGTCTGGTCTCCGAGGGCGACCGCGTTGTCACGCACTTCTTCGAGTGCAAGGAGCTCGGGTACCGCGGCTGGCGCTGGGCGGTGACGGTGGCCCGCGCCTCACGCGCGAAGGTCGTCACGCTCGACGAGGTGGTCCTCCTCCCCGGCCCGGACGCCCTCCTCGCGCCCGAGTGGGTGCCGTGGAGCGAGCGCCTGCGCCCCGGCGACATGGGCCCGGGCGACCTGCTCCCCACGGACGCCGAGGACCTGCGCCTGGAGCCCGGCTACACGGGTGAGGACGAACCGGGACCGAACTCGCCGGTCTCGCACGAGATGACCGAACTGGTCGAGGCGGAGGACGCGGAAGTGACCGCGACCGCCCCCGCGAACCTGCCGGCGGCGCCCTCCCGCGGCTCGATCGCGGCCGTCGCCGAGGAACTCGGCATGCGCCGCGCCCGCGTCCTGTCCCGCTACGGCCTGCACGTCGCCGCGGACCGCTGGGAGGACGCCTACGGCGCCAAGACCCCCATGGCCCAGGCGGCCCCGGCCTCCTGCGTCACCTGCGGCTTCCTGGCCCCGATCGGCGGCTCCCTCGGCCAGGCCTTCGGCGTCTGCGCCAACGAGTTCTCCCCGGCCGACGGCCGCGTGGTGTCGTTGACGTACGGCTGCGGCGGCCATTCCGAGGCCGCGGTCATGCCCAAGCCCCCGCGCCCGGCTCCGCCGGTGATCGACGAGACCCGCGTGGACCCCTTCCCGCTGCGCCCGGCGCCGGACTCGGGGTCGGTGTCGGTGGGAGCGGACGGGGACTCGGGGGAGCTGGGGCACTCGTAGGGGTCAGGACGTCTGCTCGCCCTCGGGTTCGTACCGGGGCAGGTTCTCGGTCGAGATCGTCCAGTCCGCGATGGTGACGTCTTCGCCGTACAGGAAGTCCTTGCGGGTCGCGTAGCGGGGGCCGTCGGGGGTTGCGTGGATGTCGGTGAGGACGGCACCTGTGCCGGTGCGGGGGTCGAAGACCGCGTAGACGGGGATGCCGATCAGAGGGTAGTCGCGCATCTTGGCGACCCAGTCGTTGTCGGGGTTGGAGCGCGACACGACCTCGATGGCGGCGATGAGCGTCCGAGGGTCGAAAGAACCCGGGACGTCCATGTCTGCCATGGCGATGACCATCATGTCGGGTCGGCGCATGATGCCTGCGCTCGCATCCTCGACGTCGGGTTCGCCCGTGTGGGCCACGATCTCTTCCGGCATCGTCTTTTCGAGGCGCCTTCGCAGATGCACTGTGGTCAGCTCGTGCGGACCGACGGGCGCCATCATGTCGTGAACGATCCCCTCTTTGGTGACTTCGAATTTGCCGGGCAGCGTGTCGTCCATGGACTGAACGAAGTCGCGCATGACCCGAAAGCGGTGGGAGGCGCCGCCCTGTCGCGCGTTGTCCGGGGCGATGGTCATGGCGCTCGCTCCTCGTGGTCTGTGCCCGGGGGCAAGGATCGTCGCTTTCATGCTAGGCGGCCTCCAGGAGGTCGGATCGGCAGTCGCGACAGCAGCCGCCTGGTTCGGGGGCGCGGAACGCCCGGTCACATCCGTCGCAGGTCTGCAACGGATGTCGTACGTCCGGCGGTGGGGCCAAGGCCCGGAACGGGGGTGGCGCCGGCAGCTGGGCGGTCAGGCGGTGGGCCAGGAGGGCCGCCGGTCGGCACAGGGGCTCGGGTGGCAGGTCGGTGGTCAGGGTGTGGCGTACGGCGGTGGGGCTGACGTCGCGCTCCAGCCAGGCGGCGACGCCGGGGGCCAGGTGGGACGTGTCGTGCTCGCTGAGAAGCAGGCGGGGGTCGTGGCGGCGGAGGTCCGCGAGGAGGTCCGTGGCTGCCTGGAGGAGGGCGGGGGCCGGGCAGGCGGGCTGCGGTACGGCGGGGAGGGGCTTGCGGGGTCCCGGGGTTGGCTTCTTGCGGGTCGGCGCGGCCTGGTGGTCCTGCGTACGGCGGTGACCTGGCTGGTTGCAGGAGACCGTGCGGGTGACGATGCGGCCGGCGGGAGTGCGTTGGCGTTCGCGGCGCAGGTAGCCGTGGGTCTCCAGCTCGCGCAGGGCGGCGGCGATACGGGTCGTGCCCTCGGGGAAGCGCGCGGCGAGGGTCTTGATGTCGACGCGGGCGCCTGCGGGGAGCGACTGGATGTGGACGCCGAGGCCGATCGCGAGAGCCGACAGCTCCGGGTGCTGGGCGAGGTGGTTGCCGATCACCGTGAAGCGGGTGGTGTGGCGGGCGTTGTCGTGGAGGAGGCCGCCCGCGTGAGCCTGACCGTGGGGGTGGTTTTTGCCCGCGATGCGGGACTGGGCGCGCATGGGCGCGCTAGGGTTTTGGGTGTCCATCGGGAAGGCCGTTACTTCCTTGGTGGTCAGGCCCTCGCACTGGGATTGCCGTCCCGGCGAGGGCCGTCGTATGTCTGGGGTTGTGTTGCGGCGAGCGTAAGGCAGGCAACCTGCCCCGAATCCAGCCGAGTTGATGATGTTCACCCGGTTGGGTGAGTTTGCGCCCCGGGCGGGAGGGGTGGGGCTTGGTGAGGTTCTTTCACTGGTTTGTTCCTTGAGGGAGACCGCCCGTGCCACCGGGGAACGGGTTTCCGGGTTCCGGTGGCAATGTGACTTCGGCCCAGACCGTCTTGCGTGGCGGCAGCCCTGGTGATGCGCCCCAGCGGTCGGCCAACGCCGCGACGATGGCGAGTCCGCGGCCGGACTCCGCCTCGGGGGTGGGGTGTTGGGGGTGCGGGAGTCGGTCGCCGCAGGTGTCGGTGATTTCGATACGGAGGGTGCCGCCGACGACGTACAGGAGCAGCAGGAAGTCCCGGCCGGGGACGCGGCCGTGCGTGACCGCGTTGGTGGCCAGCTCGGCCACGAGGTGCGCCGCCGGGTCCAGCGGCAGGCCCCAGCTGCGGAGTTGTTCGGTGGCGAGGAGGCGGGCGAGGCGGGCGCCGCGTGGGGTGGGGGACAGCTGCACGCTGAAGTTGCGGATGGGGGTGGTGAGTTCGGGGGATTTCTGCGTCACGTCACTCAGCGTGGTGGCGCGTGCTTACTGTGAACAGTGACTCGGCGGGTGCGTACGGTGACTGTCCGGAGCTTGTCCGGTGGTGTCCGGGCTGTCGGGACGTTGAGTGCGGGTAGGGCGCTGCTGCACCAGGGCGGTACGACGGAGGGGTACGGCATGACGGTCGAGGCGGACACCGGACGGCTCAAGACGGAGGCGGACGAGCCGGGTTGGGAGGTGGATCCGGACGACGAGTGGGGGATCGCGGTCATCGCGACCGTCGGGCGGCAACTGAAGCTGCGGCGTGAGGCCGTGGGGATGCGGGCCGCCGAGTTCGGGGTGGCGGTGGGGTACGGGGAGGACCTGGTCTACAAGATCGAGGGCGGGAAGCGGATTCCTCGGCAGGAGTACCTGGTCAAGGCTGATGAGGTGTTGGGGGCGGGTGGGCTTGTCGCCGCGACGTGGGAGGACGTGAAGAAGGTCCGGTACCCGAAGAAGGTTCGGGCGCTGGGGGAGATGGAGGCCAAGGCGGTCGAGCTCCAGCTCTACGATCCGCTCAACGTTCATGGCCTGTTGCAGACGCCGGAGTACGCGCGAGGGCTTCTCTTGATGCGACGCCCCGCGTACACAGAGGATGAGGTGGAGCGGTTCATCGCAGCGCGTGTGGCCCGCAAGGCGGTGTTCGAGCGGGACCCGGTGCCGGAACTCAGCTTCGTCCTGGAGGAGTGGGCGCTGCGACGTCCGCTCGGAGGCAGGGTGGCGTTGCGTCGCCAGCTTGAGCATCTGCTGGAAGTGGGGCAGTTGAGGAATGTCGAGCTTCAGGTCATGCCGATGGACTGCGAGGAGCACGCTGGGCTGGCCGGTGGGATCGAGGTGCTGAAGTTCGAGGACGGCTCGGCCGTGGGGCGTTCGCCGGCCGTGGCCAACGGCCGCCCCGTCACGGAGCCCAAGCAGCTCCGTATCCTTGAGCTGCGGTATGGCATCATCCGGGCGCAGGCTCTCACGCCACGTGAGTCGACGGCCTTCATCGAACAACTGCTGGGGGAAACATGATCCGCAACGCCTCGGCCGGGGATGCCTCCGAGCTGGCGTGGTTCAAGAGCAGCTACAGCAGCAGCAGCGAGGGCGACTCCTGCGTCGAGATCGCGATAGCACCCCGCACGATCCACGTCCGCGACTCCAAGTACCCCGACACCAGCCCCCGACTGGCGCTCGCCTCGCAGGCCTGGGCAGCCTTCGTCACGTACGCGTCCGAGGGCTGACCCCCCAAAAAAGCGAGTGCACGCGTTCGAGCCGGTGGGATACGTTCCTGCCTGTTCGAAGGGGGAACTCGTGGCGAAGCTGAATCAGATCATCGCTGTCGAAAAGGGTGTCAAGAGCAAGGCGCTCCAGGACATCACCGCGGCGCATCACAAGGTACAGAAGCCCGCGCTGCTGGCCGGTATCTCGCGTACGTACCAGCCGAAGGACGAGGAGGGCGAGCAGCTGCCGCCGGAGTCCGCGCGGGTGCAGGTGCAGGCGGAGGACGTGCTGCGGGAGATGTCCGCGTCGCTGACCCGGCTGTTCGACGTGACCGCCACGAAGGACTGGGCCAACTGCTCGGCACGCGCCGACGTCACGGTCGACGGGCGGACGGTCGTCGCCGACGTTCCGGTCAGCTACCTCCTCTTCCTGGAGAAGCAGCTCACCGACCTGCACACCTTCGTGAAGAAGCTTCCCACGCTCGACGCCGCCGAGTCCTGGTCCCCCGACCCGTCCACGGACTGGTGGAAGACGGACCCGGTCCGCACGATCCGTACGAAGAAGGTTCCGCGCAACCACGTGAAGGCGGAGGCGACGGAGAAGCACCCGGCGCAGGTCGAGGTGTACTACGAGGACGTGCCCATCGGGTACTGGACGACCGTGAAGTTCTCCGGGGCCCTTCCGGCGCGGCGGGTCAACGAACTGGTGGAGCGGGTCGAGAAGCTCCAGCAGGCCGTGAAGTTCGCCCGCGAGGAGGCCAACGGTGCCGAGGTCACCGATCAGCGGGTCGGCGACGCGGTGTTCGGCTACCTGTTCGGCTGACGCCGGTCACGGGTAGCCTCCATGATCGCCCCCGCGTGCGAGCGCGGGGGTGCGCAACAGGCGCGGGTCGGGATTGAGGCCCGGTTCGCGTGATGAGCGCAAGCTGACACTGAAGTTCAGCCTGAAAGACGCGGTGACAGTGAAGGTTCGAGTCCTTCCCCCGGCACTACGACACCCATCCGGGCCGGGGTAGCCCAACATGGCAGAGGCAGCCGCGATCAATCTCAGACTCTCGCTCCAGTCTCAGTATTGCCGCCGATCGCCGGATCGACCGGGGCCGGACGAACGCCGTCGGATGCGAGTTCGAATCTCGCCTGCACCTCTTGCGTGGTGCGGTAGTTCAAAGGAAGAACACGACGGCATGATGACTGATCCGACCTCTTAAACGCCGCCGGCGTGCGCAATTGGGTGGCATCCCCAGGGGCCCGGGAGCTGGATACGACTCCCGGGCTCCGCCACGTTCCGGCCTGCCGAATTCCCGTTGGGATGGTCGAGCAATGACTCTAGCGTTCGCGTCTACTCAATGAGGAGTAAGCGCCGAAATCGGGAACCGGCTCCCAGTTGGAGGAAACATCGACTCCATGACGGTTTTCCGCGGATTCGCCACCCTCGTCCTCGATCGAGCGCTGGATGACGCCGCCAGTGGTGAATTCGTACGTCTCAGTGCGGTCCGCGTCTGCGTACCCGCCTCGCTCCTGAGAATCGTCATAACTGTACGAGGTCGCTGTCTCCAGAAAGAAGGAGCCGTCGATGAGCGTGAATGTGTAGTCCAGTGTGTCGCGGCCGTATTCGTCCATGAAGATGACCGAGGCGTATCCGGTCTCCAGTCGCATTTCCACCCGCAGGGCCGGTGCGGACTGTCCGGCGGAGGCGGCGACTGCGGTGTACAACTCGCCCTTTTCGTGCCGGGCTTGAGCCTGCTCGGGCGTCAAGGGATTCATGGGCATTTCGGCGAGGTTGTTCCACTGCTCGCAGTAGGTCCAGATCATGACTGGTTCAACCCGTCCCCTTCGGTAGCCGGTAGACGAAACCCTGTACGTCTCGGATTATCACGCCGTGGTTCGCTGCTTCCCTCAGTGCCCATTCTGGCACAGGCTGCGACTGGACGGGGACTTCCAGATAGTACTTACCCTTCAGGGGTTTCCCGATCAACTGCGGATATTCTGCACGCGCTTTTGGCGTGTCCGGTATTTTCGTTCCTGCCTTGTACTTCTGGTTGATCTCTCGCAGATAGTCCTTGAACGAATCTGGCTTGATTTTCGCTATCTGCGTCTGTTTGCGGGAAACGATCTCTTTCCCGGGGCGATACGAGTCGAGGTATTTTCCGTTTTCTAGGTAGACCTCGTTGGCCGGGTAACGTGGCCAGTTCTGCCTGTTGAATTCCCGCCCCGCTTTCCACTTGTCACGCAGCCACTGCGGGACGCCGTCGCTCTTGCCGCCGCCCGGATCACTCGCACCCGTTCCCCCGGCACCGACCGCCATCAGGACGACGCCGGCCGTACCAAGCACCCCAGCACTGAGCGCCGCCTCCGCCGTAAGCGCGCCGGCCACCCCGCCTCCGGCCAGCGCGAGGCCTCCCGGTGGGAACAGGGCCAGCAGCGAGAGCAGGAGGAGGGCGAAGCCGAGGTAGACCAGGAAGGTGTTCAGGGCGTCGAGGAGGTGGAGCGTGCGGATGGTTCTGCCGTCGGGGCCCGCGTCGCCGAGGCCGCGCGACAGGAGGAGGACGCCGGTCGTGGCCGCCCCGAGTGCCGTTCCGAGGCGGAAGCGGTGGGCCGCCAGCACTTCCCCCACGGGCTGTGCCGACGCCAGTCGCCAGGTGCGTAGGAGGGTGACCAGCTGGTAGGCGATCCAGGCCAGGGCGGCAATGCCGAAGCCCATGAGGATCTTCGGCCCCGCACCGGTACTGAAGTACTCCTGGAGGCCGGCGGTGGAGGTGAACGAGCCGACGCCCAGGAACAGCAGCGCCGGGAGCATGAGCACGCACGGAACCAGCAGCAGCCACCGCTTCCGGGTACGCCGGGCGGCTCGGGTCGCCTTCAGCCAGGCGCGGATGTTCAGTGACTGCCAGGCACGCGCGTTGTCGGACCCGTCCATCCGGGCCGTGATCCCGGCGACCACCCGACGTAGGTCCCTCGTTTCGCCGGGCGGCGTCGACTCGGCGGCTGCGTACAGCAAGGAGCGCCGCAGCCTGACGTAACGAAGAACGATCAGCAGGCTCCACGGCAGACGCCAGGCCGCATACCGCAGCAGAGCCCCCAGGCTGTCGCCGTCGGCACATTCGGACGCGAGGAGTACGTCGGGCATGGTGCCCTTGGCGCGGTGGAGCAGGCGCAGGTCCGCGGCCATGGCGACGGCCAGGCACCCGAGTGGCGCGGCCCATGCCAGCCCGTTCAGGGACTCCAGCCATTCCCTGGTCCCGGCGGAGTGTTCCTGCACCGCGTAGTTGTTCACCGTGTGGTGAGCGGCGGCAGCGGCGATCGGGACGATCGAGAGCAGGCGTATCCAGCCGTGCGCACGCCACAGCAGCCCGACCCCGAAGCCGGCCATGGCCGTGAACACCAGGTGCGTGAACGTTTCCGTGACCGGAGGGCCGCCCAGGTCCAGTTGGCTGAACGGGGCCGGGAGCCACGACGTGAGCACCTGTCCCAAGCCTGGCACATACGGCGGGGACAGGCTGTCGGGGACGATCCAGCCCTCACCGCGGGTGATCGCCCGGTCGGCGTCCAAGCCGAACCGGAGAACCGCCTCCAGCAGTCCGAAACCCGCCCCCAGAGCCGCGCCCAGCACGGTGAAGTCGGTCAGCCCCCACTGGCGGCGGACCCGCATGCTCAGCCCCGCCAGCAGCAGCGGGGAAACCTTGAGTAACTCCTCCACCCAGGGAGCGACCGTGTAGCTGGTGGTGTTCACCACCGTCACCAGCGACCGGCCCGACTGCTCCGCGTAGACACGGGTGTAGGCGAACTCCACCAACGCCGTCGCCACGCCGCACCCGTACACGGCAACCGCCAGCACCAGCAGCACGGTCGACAGGCGCACCGAACGCGTCGGTGACGAAATCGCGAAAAGTTGCAGTACGCCCCAGACGGCCGCCACCGCCATCACCAACGTCACGCCAGGCCCCCGATGCACCGGAACAACATTCGATTCGCGATAGTGAACGCGATGCTAGGCAGTTGACTGCCGGTGCGGCAAGGGAGTTGTGAGACGGCAGTCGCGTGAGTCGGCCGGGACGGTCGGCACGCGCGGCCGGGTGGCGCGGCCGGGCGGCGCGCGCACTTCCCATGAGCGGTACCTTCATCATCACGCCGATGAGGAGAGTCAACGTGAGCAAGTTCGTGCGGCCCGCGGCCGAGGGCGCCGACCCGTTCGGTACGGCCCGTCTGCGTCGCGGCGTGCTGGATGCCTGGGCGACCAGTCCGGCCCGTTTCCGGGAGGACGCCAACGCCGAGGAGGACCTCGTCCTCGGCGGGTACCGGGACCGGCTCGTCGTCGAGCTCGCTCAGAACGCCGCCGACGCAGCCGCGAGGGCGGGTGTGCCCGGAAAGCTACGGCTCACCCTCCGCGAGGGTGTTCTCGTCGCCGCCAACACCGGTGCTCCGCTGGACGCGGGCGGCGTCGAGTCGCTGGCCACCCTGCGCGCCTCCGCCAAGCGGGACTCGGCCTCCGTCGGCCGGTTCGGTGTCGGCTTCGCGTCCGTGATCGCCGTCACCGACGAACCCGCCGTCGTCGGGCGGCACGGCGGTGTCCGGTGGTCCCTCGTCGAGGCCCGCGAACTGGCCCGGGAGACCGCGGCACACAGCCCGGGACTGGGTGACGAGATCCGACGGCGGGACGGACATGTGCCGCTGCTGAGGCTGCCGTTCGCCGCCGAGGGCACCGCCCCGGACCCCTATGACACGGTCGTCATCCTCCCCCTGCGCGACACCGCGGCCGCCGACCTCGCCGAGCGGCTGCTGCACTCCGTCGACGACGCCCTGCTCCTCGCCCTGCCCGGGCTGGAGGAAGTGGTGATCGAGGCGGGCGACGCCGCGCCGCGCACCCTGCGTCGCAGCACCGACGGCCCCTTCACCGTCGTGGAGGACTCCGCCAACGGCGTCACCCACTGGCGTACGGCCGCCGCCCACGGCCCGCTCACGCCCGAACTGCTGGCCGACCGCCCGGTCGAGGAGCGGCTGCGCCCCCACTGGTCGCTCACCTGGGCCGTCCCGGTCAACGCCGCCGACAGCACGCCCGCCCGGCCCCGCACCGCCCCCGTCGTCCACGCGCCCACGCCCAGCGACGAGGCCCTCGGCGTTCCGGCCCTGCTCATCGCCTCCTTCCCCCTCGACACCACCCGCCGGCACGCCGCCCCCGGCCCGCTCACCGACTTCCTCGTGCAGCGGGCGGCGGACGCGTACGCCGAACTGCTCGCCGACTGGCGCCCGGTGAGCGACGGCATCATCGGCCTCGTGCCCGGCCCGCTCGGCAAGGGCGAACTCGACGGCGCCCTGCGCCAGGCCGTCCTGGAGCGCCTGCCCCGCACGTCCTTCCTGCCGCCCGCCGTCCAGCCGCAGGAGCAGGACTCCGAGCTGCCCGAGTCCCTGCGGCCCCGGGACGCCGAGGTGGTCGAAGGCGCCGGCGCCGACACCGTGCAAGTCCTCGCCGAGGTACTGCCCACCCTCCTCCCCGCCGGGCTCGAACGACGCGTGGAGCTGCGGACGTTGGGTGTCGCCCGGGTCCCGCTGACCGACGCGATCGACCGCCTCGCCGGGCTGGAGAAGGCGCCGGGCTGGTGGCGGCGGCTGTACGACAGCCTCGCCGGGGTGGACCCGGACCGGCTGTCCGGCCTCCCCGTGCCGCTGGCCGACGGGCGCACCACCATCGGGCCCCGGCAGATCCTGCTCCCCACCTCCGAGGGCGCCCCCGTCGCCCCGGAGATCCTGGCCCGCCTCGGCCTCAAGGTCGCCCACCCGGACGCCGCCCACCCGCTCCTGGAGAAGCTCGGCGCCCTGCCTGCCACGCCCCGCGCGGTCCTCACCACGCCCCAGGTGCGCGCCGCGGTCGCCGCCTCCCTGGACGAGGACGGCGCGCTGAGCTGGGAGGAGGACACTCCCGACGCGGAGGAGCTGGCCGACACCGTCCTCGCTCTCGTGCGGGAAGCGGGCCTGGAGCCCGGTGACGAGCCGTGGCTCGGTGCTCTCGCGCTGCCGGACGAGGACGGCGAGCCCGCGCCCGCCGGTGAACTCGTCCTCCCCGGCAGCCCCTTCCACCAGGTCATGCGGGACGGTGAACTCGCCACCGTGGACGCCGAACTGGCCGAGAAGTGGGGCGAGCAGCCGCTCGCGGCATGTGGTGTCCTCGCGAACTTCGCGCTCGTGCGCGCCACGGACGTCGTCCTCGACCCGGACGAACTGGAGCCGCGCGAGGGCGACTTCGCCGAGCCCGACGACGCGGGTCTGCTGGACGCCGTGGACGTCTGGAGCGAGGACATCCTCGACCGCTTCCCGGACACACCGGTACCGCCGGTCGCCACCGAGCTGATCGCCGTACGCGACCTGGACCTGGTGGACGACGGCAAGTGGCCCCAGGCCCTCGCCCTGCTCGCCCAGCCGCCCCTGCGGGACGCGCTGACCCAGCAGGTGCGGATCCTGCTGCCCGACGGCACGCACGAGGTCGTACGGCCGTACACCGCCTGGTGGCTGCGCGGTCACCCGGTGCTGGACGGCCGCCGCCCGGCCGGGCTCCTCGCCTCCGGCGGTGACCCGCTGCTGCGCGGCCTGTACGACGAGGCCGACGCGACCGGCTTCGCGGACGAACAGGTGCTTCGGGCGCTCGGGGTGCGCACCTCCGTCGCCGCGCTGCTCGACGAGCCGGGCGGCGCCGCCGAGCTGCTCGACCGCCTCGCCGACCCGGACCGCCGCGTCACTTCCTCCCAACTGCACGCCCTGTACAGCGCCCTGGCCGACCTCGACCCCGACCAGGTGACCCTGCCGGACGAACTGCGGGCCGTGATCGACGGGCGGGTCGAGGTGGTGGACGCGGCGGACGCGGTGGTCGTGGACTCGCCCGACCTGCTGCCGTTCACGGAGGGCGTGCCGCTGCTTCCGGTACGCCCTTCGCGGGCCGCGGAGCTCGCCGAGCTGTTCCAGGTGCGGCGGCTGAGCGAGTCCGTCACCGGCGACGTGGACTCCGAGGGCACCGAGCACGACGTACCGGAGTCGGTACGGGTGCTGCTGGGGGCGCGGACGCCGCGGTCGTACGTCGAGCACGAGGAACTCGTCGTCGACGGCGTGGAGATCGACTGGCGCCACACGAACGACGGCACCCTGCACGCCTCGACCCTGGAGGGCGTCGCCGCGGGCCTGGCATGGGCGGCGGGCCAGTGGCCGCGCCGGTTCGAGGTGGCGGCGCTGCTGGAGGATCCGTCCCGGACGGAGGAGCTGGCCCGGGACCGGTGGTTCGACTGACCCGCAGGGACGAAGAGGCCGCCCCACCGGTGAGATTCCGGTGGGGCGGCCCTTTCCGTCTATCCCCAGATGTGCGCGTACATCGCTTCGTACCGCTTGTACATCAGTCCCAGTTCTCGCGGCTTGTTCCGCACGTCCAGGAATTCGAGGACGAGTGAGAACAGGTGGTCCACGGCCGCTCGGTGCTGCTCCGGCGTCAGATGGTCCTCGTTCTTCCAGCCCTCGAAGCCGATGTCGGGGAACAGATCGAGGAGGACGAGCTTGTGCCAGTAGAAGCTGCTGCACTCGCCCCTGCGGACGACCAGCCACTCGGTGAAGCCGCGCAGCACTCCACCTGACCTGCCGAAGTCGATCCCCACAAATCTCTCACGAGTCGTACAACCTTTCGTAAGCCTCGCGAATCTGATCACCGGGGTCAACAGACTCCTAGATCACTTGGGCCCCGTACCCACCCGCGAGCCGCTGGGTGTGACCGGGCGGGGCCCCTTTGCAACGTGGGGAAACAACACATGCGCATGCGTGCCACCCTCGGCGTCGTCACCGGCGCCCTGGCCCTTTCCGCTCTTGCCGTGCCGGCCGCCCAGGCCGACGAGGTCGAGGGCGACACGGCGATCTCGAACGTCGTGGTGAACGGTGGCAAGGCGGCGGTCGTCGGGGCGACCGCGAAGAAGACCATCACCGTGTCCTTCACCGTCAAGGACAACTCGGGCGTCGACTGGGCCCAGGCGATCCTGTACCACGGCGCGAACATCGACAGCTCCGACTCCGGTGCCGTGGCCAACAGCAGCGACGGCCGTGCCACCTGCACGGTGGTCAACTCCACGACGTCGAACTGCAAGTCGACCTTCGACCTCGAGCCGGGCTACAACCTGATCAACAAGGTGGTCGGCGGCTGGAAGGTCTGGGCGATCGCGGCGGGCAACGACGCCGACTACGTCCAGAAGGACAACGCCAAGAGCTTCCAGGTCCAGCGCGCCTCCAAGCTGACGGTCAACGCCTCGCCCGAGCCGGTGACGAAGGGCAAGACCATCACGGTCACCGGCAAGCTGACCCGCGCCAACTGGGAATCCGGCACCTACTCGGGCTACGCCACGCAGTCCGTGAAGCTGCAGTTCCGCAAGAAGAGCAGCAGCACCTACAGCACCGTCAAGACCATCAAGACCAACTCGAGGGGCGACCTGAAGACCACGGTCACCGCGTCGCAGGACGGCTACTTCCGTTACAGCTTCGCGGGCACGAGCACGACCCCGGCGGTCAACGCCACGGGCGACTTCGTCGACGTGCGGTGAGTGCGGGCAACTGCCCCTCGTTCACTCAGCGTCAGTAACGCTTACGCAACATCCGCATCAGCGACACAACCCTCCACTTGTGCCGCATATCTGATCTTGTGAGCCAACAGGCTCCAACGATCACTCGGCCCCGGTGTGATCGCGAGACACGGTCTCGGCGATCCACCGGGGCCCTTCTCCACGTGGAGAAACGCATGCGCATACGAGCCACTGTGGCCGCCGTCTCCGGCGCCCTGGCCCTCTCCGCCCTCGCCGTGCCGGCCGCGCAGGCCGATGACACCGTGAGCCGCGCGGACGTCGCGAAGATCCGTGAGGCCGCGCACGCCGCGTCCGGCAAGAGCGCGTTCGGCACCCGCGCCCCCGGGGAGGACCAGCCGTACGCCCTGAACGTCACCTTCTCCGACTTCAAGATCGCCAAGGCGGTCAAGGTGGGGACGACCAACCACGTCTCCACCAAGGTGACGTACAAGATGACCCACGGTGCGGACCTCGACATCAGCGCCGTGGACTTCTCCACCGACCCCTACATCTACAAGGGCGCCTTCGACGCGCCGGACAACATGCTGTTCGGCAACAACTACGGCAAGTGCACGCCGACTTCGTCGACCACGGCCAGCTGCTCCGGCACGATCGACGTGTACCCGGCCGACGGCGAGCTGTGGAACGCGGACGCGGGCAGCTGGAAGGCCGGCGCGATGGCCATCGCGCTCAACGGTCAGGACCCCTCGGCCGAGACCTTCGACATCACCAAGGTCGGGTACGCAGACAAGGGCGGCCTCGCCACCACGCTGATCCAGCGCAACTCCCAGCTGACCGTCAACGCCTCGCCGGAGCCCGTGACGAAGGGCAAGACCATCACGGTCACCGGCAAGCTCTCCCGGGCGAACTGGGAGGACAACAAGTACCACGGCTACACGAACCAGTCGGTGAAGCTGCAGTTCCGCAAGAAGGGCAGCAACACCTACAGCACGGTGAAGACGATCAAGTCGAACTCGACGGGCAACCTGAAGACCACGGTCACCGCGGCGCAGGACGGCTACTTCCGCTACAGCTTCGCGGGCACGAGCACGACCCCGGCGGTCAACGCCACGGGTGACTTCGTCGACGTCCGGTAGTACGACCCCCGAGGGGCGCGGGGAACCGCGCGACCAGCCACAACGGTCGCGCGGTGCCCGACGGTGCCATCCCCCCCGCTGTCGCCAAGCGCAACGGCTATGCCGGGAAACGGCGGTCGACCCACTTCCACGCGACCTCCAGGGCGACCGCCGCCACCGCCGAGACACCCACCGCGATCCACGGCATCGTCATGCCCACCAGCCGCAGCGCGAAGAACTCCTGCAGCCACGGCACCACCAGCACCACCAGGAATCCGAGCCCCATCGCCGCCACCAGGGCGACCCGCCACCACGTGTACGGCCTGGCGATGATGATCAGCACCCACATCGCGATCAGGAACAGCGTCAGCGTGGCCACGCTGGTCTCCGCGTCCAGCGCGCCCTCACCGGTGTAGTAGTGACGGGAAATCAGATACGTCACGAACGTCGCCACCGCGGCCACCACACCGCCCGGGATCGAGTACCGCATGACCCGCCGTACGAAGTGGGGTTTCGCGCGCTCCTTGTTGGGCGCGAGGGCCAGGAAGAAGGCCGGGACGCCGATGGTGAGGGTGGACAGCAGCGTCAGATGGCGCGGCAGGAACGGGTACTCCACCTGCCAGCACACCACCATCAGCGCCAGCAGCACCGAGTAGACGGTCTTGACCAGGAACAGCGTCGCCACGCGCGTGATGTTGCCGATGACCCGACGCCCCTCGGCGACCACCGACGGCAGCGTCGCGAAGCTGTTGTTGAGCAGCACGATCTGCGCGACCGCGCGCGTGGCCTCCGACCCCGAGCCCATGGCCACACCGATGTCGGCGTCCTTCAGGGCGAGGACGTCGTTCACGCCGTCGCCGGTCATGGCGACGGTGTGCCCGTGGGACTGCAGCGCGCCCACCATGTCCCGCTTCTGCTGCGGGGTGACCCGCCCGAACACCGTGCCCTCGTCGAGGGCCGTCGCCATCCCGTCCCGGTCCTGCGGGAGCCGGCGCGCGTCGACCGTCGTACCGGTCAGCCCGAGCTTGGTCGCCACCGCGCCCACCGACACCGCGTTGTCCCCGGAGATCACCTTGGCGCGGACGTTCTGCTCGGCGAAGTAGTGCAGGGTGTCGGCGGCGTCGGGCCGCAGCCGCTGCTCCAGTACGACCAGGGCGGCGGGCTTGGCCTCCTCGGCGACCTCGGGATCGTCGAGGTCACGGCCGACCCGGGCGAGCAGCAGGACCCGTAGTCCCTGTTCGTTCAGCCGATCGGTTTCGGCCAGGGCGGGATCGTCGCCGTCGAGCAGGACATCGGGCGCGCCCAGCAGCCACGAACTGGCCTCGCCGTTGCCCTCGCTGAAGGTGGCGCCGCTGTACTTGCGGGCGGAGGAGAAGGGGAGGGACTCGGTGCAGCGCCAGTCATCTGCGTCGGGGTAGGCGTCGATGATGGCCTGGAGGGAGGCGTTCGGGCGGGGGTCGGACTCGCCGAGGGCGCCCAGCACCTTGCGTACGTACTCCTCGTCGTTGCCGCCGAGGGGCCGCAGCTCGGTGACGTCCATGCCGCCCTCGGTGAGCGTGCCGGTCTTGTCGAGGCAGACGGTGTCGACGCGGGCGAGGCCCTCGATGGCGGGCAGTTCCTGCACGAGGCACTGTTTGCGGCCGAGCCGGATGACGCCGATGGCGAAGGCGACGGAGGTGAGGAGGACCAGCCCCTCGGGGACCATGGGCACGATGCCGCCGACGGTCCGGGCGATCGAGTCGTCGAGCTCGTTGTCCTTGGCTACGAGCTGGGTGATGATCAGGCCGGTCGCGGCCGGGATCATCATCCAGGTCACGTACTTGAGGATGGTGGAGATGCCGGAGCGCAGCTCGGACTGGACCAGCGTGAAGCGGGACGCCTCCTCGGCGAGCTGCGCGGCGTAGGCCTCGCGGCCGACCTTGGTGGCCTGGAAGGCGCCGCCTCCGGCGACGACGAAGCTGCCGGACAGCACCTGGTCCCCGGGCTGCTTGACGACCGGGTCGGCCTCGCCGGTGAGCAGCGACTCGTCGATCTCCAGCCCGTCGGCCTCGACGCACACCCCGTCCACGACGGCCTTGTCGCCCGGCCCGATCTCTATCAGGTCGTCGAGCACGATCTCCGAGGTGCTGACTTCGCCGGCGACCCCGTCGCGCCGCACGGTGGGCCGGGCCTCGCCGATCACGGCGAGCGAGTCGAGGGTCTTCTTCGCCCGCCACTCCTGGACGATCCCGATGCCGGTGTTGGCGAGGATCACGAAGCCGAACAGGCTGTCCTGGATGGGCGCGACGAACAGCATGATCACCCAGAGCACGCCGATGATCGCGTTGAACCGGGTGAAGACGTTGGCGCGGACGATGTCGGTCATCGACCGGCTGCTGCGCACCGGAACGTCGTTGATCTCCCCCCGGGCGACCCGCTCGGCCACCTCGGCGGCGGTCAGCCCACCCGTCGCCACCGGGGCGCGCACGGGGTGCACAGGGTTGTCCACATCGGCGCCCATGTCGGTATGCGTCATGCCTTCGACGGTACGTGCGGATCTACGCCTTCACCCGCTGAGTGCACGGAAGTTCCGACCTGGGTAGGACCGGCGTCGTGCCGTGGTCGTACGGCGCGGCACCTCAGGACGAGTGGGGTTCGCCCGTGGTTTCCCGGCGCTCTCCCGAGGCCGCCCCACGCTTGAGGGCGGCGTCGCGCCTGCGGACGTACCAGATGCCGATGAGCCCCAGGCCGCCGCCGGCCAGACAGGTCCACACCCACCAGGCCTGTCCGCGGTCGTCGAACCAGCCGTAGAAGGGGAGCTGGACGACGAAGAGGACGAACCAGAGGATTGTGCCGCCGGTGATGGTGGCGACCACGGGGCCCTCAAGGGGCTCCGGCGCCTCGTGCTTCGGGGATCCCGAGAAAAGACCGGCCATGGGGGACAGCTTACGAGGCGATCGGATCCCGGCACGAAGCGATCGCTCCACGCGGAGCCACGCGCACATCTACGCGCGGAGATAGCAGATCCAGCCTTTATATGTTCATACTGAAACGGTTTGTGTCTGACCACTTCTCTTCGTAGGAACAACCAAAAGCATGCCCACCTCGGCTCCTGCCAAGGCCCCCACCCCTGAACAGCCGGGAGCCGGGCCCACTTACGGCGCACTCGACCGCTACTTCAAGATCTCCGAACGTGGCAGCACGCTGCCCCGTGAAATCCGCGGCGGCCTCGCCACCTTCTTCGCGATGGCCTACATCATCGTGCTGAACCCGATCATCCTCGGCAGCGCGAAGGACATGTACGGGCATCAGCTCGACAACGGACAGCTCGTCACCGCGACGGCCCTGACGGCGGCCTTCACCACCCTCCTCATGGGCGTCATCGGCAACGTGCCGATCGCGCTCGCCGCCGGTCTCGGCGTGAACTCGGTGGTCGCGCTGCAGCTGGCGCCCCGGATGTCCTGGCCGGACGCCATGGGCATGGTGGTCCTGGCCGGCTTCGTGGTCATGCTGCTCGTCGCAACCGGCCTGCGCGAGCGCGTCATGAACGCCGTGCCCTACGGCCTGCGCAAGGCCATCTCCATCGGCATCGGCCTGTTCATCATGCTGATCGGCCTCGTCGACGCCGGCTTCGTCTCCCGCATCCCGGACGCCGCCCAGACCACGGTCCCGCTCCAGCTCGGCGGCGACGGTCACCTGAACGGCTGGCCGGTCCTCGTCTTCGTCCTCGGCGCGCTGCTCACGCTCGCGCTGATCGTGCGCAAGGTCTCCGGCGCGATCCTCATCTCGATCGTCACCATGACCGTGCTCGCCGTCGTCATCGAGGCGGTCGCGAACGTGCCGTCGTGGGGACTTACGACCCCGAAGTGGCCCGGAAATCCTGTCGCCAGCCCCGACTTCGGCCTGATCGGCGAGGTCAGCCTCTTCGGCGGCTTCGACAAGGTGGGCGCGCTGACCGGCATCCTCTTCGTCTTCACCGTCCTGCTGTCCTGCTTCTTCGACGCCATGGGCACGATCATGGGCGTCAGCGACGAGGCGAAGCTGACCGACGCCCAGGGGCAGATGCCCGGCATCAACAAGGTCCTGTTCGTCGACGGCCTCGCCGTCGCCGCGGGCGGTGCCAGCTCCTCCTCGGCCACCACCGCCTTCGTGGAGTCCACGGCCGGCGTCGGCGAGGGCGCCCGCACCGGATTCGCGAACGTCGTCACCGGCGCCCTGTTCGGTGTGGCGCTGTTCCTGACGCCCGTCGCCACCATGGTCCCGTCCCAGGCGGCCACCCCGGCCCTGCTCGCGGTCGGTTTCCTGATCCTCGCGAACTCCGTCAAGGAGATCGACTGGGCCGACTACACGATCGCGATCCCGGCCTTCGTGACGATGGTGATGATGCCCTTCACCTACTCGATCACCAACGGCATCGGCATGGGCTTCATCACCTTCGCGGTGCTGCGCCTGGCCGCCGGGCGGGGCCGGGAGGTGCCGGTCGCGATGTACGTCGTGGCAGCGGTGTTCGGCTTCTACTACCTGATGCCGGCGCTGGGCCTCACGTAAGCCCGTCTCACACGAGGGCCCGTCGCTCACGTGCGCCCGTAGAACTTCTCTGTCTCTTCCACGGCGGCCTGGAACCGTTCGTCGAAGTCATCGCGGATGAGCGTTCGGACGACATAGTCCTGGACGCTCATTCCTCGTTTCGCGGCATGCTGTCGGAGCCGTTCGAGCAGCTCATGGTCTATTCGCAGGCTGAGCACGCTGGTCCCCATGACCACGAGGGTCGCGGCACTCTTCGGTGCGGTGTGTCACGTTCCGCTGCCGGATCACCCATATGAGTGATGTCACGCTTCAGTGGCCGGGCTCACGGGCATCCATGCGTGTCCCTGTTGGTCTTTAGGGAGGGTAATGAGTTACGCTAAAGAACATGTCGGACCTTACCCATGGCGACAACGCTGCCGCCGTGAACTCCCTGCGCTCCGCCGTCATGCGACTGTCGCGCCGGCTCAAGCACCAGCGGGTCGACGAGTCGCTGAGCCCCACCGAGATGTCGGTGCTGGGCACCCTCTCCCTCTGCGGCAAGGCCACCCCCGGTGAGCTCGCCCGCAAGGAGCACGTCCAGCCGCCGTCGATGACCCGTATCGTCGCCCTGCTGGAGGCCAAGGGACTGGTCCGGCTGGAGCCGCACCCGGAGGACCGGCGCCAGAAGGTCGTCACGAAGACCGAGCAGGCCGAGGCGATGCTCGAGGAGAGCCGCCGAAAGCGCAACGCCTTCCTGGCCACCCTGGTCGAGGGTCTCGACGAGGACGAGTGGGCGAAACTGCGCGCCGCCGCCCCCGTGCTGGAGAAGCTCGCACACCTGTAAGCAGCCAAGAGGAGGCGAACCCTTTTGAGTACGGGATCCGGAGCAGACTCCGCCCCCGCACCGACCACCCACGACTCCCCGCCGGACCCCAAGCCCCGCAAGTCCTCGATGTTCAGTTCGCTGAAGGTCAGGAACTACCGCCTCTTCTTCCTCGGCCAGGTCGTCTCCAACACCGGCACCTGGATGCAGCGCATCGCGCAGGACTGGCTGGTGCTCAGCCTCACCGGCTCCGCCACCGCCGTCGGCATCACGACGGCCCTGCAGTTCCTGCCGATGCTGCTGTTCGGCCTCTACGGCGGCGTCCTCGTCGACCGCCTGCCCAAGCGCCGCACGCTGCTCGTCACCCAGACGTCGATGGCCGTCACCGGCATCGCACTCGCCGTCCTCACCCTCTCCGGGCACGTCCAGGTCTGGCACGTCTACCTGGCCGCCTTCGTCGTCGGTCTGGCGACCGTCATCGACAACCCGGCCCGGCAGTCGTTCGTCTCCGAGATGGTCGGCCCGGACCAGCTGCAGAACGCGGTCAGCCTGAACTCGGCGAACTTCCAGTCGGCCCGCCTCATCGGCCCCGCCGTGGCCGGCCTGATGATCACCGGCGTGGGCACCGGGTGGGCGTTCCTCGCCAACGGCCTGTCCTTCGTCGCGCCGCTCGCGGGCCTGCTGCTGATGCGGGACCGCGAGCTGTACGCCGTCGAGCGGGCGCCGCGCGGCAAGGGGCAGATGCGGGAGGGGCTGCGGTATGTCGCCGGGCGGCCGGAGCTGATCTGGACCATCGTCCTCGCCGGGTTCGTCAGCACCTTCGGCTTCAACTTCCCCGTCTATCTGTCGGCCTTCGCCGACGACGTCTTCCACGCGGGCGCCGGCTCCTACAGCCTCTTCAACACCCTGATGGCGGTCGGCTCCCTGGCCGGCGCGCTGCTCGCGGCCCGGCGCGGCACGGCCCGGATGCGGGTGCTGGTCGCGGGGGCGGTGGCCTTCGGCACCATGGAGATCGTGGCCGCCTTCGCCCCGTCCCTGTGGCTGTTCGCCCTGCTCATGGCCCCGATAGGAATGTTCGGCATGACGGTCAACGTCACCGCCAACAGCAGCATCCAGATGGCCACCGACCCGAGCATGCGGGGCCGGGTCATGGCCCTCTACATGATGGTCTTCATGGGCGGCGCACCCCTCGGCGCACCGATCGCCGGCTGGGTCACGGACGCGTACGGCGTCCGGGCGGGCCTGGCGGTGGGCGGCGCGATCACGACCGTCGCCGCCGTGACGATCGCCCTGGTCCTGGCACGGGTCGGCGGCCTGCGGCTGTCGGTGGGCTGGAACCGCGGGCATCCGCACGTGCGGTTCGTGCCGCGGGAGCGGGAGCAGTTGGCGACGGCTGCCTGAGGGCGGCCTGACGGCGACCTGCGGGCCGGGTGCCTGCGGGCGCCGGCAACGGGCGGGGCCCGCAGGTGACCCCGGGCCCAGCCCCCGTAGGGGTCAGACCCGGCGGGCCAGCACCTGCCCCGGCCAGTCGTCCGTCCCCCGGTAGGTCTCGGTGCGGACGAAGCCGTGGCTCTCGTAGTAGCGGACGAGCCTGCCGTCGTCGCCCGCGTAGCAGTCCACCCGCAGCAGCGAGACACCCGCCTGTCGGGTCACCTCGGCGGCGTGGGCGAGCAGGGCGCCGCCGGCGCCGTGTCCCTTGAAGCGGCGGTCGGAGGCGAGCCAGTGGATGTACCGCTCGGGCTCGCCGGGCGGCGGGAGATGGGCCAGGGAGGGCCCGGGCGAGTCGGCCAGGGTGAGGGTGGCGGCCGGCGCGCCGCCGACCTCGGCGATGAAGACCTGGCCACCTGCCGTGCTTCGCGTGACCGACTCCACGGTCCTCGCGCTCTTCGACAGCGGCTTCGTCCCCCACTGCCCCGGGCGCCCCTGTGAGACCAGCCACTCCACACAGCTGTCGAGCATGCCGAGTATCACGGGGATGTCCTCGGGTCCGCCTTCTCTGATGGTGATCGTCATCCGGTCATGGTGCCAGGCTGGACCCATGAGACTTTTCGCCGCCGTGCTGCCACCCGAGGACGTGGCCCGCGAACTGGCCACCGAGGTGGCCGAGTTGAAGAAGCTGCCCGGCGCGGACGCGCTGCGCTGGACCGGCCGCCCCGGCCGGCCCCGCGGCGGAGCCGCTGATTGGCATTTCACCCTGGCCTTCTACGGCGAGGTCGACGACGACCTCGTACCGGACCTGTCGGCCCGCCTGGAGCGCGTCGCGCACCGCACGGCCCCCTTCCGGCTGGCGCTGCGCGGCGGCGGCCAGTTCGGGCACGGGCGGGCACTGTGGGCGGGCGCGGAGGGGGACCTGGCGACCCTGCGGCTGCTGGCGGACCGGAGCGAGGCGGCGGCCCGGAAGGCCGGGGTGCCCATGGGGGAGCACCGGCGCTACAAGCCTCACCTGACGGTCGCCAGGAGCCGGTCGGCGGTGGACGTACGGCCGTACGTCGCCGCCCTCGACGAATTCACGAGCCGCACGTGGACGGTGGACGAGCTGGTGCTGATGCGCAGCCACCTGCCCACGTCCGGGGTGGCGGGCGAGCAGCCCCGCTACGAGGCGGTCGCCCGCCGGCCGCTCGCAGGCGCCGGTTAGGCTCGGACACGTGGACCCGAAAACCCGAAACCGGATCATGGCCGGTGTGCTTGTGCTGATGTTCGTCGTGGTGGCCCTGGCGGCGGCGCTCGGTAGGTAGACGACATGCGTGTACGGCCGAGCGCCGCCGGGCCCCGGTGACGGCTACCAGGCGAAGGCCTCCGGAGACGGCCCCGGACCCGGGAAGATCTCGTCCAGCCCCGCCAGCAGCTCCTCGCTCAGCTCCAGCTCGGACGCCCGCAGCGCGGACTCCAGCTGCTCGGCGGTACGCGGGCCGACGATCGGGCCGGTCACGCCCGGCCGGGTGAGCAGCCAGGCGAGGGCGGCCTCGCCGGGCTCCAGGCCGTGCTTGTCGAGCAGGTCCTCGTACGCCTGGATCTTCGCGCGCACCGCCGGGTCGTTGAGGACTTCGGCGGCCCGGCCGGAGCTGCGCCGCCCGCCCGCGACCTCCTTCTTGATGACGCCGCCGAGCAGGCCGCCGTGCAGCGGCGACCACGGGATGACGCCGAGACCGTAGTCCTGCGCTGCCGGGATGACCTCCATCTCGGCGCGGCGCTCGAAGAGGTTGTAGATGCACTGCTCGCTGACGAGGCCGATGGTGCCGTTGCGCCTCGCCGCGATCTCGTTGGCCTGGGCGATCTTGTAGCCCGGGAAGTTGCTGGAGCCGACGTACAGGATCTTGCCCTGCTGGACGAGGACGTCGATCGCCTGCCAGATCTCCTCGAAGCCAGTGGCGCGGTCGATGTGGTGGAACTGGTAGACGTCGATGTAGTCGGTCTGCAGCCGCTTGAGCGAGGCGTCCACTGCGCGCCGGATGTTGAGGGCGGACAGCTTGTCGTGGTTGGGCCACGGCTCGCCTTCCGTGCCCATGTTGCCGTACATCTTGGTGGCGAGGACGACCTTGTCGCGCCGCTCGCCCTTCGCGAACCAGGTGCCGATGATGCTTTCGGTACGGCCCTTGTTCTCGCCCCAGCCGTACACGTTCGCCGTGTCGAAGAAGTTGATGCCGGCGTCCAGCGCCGCGTCCATGATCGCGTGGCTGTCCGCCTCGTCCGTCTGCGGACCGAAGTTCATGGTGCCGAGGACGAGCCGGCTGACCTTGAGTCCCGTGCGTCCGAGCTGCGTGTACTCCATGAAGTTCACGCTAGCCGCGTGGAGTGCGCTCTAGGCAAGGTCCCGAGGGGTCGTGCGCAGGGCGGCGAACACGGCCCGGCCCCGGGTGCCGTCCGGCAGCTGCCAGGCGCCGGTGATGTGGCCGTCCGCGTCCTGAGGTGCCTCCGCGGCGGGGCGCAGGACCCGGTGGAGGCGGAGCACGCCCGTGCCGTCGGAGGTGCGCAGCTCGGTGCCGTCCTGGTCGTCCGTCGCCGTGGCGGTGCGGGCGGCTGGGGACAAGGAGCCCTCACCCGTGTGGACGCTGGTGACCTCGCGGTCGGGCGCGTCACTGACGCTCTGGGCCTGCGCCTGGGCCCGGCCCTCGATCAGGGCCAGCAACTGGTCGACCAGCACGGGGTCGTGGCAGCCGTCGTAGGCCCAGCGCTGCCCCAGCACACCGTGCTCCATGGTGCCGACGAGGGCGTGGTCGGCGCCGTCGAGGGGGGCGCCGCGGTAGCTGAGCGGCACGAGGTAGTGGACCGGTTGGGCGCCGGAGGCATCCGTGACGACCATGAACTCGATTCCGACCTCGCCCGCGGGGTCGTCCAGCCGGAAACCGCCGGCCTTGGTCAACTCCGGTGCGCCGGCACCGGCGTACCAGGGGCGGGTGGGCAGCCAGGAGGCGAGCAGTTCGAGCTTGGTCGGCTTGAGGGTGGTGTGGTGGATGACGGCCATGGCCCAAAGCTTTTCATCGGTCGCGGGGGAAGTCCTCGGTCTTGAGGACGAGGTCGACCACCGTGCCGGTCAGGTCGATGTCGGTGCCGAAGTCGACCCGGGTCTCGGTGGCGTAGGTGCCGTCCTTGGGGACGGTGTAGACGTGGCAGCGTCCCTGGTACGGGTCGGCGATCACGTAGACAGGGACCTCGGCCTCCGCGTACGCGAGTTTCTTTCGGCCGTAGTCGTTTGCGGCCGTCGCCTCGGAAATCACCTCGGCGACGAATTCGACGTCCTCGTATCGCCAGCGGCCGTCGTCGTCCTTCTTTGCCGAGTCGCTGAGCTTCGCGACGTCCGGGCAGAAGCCGTTTTCGTGCCCGGGAAAGTCGATGCGGACGTCCGAGAGCACTCTGTCCATCCCGAATTTGGCCGCGATGGCCCCCGCGATCCGGAAAATAATCGCCCAGTGTGTGTCCCGCTGCGGCGTCATGTGAACGTTGCCCCCGACGATCTCGACCCTGAATCCTTCGGGGACGGGCATCCGCTCAAGGCGCTCGAACCACTGGTCCAGGCGCTCGGTGTTCGCGTCGGCCATCTTGATCCTGTCTTCAAGGACGGTCATCGTGGCGCTCTCCCCGGCTGCCCCACGGACAGATGCAGCCGCGCAGTACAACGATACGCACAGTGACCGTGACACGGAGATGAAGCTCACATGCAGGCCCCAGAGGCCCCCCTCCTTCCCTTGCTCCACCACACCCTCGGCAGCAGCCTCATCGGCATCTACCTCCACGGCTCCGCCACCCTCGGCGGCCTGCGCCCGCACAGTGACATCGACGTCCTGGTCGTCGTGAGCGAACCGACCACCCACGCACAACGCCGTGTCCTCGTCGAGGAGTTGCTGAACGTGTCCGGCGGAGCCGCCCGCCCCGTCGAGCTCATCCTCGTGGTACAGGACGACGTACGGCCGTGGCGGTATCCGCCCACCTGCGAGTTCCTGTACGGGGAGTGGCTGCGGGACGAGTACGAGCGGGGGTTCGTCCCCGGGCCCGAACCCATGCCGGACCTCGCGCCCCTGCTCACCATGGTCCTGCTGGCGGACGCCCCACTCCACGGCCCCTCGCCCGCCGACCTCCTCGCCCCCGTCCCACCCGCAGACCTCAGACGGGCGATCACCGCCGGAGTACCCGACCTGCTCGCGGAGTTGGACACCGACACCCGCAACGTCCTGCTGACCCTCGCCCGGATCTGGACCACCCTCGCCACCGGGGCGATCAGCTCGAAGGACGCCGCCGCCGACTGGGCCCTCGCCCGGCTCCCCGCCGAACACCGACCCGCACTCGCACACGCCCGCGCCGTCTACCTGGGCGACGAGGAGGAGCGCTGGGGTGACGACGTCCTCCCCTGCGTGCGCCCCTGCGCCGACCACCTCGTCCGGGCGATCGAGCGTCAGACCTCGTAGGGCTCGCCCAGGTCCCACGCCTGGTACATCGCCTCCGCGAACGCCTCCGCGATCTTGTGCTCGCCGCTCGCGTTCGGGTGGGTGCCGTCGTACGTGTCGAGATTGATGTCGTACGACGGGGGAGGGGACGCCAGGAGCAGCGGCGAGCGCGGCTCGTCCAGGTCGGCGACCGCCTTCGCCAGCAGCTCGTTGAAGCGGCTGACCTCGGCGGCGAAGACCTCCTCCGACTCGGCGCGGACGTTCGGGATCACCGGCAGCACGACGATCCGTACCCGCGGGTTCGCGGACCGCGCCTCGGCCACGAAGTTCCGGGCGTTCTCCGCCGTCTGCTCGGCGTTCGTGTAGAAGCCGAGGTCGATCAGGCCCAGCGACACCAGCAGCACATCAGCCCGGCAGGACCGCACCGCCTCGCCGATCAGCGGCGCCATGTGCAGCCAGCCCTCGCCCCAGCCGGCGAGGTGCCCACGGGGGAAGTCGGGGTCGGCGTACTCGTACGAGGTGGGGGAGTCCGTCGCCTTGTCGTGCAGCGTCTCGCGCGGGCCGACGAGGGCGAAGGGGCCGCCGTACGTCTCACGCAGGTGCTGCCACATGCGGTAGCGCCACGTGTGTTCGCCGGCGCTGCCGATGGTCTGGGAGTCGCCGACGGGCATGAACCTGAGCATCCGCTCATGATGGACGATCGCTACCCGTCGGCATGGCCGGGCGGGGTGTGAAGCCCGACACGCCCCGCACCCTCGCGGCCGCCCCCGCCGACCCGACCACCGAACCGCCCGGCCGAATGGCAGGCTTGGGGCATGCGTCGACCGCTCGCCATCCTCGCCGGGGTCCTCCTCACCGGTGCGCTCACCCTGCCCGCCTCAGCCGCCGACGGCGACGAGGACTTCACGATCAAGGACCCGCGCATCACGGAGTCCAGCGGCCTCGCCGCCTCGCGTCAGCACCCCGGCATCTACTGGACGCACAACGACCAGGACACGGGCGCCTACCTCTACGCGGTGGACAGCAGGACCGGCGAGACGGTCGCGACGATCACCATGACCGGGGTGGGCACCCCGCGGGACGTGGAGGCGATCTCCATGGGCCCGGACAACCAGCTCTACGTCGGCGACATCGGCGACAACGACGGTGTGCAGTGGCCCTATGTGTGGGTCTACCGCCTCCCCGAGCCCAAGACGCTGAAGGACCGGACGATCCGTGCCACGCAGTACGTGGTGAAGTACTCCGACGGCACCCGTGACGCCGAGTCGCTCGTCGTGCACCCCAAGACCGGCCGCGTCTACATCATCGACAAGCAGGAGGACGGCGGGCACCTGTACCAGGGCCCGGCCGAGCTCTCCGCCTCCGGCACGAACGTCTTCAAGCCCACCGTCCCCGTCGACATGTGGGCCACCGACGCGGCCTTCTCCCCGGACGGCAGGACCCTCGCCGTACGTGGCTACTTCGGCGGCGTCGCCTACGACTGGAACGGTGGCAAGCTCAAGCGGCTGGAACGCATCAGCGTGCCCCTCGGGCAGGGCGAGTCCGCCAGCTACTCGACCGACGGCAGCAAACTCATGCTCGGCAGCGAGGGCGCCGGAAGTTCCGTCGTCGCCAACGACGCCCCCGGGGGTGCCGGACCCTCCGACTCCTCCTCCGGCGGCGGCAGTTCGGCCTCGTCGGACGACGGCGGGGACAGCGGCAGAACCGGCGACCTCAAGGTCGGCGCCATCGCCGTGGTCGTCGCGTGTGTGGTCGTGTTCGGGCTGCGGCGGCTCCTGCGGAGGGGTTGAGGGGAGAGCGCGCACGACCGGTGAACGGGCAGACGGGCCCTGATAGCGTCACCCGGTCCCAGCCGCCGATCTTGCTCCAAGGACCCTCTCGCTCCGCATGGACAGTCCACCCGTGGCCCCCGACATCGCCCAGGTGCTCAAGCACAACCGCACGCTGCTCCGCCGGCACATAGCCGCGCGCCTCGCGCTCGCTGCCGGGCTGTTCGCGGTGCCGTTCGTGGCGCACTGGGCCGGGTACGACGCCGCCCTGCCCGCGTTCGGCATCCCGGCCGGGATGTTCGTGCTGATCTTCCTGTCGCTCCGGCTGGGCCGTGGGTCGCGGCTCAAGGTGTGCGAGAAGGTGCTGCGCACCTACCCCCTGGAGTACCGCACGCGGGTGGCCAAGAAGGGCTCCGAGTGGAAGTACATGGGCGATGTGCACACCGTCCGGCTCACGGTGCGCGGGCAGCACGGTGCCCCGTCGCTGCGTGCGGTCAATGCCTCCACGGTGCGCCGCTGGCCGAAGGGGGCCGAGGAGGGCGGCGCCTGGTTCGGCGGTGATGCGGCCTTCGGCGGCGTCATGATCGTGCCGGCGGGCAACGCCATGCTCTTCGTGCAGCCCGCGCCCTGGGCGAAGTACGAGCAGGAGCGCGCACAGGCTGATCCGCAGCGCACGGCTCTTGCCGAACAGGCGGGAATCTCGCGGCTGCTGGAGCTCAAGGAGCCGCGCGGGATGGTGCTCGGATGAAACGCGTCCTCGGCTGGGTGTGCGGCGTCCTCGTCGCCCTCGTCACCGGCTTCTGGTTCGTGACCGCGACCGCCGACATGGCTCTGTCCGCCGGTATCTACGGCACCTCGGGCACGTACAAGGTGGAGCGCTGCTACGACACCGACTACAGCCGTAAGCGCTCCGAATACGACTGCCTCGGGGACTTCACGCCCGGTGGCGGCACCGCCGACGACGCCGACTACGTGCGGCTGGAGGACACCGGGCACGACTACCCGGACGGCACCGAGTTCGACGCCCGCCAGGGCTTCGAGCCGGACACGGTCCAGCGGGTCGGGTTCTGGGGTGTCGTGGGTGAGCTCTGGCAGGTCTCGATCTGTGTGGTCGTCCTCGCGGTCCTCGCATACCAGGCGATCAAGCCGCGGGGGGCGGACCGGCGCGGCGAGGAGCACCGCCGGGAGCCCTCGCGGCGGCAGAGGGTGGCCGACCGGGTGGGGTACGCCGTCCTGGTCGCGGTCCCCGTGGGCCTCCTGAGCTTCATCGCCATGCTCGCGGAGCCGTCGCCCTAGCCCCGCCCTGGGGGCTGCCGGCGGGACGCGCGTGGGTGAGCTCGTGCGAAACGGGCCTTGAGCAACGGACCGGAGCAGATGGCGAGCTGCGTCGTGATTCGGGATCTCTGCAACGCGCACCGCCTCACCGCCCACCGGGGGCATCAGGTCTTCGTAGAGGCGGAAGACCACACTCGCGTCAGGCTCGGCCTCGCCGGACACGAAGCCCTGCCGGCCCTGCCGGAGTCGTCGGGGGCGCGTCCCTAGGGCTGTTGCTTCACCGCGCCGTCGGCACCGCCGGCCGTTCCCGCGCGCCGGGCGACAAAGACCTCGAGTCCGTCCAGGATGCGTTGGAGGCCGAACTCGAAGTGGTCGAACTCGTTGCCCCAGGTGTTCTCGTCGAGTGAGGCGAGCAGGGGGTAGCGGCCGGAGGCCATGATCTTCTCCAGCATCGGGGTCTGGGCCTGCCAGAACTCCGCGTCGGTCAGGCCCGTGCGGCGCTCCGCCTCCTGCGCGTACAGCTGGGTGCGCGCGGCGCCGACGACGTAGCCGTCGATCATGATGATCGCGGAGATCAGTTCGGGGTCGGTCAGGCCCATCGGCTTGATGCGGTCGAGGACTTTCTCCATGCCGTCGAGGGCGCTCGGGCCGAGGATCGGGCGGGACTGGTTGACCTGGAGCAGCCAGGGGTGGCGGCGGTAGAGGTCGAGGGTCGCTCGGCCCACGGCCTCCAGGGCCGAGCGCCAGCCGCCGTCGCCGAGGTCGGCCGGGTTCTCCGAGGGGCGCTGGACGCGGTCCAGCATCAGGTCGAGCAGCTCGGCCTTGCCGGGGACGTAGCGGTACAGCGACATCGTGCCCGTGCCCAGCTCGGCGGCGACCCGGCGCATGGACATCGACTCCAGGCCCTCGGCGTCCGCGACCCGGACGCCCGCTTCCACGATCTGGTCCAGTGTGAGGGTCGGCTTGGGGCCTCGACTCGGGCGTCGGCCGGTGTCCCACAGCAGCTCCATCGTGCGGGCGATGTCGCCGCTGCCGCTGGTCTCCGTACCGCTGGTGCCGCCCTTGCCGCTCGTCATGCACTTCAGCTTAAGTCCTCCGAAAAAAACTGGGTACTGTGTACGCGTAATCGGGTACGGTGTACTCAGTTATTGGTGCTCGGCTATCGAGAGGGGGACCCATGGGTGACGACGGACACGGCGGCGACGGATACGCGGTGCGAGCCGAGGGGCTGGAGAAGCGGTACGGCGAGAAACGCGCCCTCGACGGCTTCGACCTGGCCGTCCGCGAGGGGACGGTGCACGGCCTGCTCGGCCCGAACGGCGCCGGCAAGACCACGGCCGTACGCATTCTGTCCACGCTGATCAGGCTGGACGCCGGCCGGGCCAGGGTGGCCGGACTGGACGTGGCCCGGCAGCCGCGCGAGGTGCGCGCACGGATCGGGCTCACCGGGCAGTACGCGGCCGTGGACGAGGTGCTCACCGGCCGGCAGAACCTGGAGATGTTCGGCCGGCTCTTCCACCTCGGCGGCAAGCGGGCCAAGCTGCGGGCCGTCGAGCTGCTGGAGCAGTTCGACCTGACCGACGCCGCCGACAAGGGCGTCGGCAAGTACAGCGGCGGCATGCGGCGCCGCCTCGACCTCGCCGCCTCGATGATCCTCGCCCCGTCCGTGCTCTTCCTCGACGAGCCGACGACGGGACTGGACCCGCGCAGCCGCGGTGAAGTCTGGGACTCCGTCAGGGCGTTGGTGGCGAGCGGCACGACAGTGCTGCTGACCACCCAGTACCTGGAGGAGGCCGACAAGCTCGCCTCGCACATCACCGTCATCGACCAGGGCCGGGCCATCGCCGACGACACCCCCGACGGACTGAAGAACCTCGTCGGCGGCGACCGTATCGAGGTCGTCGTCGCCGAGCGGTCCGACATCCCGCGCGCGGTGAAAGTGGTCGCCCGTGTGTCGGACGGCGAACCCGAGGCGGTGGAGGAGGAGTCGCGGGTGCACGCCCCGGTCACCGACCGGGTGTCCGCCCTGACGGAGGTCGCGCGCACGCTCCAGGACGAGGGCGTCCAGGTCGAGGACATCGGGCTGCGCAGGCCGAGCCTGGACGACGTCTTCCTGCGCCTGACCGGACACCGCACCGACAAGACCGAGAAGGAGGCCGTCGCATGACCGCCGTAGACCTTGCCGTCCCGGCCACGCGCGGCCGGCTGTACTGGACCCTCGCCGACGTCTGGAACATCGTCCGCCGCGGTCTGACCCACTATCAGCGCCAACCGGTCAACATCGCCTGGCAGCTGGGCTTCCCGATCCTGTCCGTCCTGCTCTACGGCTATGTCTTCGGCAGTGCCATGAAGGTGCCCGGCGGCGGGGACTACAAGGACTTCCTGATGCCGGGCATGTTCGTGATGACGATGGCGTTCGGCTTCATCAACACCGCGACGCTCGTCGTCTACGACTCGACGAAGGGCGTCATCGACCGTTTCCGCTCGATGCCCATGGCCTCGTCGGCTGTCGTCGCCGGGCGCGGGATCACCGATCTGCTGGCCGCCTGCGCGGAGTTGGCGATCATGATGCTGACCGCGTTCGCGATGGGCTGGCGCCCGGACGGCGGATTCGGCTTCCTCGGTGCGTTCGGGCTGCTGCTATGGCTGCGGTTCGCGCTGATCTGGATCGGGGTGTGGCTGGGCCTGCTCGTGCCCAACCCGGAGGCCGCGGGCGGTCTGTTCGCCGTCGCCTTCCCGCTCACGATGATCTCCAGCATCTTCGTCGCGCCCCAGCTGATGCCGGACTGGCTGGGCTGGGTGGCGGCCTGGAACCCGATCTCCTCCACCGCCGCGGCCAGCCGTGACCTGTTCGGCACGCCGGCCGGGAGCGGGGACTCCTGGGTCGAGCAGCACGCGCTATTGATGGCGGGGGTGTGGCCGGTGATCCTGACGGCGATCTTCCTGCCGCTGGCGGTGCGGAGGTTCCAGAAGCTGAGCCGCTGAGTCGCACGGACGGATGCCGCGCACCTCCTTGACGTGCCCATGGCGCGTTAGTTTCCTGGGAGGTGCGCGGTGCATGGGAGCGCTCCCATCCGTTCCGGGGCCGCGCCTTCCCGAGAGGAACGAGAAACATGTTCCGCAGCTTGCGAAGAGCGCTGTGCGCTGCCGCGGTGGCTCTGCTGTTACCGCTGGGGGCCGGTGTGCAGTCGGCCGGTGCGGTGGGTGCTTCGGTGGGTGCTTCGGTGGGTGCTTCGGCGGGTCCGTCCGCGGGTGCGCCCGTAGTGGCGTCCGTGGGTGCGTCCGTGGGTGCTTCGGCGACCGCAGAGGCCGGCGCCGGCTACTGGCACACGAGTGGCCGGCAGATCCTGGACGCGGCCGGGCAGCCGGTCCGTATCGCCGGGATCAACTGGTTCGGCTTCGAGACCGGCAACCACGTCGTCCACGGCCTGTGGGCGCGTGACTACAAGAGCATGCTCGACCAGATGAGGTCGCTGGGCTACAACACCCTCCGCCTGCCCTTCAGCGACGACATCCTCAAGCCCGGCACCATGCCGGACAGCATCAACTTCGCCGACGGCAAGAACGCCGACCTGCAGGGCCTGACGTCCCTGCAGGTCATGGACCGGATCGTGGCGTACGCAGGTCAGGCCGGCCTCAAGATCGTCCTCGACCGGCATCGGCCGGACGCGGGCGGCCAGTCGGCGCTCTGGTACACGGCGTCCGTCCCCGAGTCGACGTGGATCGCCAACCTGAAGGCGCTCGCGTCGCGTTACGCCGGCAACCCGACCGTCGTCGGCATCGACCTGCACAACGAGCCGCACGACCCCGCCTGCTGGGGCTGCGGCGACACGACCAGGGACTGGCGCCTCGCGGCCCAGCGGGCCGGGAACGCCGTCCTGTCCGCCAACCCGCAGCTGCTGATCATGGTCGAGGGCGTCCAGTCGTACGACGGTGTCAGCGGCTGGTGGGGCGGCAACCTGATGGGCGTGGCCCAGTACCCGGTCCAACTGGACGTCCCGAACCGGCTCGTGTACTCGGCCCACGACTACGCCACCAGCGTGGCCCGGCAGCCCTGGTTCGACGACCCGTCGTTCCCCGACAACATGCCGGGCGTCTGGGACAGGTACTGGGGCTACATCTTCAAGCAGAACATCGCCCCGGTGTGGCTCGGCGAGTTCGGTACGACCCTCCAGCCGGCGGTGGACCAGAAGTGGCTGGCCGCGCTGGTGACGTACCTGCGGTCGACGTCGGCGTACGGCGCGGACTCGTTCCACTGGACGTTCTGGTCCTGGAACCCCAACTCCGGTGACACCGGCGGGATTCTGAAGGACGACTGGCAGACCGTGGACACCGTGAAGAACGGCTATCTGGCGAGCATCAAGGCGCCGGGATTCCCGGGCGGTGGTGGCGGCGACCCGGACCCGGATCCCGACCCGGGCGAAGGCACGGCCGCGTGCAGCGCCTCCTACACCGTCAGCAGTGACTGGGGCGGCGGCTTCAACGCCGAGGTGAAGGTCACCAACACGGGCACGACGCCGCTCAGCTCCTGGAAGGCGACCTGGACCTGGGGCGCGTCCCAGCGGGTGACGTCCATGTGGAACGCGACGTACACCCAGACCGGGGCGACCGTGACCGCGTCCAACGCCGTCCACAACGGGGCGGTCCCGGCGGGCGGTTCGGCGAGCTTCGGCTTCGGGGGCGCGCCCGGGGGTGGTGGGGTGCCGACGGTGACCTGCTCGGCGACATGAGGGAAGGGCGCCCGGTGTTCCCGCCGGGCGCTTTCAAATGGCATAGGTCACAGGCATCTTCACTCGTCCGGCCGAACTCACCCCGAACGTCCGGGCATGACGTACTCGTGCGATTACGTTCCGTCGCACCAGGACCTCGGCGTCGCTGCCTTCTCCGCGCTCGCATACACCAAGGACCCGGGTCTGACTGCGATACTGGACGCGCTGGCGTCAGGGATGGCAGACAAGGCCGAGAGGTCCAAGGGCAACGCCGAGACTGACGAGGGCGGGGACGTGGACCGTGTGGACTGGGCGGAAATCGTCGAGATCGGTCTGGGTGAGGGCCCGGGCCGCGACTATTGGAGGCATCTGATGGCCACTTACACCCCGAACTTTCCCGGCAGCCACACGATCGTCGAAGAGTCGTGGCTCGAAGGCCGCGCCAAGGGCCAAGCCGAGGGCAAGGTCGAGGGCAAAGTCGAAGGCAAGGCCGAGGACATTCTGCACATCCTCGGTGTGCGGGGCGTCGAGGTCTCCGACTCCGTCCGGGAGCGGGTCACCGCCTGCACCGACCTCGACGTGCTGGGGACCTGGCTCGACCGCTCCCTGAGCGTGGCGGACGCCGAGGAGCTGTTCCGCGAGAAGTAGGACACGTGAAGGGCGCCCCGCGGTGATCCGCCGGGCGCCCTTCGTGCGTTGTAGCAGAAGCGGCTACAGCTTCTCGATGACGTAGTCGACGCACTTCGTCAGGGCCTCGACGTCCGCCGGGTCGATCGCCGGGAACATCGCGACGCGGAGCTGGTTGCGGCCGAGCTTGCGGTAGGGGTCGGTGTCGACGATGCCGTTGGCGCGCAGGGCCTTGGCGACGGCGGCGGCGTCGATGTCCTCCGTGAAGTCGATCGTGCCGATGACCTGGGAGCGCTTGGCCGGGTCGGTGACGAACGGGTTGGCGTACTTGATGTCCTCGGCCCAGCCGTAGAGGGTGCGCGCGGAGGTGGCGGTGCGGCGGACGGCCCAGTCGAGGCCGCCCTGGCCGTTGATCCACTCCAGCTGCTGGTTGAGCAGGAAGAGGGTGGCCAGGGCCGGGGTGTTGTACGTCTGGTTCTTGCGGGAGTTGTCGATCGCGGTGGGCAGCGAGAAGAACTCCGGGATGTGACGGCCGGAGGCGTGGACGCGCTCGGCGCGCTCGATCGCGGCCGGGGAGAACACGCCGATCCACAGGCCGCCGTCGGAGGCGAAGGACTTCTGCGGGGCGAAGTAGTAGACGTCCGTCTCGGAGACGTCGACCGGGAGGCCGCCGGCGCCGGAGGTGGCGTCGACCAGGACCAGGGCGCCGTCGTCGGCACCGGCCACGCGCTTGATCGGCATGGCGACGCCGGTGGAGGTCTCGTTGTGGGTGTAGGCGTAGACGTCGACGCCCGACTGGGCGACCGGCTCCGGGTGCGTGCCCGGCTCGCTGGTGATGACGTCCGGCTCCGCGAGCCACGGCGCGAGCTTCGCGGCCTTGGCGAACTTGGAGCTGAACTCGCCGAAGGTGAGGTGCTGCGACCTGTTCTCGATCAGGCCGTGCGTGGCGATGTCCCAGAAGGCGGTGGAGCCGCCGTTGCCGAGGATCACCTCGTAGCCGTCGGGCAGCTGGAACAGCTCGCGGATGCCCTCGCGCACCTGACCGACCAGGTTCTTGACCGGGGCCTGGCGGTGGGAGGTGCCCATGAGGGAGGCGCCGGTCGCGGCCAGCGCGTCCAGCGCCTGAGTCCGCACCTTGGAGGGGCCCGCGCCGAAACGTCCGTCGGCGGGCTTGATGTCAGCGGGAATCTGGATCTCAGCCACGGTGGGAGCGTAGCTGTTTCGGGAAACCTTGGTGAAACCTCGTCCGTCGGGTGAGACGGCGTTTCGGTGGGCGTCCGACCTGGGGGCTGCCGCCCCCAGACCCCCGCTCCGGCCCTGAACGGGCCTTGTCCTCAAACGCCGGACGGGCTGGAATGCCGGACGTCGGCTGGTTTGCTGGAGGGATGACGGATCTCGAAGCTGCGCTGCGTACCGTCGTCCGGGGTGAGGTGGGGTTCGACATCACCTCTCGGGCGTTGACCACCATGGACGCGTCCAACTACCGCCGCGTCCCCTTGGGTGTGGTGGCGCCACATGACGCCGACGACGTCGCCGCCGTGCTGGAGGTGTGCCGGGACCATACGGTGCCGGTCGTGGCACGCGGCGGAGGTACCTCGATCGCGGGACAGGCCACCGGTACCGGCGTCGTGCTGGACTTCACCCGCCACATGAACCGGCTCGTGTCCCTGGACGCGGGCACGCGCACCGCCGTCGTCCAGCCCGGCCTCGTCCTCGACCGGCTCCAGGACGCCGCCGCCCCGCACGGTCTCCGCTTCGGCCCCGACCCCTCCACCCACAGCCGCTGCACGCTCGGCGGAATGATCGGCAACAACTCCTGCGGCTCGCACTCGGTGGCGTGGGGGACGACCGCGGACAGCGTGCGGGAGCTGGACGTGATCAGCGGGCGCGGGCAACGGTTGCGGCTCGGGCAGGGGTGGTCCGGTGCGCCGCAGGGGCTGCGGGAGCTGGTGGAGGGGGACCTGACCCGGCTGCGGACCGGCTTCCCCGAACTGCCGCGCCGCATCTCGGGATACGCGCTCGACGCCCTGCTTCCCGAGAAGGGCGCCGACGTCGCCCGTTCCTTCTGCGGGAGCGAGGGCACCCTCGGGATCCTCACCGAGGCGGTCGTACGGCTGGTGGAGGCGCCACGCGCGCGGGCGCTCGCCGTGCTGGCGTACCCCGACGAGAGCGCCGCCGCGGAAGCGGCCGCCGGGTTGTTGCCGCACGGGCCGCTGACCGTGGAGGGCATGGCCGAGGACCTGGTGCCGGAGTCGGCCTCCGCGGTGCTGCCGCGGGGCGGGGCCTGGCTGTTCGTCGAGACCGGCGGGGAGTCGGAGAGCGAGG
Organism: Streptomyces sp. NPDC012935; assembly: GCF_042900345.1. Taxonomy (NCBI): domain Bacteria; kingdom Bacillati; phylum Actinomycetota; class Actinomycetes; order Kitasatosporales; family Streptomycetaceae; genus Streptomyces; species Streptomyces sp. NPDC012935. The sequence continues at coordinate 86,127 of NZ_JBIBBC010000006.1, forward strand.
CACGCGCGCGGGCGGCGGCGATCGTGCGGGCCGCCGATGTCGTCGACGCGGTCGTCGTCACCGATCCGGCCGGGCAGCGGGCCCTGTGGCGCATCCGGGAGGACGCGAGCGGTACGGCGACCCGGATGCCGGACGGCAGCGAGGCCTGGCCCGGCTGGGAGGACTGTGCGGTGCCGCCCGCGCGCCTCGGGGCGTATCTGCGGGACTTCCGCGCGCTGCTGACCGCGCACGGGCTGCGCGGGACGCCGTACGGGCACTTCGGTGACGGCTGCATCCACGTCCGTATCGACTTCGACCTGCTGACGGAGGCGGGTGTCGCTCGCTTCCGGCGCTTCTCGGAGGAGCTCGCCGAGGTCGTCGTGGCGCACGGGGGATCGCTGTCGGGGGAGCACGGGGACGGCCAGGCGCGTGCCGAGCTGCTGCCGAAGATGTACGGGGAGGACATGGTCGCCCTCTTCGAGCGGGCGAAGGGGGTCTGGGACCCGGACGATCTGCTCAACCCGGGGATGCTGGTGCGCCCCGCCCCCCTCGACTCCAACCTGCGCTTCTCCGTACTGCCGAGCAAGCCCGTGGACGTCGCCTTCGGTTACCCGGCCGACGGCGGGGACTTCTCGGCGGCCGTACGGCGCTGCGTCGGGGTCGCCAAGTGCCGTACGACGTCGGCGACCGGCCCCGCCGTCATGTGCCCGTCCTTCCGGGCCACCGGCGCCGAGGAGCACTCCACGCGCGGGCGTGCCCGGCTGCTGCACGAGATGCTCGCCGGGGAACTGGTGACCGACGGGTGGCGGTCGACGGAGGTGCGGGACGCGCTCGATCTGTGCCTGGCCTGCAAGGGGTGCCGGTCCGACTGTCCCGTCGAGGTGGACATGGCCACGTACAAGGCGGAGTTTCTGCACCACCACTACGAGGGACGGCGCCGCCCGGCCGCGCACCACAGCATGGGGCGCCTGCCCCAGTGGCTGCGCGTCGTGGCACGCACGCGTACCGCGGCGCTGGTCAACGCCCTGGCCGCCGTACGGCCGTTGGCGTGGGTGGCGAAACGGCTCGGCGGGATCGCTCCCGAGCGGGGGATCCCGCGGCTGGCGGCGCGGACGTTCAGCCGGTGGTGGGAGCGGCGGGAGAAGCCTCGCGCCGGCGCGGACGGTGACCTGGTCATCCTGTGGCCGGACACCTTCACCGAGCACCTCACCCCGTCCGTGGGGCAGTCGGCCGTACGTGTGCTGGAGGCGGCCGGGCTGCGGGTGGCGCTGCCGCCGACGGTGCGGCTGAAGACGCCGGCGGGGAGCGGCGGTGCGGAGGTGACCGTGGCGCTGGATCCGGTGTCCCTCCTACGGGGTCGCGAGCGGGTCTGCTGCGGGTTGACGTACATCTCGACCGGGCAGCTCGACCACGCCCGCGCGGTGCTGCGGCGCACGCTCGACCTCATGGAGCCGGTGCTGGCGACAAACGCCCCGGTCGTGGTCCTGGAACCGAGCTGTGCCGCTGCCCTCCGCGCGGACCTCCCTGAGCTCCTGCACGACGACCCACGGGCCCGTCTCCTGGCCGACCGCGTCCTGACCTTCGCGGAGACGTTGGAGCGCCACGCGCCCGACTGGACGCCGCCCCGCGTGGACCGGCCGGCGGTCGGACAGACGCACTGCCATCAGCACGCGGTCCTGGGTGACGCGGCCGACCGCCGGCTGCGCGCGGCGGCGGGGCTCGCCGGGGACCTGAGCGGCGGCTGCTGCGGACTCGCGGGCAACTTCGGGTTCGAGAAGGGGCACTTCGAGGTGTCGGTGGCGTGTGCGGAGGAGCGGTTGCTGCCGGCGGTGCGGGGAGCGGCGGAGGACGCCGTGGTGCTGGCGGACGGGTTCTCCTGCCGGACACAGCTGGAGCAGCTGGCGGGCGTGCCGGGGCGGCATCTGGCGGAGGTGCTGGCGGAGCGGTTGGAGGGGGACGGGTGACCGGGGGTGGTGAGTGCTCTCCGGCCGGGGCGGCGGCCGCTCGACGGCCGGGGATCGGGTGTTCCCGATGGGTCGGCTGTCTGGGCTGGACGTGGGAGTGGGGCGGCTCGTGCGCGTCCGGGCCGTGGTGGGGGTGCGGGGTCCGGGACGTGTGACTTGGGGAGAGTGAGTGCGTTCCGGGTTGGTGGTGGCGGGTGCTCGCTGGTCGTGCGGGGGTGGATCGGTGGGTTGGCTCTTTGGGCTGGACGTGGGAGTGGGGCGGCTCGTGCGCGCTCGGGCCGTGGTGGGGGTGCGGGGTCCGGGACGCGTGAAACGGGGAGAGTGAGTGCGTTCCGGGCTGGTGGCGGCGGGTGCTCTCCGGTCGTGCCGGGGTGGCCCGTGGGTTGGTCCTTTGGGCTGGACGTGGGAGTGCGGCGGCTCGTGCGCGCCGGTGCCCGCGCTCCGCGCGCGGTGCCGGTGGCGGCTGCATACGCTGGCCGGACAGCGACCCCGCCGCCCACAGGGAGCCCCGCACATGGCCCTCCGCGTCCAGTCCATCTCCCGCGACGAACACCTCGCGTTCGTCGCGGCCCGTCCGTCCGCCAGCCATATGCAGGTCCCGTCCTGGGGAGAGGTGAAGCCGGACTGGCGGGCGGAGAGCCTGGGGTGGTTCGACGAGGAGGGGCGGCCGGTGGGGGCCGGGCTCGTGCTCTACCGCCCGCTGCCGAAGCTGAAGAAGTACCTCGCCTACCTCCCCGAGGGACCGCTCGTCGACTGGCACGCCCCCGACCTGTGCGAGCGCTGGCTCGAACCGCTGCTCGCCCACCTCAGGCGGCAGGGCGCCTTCTCGGTCAAGATGGGCCCGCCCGTCGTCGTCCGCCGCTGGAGCACCGAGGCGGTGAAGGCGGCCATCGCCGACCCGGCCGCCCGGCGGCTGCGGGACGCGGAGCCGACGTCGTACGAACAGGGCGCCCTCGACATCGCCGAACGGCTGCGGCGGGCCGGCTGGCGGCAGACGGAGCCGGGCGGCGAGGAGGGCTTCGCGGCCGGGCAGCCGCGGTACGTGTGCCAGGTGCCGTTCGCCGGACGGTCGTTGGACGACATCCAGCGCGGCCTCAACCAGCAGTGGCGGCGCAACATCAAGAAGGCCGAGAAGGCCGGAGTGAAGGTCGTGCGCGGCGGCTACGAGGACCTGCCCGCCTTCTACGAGCTCTACGCCGAGACCGCCGAGCGCGACCGTTTCATCCCGCGCCCCCTGCCCTACTTCCAGCGCATGTGGACCGCGCTCACCGCCGAGCACCCCGACCGGATGCGGCTCTACCTCGCCCACCACGACGGCGACACCCTCGCCGCCGCCACCATGCTGACCGTCGGCGACCACATCTGGTACTCCTACGGCGCCTCCACCAGCCACAAGCGCGAGGTCCAGCCCAACAACGCCATGCAGTGGCGCATGATGTCCGACGCCCACGAGCTCGGCGCCGCCGTCTACGACTTCCGCGGCATCACGGACACCCTGGAGGAGTCCAACCATCTGCTGGGCCTGCTGCGGTTCAAGGTGGGGGCCGGCGGCGAGGCCGTCGAGTACCTGGGGGAGTGGGACTTCCCGCTCAACAAGCTGCTGCACAAGGCGCTGGATCTGTACATGGCACGGCGGTAGCTCGCGCGGGGTCGGCGGAGCCTGCCCGTCCACACTCTGGGACAGTGGCATAACGGGTTCACACACCTGACGATGTCCATTACCTTGGACTGGGCAGTACAGCCCGCTGAACAGACCGAGCCCTCCGAGCCGAGCACTGGAACGCCCGTGAGTACCCCTGATGCCGCAGCCGTCGCCGCCGTAGCCGCCACGTCCTCGCCGACCAGCGGCCGGGCCGTTCCCGAGCCGACGGCCGGCGGCCCGCGCCGCTGGGGCTCCTTCGGCCCCGTCGGGCTAGTGCTCGCCGGGGGGATCTCCGTGCAGTTCGGCGGAGCCCTGGCGGTGAGCCTGATGCCGCGGGCCGGCGCGCTCGGTGTGGTGGCGCTGCGGCTGCTGGTCGCGGCGGTCGTCCTGCTGCTGATCTGCCGGCCCCGGCTGCGCGGCCACTCCCGCACGGACTGGGGCACGGTCGTCGTCTTCGGCATCACGATGGCCGCGATGAACGGCCTCTTCTACCAGTCGGTCGCCCGTATCCCGCTGGGCCCCGCGGTCACCCTCGAGGTGCTGGGCCCGCTCGCCCTCTCCGTGCTGTCCTCACGCCGGGCGGTCAACGTCGTCTGGGCCGCACTCGCCCTCGCCGGGGTCTTCCTCCTCGGCGGCGGAGGCTTCGGCAGCCTCGACCCCGTAGGTGTCGCCTTTGCCCTGGCGGCGGGCGCCATGTGGGCGGCCTACATCATCTTCAGCGCCCGCACGGGCCGACGCTTCCCTCAGGCCGACGGCCTGGCGCTGGCGATGGCGGTGGGAGCCGTACTGTTCCTCCCCCTGGGGCTCGCCGAGTCGGGCACGAAGCTCCTCGACCCCGTGACCATCGGCCTGGGCGCAGCCGTGGCCATCCTCTCCTCGGTCCTCCCCTACACCCTCGAACTCCTGGCTCTGCGCCGCCTCCCCGCGGCGACCTTCGCCATCCTGATGAGCCTGGAACCGGCCGTCGCCGCCACCGCCGGCTTCCTCATCCTCAACCAGTCCCTCTCCGCCCTGCAGGCCCTGGCAATCGCCCTGGTCATCGCGGCGAGCATGGGCGCGGTGCGGACACAGGTACGGCGGGGGCGGGCTCCGGCGGAGAAGGCTTAGGCGGGCTCCCGGCGGGGGCGGGCTCCGACGGACAGGGCTTGGGCGGGCAGGGCTCGGGCGGACTCGCGCCCGGGCGGCACTTCGTCTTCCGCGGCCGAGTCGAGGCCCCGCCGTCCGATGCCGCGTCGGGCGCGCGTCGGTGCAGTTCCCGCAGGCCTACGGCTGTCGCGGTGACGGCTCGTTCGTGCATGGGTACGGTGCGGCGGAAACCGCAGAGGCGGGGGAAGGTGCCCGCGGGGAACGGTCAGGCGGGGCGGCGGCCCGGTGGTCCTGCCTCGCCCGGGGCGGTTCGCGGGCCCGCGGTCATGTCTGGCCCTGGCCTTGGCGCATGAGCAGTCCTTGCAGGCCGATGCCGTGTCGGGCGCGCAGTCGGTGCAGTTCCCACAGGCCCACCGCCGTCACCGAGACGGGGGCGCCGAGCATGAACACGATCCGAACCGGTACGGGCACGCCCGTGTAGGCGCCGGTGAAGACGTCGATCAGGGCCATCTCCCAGACCAGCGTCATGGCCAGCAGCGGCGGCATCGTCTCGTGGATGTCGGCGGTGCGGAACACGTGGAGGAGGGCCAGTCCGATACCCGCGATGACGAAGGGCAGCACCCACACGAACGTGAGCAGGATGCCGGTGTAGGTGACGACGGTCATCACCAGGTTGGTCGCGAAACGACCCTCGACGAAGCCCGTGAGCACGGAGGCCGGGAACACGAAGACCGCGGCCACCAGGGCGACCATCGCGCCGAAGCACTTCGCCGCCCGGCGCAGCAGCTCCCGCCGCGCCGAGGCGGAGGCCAGGGCGAGCAGGACGCCCACGACGACCGGGAAGGTCACGCAGAGCACCAGGACGTTGATCCAGGACTGGTTCAGACGGTCGCTCGCGACGTCGCCCACCGAGTCGGCGACCCTGACGGAGTCGGCGATCTTGTACGTGACCGACATCCACACCACCGCCGCCAGTCCCACCAGGGTGCGGATCCCCTGCATGCGGGCCACGACCGGGTCCCGGACGATGCCGGGCCTGGACGGCTTGAACACCCTGCGCGCGACGGGGACGGGACCGATCTGCTGCCACAGCCGCATGAGGGGCCCGGGCGGGGCGGGCGCCGGCGGTCCCGGATACGGCGGGTACGGGTACGGCGCGTTGGGGTGCGGAGCGTAAGGGTGCGGGACGTGGGGCGGATACGGATACCCGCCGGCCGGCGGCGGAGGCGGCTGCCGGCCCTGTGGATCGAAGGGTGGCTGCCCGCCCGGATTCCAGTTGCTCATCCCTGTGCTTCCCCCGAGCTGTGACCGATGCGTTGCTGACGCAACACGCGCGACGGACGAGTGTATTGACGGCACGCCGCACAGGCACCCTTCCCCCGGTGAACACCTCTCAATTAATGCAAGCATGCTTGCTTGTTTTCTCGCGCGCTGCCATGCTCCTCACCACGCCGCACCACGCCGCACCACGCCGCACCACTTCGCACCACGCCGCACCGCCCACGCACATCGCCGTGCCCCGAGGGAGCGCCCCGTGTCCGATCCGACGCCCGTGTTCGACGATCTGCGCGAGGAGAGCGAGGAACTCGACCGGCTGGTAGCCGCGTTGAGCCCCGAGCACTGGGCACTCGCGACTCCGGCGCCCGGCTGGAGCGTCGCCCACCAGATCGCGCACCTCGCCTGGACGGACCACTCGGCGCTGCTGGCGGTGACCGACGTGGAGGGGTTCCACACGCTGGTGGAGAAGGCGCTGGTGACGCCGGGGTCGTTCGTCGACGAGGGCGCGGAGGAGGGGGCCGCGCTGCCGCCCGCCGAGCTGCTGGCGCGCTGGCGGGAAGGGCGGGCCGCCCTCGACACGGCGTTGCGCGAGGCACCGCACGGCACCAAGTTCCCCTGGTACGGCCCTCCTATGTCGGCCGCCTCCATGGCCACGGCCCGACTCATGGAGACCTGGGCCCATGGTCTGGACGTCGCCGAAGCAGCCGGTGTGGTGCGCGCACCCACCGACCGGCTCAGGCATGTGGTGTGGATCGGGGTACGGACCCGCGACTTCGCCTTCGGCGTGCACGGGCTCCCGGCGCCGCCCGACCCCTTCCGCGTCGAACTCGTCGCCCCTTCCGGTGCGGTCTGGGCATACGGCCCCGAGAACGCGTCGCAGCGCGTCACCGGCCCCGCCCTCGACTTCTGCCTCCTGGTCACCCAGCGCGCCCACCGCCACGACCTCGCCCTGCGCGCCGAAGGCCCCGACGCCGACCGCTGGTTCGACATCGCCCAGGTCTTCGCGGGCCCGCCCGGCGCGGGCCGCGCACCCAAGGGGCCGGCCCGGTGACCTCGCCCACGCCCCCGGCCGGGCCGGTCCTGCGCATCGGCAACGCCTCCGGCTTCTACGGCGACCGCTTCGACGCCATGCGCGAGATGCTCACCGGCGGCGAACTGGACGTCCTCACCGGCGACTACCTCGCCGAACTGACCATGCTGATCCTCGGCCGGGACCGGCTGAAGGACCCCGGAGCCGGATACGCCCGCACCTTCCTGCGCCAGCTGGAGGAGTGCCTGGGTCTCGCGCACGAGCGGGGCGTCCGGATCGTCGCCAACGCGGGTGGCCTCAACCCGGCCGGACTCGCCGACGCAGTGACGAGGCTGGCGGACCGGCTCGGCCTCCCCGTACGCGTCGCCCATGTCGAGGGCGACGACCTCAAGGACCGGTATCCGGACAGCCTCGCCGCGCACGCCTACCTCGGCGGCTTCGGCATCGCGGCCTGTCTGAGCGAGGGCGCGGACGTCGTCGTCACCGGGCGGGTGACGGACGCGGCCCTGGTCACCGGGCCCGCGACGGCCCACTTCGGGTGGGGCCCCGGCGACCACGACCGGCTCGCGGGCGCCGTGATCGCCGGACATGTGCTGGAGTGCGGGGCACAGGCCACCGGCGGCAACTACGCGTTCTTCGACGAGCGCGGCACCACCCGCCCCGGCTTCCCGCTCGCCGAGCTCCACGAGGACGGCACCTGCGTCATCACCAAGCATCCCGGCACCGGCGGCCTCGTGGACGTCGGCACGGTGACCGCCCAGCTGCTGTACGAGACGGGCGGCGCACGGTACGCGGGACCGGACGTCACCGCCCGGCTGGACACCGTACGGCTGACCCAGGACGGCCCCGACCGGGTCCGTATCGAGGGCGTACGGGGCGAGGCCCCGCCCCCGACCCTCAAGGTCGGCCTCAATCGCCTAGGCGGCTTCCGCAACGAGGTCGTCTTCGTGCTGACCGGGCTGGAGATCGAGGCGAAGGCCGCTCTGGTGCGGCGGCAGATGAGCGAGGCGTTCGCCAAGTCACGTCCCGCCGAAGTCCGTTGGGACCTCGTCCGCACCGACCGGCCCGACGCCCCGACCGAGGAGACCGCGAGCGCGCTGCTCCGGCTGGTCGTCCGGGACCCGGACCAGGAGAAGGTCGGCCGGGTGCTGAGCGGAGCCGCCGTGGAGCTCGCGCTCGCCAGCTACCCCGGCTTCCATGTGCTGTCGCCACCGGGAAAGGGCACGCCCTATGGGGTCTTCGAGGATGTGTACGTCCCCCATGGCGCCGTCGACCATGTGGCAGTCCTCCACGACGGCCGCCGTATCCCTGTGCCGCCGGCCCACGACACCCTCGTACTGGAGGATGCGCCGCAACCACCGCTGCCCGGGCCCCCGCTCGCCGCGGAGCCGACCCGTCGCGCGCCGCTCGGTCTCGTCGCCGGGGCCCGCAGCGGCGACAAGGGCGGGAACGCCAACGTCGGTGTGTGGGTGCGGTCGGAAGAGGCCTGGCGCTGGCTCGCGCACGAACTCACGGTCGAGCGGTTCCAGGAGCTGATTCCGGAGAGCCGTCAGCTGAAGGTCACCCGGCACCCCCTCCCCGGCCTCCGCGCCCTCAACTTCGTCGTCGAGGGCATCCTCGGCGAGGGCGTCGCCGCCCAGCACCGTTTCGACCCGCAGGCCAAGGCCCTCGGCGAATGGCTGCGCTCCCGTCACCTGGACATCCCGGAGAGTCTGCTGTGACCGTCCTGCCCTCCACCCTGGACCCCAACGGCCCCGACCACCGCGCCAACCGCGAGACCATGCTCGCCAAGCTCGCCGACCTCGACACCGAGCACGCCAAGGCACTCGCGGGCGGCGGCCCCAAGTACGTCGAACGGCACCGCAAGCGCGGCAAGCTGCTCGCCCGCGAGCGCATCGAGCTGCTCCTCGACCCCGACACGCCCTTCCTGGAGCTGTCGCCGCTGGCCGCCTGGGGCAGCGACTACGCCGTCGGCGCGTCCCTCGTCACCGGCATCGGTGTCGTCGAGGGCGTGGAGTGCCTGATCACCGCCAACGACCCGACCGTGCGCGGCGGAGCGAGCAACCCCTGGTCGCTGAAGAAGGCCCTGCGGGCGAACGACATCGCGCTCGCCAACCGGCTGCCCGTCGTCAACCTCGTCGAGTCGGGCGGCGCCGACCTGCCGTCCCAAAAGGAGATCTTCATCCCCGGCGGCGGCATCTTCCGGGACCTGACGAGGCTGTCGGCGGCCGGGATCCCCACCGTCGCGGTCGTCTTCGGCAACTCGACGGCCGGCGGCGCGTACGTCCCCGGCATGTCCGACCACGTGATCATGGTCAAGGAACGCGCCAAGGTGTTCCTGGGCGGCCCGCCCCTGGTGAAGATGGCGACCGGCGAGGAGAGCGACGACGAGTCGCTGGGCGGCGCGGAGATGCACGCGCGCGTGTCGGGCCTCGCGGACTACTTCGCCGTGGACGAACCGGACGCGCTGCGGCAGGCGCGAAGGGTCGTCGCCCGGCTCAATCACCGCAAGGCGTACGGCGATCCGGGCCCCGCCGAACCCCCCAAGTACTCCGCCGACGAACTCCTCGGCATCGTCCCCGGCGACCTCAAGACCCCCTTCGACCCGCGCGAGGTCATCGCCAGGATCGTCGACGCCTCCGACTTCGACGAGTTCAAGCCGATGTACGGCACGAGCCTGACCACCGGCTGGGCGGCCCTGCACGGCTATCCGATCGGCGTGCTGGCGAACGCCCAGGGGGTCCTGTTCAGCGAGGAGTCCCAGAAGGCGGCCCAGTTCATCCAGCTGGCCAACCAGCGGGACATCCCTCTTCTCTTCCTGCACAACACCACCGGCTACATGGTGGGCAGCCAGTACGAGCAGGGCGGCATCATCAAACACGGCGCGATGATGATCAACGCGGTCAGCAACAGCCGCGTGCCCCATCTCTCCGTCCTCATGGGCGCGTCCTACGGCGCCGGCCACTACGGCATGTGCGGTCGCGCCTACGACCCCCGCTTCCTGTTCGCCTGGCCCAGCGCCAAGTCGGCCGTCATGGGCCCTCAGCAGCTCGCCGGCGTGCTCTCGATCGTCGCCCGGCAGTCCGCGGCCGCCAAGGGGCAGCCGTACGACGAGGAGGGGGACGCCGCGCTGCGCGCCATGGTGGAGCAGCAGATCGAGTCGGAGTCGCTGCCGATGTTCCTTTCGGGGCGGCTGTACGACGACGGCGTCATCGATCCACGCGACACCCGCACGGTCCTCGGTATGTGCCTGTCCGCCATCCACACGGCCCCCTACGAGGGCGCTCGCGGTGGCTTCGGCGTCTTCCGGATGTGAGGCCCCCTTCTGCGGCTGAACCGCCGCCGCTCTCGCGGACCTGGTTGCTCGCCGCGGTGGTTCCTCAATTGATGGTTGCGGTGATCTAGTGGAAAGGGAGCACTCCTCATGATCAGAAGCCTTCTGGTCGCCAACCGGGGCGAGATCGCCTGCCGCGTCTTCCGCACCTGCCGTGAGTCGGGAATCCGGACGGTGGCCGTGTATTCGGACGCCGACGCGAACGCCCTCCACACGCGCGTGGCCGACACGGCCGTACGGCTGCCGGGAGCGGCGCCGGCCGACACGTATCTGGACGCCGGACTGATCGTGAAGGCGGCCGTGGCGTCCGGCGCGGACGCCGTGCACCCCGGCTACGGCTTCCTCTCCGAGAACGCCGACTTCGCGCGCGCCGTCCTCGACGCGGGACTCGTCTGGATCGGCCCGCCGCCGGACGCCATCGAGGCGATGGCGTCCAAGACACGGGCGAAGGAGCTGATGGGGCTGGCCCCCCTGGGGGAGGTCACCGAGGCCGACCTCCCCGTCCTGGTGAAGGCGGCCGCGGGCGGCGGAGGGCGCGGCATGCGAATCGTGCGCCGCCTGGAGGACCTGAGCGCCGCCCTGGTCAGCGCCCGCTCCGAGGCCGCGAGCGCCTTCGGCGACGGTGAGGTCTTCGTCGAGCCGTACGTCGAGAACGGCCGCCATGTCGAGGTCCAGATCCTCGCCGACACCCACGGCACGGTCTGGGCGCTGGGCACCCGGGACTGCTCCCTGCAGCGCCGCCACCAGAAGGTGATCGAGGAGTCCCCGGCGCCCGGACTCTCCGAGCAGCTCACCCAGGAACTGCACGCGCTGGCCGTGCGAGCCGCCCGCGCGGTCGACTACGTCGGCGCCGGCACGGTCGAGTTCCTGGTGGCGGGCGACAAGGCCCACTTCCTGGAGATGAACACCCGCCTCCAGGTCGAACACCCCGTGACGGAGGCCGTCTTCGGCATCGACCTGGTCGCCGAACAGATCCGCGTCGCCGAAGGCCACGCCCTCGCCGACCACCCGCCACGCGCGCGTGGTCACGCCGTCGAGGCCCGCCTCTACGCCGAGGACCCGGCCCGCGACTGGGCTCCGCAGACCGGCACACTGCACCGGTTCGCCGTACCCGAGGGCGTCCGGCTGGACACCGGCTTCACCGACGGCGACGACATCGGCGTCCACTACGACCCCATGCTCGCCAAGCTCGTCGCCCACGCGCCCACGCGCGCGGAGGCGGTCCGCAAGCTCGCCGGCGCCCTGGAACGGGCGACGCTGCACGGCCCGGTCACCAACCGGGACCTCCTCGTACGCTCCCTGCGCCACGAGGAGTTCACGTCCGCCCGCATGGACACCGGCTTCTACGACCGCCATCTCCGCGACCTCACCGAGCCGGCCTCCGACCCGCACGCCCCCCTGGCCGCCGCCCTCGCCGACGCCCACGGCCGCTCCCGCTTCGGCGGCTGGCGCAACGTGCCCTCCCGGCCGCAGACCAAGCGCTACGAGGCGGCCGGCGAGGAGATCGAGGTCCACTACCGCCACACCCGCGCGGGCCTGGAGGCCGACGGGGTACGGGTCGTACACGCCGATTCCGCCCTGGTCGTACTCGAAGTGGACGGCGTACGAAGGAACTTCGAGGTGACGAGGTACGGCGACGACATCCACGTCAACGCCACCCGCCTCACCGCCCTGCCCCGCTTCCCCGACCCGACCGCCCAGCACGCACCGGGCTCCCTCCTGGCCCCCATGCCGGGCACGGTCGTCCGTGTCGCCGACGGCCTGAGCGAGGGGACGGCCGTGGAGGCCGGACAGCCCCTGCTGTGGCTGGAGGCGATGAAGATGGAACACAAGATCACAGCCCCGGCCACAGGCATGCTGAGTGCCTTGCGTGTAGTACCCGGCCAGCAGGTAACGGTCGGCTCACTGCTGGCGGTAGTGCAGGAAACCTAGGGGCGCGGGGAACTGCGCGAGCAACCACACACAACCCGCAGCCGGAAGGAGCCCCCATGCCCGCCTCTCTCGAATCCGAGGAACACAAGGCCCTACGAGCCGCGGTAGCCGCCCTCGGCAAACGCCACGGCCGCGCCTACGACCGGGAAGCACTCTGGTCCGAAGCAGCCAAACTCGGCTACCTCGGCGTCAACCTGCCGGAGACCCACGGCGGCGGAGGCGGCGGCATCGCCGAACTCTCCATCGTCCTCGAGGAACTGGGCGCCGCAGGCTGCCCCTTGCTGATGATGGTCGTGTCGCCCGCCATCTGCGGCACAGTGATCGCCCGCTTCGGCACAAAAGCCCAAAAACGGGAGTGGCTCCCCGCCCTCGCCGACGGCACCCGCACCATGGCCTTCGGCATCACAGAACCCGACGCCGGGTCGAACAGCCACCGCATCACCACCACGGCCCGCCGCGACCCGGACAGCGGAGACTGGCTCCTCACCGGCCGCAAGGTCTTCATCTCCGGTGTCGACATCGCGGACGCGACCCTCATCGTCGGCCGCACCGAGGACGCCCGCACCGGCAACCTCAAGCCCTGCCTGTTCATCGTCCCGCGCGACGCCGAAGGCTTCACGCGCCGCCAGATCGACATGGAACTGAGCGCCGCCGAAAAGCAGTTCGAGCTGACCCTCGACGATGTACGGCTCCCCGCCGACGCCCTGGTCGGCGACGAGGACGCCGGCCTGCTCCAGCTCTTCGCCGGCCTCAACCCCGAACGCATCATGACGGCCGCCTTCGCGATCGGCATGGGCCGCTACGCCCTCGCGCGCGCCGTCGAGTACGCGCGCGACCGCACCGTCTGGAAGGCCCCCATCGGCGCCCACCAGGCCATCGCGCACCCCCTGGCGCAGGCACACATCGACCTCGAACTGGCCCGCCTGATGATGCAGAAGGCGGCCTACCTGTACGACGCCGGTGACGACGTGGGCGCGGGCGAGGCCGCCAACATGGCCAAGTACGCGGCCGGGGAGGCCTGCGTGAAGGCCGTCGACCAGGCCGTGCACACCCTCGGCGGAAACGGGCTCACCCGCGAATTCGGCCTCGCGTCGTTGATAACCGCGGCGCGCGTGTCTCGTATTGCTCCGGTGAGCCGGGAGATGATTCTCAACTACGTCTCCCACCAGACCCTGGGCCTGCCCAAGTCTTACTGACGGGCACCCTGTCGGCACCGTGTCGCGAGGAGGAACCGTGTTCCGCAGCGAGTACGCAGACGTCCCGGCCGTAGAACTGCCCATCCACGATCACGTGCTGGGCCGGGCGGCCGAGTTCGGTGACGCGCCCGCGCTCATCGACGGCACGGACGGCACCACCCTCACGTACGGGCAACTCGACCGCTTCCACCGGCGCGTGGCCGCCGGCCTGGCCGAGGCGGGCGTCCGCAAGGGCGACGTCCTCGCCCTGCACAGCCCCAACACGGTCGCCTTCCCGACCGCGTTCTACGCCGCCACGCGCGCGGGTGCCTCGGTCACGACCGTGCACCCGCTCGCCACGCCCGAGGAGTTCGCCAAGCAGCTGAAGGACTCGGCGGCCCGCTGGATCGTCACCGTCTCACCGCTGCTGGAGGCCGCACGCCGGGCCGCCGAACTCGCGGGCGGCGTGCGCGAGATCTTCGTGTGCGACAGCGCGCCCGGACACCGGTCGCTCATCGACATGCTGGCGTCCGCCGCACCCGAACCGCAGGTCGACATCGACCCGGCGGCGGACGTCGCGGCCCTGCCGTACTCCTCCGGCACCACCGGCATCCCCAAGGGCGTGATGCTCACGCACCGCCAGATCGCGACGAACCTCGCCCAGCTCGAACCCGCCATATCCGCCGGCCCCGGCGATCGCATCCTCGCCGTCCTGCCCTTCTTCCACATCTACGGCCTGACCGCCCTGATGAACGCGCCCCTGAGGCTGGGCGCGACGGTCGTCGTGCTGCCCCGCTTCGAGCTGGAGACCTTCCTCGCCGCCATCCAGAACCACCGCATCACCGGCCTGTACGTGGCCCCGCCGATCGTGCTGGCCCTCGCCAAGCACCCCTTGGTCGCGCATTACGACCTGTCGTCGCTCAAGTACATCGTCAGCGCCGCCGCGCCCCTGGACGCGAGGCTCGCGGCCGCCTGCTCGCAGCGCCTCGGCCTGCCGCCGGTCGGCCAGGCGTACGGCATGACCGAACTGTCCCCCGGCACCCACGTCGTCCCCCTGGCCGCGATGCACGACGCACCCGCCGGGACCGTCGGCAAGCTCATCGCCGGCACCGAGATGCGCATCGTCTCCCTCGACGACCCCGACAAGGACCTCGGCGCCGGCGAGCCCGGCGAGATCCTCATCCGCGGCCCCCAGGTCATGAAGGGCTACCTCGGCCGCCCCGACGCCACCGCCGCGATGATCGACACCGACGGCTGGCTGCACACCGGCGACGTGGGCCATGTGGACGAGAACGGCTGGCTGTTCGTCGTGGACCGGGTGAAGGAACTCATCAAGTACAAGGGCTTCCAGGTGGCCCCCGCCGAACTGGAGGCCCTCCTGCTCACCCACCCCGGCATCGCCGACGCGGCGGTCATCGGCGTCTACAACGAGGACGGCAACGAGGTCCCGCACGCGTACGTGGTCCGCCAGCCGACCGCCACCGACCTCTCCGAAGGAGAAGTCATGATGTACGTCGCCGAACAGGTCGCCCCCTACAAGCGCGTCCGCGGGGTCACTTTCATGGACGGCGTCCCGAGGGCCGCCTCCGGCAAGATCCTGCGCCGCGAACTGCGGGCACTCAGGGAGGACATGTGACGCTGATCGGCCGTACACGCGCGCGGGGAGTCGAGACCCTCACCCTCGACTCCCCGCACAACCGCAACGCGCTCTCGGCGGCCCTCGTGGGCGAGCTGACGGACGCGCTGACGGACTGCGCCAAGGACGCCGACGTACGCGCGATCGTCCTCACCCACACCGGCAACACCTTCAGCGCGGGAGCGGACCTGCGCGACCCACCGCCGCCGGACGCGCTGGTGGCGCTGCTGAGGCAGATCGTCGAACTGCCCAGACCGGTCGTCGCCCGCGTCACCGGCCACGTGCGCGCGGGCGGCCTGGGCCTGCTCGCGGCCTGTGACATCTCGGCCGCCTCCCCGCAGGCCACCTTCGCCTTCACGGAGGTCCACATCGGCGTCGCCCCCGCGGTGATCTCGCTGCCCCTCCTGCCCCGCACGGACCCCCGCGCCCTGGCCCGCTACTACCTCACCGGCGAACGCTTCAGCGCGCCGGAGGCGGCCCGCATCGGCCTGCTCACCACGGCGGGCGAGGACGTCGACGAGGCACTGACCCCCATCCTGGACGGGCTGCGCCGGGCCTCCCCCCAAGCCCTGGCCGAGACGAAAGCGCTGCTCACGGCTAAGGTGCTGGAAGCCTTCGACCGGGACGCGGCGGACCTGACCGTGCTCTCGGCCCGGCTGTTCTCCTCCGACCAGGCCCGTGAGGGGATGACGGCCTTCCTCGAAAGACGGGATCCCGCATGGGTGGTGTGACCACAGTCGGCGACCGCGCGGACCGCGCCGACCGCGTTCCGAAGCAGGACCGCAGCCGCGCCACCCGGCAACGCCTCCTGGAGGCCGCCGTGGCCTGCCTCGCCGAACACGGCTGGGCGGGCTCCACGGTCTCCGTCGTCGCCGAACGCGCCGGCGTCTCCCGCGGCGCCGCCCAGCACCACTTCCCGACCCGCGAGGACCTCTTCACGGCGGCGGTCGAGTACGTCGCCGAGGAACGCTCGACGGCCCTGCGCGCCCTGTTCCCGCAGGGCGCGGCGGGCGACCGGCGCGCGGTCGTCTCCGCCCTCGTGGACCTCTACACGGGCCCGCTGTTCCGCGCGGCGCTGCACCTGTGGGTGGCCGCCTCCAACGAGGACCAGCTACGGCCACAGGTCACGGAACTGGAGGCCCGGGTCGGCCGCGAGACCCACCGGATAGCCGTGGACCTGCTGGGCGCGGACGAATCCCGCCCCGGCGTGCGGGAGACCGTCCAGGGCCTGCTCGACATGGCCCGCGGCCTGGGCCTCGCCAACCTTCTCACCGACGACGCGCCCCGCCGCGACCGCGTGGTGACGCAGTGGGCGGTGCTGCTGGAGGAGGCGCTGGGCTGAGGCGCCCCGCCGCCCGTCAGTCGTCGCCGTTCCCGTCGTCGCCGTAGTCGTCCTGGGGCACTTCGCTCTGCTGCTGTTCCAGCTCCTGCTGCTCGCGCTCGGCCTGCTCCTGCCGTTCCTGCTCCTGCCCGGCCTGCTCCCGCTGCTCCTGCTCCAGCCTCTCTTCGTCCCGTCTCGCCTCGTCCGGCTCGTCCTGCTCCTCGGCACGGGCCCTGCCCGTCTCCGCCGCCGGGACCGGGGAGGCGGTCGGGGACGGGATCGAGACTGGAAGGGACGTGGCCGCGGAGGCGGGCGGGCTCGGCGTGGCCTCAGAGTTCGTCCCCTCCGTCGCGGTGTTGTCGGGGGAGAACCACAGCATGCCCAGGAGCATCGCGGCCGCGAAAAGCACCGCGGCGGCGGCCGTGGCCGCCACCCGAGGCCGGCGCACGAGGAGCCCGAGGGGGCCGGGCCGCGCCGGGCTCGGTGCCCTGGAGGCGGACCGGGACCGGGATTGCGACCGGGACCGGGACCGGGATTGCGACCGGGACCGGGACCGGGATTGCGACCGGGATCCCGATCTTGCGGTGGACGCCGGCCCTTGGGCGGAGGGGAGCATGTACGTGGTCGGATTGCTGGTGTCGCCCACCTGCGACCCGGTGGCCGACGCCGACGCGACCGCAGACCGGGACGGCGACGTCGCGGCGGGCAGTGGCTCGGGGCGTCCCTGCCAGGCGCCGTCGGCGAACCAGTCGGCGGCCTGCTGGGCGGCGGGCCGGTACTCGGGGTCCTTGGCGAGCAGGCCGAGAAGGTAGCTCTCGAAGGCGGGCGGAAGCCCCGGGACGCCCAGTTCGCGGGGCGGTACGGGCACGGCGTCCAGATGCTGGTGAAGGATCGCGACGGCCGTGTCGGCGTGGAACGGCGGGCGTCCGGTGAGCAGTTGGTAGAGCACACAGCCCAGCGCGTAGACATCGGAGGCCGGGCCCGCCGGTTTCCCCAGCGCCCGCTCGGGGGCGAGATAGAGGCTCGTGCCCACGATCTGCCCGGTCGCGGTCAGCGCGGCGCCGGGGTCGTCGAGGAAGCGGGCGATCCCGAAGTCGCCGATCTTGAGGGTGCCGTCGGCGGCCAGGAGCAGATTGCCGGGCTTGATGTCCCGGTGGACGATGCCCTGGCGGTGCGCGGCGGCCAGCCCCGCGGCGGCCTGGGCGGCGATGCGGGCGACACGTTCGGTGGGCAGCGCGCCGAACTGCGACGCCACGCGCGCGAGGCTGTCGCCCTCGACGAGCTCCATCACCAGGAAGAGCCGGTTGTCGTGCTCCCCGAAGTCCCGGACGCCGACCACGTTCGGATGGGCGATCCGCGCCGCCGTCTGTGCCTCGAGACGGAACCGGGACGTGGCGGTGGGGTCGGAGTCCTGGGGCAGCAGGAGCTTGACGGCCACGGGCCGGCCGAGCGTCTCGTCGTAGGCCCGCCAGACCTCCCCCATCCCACCGCGCCCGATCGACTCGCTCAGCCGGTAACGGCCCGCTATCAGCACCTGTTCTCATCCTCATGCCGTGGGACGCCTCGATGGCCGCAGGCATGAACTCACCACGTAGGAACGGGTGATGGTGGAAGGTGCGCCGCAGCCGCCCCAGCATACTGGCGGAGTGGATCAGTCACGGTCCGTATGCCGAACGCCGGCAGCACCGACGGCCGAGCGGCATCGCGCGGAGCTGATCGGCTCCGCGCGATGCCGCTCGGGATCAGTGGACCGGGGCAGGGATCAGTGCGCGATGTCGGCGTAGCCCTCGACCGCGCGCGGGTCGCGCGGGCCCGGGCCGATGTAGCGGGCGGACGGGCGCACGAGGCGGCCGGTGCGCTTCTGCTCCAGGATGTGCGCGGACCAGCCCGCCGTGCGGGCGCAGGTGAACATGGACGTGAACATGTGCGCCGGGACCTCCGCGAAGTCCAGCATGATGGCGGCCCAGAACTCCACGTTCGTGGCCAGGACCCGGTCCGGGCGCCGATTGTGCAGCTCCTCCAGCGCTGCCTTCTCCAGCGCCTCGGCGACCTCGAAGCGCGGCGCGCCCAGCTCCCGTGCGGTGCGGCGCAGCACCCGCGCGCGGGGGTCCTCGGCGCGGTAGACGCGGTGGCCGAAGCCCATCAGGCGTTCGCCCTTGTCGAGGGTCTGCTTCACATACGCCTCGGCGTCGCCGGTGCGCTCGATCTCCTCGATCATGTGCAGCACCCGGGAGGGGGCACCGCCGTGCAGCGGACCGGACATGGCTCCCACGGCACCGGAGAGCGCCGCGGCCACGTCGGCGCCGGTCGACGCGATGACGCGGGCCGTGAAGGTGGACGCGTTCATGCCGTGCTCGGCGGCGGACGTCCAGTAAGCGTCGACGGCGGCCACATGCTTGGGGTCGGGCTCGCCGCGCCAGCGGATCATGAAGCGCTCGACGACGGACTGGGCCTTGTCGATCTCACGCTGCGGCACCATGGGCAGGCCCTGGCCGCGCGCGGACTGGGCGACATAGGACAGGGCCATCACGGCGGCTCGGGCCAGGTCCGCCCGGGCCTGCTCCTCGCCGATGTCCAGGAGGGGCTTCAGCCCCCACACCGGGGCCAGCATGGCGAGCGCGGACTGGACGTCGACGCGGATGTCGCCGGAGTGCACGGGAATCGGGAAGGGCTCGGCGGGCGGCAGACCGGGCCTGAAGGCACCGTCGACGAGCAGCCCCCAGACGTTGCCGAACGAGACATGGCCGACCAGGTCCTCGATGTCGACGCCCCGGTACCGCAGAGCGCCGCCCTCCTTATCCGGTTCGGCGATCTCCGTCTCGAACGCGACGACTCCCTCGAGTCCGGGTACGAAGTCGGACATCAGGCGGCTCCTCGTGATGTGTGCGACGGATGGGGTTGTGGGTGGAACGACCACGTGTCACTCGACAGAGATGGACATACGCCCCGTTGGATCCACGGTCACGGGGACTCGCGGTCCGGGGTGTACCCCTGTGATGCCCCGTGCGGTCGGCCGTCATCCAACCACGACAACACCAGCACGATAGTCCCTGAGTGTCATCCTCGGGAGGGGTTTGCGGCACTCAGTGCCATGCGCACCGAAGGGAGCCACCGCGCCGTACGGCGTCCGTCCCATACGGCAGGATGACCGCGTGACCGACCGAGACGCCGTGCCCCTCGACCCCGCCGCCATGCGCAAGCAGTACCGGGCCGAGGGCCTCGCCGAGAACGACCTGGCCACCACGCCGGTCGAACAGTTCGCGCGCTGGTTCAAGCAGGCCGCGTCCGAGGCCCACCTCTTCGAGCCGAACGCGATGATCGTCTCCACGGCGGATGCCGCCGGGCGGCCCAGCTCCCGCACGGTGCTGCTGAAGCACTTCGACGAGCAGGGCTTCGTCTTCTACACCAACTACGACTCGCGCAAGGCCCGCGACCTCGGCGAGAACCCGTACCTCTCGCTGCTCTTCCCCTGGCATCCGATGGCCCGCCAGGTCATCGTCACGGGCGTGGCGCGGCGCACCGGGCGCGACGAGACGGCCGCGTACTTCCGCAGCCGCCCGCACGGCTCCCAGCTCGGCGCCTGGGCCAGCGCCCAGTCCTCCGTCATCGCCACCCGCGCCGACCTGGACGCCTCGTACGCCGAACTGTCCGCGCGCTATCGCGAGGGCGATCAGGTGCCGGTGCCGCCGAACTGGGGCGGCTTCCGGGTGGCACCCCAGGCGGTGGAGTTCTGGCAGGGGCGCGAGAACCGTCTGCACGACCGGTTGCGGTACGTGGCGGAGCAGGACGGGAGCTGGCGGGTCGAGCGGCTGAGTCCGTGAGGCCGGCACGCGCAGGGTGCCCCTGAACGCAGACGACCCGCGAGCTCGGGTCCCTCCGCCGTGGCGGAGGAGCCGGCCGGACGTACCGGCGAGCTCGCGGGTCGGGTGACTGCCTGGGATTGGGCCGGCTGCGTGTATCTCGCACACGCTGGTCCGGCGCCGCACTTGTGGGGCGACGGGCCGCTAGCCCGCAGCCACCTCGCGCGTCCGGGTTTCACTCATTTACCCGATCACCTCCTTTCCACGTAAGCCACACCCTAGGAACGGGTCGGACCCCGATCAACCCATTTTCCGGGATGTTGACGGAACCGATTCTGGCCGGGCGCTGTAGCCGTATCCGTCGCCCCGTTGCAGGAGCTCCAGATTCCAGTGGGAGACGTTGACCCTGCCCATCGGCGTCGTGAGGCTGTGCTGCCCCCTGGCTCGGACCGAGATGCGGCCGGTCCACGTGCCCGCCCACTTCCCTGTCGGGACAGTGGCCCGTACGAGATCTCCGGTGATGTATCCGAAGTGCTGCTTCGCCCGGGCCCGCCTCAGGCGCGGGAATCCGTAGCGGTCCGGTGTGGTGCGGGCGTAGGAGCCGCGCCCGGTGGCCTTGGCGACGAGTACCTGCCCGGGGTACCGCACGATTGCGTCACCGGCCCCGTGATCCAGGTGTCCGACGGACAGCGCGTCCAGGGTGTGTGTCTTGGCCAGGCCCATGGCGCTCCGGTTGTCCTTGGTGCACTCGCCCGTCGAGGTGTGCACCGGTTTGCCGAGTGTGGCCAGCGCCTCGGTGAGCTGCCATCGGGTCGCGTTCATGGCGGCGGCGTCGTGGAGCGGTGTCTTGACCTGCTGGAGAATGCGTGCGAGGCGGTCGGATCGATGGGCGAGGAAAACCTCGACAGGCTTGGTGCCCTTGGCCTCGTTACAGGGGACGCAGGCGAGGACGAGGTTGGAGATGCGGTTCGAGCCTCCTCGGCTGCGGGGTCTGAGGTGCTCGATGTTCAGGGGGACGCCGGTGGCGTCGCAGTAGGCGCAGGCGTTGTTCCACTTGGCGCGCAGGTAGGCGCGGGCGTTGGTTGCGGCGAGTGTTCCTTGTGCGTATTCGGCTCCGTACAAGGGGCTGCCCGCGCTCATGGAATGGGTGTCGAAGCTGACGCTCTCCACATGGATCTCGGTGATGGGGGTGTAACGGATCAGGCGGTTCGCCAGGGAGAAGGTGGTGTCGATGCGGTGACGCAGGGACGGCGGAAGCCATCCCGCCGGGTGCGTGCGGTTGTTCGAGCGGGGTGCTCGGTAGCGGCAGTTGGCGGATCGCCGTCTGCGTCGGTATCCGGCGCGCTGTTGCACGCATGTGCGGATCTGGTCGGCGCGATGCTGGAGCTCGATCGAGATGAGGCCGCGCCGTACGGTGACGGTGGTGCCGCGTTCGTCGCATTCCTTCTTCTCGTCGGTGAGGACGAGACCGGTGCCTTTGGAGCCGGGGTCGATGCGCAGCTGCACTCCGTCGACTGCCGATTCGGCTCGTGTGCGGTCCTTCAGAAGGATGGTGAAGGGGACTTGCCGGGCGACCACGGCTCGTCCCTTGCTGAGGAGCTCGCGGGCACGGGCGGGGTGGCAGGGCATGAGCGGGTGTCCGTTCCTGGACAGGACAAAGACTCTGCTCGCGCCGACCCCGCCTTGGTACGGCTGGATGTGTGTGGGAGCGTCACCGCTCCCGCTCTCTGCCGCCTGCGCCGCCGCGGCTGCGCTCTTGGCGTGATGCCGACGGGGCCTGGTGCCGCGCCCGCCGGTCTCCCCTCGCCCATGTTCCCTGCCGGTGCCCCGCGCGGTGGCGGGGTGTCCGTGAGCCGTTTCGTCCCTGCTCCCAGGGGTGTCTGCTCCCACGGATTCCAGAGCAGGCTGCTGAGGAAGCACAGCCTGGTGGGTCTGCTCGCCTGCAGGAGACGTAGTCATCGGGGCACCTCCCTGATCTCTCGATCGTGATGACTGGGGCTGGTCACTCGGCGACCTGGTGGCCGGGGAGCGAGTGACCTCCCTTCTTCGTGTGCAGCTGACGCTAGCGGGCAAGATCCGCACGTCGGCGTGTAACTGGCAAGTGCCGCCTATTTGTGCGAACTGGTGAAGTTTCCCGAACAATCGGTCGATCCAGCTGCTACGCGGCTGTGCGTGACGTGATCGGTTTCGTCATGGACGGATCGGCGCTGGCCACCTACCGTTCCGATCATGACGGGGCGCTATGTGGGGCGGCAGGCGATCCTCAGCGGATCGACCTTCGAGGAGCAGATCGGGTACGCGCGTGCCGTGGTCGACGGGGACTGGGTGCATGTGTCGGGGACGACCGGGTTCGACTACGCGACGATGACGATCTCCGAGGACGTGGTGGAGCAGGCCGAGCAGTGTCTGCGGAACGTGGGGGCCGCGCTGGAGGAGGCGGGGTGTTCGTTCGCCGATGTGGTGCGGGTGCGGTATCTGCTGCCCGAGCGGGCCGATTTCGAGCCGTGCTGGCCTGTGCTGCGGCGGTACTTCGGGGACGTGCGGCCGGCGGCCACGATGATGGTGTGTGGGCTGGCCGACCCTCGTATGAGGTTCGAGGTCGAGGTGGACGCCCGACGGGGGAGTGGCGCGCGTGTCTGACCTTCGGATAGTGCCGGTCGACGGCGAGGTCATGCTTGAGGAGTGGCGGCACGTCCACAATGTGATCGTTCCGCCGGCGGCCATGGATCTCGACGGGGTACGGGAGCGCAGCGGACGGTACCGGCTGCGGAACGCGTACGTCGGTGATGTCCTGGTCGGCTGTTCGACCGTGCGGCCCCCGGAGGGCGAGGAGGCCGTGGCCACGGTCATCGCGCGTGTGCTGCCCGAGTACCGGCAGCGCGGGTACGGCACGCAGTTGTACGAGGAAGGGCTCGCGCACGCGCTCGTGCTGGGTGCTGGGGTGATCGAGACCTGTGTGCTGGCCGCCAACGGGGACGGGGTGCGGTTCGCCGTGGCGCGCGGGTTCGTGGAGGTCGATCGCTATGTGCTGGACGGCGAGAGCGATCTGTGGCTGGACCTGCGGTTGGAGTAGCCACGTGTAGGCACACGGCGGCGCGTGCAACGATTCTCTCAATCTTGGGGAACACGGTGTGTGCTGCGTCACGTTCCAGTTAGATGATTGCGAGTGAGCGAACCGACGCGTCGTACGTGCGGACGCAGCTTGGCAGGGGGTCCAGGTGAGTGCTTCCCGGCGTAGTGGGACCACCGACGAGCTGGGACCGGACGAACCCGAGCGGGACGGTCCGGAGGGTTCGTCGGCTGGTTCCGAGGGTTCGGCAGGCGGTTCCGATCTGCTGGCCGCGCTGCTGGACGGGATGGACGCGGCCCTGTGCGCCTTCGACGCGGACGGGGTCGTCACCCACTGGAACCGTGAGGCGGAGCGGATCCTCGGGTGGAGCGCGGCTGAGGCCGTGGGGCGGCACGGTTTCGCCGGGTGGGCGGTGCGCGAGGCCGACGCCGAGGAGGTCGAGGGGCGGCTGATGTCCGCCATGCACGCTCCGGGGCGGCAGGTGCACGAGTTCGCCCTGCTGACCAAGGACGGCGGGCGGGTTCTCGTACGGACGCAGTCGGCGGCCGTCCGCGGGCCCGACGGGAAGCCCGCCGGGGTGTACTGCGCCTTCAGTGAGGTGCATACGCAGATCGATCTGGAGCGGTCGATCGCGCTGAGCGAGGCGTTGTTCGAGGACGCGTCGTGGGGTGTCGTTCTCGTCGACGCCGATCTGCGGCCCGCGGTGGTGAACGCTCACGCGGCTCGGGCCCTGGGGATCGGCCGTACGTCCGTGCTCGGGCGGCCCCTCGGGGAGTTGCTCGCCCAGGGCGTCGAGGAGCTGGAGAGCGCGCTCACCCATGTGCTGGCGGAGGGTGCTCCGCCCGCGCCCGCCGAGATCTGGGTGAGCGTTCGGACGCCGGAGGGGGAGCGGCGGCGGTGCTGGCGGTGCGGCTTCGTACGGCTGGCCTCCCCGCTCGCGGAGGAGCCGGTGCCGTTGGGGGTGGGCTGGCTCTTCCAGGACATGACCGAGGCCAAGCAGGCGGAGCAGGAGGCCGCGCTGCTGCGGTTCCGGACCAACCAGCTGCATCGGGCCGCGCGAGCCGCCGCGGAGTGCGAGGACCCTGCGGACGCGGCGACCGTGCACCTGGACTTCGCGCTGGCCGGCTTCGCCGATCACGCGCTGATCGACCGGGTCGCGGGCGGGGCGGTGCCGGATGGGGAGGCCGCGGAGCCGGTACGACTCGTGCGGGTCGCCGTGACGCCCTCGGGCGCGCCGGGGCCGAGTCTGCTGGGCGGGGAGGCCGGGCTGCCGGTGCGGTACGCCGAGGGGCACCCGGCGTTGCAGTGTGTGGCGCGGACGGGGTCGGTGCGGGCCGACGCGGGCCGGATGCCGACCGAGCGGGCGCGTGAGTGGGCTGTGGGTCGGCAGTGGCCCGCGGACGCGGTGCACGCGCTGTGTGCGGTGCTGCGGAGCCGGGGGCGGACGGTTGGGGTCGTGACGTTTCTGCGGGGTGCGGGGCGCAGTGCGTTCGAGCGCGGCGACGCGGTGTATGCCGAGGATGTGGCGGTGCGGATCGCTTCCGCTCTGGATCTTGCGGGGGTTGTGGGGCGGGGCTAGGTGGTGCGGGGTCGCGACCGCCGCTGGTAACTGCTGGCTGCTATTGCCGGTAGAAGATCCGGTCGCCGTACTTCTCGAACACCTTGGCGTTCCAGTCGTGACCGCCGTCGACGTTGCCGGAGCGCAGGAGCGGCGGCTCGATGCCGCGGTCGGCCAGGGAGGCGGCTGCCGTGGCCATGACGGCCTGGAGGAGGGCCGCGGTGACGACCGTGGAGGCGGGGGCGAAGGGCGCCGGGATGGTGTCGAGCGTGAGTTCCGCGTCGCCGATCGCGATCTTCGAGTCGAGGACGATGTCGCAGTGGTCCTTGAGGTAGGTGCCTGAGACATGGCGGGAACTCGTCTCCGAGGCGTACGCCACCGAGGTCACGCCGATGACCCGGGCGCCCAGGGCGCGGGCCTTCATGGCCATCTCCACGGGCAGGGCGTTGCGGCCGGAGAGGGAGATGATGACGAGCGCGTCACCCTCCCGCAGGGGCGAGCTGTCCAGGACCGCGCCTGCCAGGCCGTCGACGCGTTCGAGGGCTGAGCCGAGGGTGGCGGGCATGACGTCCACGCCCACTACGCCGGGAACCGCGAGCAGGTTCATCAGGGCGAGGCCGCCCGCGCGGTAGACGACGTCCTGGGCGGCGAGGGAGGAGTGACCGGCGCCGAAGGCGAAGAGGCGGCCGCCGGCGGCGACGGTGTCGGCGAGCAGGGTGCCGGCTGCCCCGATGTTCTCCGCCTCCTCGTCGCGGGCCCGCTGGAGCAGGGCGATGGCGGCGTCGAAGAACTGGTCGGCCGGCTTGCTGTCGCTCATGCGGGGCCCTCCGGGGTGTGGGGGTGTGTTGCGGATCACCGTGCGGTCTGGACCAGTGCGGTGTCAATACGGTGCGCTGCCGGTGGCCGGGCCGGGCGCATACGCTCGTGGAACCCGCTGGTTTCAACGGCGCGGCACGGTTGTCAGTGGTATCCGGCAGAATTGAGTGCAGGGCCAGCGCACGCGCCGTGGAGCTGTCTCGCTTCCGGCTGAGCTAATCGCAGAGCTAATCGAGGGGCACGTATGTCCGGACTGATCGACACCACGGAGATGTATCTCCGCACCATCCTCGAGCTGGAGGAGGAAGGTGTGGTCCCCATGCGCGCCCGTATCGCCGAGCGGCTGGACCAGAGCGGGCCGACCGTGAGTCAGACGGTGGCGCGGATGGAGCGTGACGGGCTGGTGTCCGTGGCGACCGACCGGCATCTGGAGCTGACGGACGAGGGGCGGCGGCTGGCCACCCGCGTCATGCGCAAGCACCGACTCGCCGAGTGCCTGCTCGTCGACGTGATCGGGCTGGAGTGGGAGCAGGTGCACGCCGAGGCGTGTCGCTGGGAGCACGTGATGAGTGAGGCCGTGGAGCGGCGCGTGCTGGAGTTGCTGCGGCACCCGACCGAGTCGCCGTACGGCAATCCCATCCCCGGTCTGGAGGAGCTCGGCGAGAAGGACGGCGCCGACCCGTTCCTCGACGAGGGCATGGTCTCGCTGGCCGACCTCGACCCGGGCGTCGAGGGCAAGACGGTCGTCGTTCGGCGGATCGGTGAGCCGATCCAGACGGACGCGCAGCTGATGTACACGCTGCGTCGGGCCGGCGTGCAGCCCGGCTCGGTGGTGAGCGTGACCGAGTCGGCGGGTGGCGTGCTGGTGGGCAGCGGTGGCGAGGCGGCCGAGCTGGAGGCGGACGTCGCCTCCCATGTGTTCGTCGCCAAGCGCTGACGAGAGGTCGTCGTCGCTTGTCATGTGCGTAACTCCCGGTGAACGAGCGGGAGTTGTGGCGATTCTGGATCTCGCCCATTTCAAGATCCAGTAGGTCGAATCGCAGCGCTCCGGCGATTCGCGTGCCAGGCTGTCGCGTGAGGCATAAGGCCTGAGGCTCTGGGCCGTGATCGACAGTGATGCGTCCGGCCGGGGAGGGGGCGCGAGGATGTGCCGTGAGTGTGGAGAGGGCCCCGGCGCCACACGGCGCCGGGGCCTGTCCTCCCCTGTGCTGACCCGGAGCCCCGAGCTCCCAGGGTCATTCCCCTCGGACCGTTTTCCCCGAGCGGTCCGCCTCCCGCTGAAGATCTCCCCTCGGCGCCGGCGATCAATCCTGGAGGGGGGTCACTCGAATGAGGGGTGTTGGCCGCGACAGCCGCATTTTCGAATAAGAGTTCGATAGTCTGCGGTGACAGGTCAGGCGGAACGTGCGCTTCAGGAGTGTGCGCATAAGATCACGTCAGACACACAGGACATGCACATCGCGTCCGGGGGCATTCACGACGCGTGCGACGCAGGTGGCACGCGGTGCTCGCGTGAGCGGCGGCAGATACGGCAGGCACGACAGGTACGGCAAGCAGGACACGGTTCACAGGACCGGTCGGCTCGAGCGGTCCGAGCGGAGCTAGGGGGGTGCCACGACCAATGGTGCGGCGCATCGACGTGACCGGCGCGGGTGGCGTACGTCTCGCGGCCTGGGAGTTCGGCGACCCTCCCAAGACCGACCCCGCCAGGGACCATGAGCGCACGCCCGGTGTGCTGTTACTGCACGGCCTGATGGGCCGCGCCTCCCACTGGACGTCCACCGCCCGCTGGCTCTCCGAGCGGCACCGTGCCGTGGCGCTGGACCAGCGCGGCCACGGCCGTAGCGAAAAGCCCCCGCAGGCCTCCTTCACGCGCGAGGCGTACGTCGACGACGCCGAGGCCGCCCTCGAGCAGCTCGGCCTCGCCCCCGTCGTCCTCATCGGCCATGCCATGGGCGCGCTCACCGCCTGGCAGCTCGCCGCCAGGCGCCCCGATCTGGTGCGGGGCGTGATCATCTGCGACATGCGGGCGTCCGCGCTCGGCTCGGCCTCCCAGCGGGAGTGGGCGGACTGGTTCAGGGCCTGGCCCGTGCCCTTCGCCACGCTGGCCGACGTGCGCAGGTGGTTCGGGGAGGACGACCCCTGGGTCGAGCGGCCGAATCCCGCGCGGGGCGAGTTCTACGCCGAGGTGATGCACGAGTGCGAGGACGGGTGGCGGCCCGTTTTCGATCCGGACCAGATGCTCAGGTCCCGGGAGACGTGGGTGTTCGACGCGCACTGGGAGGAGCTTGCCCAGGTTCAGTGCCCCGCGCTGGTTGTGCGTGGGCTGGACGGTGAGTTGGGGCGGGCAGAGGCTCAGGAGATGGTGCGGGTGCTGCCTCGGGGGGAGTACGCGGAGGTGGCCGACGCGGGTCACCTCGTGCACTACGACCAGCCTGAGGGGTGGCGCGCGGCGATCGAGCCGTTCTTGGATGGGGTGCGCTCCGCGGGGGACGCCGGGCGCCTGTGAGCTCGGGGGTCTGTTCGGCTGCGGCTGCGGGTTGATGGCGATTGATCGCGCCCACTCGGCGGAGCCACATCTCGAAACAGCCCCGGGCCCCTCAGGTGCGTCGCAGCCTCGCTGCGTCATCAAGCGCCCCCGTCACCCCTTGCTCACCGCCGTAAGGATCTCCGGCAGGCGTCCTGCCGTCCTCGGGGCCGCCAGGCGTAGGCCGAGCAGGGTGATCGCCGCCCCGTACGCCGCTCCGCCCGGCAGCAGCAGCCAGGTCCAGTCGTCCCCGCCGTCGCTCACGTTGAGCCAGATCGTCACCGCGATCACGGGGGCGCACAGGAGGGCCGCCGCGATCATGCCGCCGAAGATCGAGATCCATGCGAGGCCCGTCTGGCCGGGGGCGACGTTCTTGTAGCCGTCCTGGGGGATGGAGTACGGGAAGCGGGCCGAGGTCCAGGCGCCGGTTGCCAGCATGGCGCCGAGGAGGGCGAAGGACAGTCCGAGGACCTCGGGGAGCTTGGCCCAGTCCCCGAGGAGCGCCGTCGTCAGGACGGTGACGAGGGCGGCGTAGGGGAGAGTGATCAGCAGCAGGCCCAGGGCTCGGCCGCGCAGCTCGACATAGGCGTCCCGGGTGGACGAGATCGTCATCGCGACCATCCAGAACGCGGACGTGTCCTGCCCGAACTGGTTGTACATCTGGATGCCGAGCATCCCGGCCGCGAAGCAGGCGAAGTAGATCGAGCCGGTGCCCTGCAGGGCGTTGAACAGCGGCACGATCAGGCCGATGGCGAGCGAGGTCACCCAGGCCGCCTTGGTCTTCGGGTCGCGCCAGACGTAGCGCAGGCTGCGTTCCATGACGGTGCCGGTGCGGTCGGCCGGGAGGAGGCGGGCGAGGCCCGTCGAGTTCCGTTCGCGCACGGCCAACTCCGTGACCGCCTGCAGCGTGGAGCCGTCGGGGGACGTCATCAGCCGGGTCAGGTGGCGGGACCATACGGCGATCAGCGCCACCAACGCACCTGCACTCAGGGAGAGTTGGAGGAGCCCGGTCCCGTACTCCCCCTCGCTCACCGACTGCACCGCCCCGATCGCGGACGCCGGCGGCACCCATCGCAGCACATCCGCCGCCGGATCGAGCTGGGCCAGCCCCGACGAACCCAGGCGCTGCGCCCCGAAGTTCACGACCTGCGCCCCGATCGCGATGACCAGCCCGCTCAGCACCGCCAGATCTCGTCCCTTACGACTGGTCAGCAGCCGGACGTTGGCCGTGGCGACGGCACGCGCGAGCGCCACGCACACCAACAGGGCCAATGCGACAGCGACGACAGCAACGACGTACGCCCATCCGCCCCGCGCGAGCGCGATCACCGAACCGGTGAACAGGCACAGGGTGAAAAGGGGGCCGATGCCCACGAGCGAGGCCGCGAGCAGTGCCCGCACCAGGGGCCTCGGGCGCAGCGGCAGCATCACCAGCCGGGTCGGATCGAGGGTCTCGTCGCCGCCGGGGAAGAACAGCGGCATCACGGCCCAGCCGAGCGCCAGGACGGCCACCAGGAGTACGACCACGGAGTCGGCGTGTGCGGTGCCGCGCAGCATGATCAGACCGAGGAGTTGCAGCGCCGCGAAGAGGAGGACCACGACGGCCGAGGCGATGTAGGCGGCCCGGCGGCCACCGGACTGGCGCAGGCCGTTGCGCAGCAGCGACAGCTTCAGCCGTACGACGACCGCGGTCACCTCGGCGCTCATCGGGCCCCGCCGAGCCAGTCGAGGTCGGACCCGGTGTCGCGGGCGTTCGCACCGACGAGTTCGAGGAACGCCTGCTGCAGTGAGGCCGCGTCGCCGCGGACCTCGGCGAGGGGGCCATGGGCCCGGATGCGCCCGGCGGCCATCACGGCGACCCAGTCGCACAGTGACTCGACGAGCTCCATGACGTGGGAGGAGAAGACGACGGTCGCACCGGAGGCGGTGTAGCGCTCCAGGACGCCCCGGATGGTCTGGGCGGAGACCGGGTCGACGCCTTCGAACGGCTCGTCCAGGAAAAGCACTTCGGGATTGTGCAGCAGCGCCGCCGCGAGTCCGGTCTTCTTGCGCATACCGGTCGAGTAGTCGACGACCAGCTTGTGCTGGGCCCCCGCCAGATCGAGCACGTCCAGCAGTTGGGTGGCCCGCCTGTCGACCTCGGCACCGGGGAGGCCGCGCAGCCGCCCCATGTACGCGAGCAACTCCCGCCCGGAGAGCCGCTCGAAGAGCCGAAGCCCTTCGGGCAGCACCCCGATCCGCGCCTTCACCTCGACGGGATCCCGCCAGACGTCATGCCCGACGACCTCGACGGACCCCTGATCGGGCCGGAGCAGCCCGGTCACCATGGAGAGGGTCGTGGTCTTCCCGGCCCCGTTGGGCCCGACAAGCCCGATGAACTTCCCAGCGGGCAAGTCCAGATCGATACCGGCGACAGCGACCTGCTGCCCGAACCGCTTCCAGAGCCCACGTACTCGAACAGCCGACGTCATGGACGCCAACCCTAAGGGGCGCGGGCAACTGCGCGAGCAACCACGAAGAGCCCGCAGCCGCCGGACAGCCGAACCCGGCGGATGAGAAGACGTCCGGCTACCGATCCCGCCCACACGCATACGCGAGCGGCGAGATCAACTCCTCCGCGTCCGGCAGCCACCGGTTCGCCGGCGTGGGCCGGCAGGCCCACTGCACAGCCCCCCGGGACCCGAACCGAGTCGGCGGCCCGGCGACCCACGCGCCCTCTCCGAGCGCGACCAGATCCAGCGAGCCGACTGACCAGCCCAGCTTGCGCACCAGTTCGGGCACCTTCACCGACGCCCCCGGCAGCACGAAGAAGTGCATCCGACGGTCCGGCGACAACGTCACGGGCCCCAGCGTCAACTCCATCCGCTCCATACGGGCAAGGGCGAGGAACCCGGCCGTCTCCGGGACGGAGATCGCGTCGAACGTGCGCCCCGTCGGCAGCAGGATCGAAGCGTTCGGCTGCTTCTGCCACATCCGGCGGGCGACCGTCGCGCTCCCGGTCGCCTGCGTCGCCCAGTCCGGGCGTGCGGGGTGCGCGCCGGGCGCGGGGCATGCGGTGTCGCCGCAGGAGCAGAGCTGCACGCCGTCCGTGGCTTCCAGCCAGGTCCCGGGGAACACGTCCCAGTGACGCTCCTCGGCGTAGCGAACGGCGGTCTCCAGCAGCGTTTCGCCGCGCTGCTTCGGAATCTGTGCGGCTTCGGTGGCCGGGATCGTCTCTTCCACGCCCAACACAACTCCCGCACCCACCTGTAGTTACGGGGGTCCAGACCCTGCCGCCAATCTCCCGCCGTCTCTGAGGCGTCTGGCACGCGCTCCCCAACTGCCTCAAGGGCGTGGGGGGACCTCCAGCCGCGTTGTCGTCGGTCTCCGACGCTGCGTGCCGACTCCCTCCTCCGCCTTGCAGTTGCACGCACCAGACGCCGCAGGGCCCGCCCTTCGGGCGGACGACGGGAGATTGGCGGCAGGGTCTGCGCGCGGGGGAGGAGCATTGATTCCTCATCTGGGGCGCATGGGTGCACGTGTGGGGGCGCGCGGGAGGATCCGTGGCCGGAGCTGGGTAGCCCACTGTGGGGTCGGCTTCCGCCTTTACCCCGGCAATCCTCACAAGCCTCGCATTTTCGCTATGCCGACGGGGCATTGATCTTCACGGCCGGAATTTTGCGGTGCACAGCCAGTGCCCCGGGCCGGATTCGGTGGTGGAAGACACATCAACTCGGTGCGTGGGCAGGCACCGCAGCCACAGGGGGTACGCCATGGCCGCAAGGCCTCTCGTCGCGCGACAGCCGAACGAACGGCTGCAGGCGCTCATCCAGGAAGCGGGCTGCTCGAACGCCGGGCTGGCCCGCCGGGTCAACATGTGCGGTGCAGAGCACGGCCTCGATCTGCGCTACGACAAGACGTCCGTGGCCCGTTGGCTGCGCGGACAGCAGCCGCGGGGACGGGCGCCGGCGATCATCGCGGAGGCGCTCGGCCGCAAGCTGGGCCGCACGGTCACGATCGACGAGATCGGCATGGCCAACGGCAAGAATCTCGCGTCCGGCGTCGGTCTCCAGTTCTCGCCGACGGTACTGGGAGCCATCGAGCAGGTCTGCGAGCTGTGGCGCAGCGACGTCGGGCGCCGGGACTTCCTGTCCGGCTCGTCCGTCGCCGCGTCCGCTCTGGTCGAGCCCAGCCGGGACTGGCTGATCTCGTCGCCCGACTCGCAGGTGGCGCGCTCGGCGGGGCCGCGGGTGGGTCAGTCCGACGTGCAGGCCGTGCGCGCGATGACGCAGGCGCTCGTGGACCTTGATCACCAGTACGGCAGCGGGCATGTGCGCCCGGTCGTCGTGCACTACCTGAACAGTGTCGTCTCCGGGCTGCTGGCCGGGTCGTACCGGGAGGCGGTCGGGCGGGAACTCTTCGCCGCCGTCGCGCGGTTGACCGAGCTCGCCGGGTACATGGCGATCGACACCGGGCAGCCGGGGCTAGCCCAGCGGTACTACATCCAGGCGCTGCGGCTGGCGCAGGCGGCGGGCGACCGGGGGTACGGCGGGTATGTGCTGGCCGCCTCCATGAGCCACCTCGCCGCGCAGCTGGGGAACCCGCGTGAGATCTCGCAGCTGGCGAGGGCGGCGCAGGAGGGGGCGCGGGGGCGCGTGACGCCACGCGCGGAGTCGATGTTCTACGCGGCCGAGGCGCGAGGGCATGCGCTGATGGGCGATCCACGGGCCGCCCAGGTGGCGTCGGGACGTGCCGTGACCGCGCTGGAGACGGCGGATCCGGAGTCCGGGGACGACCCGGCGTGGATCGCGCACTTCGACGAGGCCTATCTCGCCGACGAGTTGGCGCACTGCCACCGCGACCTCGGCCAGGCCGAGGCGGCGGCGCGGCGTGCCGAGGAGTCGCTGGCCGGCCTCCCGGAGACGAAGGCGCGGCGCAGGGCGATCGGCTATGTGCTGCTCGCCACAGCGCAGGTGCAGCAGCGCGAGGTCGAGCAGGCCTGTCACACCGGTCTGAAGGCCGTGGAGCTGCTGGGGACCCTGCGCTCCAACCGGGGCGCCGAGTATCTGGAGGACTTCCAGCAGCGCCTGGAGCCGTACCGGGACGAGCCGGTGGTCAGGGAGTTCGGGGCGCGGCTGGACCTTCCGGCGGCGGCGTGAAACCACGGGGCACCAGGGCATGAACGGCAGGGAAACGAAGGCGTCGGTGACGAAAGGGGGACGTATATAGCGGATGGGGGCCCGGAATTGTTACCGCGGTCACAGGGACCCAGGTCACGTCCTGGGCGGCGTGGCACCCGGCTCGGCGGAGCCGGTAGCGTGACCCGACGATTCACAAGGTCCCCCATTAGTAGGAGTCCCGGTGACGCAGAGTGGACGGGGCGAGGAGCCCTCGGCGCGGCCCGCGCGCGAAGGCATCGTGCTGCCCTCAGACGGTGGTGAGCCGCTGTTGCCGGGTATGACGGGCGCGCAGGCCGGCCGGCCGACGTCGGTACCGGCCACGCCGCCGACCGCACCCCCGCCCTCGGCGCCGCCCGGCGGCCAGGCCTGGGGCACGCCCTGGGGGCCCGACCAGAACCAGCACCCGGCCCCGCCGCCGGCCGCGCCGGGCCAGGCCTGGGGCACCCCGCCCGACCAGTCCTGGGGCGGGCAGGAACAGCAGTACCAGTCGCCGCAGGAGTGGGGCGCTGCGCCGGATGCCTCGGGGAGCGTGCAGGGCGCGCCGTCGTACGGCCATGGCGACCCGGCCGGATCGCAGCCGCCCGCGCCGCAGCAGCCGTACGGGCACGGCGATCCGTCGTCGATGCCGCTGCCGCCCGCGGGTGGTCAGGGGTACGCGAGCGCGCCGCTGCCGCCAGAGGGACAGCACGGCACGCACGGGGCGCTGCCGCCCGCCGGCGGGCAGGCGTACGGCGCTCCCGGCCAGGGCGGTGCTCTGCCGTCAGCCGGGCACGGTGACCCGGGCGCGCAGTACGGAGCCCAGGGCTCCGGCGCGCCCTACCCGCAGGCCGGTTCGGGCGGCTACGGGGCGCCGATGCCTCCGGCCGACGAGGGCGCCACTCAGTACATACCGCCGGTCGCCGCCGCCCCTGGGGGCGCGGACGACCAGGCCACCCGTTACATACCGCCCGCCGCCGACGAAGGGGCGACGCAGTACATCCCGCCGGTGGGGCCCGGGGCGTTGCCGCCCGAGGCGCCCAGCGAGCACACGCAGGTCCTGGGGCGGGTCCGGCAGGGCGGCGGTCCTCAGGGCGGCGCCGGGCCGATGCCGGCCGCTGCCGGGAGCGATGCCGACGCCACGCAGTTCATCCCGCCGGTGACGGGTCAGCCGGGCGGGGCGCCGCAGGCGGGGCAGGGCCGGCAGCCGCTGTCCGACTTCGACAACCTCTTCCGCAGCGAGCCGGGCGGTGCGGCCCCGGCCGGTGCCACCCAGCAGATGCCGCGCATCCAGCAGCACCAGGGGCAGCCGCAGGGCCGGCACGAGTCGGGGTACTTCCCGCCCGGCCCGTCCGGCCCGGGCACCGACGACGTCGGCCGCGGAGGCCGCGGAAGCGGCCGATCCAAGGTGCCGCTCATCGCGGCCGTCGGTATCGGGATCGCCGTCCTCGGCATCGGCGCGGGCGCGATGCTCGCCGGTGGGGGCGGGGACGACCCGAAGGGCGACGACAACAAGCCCGTCTCCGCCACGGCCCCGGCGACCGAGGGCTCGGCGTCGCCGTCCGCCGATCCGGCCGAGCAGCAGGCGATCGCCCTGGACAAGCTGCTGGCCGACAGCGGCGACAGCCGCACCACCGTGATCAACGCGGTGGCCGCCGTGAAGTCCTGCGGCGACCTCACCCAGGCCGCCACCGACCTGCGGGGCGCGGCCAAGCAGCGCAACCAGCTGGTCACCGACCTGTCCAAGCTCGCCGTCGACCAGCTCCCGAGCCACACCGAGCTGACCACCGCGCTGAACAAGGCGTGGCAGGCGTCGGCGTCCGCCGACAACCACTACGCGGCGTGGGCGGACCAGGTGGCGGCCAAGAAGGGGCAGCTCTGCAAGAAGGGCCAGGCACGTTCCACCGGGCAGACCCAGGCCGGCAACCGCGCGAGCGGCACCGCCAGCACGGAGAAGAAGACGGCCGCGCAGCTGTGGAACACCATCGCCAAGAAGTACGGCCTGACCGAGCGCCAGCCCACCCAGCTGTAGTACGGGGCGGGGCCGACGACCGCCCGGAAGGGCCGGGCGGTCAGTTCACGTCGGCGTTCTGCAGCGTGCTCGTCACGTCGATGAAGCCCTTGCGGGCCGCCACCAGCTGACCGTCCCGCACGACCTGGAGGGTCACCTTGCGGTTGACCAGACGGGGATAGCCGACGGTGGCGAGGACGTCCTGGAACTTCCACTGCAGGGCCGGTGTGAGCCCGCCCGTGGAGACCTTCAGGCCCTTGTTCAGCGCCCCTCGTACGGAGTTGGCGGTGACCTCGCCGTCGCCCAGCGACTCGACGACCTTCTTGAACACGGTGTAGGCGATCCAGGTGGTCTGCACTCCGGCGTCCGCGGGGTCGATGCGGTTGTCGCCGAAGGCCTGCTCGCTGATCACCTTCTTCATCGCGTCCCACCGCGGGTCGCTCGTGACCGGGTACCAGCCGGAGATGTACGAACCGTCGTACACCGACGCCCCGCCGGTCGTGTTGATCACGGTCTGGTCGACGCTGCCGAGGACGGTCGCGGTGCGCACGTCGCGGTAGTCCTCGCGCGAGCGCCGGAAGGAGTCCATGAAGGTGCTGGTGCGGTCGCCGAGTGCGGGCACCACGCAGCCCTTCTCCGTAAGGTCGGTGGTGGTGTACTCCAGCGCCCGCTCCGACTGGGTGCCGTACTCGGTGGCGTCCTCCGCGGCCAGCTGGTCGGCAGAGGACGAGTGCCTGCCCGCCCTGAGGCCGGAGTCGAGCAGCGGCGGCAGCTCGTCGCCCGCGATGCTGTCGGGGCGGACCAGGGCCACGGGGCCGCACGAGCGGGCCAGTTCCCTGCCGAGGCCCGCCAGGAGGGTGGGCTGGCCGCCGTTGACGGGGTAGGACAGCGGGCTGGTGAACTCGGCGTTGGTGACGCCGTAGCCGCCTATGTACGGAATTCCGGCGCTCTCCAGCGAGGGGAGGAAGGTCTCGCCGAACTGGCTGTAGGAGCCGATGACCGCGACGGCGTTCTCCTCGACCGCACGGTCCGCGCACCGGGCCGCGGCCACGCTGTCATTGCGGTCGTTGCAGGTGAGGACCTCGAGCTTGCGACCGCCGAGACCGCCGTGGGCGTTGACCCAGCGGGCGTACGCCTGCGCGAAGGCGGGCATGCCGGGCTTGTTGGTCGCCTTGGTGTCTTCCGGTGCCCAGGTCATGACGGTGATCGTGTCGTCCCCGGAGCCCCCCGTGGCACCGGGGATGACCCCGCATCCGACGGCCAGCGACGCACACGCCACCACGGCTGCCGCCGAGCGAGCGGCTGCTCTGACGGGCCGGTCGGTGATCGTGGGGAGGAGCGTGCTGCGGGTGCGTCGCCTGCCGGTCATGGTCACGCACGATTCCGCCACACAACGAACCCAGGCATCACCCTCGGTTATGCAAGGGTGACCGGGAGGTGAATTACGGGGGTCGGTGAGGACGCCGTGGAGGAGAACGTACGATCGATGACCGTGCAAGGTTCGGATAGCTCTTCCCGTCGCGCCCGTCGCTCCTCCACCATGGGCGGCATGCCACTCAACGACATGCCGTGGTGGCGCTGGCGCAGCAATGTGCGCTCCGCGCTGCACATGCTCTCCGACCAGACGTTCCAGCGGGACGTCTGGCTGGCCGGTGTCGAGGGGTACGGCGACGTCACCGACGCCGTGTACCGCCTTGTCGAGGACACCTGGCTGGACAACTGGTCCGCCGAGAAGTACGTCGGCACGATCTTCCGGGACTCGCAGGAGGCGGCGCTCGTCGACACCGCCGTGCTGCGCGTGCTGCGGATCATGCACCAGGTCGGCCCGGACGCGGCGGTCTCCGCTTACGTCGAGAACCAGGGGTGGCCGGAGGCGGTGCGGGCGGCGCGGGACGCGCATGTCCGGATGGCCATGGCCGACGGCGAGGACCCGGACGCCCCGCCGCGCACCCTCGAGGTGCTGCGGATCATGACGCGCTCCGCGTGAGCGGTCCGCGCAGGTCCGCTGAACGGGACGACTGCCCGCCGAGGGCGGCGGATATGGGACCCTGTGCTGCATGAACCAGCAGTCCACCCGAGCCGCGGTCCCCGCCGACCAGTACGTCCTCATCCTGTCCTGCCCCGACAAGCAGGGCATCGTGCACGCCGTGTCGAGCTACCTCTTCATGACCGGCTGCAACATCGAGGACAGCCAGCAGTTCGGTGACCACGACACGGGACTGTTCTTCATGCGCGTCCACTTCTCGGCGGATGCGCCGGTGACGGTGGACAAGCTGCGGGCGAGCTTCGCGGCGATCGGGGACTCCTTCCAGATGGACTGGCAGATCCATCGGGCCGAGGAGCAGATGCGGGTCGTGCTGATGGTCAGCAAGTTCGGGCACTGCCTGAACGACCTGCTGTTCCGGGCGCGGATCGGCGCACTGCCGGTGGAGATCGCCGCCGTGGTGTCCAACCACACCGACTTCGCGGAGCTGGTGGGTTCGTACGACATCCCCTTCCACCACATCCCGGTGACGAAGGACAACAAGTCCGAGGCCGAGGCGCAGCTGCTGGAGATCGTGCGCGAGGAGGGCGTGGAGCTGGTCGTGCTGGCCCGCTACATGCAGGTCCTCTCGGACGACCTGTGCAAGCAGCTGAGCGGGCGGATCATCAACATCCACCACTCCTTCCTGCCGAGCTTCAAGGGCGCGAAGCCGTATCACCAGGCTCACGCCAGGGGTGTCAAGCTGATCGGCGCCACGGCTCACTACGTCACCGCCGATCTCGACGAGGGGCCGATCATCGAGCAGGAGGTCGAGCGGGTGGGGCATGACGTCACGCCGGACCAGCTCGTGGCGATCGGGCGCGATGTGGAGTGCCAGGCGCTTGCTCGGGCCGTGAAGTGGCATGCCGAGCGGAGGATTCTGCTGAACGGGCGGCGGACGGTCGTGTTCGCCTAATAGCTCGGGGGTAGCTGTTTCGTCGGCGGCTGCGGGTGGTTCGTGGTTGGTCGCGCAGTTCCCCGCGCCCCTGGGGCACGTGCACTGGACGCGCCTTCAGGGGCGCGGGGAACTGCGCGACCAGCCCCCACTCACCCGCAGCCGCCGACGAAACCGCAACCGCCCTTTACATCCGGCTCAAGCTCGCCGCAGCGAACAGCACATCCCTGATCGCCTCCCGGTCACCGACCTGCCCAGCCGCCGCTTCCGCCGGAGGCACATGTCCCGCGGCCAGCCGGCAGAACTCCGCGCCGTCCAGGGCCACATGCGCCACCTCGTGCTCGGCGGAGCCCACCGCCGCCGGGGAGTCCAGCGGAATCAGCCACTCCCCACCGCCGGAGCCCTCGATCTCCAGGCGCAGGCTCCGGCCGGGCTCTCCCGCGGGGACGAGATGGCGGTGCCGGTCGGCAGGCGGCGCCGCAAACCCCGCCCGCCGCCGCGCGGCCAGCACCGTGGGCAGCATCCGGGCCGCCAGGTCGACCATGTGGTGCAGATCGCGGCCGACCGGAGTCTCGTACGGATAGTCCACCGCGTCGGCGATGTCCTCCGCGTGCACCCAGCACTCGAAGGCGCGGTCCAGCATCGCGTCGCGCAGCGGGAGCTCGAAGTCGCCGTAGGCCACGGACAGTTTGCCCGTGCCGCCGCCCGCGAAGGACACCGTGCGGACCAGGGCGTGGGTCTGTTCGCGCCAAGGTGCCCGCACGGCGCGGGTCGGCGGGAAGTGCGAGGCCCGCCAGTACGCCTCCGTGCGCCCGGACGGGGTCGGCCGGTCCGCGGCGACGTCACCCATCGGGTCCTGCAGGCCCAGCGCGAGCGCCACCAGCCCGTCGACCGTCAGCAGATGCGCGATGACGCCGGCGACGGTCGTACGGCGGCTCGTCGGCTCGTCCTTCTCGAACCACCGCAGCCGCACCGGCGCGTGCCACTCGGCGTCCCCGAAGTCCTGCAGCAGGGCGTCGAGGCGGGCCGTCTCGGCGTCGTACGGCGATGCCCACTCGGGCACCGGGATGCGCGGCGGGCGGCGCTCCAGGCAGCCCTGCAGGACGCGGTTGCGCAGGGCCGGGTCCAGGTCGAGGCTCTCGGCGGGGTGCAGCAGGCCCACGGCCTCGCGCAGCCGCCGGGCCTCGTCCGCGCAGGACCCGCAGTCGCCGAGGTGTTCCTCCACGGCCGCCGTCTCCTCCGGCGAGCAGGCGGCCAGCGCCCACGCGCCGAGGAGCGCCTTCAGGACGCGGTGCTCGAGGGCGAGCGGGGCCGGGCGGGGCGTGGGGTCGCCGAGGTCCTCTAGGGCGGGCAGGGGGCGTCCCGTGTCCTCGACGGAGGCGCGGGGGAGCGGTATGCGGGGCGGCTGGTCGGGGGCCGGCTGCGGGGCGGGGTGCCGGTCGTCGCCGTTGCCGCTGTTCATGCCGCCGGCTCCGCCGGTGACCTCTCGGGAGCCGTTCTCCTCCTGGTGCTTTTCATGATCCTTGTCCGGGGTGGGGTCGGGGGAGGAGCTGTCGTGCGCCTCGTTCACACCGCACCCCCGTATCCCGGCGGCGCCCCGGGGGCGCCTCCCGCGTCGTGGGCGGTGGACAGCAGTTGCAGGCCCAGGCGCAGGCGGCGGCGGGCCTCGTCCTCGGTGACGCCGAGGTCGGCGGCGGTCTGGCGGTAGTCGCGGCGCTGGAAGTAGGCCAGCTCCAGGGCGGCGCGCAGCGGGACGGGCATGGCCTGGACGATGTAGTCGGCGCGGGCGGCGACCGAGGCGTGCCGCACCTTGCGCTCCAGCTCGTCGGTGGAGCCCCGGCCGGCCTGGACGAGTGCGGCGGTCTCGGTGGCGCGCAGCCGCTGCACGGCCAGGCGGTGGGTCAGCGCGGCGACCCAGGAACGCAGCGGGCCCTGCTTGGGGTCATAGCTGTCCGGGTGCTCCCAGACGTGGACGAAGACATCCCTGGTGATGTGGTCGGCGGCGCGCTCGTCGCCCAGCACGGTGTGGGCGAGGCCGTGCACCAGTGAGGCGAACCGGTCGTAGAGCTCGCCGAGGGCGGCCGCCTCGCCGCGCGACAGGCGCTGCTGCATCTTTCGGTCCCAGCGGGGCGGTGCGTCCTTCTTCGCCATCAGGCCCCCCTCAGCGGTCCGCCCCGTCCAGCGTGCGTCCTTCGTCTCCCCGAATGTAGTCGGCACGTCTGACAGCGCACGCCCCTTTGTCGCAATGTGCGCCCCTTGAACAGTCATGGCTGGTGACGTACCTCGCACTCGTGATAGAGGAACTCGCGCCCGGGCCTCGCACTCGCTCGGCTACCCGACCATCGTGCGATCAGACTCGATCGAACAGGATCGAATGCGATTGAAACAAGCCTTTTCTGATCGGTGACCGTTTTCTGGACGGTGTTTCAGGGAACAGCCGCTGGGCAGCCGCGCTGCAAGGAAGCGTAGGTATCGCTTCCGGTTCGGCGAGCGAGGGGCGTGGTGGTGACGTTGAAAGTGACCGGCGGCGAGCGAGGCGACTGGGCTGTGCTCCAGGTGTCGGGCGAGCTGGATCTGGTGACCTCGCCGGTGATGCGTCAGCACATCCATGACGTGGTGGCCGAGGGGCGCCACAGTCTCGTCCTGGACCTCTCCGAGGTCCTGTTCTGCGACTCCAGCGGCGTCGGCGTGCTCATCGCCTCCCGTCGGCTGATCCGCTCCTGCCAGGGCAGCCTGCGGCTGATACTCCCGGCGCAGGGCGCGGTGGACGGCTCGCACGTGAACCGCGTGCTGGGCGCGCTGGGTGTACGAAGGCTCTTCGAGGTGTACCCGGACGTTGCGGCGGCGGTCGCGGACGACGCCCGGCCGCTGTCGGCCTGAACAGCCCCGGTTCCCCCGGGCCGGTCTCCCGGAAGCCCCGGAAGTGCCACACCGTTGTCCCAAAATTCCCCCGGTCTTGGCACAACCGCCGCTTTCCGGCGCCCGGACCGCCCCCGGCGTCGTACGCTCCGTGGCAGATGCACCCCACATGACGTAAGGCGGCCCGATAAGACATGGTCAGCAGCGAGTACGAGCGCAGGATCGCGGCCCGCTTCGCCGGCTTCGACCAGGACGGCAACGGCTACATCGACCGCGAGGACTTCAACGCGGCAGCCAAGGCCGTGCTCGCCGAGTTCGACACCGCCGCCCGCTCCGACAAGGGGCAGGCGCTGTACATCGGTGCCGAGGCGTTCTGGCAGGGCATGGCAGGTATCGCGGACCGGGACGGTGACCAGCGCATCACCCGCGAGGAGTTCGTGAACGGCGCGGTCAAGCGGCTGCGCGACAACCCGGACCGGTTCGCCGAGATCGCCCGCCCCTTCCTGCACGCCGCCCTCGCCGTGGCCGACCCCGACGGCGACGGATCCGCCACCGTCACCGACACCGCGCGGGTGCTCGGCTGCCTCGGTGTGGCGCAGGACGTCGCCCGGGCGGCCGCCGCCACGCTCGACACGGACGGCGACGGCAAGGTGACCGAGGACGAGACCGTCACCGCGTTCGCCCGCTACTTCACCGTTCCCGAGTGACCTCTAGACGGGCTGCGAGAAGCGCTCCCTGAGCTTGTACTTGAGCACCTTGCGCAGGGTCTCGTTGCGCGGAAGGGCGTCCACCACCTCCAGCTGCTCCGGCAGCTTGTGCGTCGACAGCCCTTCCCCGCGCAGATACGACGTCAGCGCCTCCAGGGTCAGCTCGTCCGCGCCGGGCGGCTGTTCCACGACCGCGCACACCCGCTCCCCGCGCGCGGCGTCCGGGAGCCCGATGACCGCCACGTCCCCGACCGCGGGATGCCGGTGCAGCAGGTCCTCGATCTCCTTCGCCGAGATGTTCTCGCCCTTGCGGATGATCACGTCCTTGAGGCGGCCGGTCAGCACCAGATGCCCGCTGTCCGTCAGACGTCCGAGGTCACCGGTCCGCAGGAACCCCTCCTCGTCGAAGGCCGCCGCCGTCTGTGCCGGGTCAAGGTAGCCCCGGCACACCGCCTCCCCGCGCAGCCGCACCTCGCCGTCCACGATCCGTATCTCCATCTCCCGCGGCGGGCGCCCCTCCGTCGTCGCCAGCTTCTCCGCCGTGTCGTCCGGCGCGCCCATCGTGATCATCGGCACCTCGGTCATGCCGTACCCGTGGGTGAGCTGCACCCCCATCTCGCGCACCACGGCGTGATACAGCTCCGGCGGCTTCGGCGCCCCGCCGCCCGCCAGCAACCGCAGTGAGGGGACGGCCTTCTCGCCGGCCGGAAGCTTGCGCTGCTCCGCCAGGAACATCGAGTAGAACGCCGTGGACCCGCCCGCGAACGTCACCCCGTGCCGGCGGTACCCCTCCAGCGCGTCCGGCAGCGCGAACTGCTCGAACATCACCGCGGGGAAGCCGTACAGCAGCAGCATCACCATGTAGTCCGGTCCGCCGATATGGGCGTACGGGAAGGCGATCGAGCCGACGTCGGCGGGCGTGGGACGCAGGGCGTGCGCCAGACAGGAGCCACCCGCGATCAGTGAGCGGTCGGTGTGCAGGACGCCCTTGGGGTCGGACGTCGTCCCCGAGGTCCAGTAGATCCAGCGCACCGAGGTGCCCTCGGCGGGCGGCGGGGGCAGGACCGACGGATCGCCGTCGGGGAGGGTGTCGTAGGCCTCGAAGATCCCCTTCGCGCCCAGCCGCCGTGCCATCTCCGTGTGGTCGAAGCCCCGCCACTCGCCCGGCACCGCGAAGAACTCCGCCTTCGACTCCCGCAGCGCGAAGCCCACTTCGCGGTCCCGGTAGAACGGAATGACCGGCGACTGCACGGCACCGAGGCGCGCCAGCGCGAAGGACAGCAGGGCCGTCTCGATACGGGTGGGCAGCTGCCAGGCGACGACCGTGCCGGGGCGTACGCCCATGTCGTACAGGCCGGCCGCCACGCGTTCGGCACGCGCGCGCAGGGCGCCGAAGGACAGCGAGCGGTCCTCCTGAAGGAGGACGGGGCGGTCGGGGGTGCGGTCGGCGCGGCCGGTGGCCAGGTCCCAGAGGGTGCGCGAGGAACTCAGGACGTGCGCGGTGTCGTTCATGACAACCCCCTGCGTCAGCTGACGGTCAGTCAGATCGTGGGCAGAGCGTAGGGCTCACCGCCTTGTCGGTCCAGAGGTGCGGGTCTAGCCTTCGGGTGGCAACCAAATCTGACGCAACGTCAGGTGCGTGCTCTTCCGGCGGAGGGGGACCGGCCCGTGGATCTGGCGTACACGCCCGAGGAGGAGGAGTTCCGTGCCCGGTTGCGGGAGTGGCTGCGCGAGGCGCTGCCCACGCTGCCGCCGAAGCCGTCCCCCGGCGACTGGCCGGGGCGTCGCGCCTACGACCTCGGCTGGCAGCGCAGGCTCCATGACGCCGGGTACGGCGACGTGCACTGGGGCGCTTCGCCGACCGTACGGCTGATCTTCCTGGAGGAGACCGAGAAGGCGGGCGCGCCCTATGTGGGGGCGGGTTTCGTCGGGCTGCTGCACGCGGGGCCGACCGTCGCCGCCGAGGGGACGGCCGAGCAGCGGGCCCGCTGGCTGCCGCCGATCCTGCGCGGGGCCGAGGTCTGGTGCCAGGGTTTCAGCGAACCGGACGCCGGTTCCGACCTCGCGGCATTGCGCACGCGCGCGCGGAGGGACGGCGACGACTATGTGGTGAGCGGCTCGAAGATCTGGACCTCGCATGCCGAAGTGGCCGACTGGTGCGAACTGTTGGTGCGCACCGACCCAGAGGCGCCCAAGCACCGCGGGATCAGCTGGCTGGCCATGCCCATGGACGCGCCGGGCATCACCGTACGGCCGCTGCA
Organism: Streptomyces sp. NPDC012935; assembly: GCF_042900345.1. Lineage (NCBI taxonomy): Bacteria > Bacillati > Actinomycetota > Actinomycetes > Kitasatosporales > Streptomycetaceae > Streptomyces > Streptomyces sp. NPDC012935. The sequence goes on from NZ_JBIBBC010000006.1 coordinate 130,166, forward strand.
GACCCTCGCAGGGTCGGCCGAGTTCGCCGAGATGTTCCTCGACGAGGTGCGGGTGCCGGTGGCCAACCGGGTCGGGGCCGAGAACGACGGCTGGCGCGTGACGATGGTGACCCTCTCCTTCGAGCGCGGCACGGCCTTCGTCGGCGAGGTCGTCGCCTGCCGGCGCGTGCTGCGCGAACTCGCCGCCGAGGCACGCAAGAACGGGAGCTGGGACGATCCGGCGCTCCGACGACGCCTGGGGCGGCTGAACGCCGAGTTCCGGGCGCTGTGGCGGCTGACGCAGTGGAACGTGAGCGAGGCGGAGCTGACCGGTGGGGTGCCCGGGGTCGGGGGTTCGGTTTTCAAACTCAGGTATTCGCACGCCCGTCAGGAGCTCTACGACGCGGCGGCCGACGTGCTGGGCCCGCAGTCGCTGGACCTGGACCGGCCGTGGGTGCTCGACCGGCTGTCCTCGCTGTCGTACACCATCGCCGCCGGCACCTCGCAGATCCAGCGGAACATCGTGGCCGAGCGGATCCTCGGACTGCCGAAGGGGCGGTGACGGATGCGTTTCCAACTGACCGAGGACCAGAAGGCGTTGCGCAACGGCGTGCGCGAGCTGCTGGCGCGCCGCTTCGGCCCGCAGCAGCTCAGGGCGGCCGTCGACGAGCCCGGCCGCCTGGACCGGGCGCTGTGGCGGGACCTGGGAGCGGCCGGGTTCTTCGCGCTACGGCTGCCGGAGGCGCAAGGCGGCGTCGGACTCGGTCTGCCCGAAGCGGTGTTGGCCTTCGAGGAGGCAGGGCGGACGCTGCTGCCCGGGCCCCTCGTGGCGACGCACCTCGCGGCCGGGACCGTGCCAGGAGCGGCCACCGGGGAGGCGGTGGTGGCGGCGGTCGGCAACGGGCTGGTGGAGTGGCTGGAGCAGGCGGACGCCGTGCGGGGCGATGCGGCGGGGGCCGTACCCCTGCGGTCGGTGGACCCGCTGACGCCCCTGCACCGGGTCTCCGGGGCCGCCGCCGTGGACCCCGTCGCCGTCCTCCTCACCGCGGCCGAGCAACTGGGCGGCGCCACACGCGCGTGCGAGCTGGCGGTGCAACACGCCCGGACGCGTGAGCAGTTCGGGCAGCCGATCGGAGCCTTCCAGGCGATCAAGCACCTGTGTGCGGAGATGCTCGTGCGCACCGAGACGGCCCGTGCCGCTGTCTACGCGGCGGCCGTCACGGCCGACCCGGCCGACGTCCACAGCGCACGGCTGCTCGCCGACGAGGCCGCGGTGCGCGGCGCCCGCGACTGTCTCCAGGTGCACGGCGGCATGGGGTTCACCTGGGAGTTCGAGCTCCACCTGTATCTCAAGCGCGCGTGGGTCCGGACTCACCGTGCGGGAGCCGCTACGGAGAGTGAGGAAACTCTGGCGGCCGAACTTCTCGCACAGCCGATCTAAGAGCCCCTGGACTGCGGCATCGCCGGCGGCGCCCGCGGGGATGTCGCGGATTGTGGCATACCGGAATTACGGAGCGTTGATATCGGGTTGTGTCCTACGTGTGACTCGTCACGGCCTGGAGTCAGCCGTCCGCTCCGGTACCTTGTGTGAGATGCGAGTGGTTCCGAGCACGAGCCATCCCGGAGTTGCCCTTGAGGCGGCCCCGGATCCGGCGGTGCTCGCCGCTGCTTGCGGGGCGGGAGGGCGCTCTGTCCCCGCCTGTTCGACTCCCCACGACAAGCGTCGCACAGTATGCCGCAGGGGTACTCCTTCGCGCTGGAATATGCCCGAAGCGCTTGTTGGGGTGACTGTACGTCAACCATGCTGTCAGCTAAGGGATTCACGTTCTGTGACCCTGGCTTTGGCCATTGTTCTGGCCATGAAAAGAATGGCTAGGATCGTGGCCCTCGTGAGGCGCGGGGCTATGTGTCCGCCGGTTCGGATGGTGTGAGCGGTGCAGGTGCTTCAAGTGCAGCTGGAGATCCGGCCCGATCCCGCTGAGGTGGGACGAGCCCGGCGCTGGGCCCGCTCGCGGCTCGCGGGGTCCGGGATAGAGGCCGACGAGCCGCTCGCCGAGACGCTGATCCTGCTCGTCTCCGAACTGGTCACCAACGCCGTGGTGCACACCGGCTGTCCGGCCGTGCTGCGGCTGTCGCTGCCGGGAGCGGCTCAGGACTGCGCGACCGTACGGCTCGAGGTGGCCGACCGCAGTGACCGTGCCCCCGTCCCCCGATGTGTCGACGGCGACGCGACGGGCGGCCGCGGCCTCGCGCTCGTCGACGGTCTCGCCGACCGGTGGGGCTGGAGCTCCGAGGGTGCCGGCAAGCGGATCTGGTGCGAACTGGACCGCGGTGCGCAGGCGCAGGGGGCGGCGTCCGCCTACGGGAGCGGGGCGTCGGCCTACGAAGGGCTCGCGTACGAAGCGGTGTGACGGCGCACATGGCTGCAATTGCGCCGGATCCGGTGCACGGTTGCAGAAGGTGCGATACCTCCAGCTCGGGGGAGCATTGATGCGCCCGGGCATGCTTCCATGCGCGTCTCCTGCAAATAGGGCGTAAGTAACAAATCGCCGACTGGGTGTTGACGCCGCGTGTTCGGTTGATCACGCTGGTGGTCAGCGATTCGCCGCGAGGGGACGACGAGGGCTTCGGTGACGGAGGCCCTTGCCGAGTGTGGGTCGTGATTCGGCGTCGGTTCTCCCGGGGGCCAGGAGGGCAGGGGCGGGCACGCCGGAGTCGGATGGCGGCGCGCGGTGCCGTGCTCGGGGCGGATGGGGGCACCTCCCGCTCGGGTGGAGCCGATTGGGGAAGCCGCGCCGCCAGCCGGCCTCGTCAGAGCATGGCCACGGGTGCGACCGGAGTCCCCGTGCCGCCGACGAAGGGCTCGGGCATCGCCGACAGCAGGAACGCGTGGCGGCCTTCTTGTCCACAGGCTGTGGACAACTCTTCGAGATTCCAGTTCTGACCCTGGAGCATCCCCATTTCCACCAGGTCCAGCGCATGCACAGGCAGCCACAAATCATCTTTCTCGGGCGGAAATATCTCAAACGTAAGGGTGTCGTTCGCGACGGCCGCCACATCGCGTGCGTGGAACCACTCCGGCGTACGGATCGACAGGCCGGGTGAGGGATAGCCGTACGCGTGCTTGTCGCCGGCGAGATAGACCTGGATCTGGCCCGTCCGTACGAGCACGATGTCGCCGGCGCGCACGCGCGTGCCCGCGAGTTCCTCGGCCGCGTCCAGGTCCTCCGGCGTGACCGCGTGCCCGCCGTCGAGTCGCGTGACGCCACGGGCGCGTGCCACGTCCAGCAGTACCCCGCGCGAGACGATGTGCCGCGCCTTGTCGATGCCGCTGAACTCGGCTCCGCCGTGCGGGGTGATGGTGCCGGCCGGACGGCCGTTGTAGAGGCGTCCCGAGTGCGAGACATGGGTGAGCGCGTCCCAGTGGGTGGCAGCCTGCAGGCCCATGGTCACGGCGTCGTCGCTGCAGGCGACGGTTCCCGGGCCGAAGATCTCCTGGTTGATCTGCACCATGGCGTGCAGCGGGTTGACGCGTCCGGGGATCATCCCGGTCTGCACGCCGTCCTGCTGAAGGGGTAGCGCGAGGGGGATGCGACGGCCCGTGCGGACGCAGGCGGCGGCCTCGCGGACCACCTCGTCGGTGATCAGGTTGAGGGTGCCGATCTCGTCTTCGGCCCCCCAACGGCCCCAGTTGTTCACGCGCTTGGCGATCTCGTGGAACGCGTCCGGCAGTGACATGAGTCCTCCCCGGGGGCTTGTCTCCGCGTATCTGACGGGTCGTAGAATCAAGTTGAATCTAACGGACCGTCAGAAACTGCGGGAAGGGGCCGGGGCATGGGGAACTTCTTGGCAGGCAAGGTCGTCGCCGTCACGGGCGCCGGGCGTGGCATCGGCCGGGCGGTCGCGATCGCGGCCGCCGCCCATGGCGCGCGGGTCGTCGTCAACGACTACGGGGTGTCGGTCGAGGGTGGCTCGCCCACGAGCGAGATCGCCGAGGCCGTCGTCAAGGAGATCGAGTCGGCCGGCGGGGAGGCGGTCGCCGTCGCCGACGACATCTCCACGATGGCGGGCGGGCAGCGGCTCGTCGACGTCGCGCTGTCGTCGTACGGACGCCTCGACGGTGTCGTCTGTGTCGCCGGGATTCTGCGTGAACGGATGCTGTTCAACATGACCGAGCAGGAGTGGGATCCGGTGATCGCCACTCATCTGAAGGGCACGTTCACGGTGTTCCGGGCCGCTTCGGCGGTGATGCGCGAGCAGCGGGCCGGGACGCTGATCGGGTTCACCAGCGGGAATCATCAGGGGTCGGTGTCGCAGGCCAACTACAGCGCGGCGAAGGGCGGGATCATCTCGCTGGTGCGCAGCGCCGCACTGGGCCTGCACCGGTACGGCGTGACCGCGAACGCGGTGGCGCCGGTGGCTCGTACGCGGATGTCGGCCGGGGTTCCCACGGAGCTGGCGGAGATCGGGGAGCCGGAGGACGTGGCGGCCCTGGTGGTCTACCTGCTCTCGGACGGGGCGCGGGAGCAGGGGGTCACCGGGCAGGTCTACACGGTCGCCGGGCCGAAGATCGCGGTGTGGGCGCAGCCGCGGGAGCTGCGCTCGGCGTATGCGGTGGAGGGCTGGACGCCGGAGCGGATCGCGGAGGTGCTGCCGGGGTCGGTGGGCGTGGACCCGATGCCGATGCTGGAGCGGGTGCAGGAGATGCGGCGGGCCGCGGCTCAGGGATCGCGGCCCAACGCCTGAGAGCTCGGGGCCGAGAGCCGCATGGCGGCCGCGCGTGGTGTGTGGCTTGTCGTGCCCGCGCGGCAAAGCCGCACGTCGATACAGCCCCGCGCCCCCAGAGGAAGGGCGTGGTTCCTGGCCGGAAACTACAAGGAGACCCCTATGGACTTCGGGTTCGCGGCGGAGGACCAAGCGTTTCGTGCGGAAGCGCGGGCGTGGCTCGACGAGTACGCCAAGGACGCTCAGGATCGCCGTAGCTGGGAAAGGGTGCTGGGCAAAGCAGGTTGGATCGGGCTCGGTTGGAACGAGGGCGGATACGGCAACCGGAGCGCCACCCTCACCCAGCAGGTCGTCTGGGCCGAGGAGTACGCGCGGTCGGGGGCGCCGGCGCGGTCCGGGCACATCGGGGAGAAGCTTCTGGCGCCCACGCTGCTCGCGCATGGGACCGAGGAGCACAAGGGGCGCTTTCTGCCGGCCATCGCGGCCGGGGACGAGCTGTGGTGTCAGGGGTACAGCGAACCGGGCGCCGGGTCGGATCTCGCGGGGATCCGGACCAAGGCCGAGCTCGGGTCGGACGGGGCGTACCGCGTCACCGGGCAGAAGATCTGGACGTCTCTGGCTCACGAGGCCGACTGGTGTTTCGTGCTAGCCCGTACGGATCCCGAGTCGACTCGTCATCACGGGCTGACGTTTCTTCTCGTGCCCATGGACCAGCCGGGGCGTATCGAGGTGCGGCCCATTCGGCAGATGACGGGGACCAGCGATTTCAATGAGGTGTTCTTCGACGGGGCACACGCGCGCGTGGAGCACGTCGTCGGGGGAGAGGGCGGTGGCTGGCGGGTCGCGATGAGCCTGCTCGGGTTCGAGCGGGGTGTGTCGATGCTGGCCCAGCAGGTCGGGTTCGCCGCGGAGTTGCGGCGGGTGGTGCGGGCGGCCGTGGACTCGGGGGCGGTCGAGGATCCCGTGGTGCGTGAGCGGCTCGTGCGGCAGTGGGCCGAGCTGCGCGTGATGCGGTGGAACGCCTTGCGCACCCTGGGGCGGTCCGGGGACGCGGGGGCGCCCAGCGTGGCCAAGTTGTTGTGGGGTGGCTGGCATCAGCGGCTCGGGGAGCTGGCGGTGCTGGTGCGGGGCGCGGCCGCCGGGGTCGGGCCCGGGGACTGGTCGTCCTCGGCGCCGTACGAACTCGACGAGGCGCAGCAGCTGTTCCTCTTCTCCCGGGCCGACACCATCTACGGCGGATCGGATCAGGTTCAGCGCACGATCATCGCCGAGCGCGTGCTCGGTCTGCCCAGGGAGCCCAAGGGGGTCGTTTGATGCGCGGTGTGCTGTTCGACGGCAAGCAGGTGCAGGTCGTGGACGATCTGGAGGTGCGGGAACCGGGGCCCGGCGAGGTGCTGGTCGCGATCTCGGCGGCGGGGCTGTGCCACAGCGATCTGTCCGTGGTGGACGGGACCATACCTTTCCCGGTTCCTGTGGTGCTGGGCCATGAGGGCGCGGGAGTCGTGGAAGCGGTGGGTGTGGGCGTCTCCCATGTCGAGCCCGGGGATCATGTGGCTCTGTCCACCCTCGCCAACTGCGGTACGTGCGCGGAGTGCGACCGGGGGCGGCCGACGATGTGCCGGCAGGCGATCGGGCGCCCGGGGCGGCCGTTCCGGCGGGGTGAGCAGGCGGTGTTCCAGTTCGCGTCCAACTCCGCCTTCGCCGAACGGACCGTGGTGAAGGCCGTACAGGTCGTTCGTATCCCGAAGGACATTCCCATGCCCTCGGCCGCGCTCATCGGGTGCGGGGTGCTGACGGGCGTGGGTGCCGTGCTCAACCGGGCGAAGGTGGACCGCGGGGACAGCGTGCTCGTGATCGGTACCGGCGGTATCGGCCTCAATGTCCTTCAGGGCGCGCGGATCGCGGGCGCGCTGCGGATCGTCGCCGTGGATGCCAATCCGGCGAAGGAGGCGGTGGCGCGGCAGTTCGGGGCGACCGACTTCCTGACCTCGACGGAGGGCGTGCGGGAACTGCTGCCGACGGGGGCGGACCATGCCTTCGAGTGCGTGGGGCGGGTGGAGCTCGTCCGGCAGGCCGTCGACCTGCTCGACCGGCACGGGCAGGCCGTGCTGCTGGGGGTTCCGCCGGCCGGTGCCGAGGCCTCCTTCGTCGTGTCCTCCATGTACCTCGACAAGTCCATCCTGGGCTGCCGGTACGGGTCGTCCAGGCCACAGCGGGACATCGCGCTGTACGCCGAGCTGTACCGGGACGGCCGGCTGCTCCTTGACGAGCTGGTGACGCAGACGTATCCGGTCGAGGAGTTCGAGAGGGCGGCGGCGGATGCGGAGGCGGGGAAGGTCGCGCGGGGGGTGCTCACGTTTTGAATCCCGGTCCGTGCGGTGCGGTTTGCGTGCGCGGGGCCCGATGCCGGCGGGCATGGCGGGCATGGCGGTCGGAGCGGGCATGGCGGTCGGAGCGGGGGCCGGGGCGTTCCTGTACGGACTCAGATCGTGGCCGGGGCGGCTGCGTACGCGCAGTGTGGTGCTGATGTGTGTCATGTCGGTCTTCGTGACCCTCGCGGCGCTGGTACCGGGCGCCGCCGGGATCGCGATGGCCCTCGTCCTCGCGGGCACGGTCCAGGCGGGTGCGCTGATCACCCGCCATCTGTCCCTGCGCGACGCCCTGCTGCCGGGCGCACTGGCCGCGGGCTACTCCGTGATGTACGCGGCCGCCGGCGCGGGATACGCGGCGACGGATTCCCTCGCCGGCGGCCTGCTCCAGGTGGCGACGCCGCCCATGGCGATCGTGGCCGGCGTGGCGCTGACCCTACTCCTGACGGCGCTCGGCTGGTGGGGGGTTGGGGGGGGAGAGACGCGGCGGGACGGCTCAAGTGCCGCTGATGGCATGCACGTCGGTCTGGCTCCCGGCCCGGAAGGTGCGGCGATAGCTGGTGGGTGTGACGCCGAGCGCCGTCTGTAGGTGCTGGCGCATCGACTGGGCTGTTCCGAAGCCGGCCTCGGCGGCCACCTGGTCGACGGAGAGGTCGGTGGACTCCAGGAGGTACCGGGCGCGTTCGACGCGCTGCTGGGTGAGCCACTGGCCGGGGCTGACGCCTACCTCCTCGCGGAAGCGGCGCGTGAACGTCCGTACGGACATGGACTCCTGCTCGGCCATGTCGCGCAGTTGGAGCGGTTCGTGGAGGCGGCCCAGCGCCCATGCCCGGGCGTTGGTCGTCGACGCCTGCTGCGGGTCGGGGACCGGGCGGTGGATGTACTGGGCCTGGCCGCCGTCCCGATGGGGCGGAACGACCGTGCGGCGGGCCACGTCGTTGGCGATCGCCGCGCCGTGGTCGCGGCGGACCATGTGCAGGCACAGGTCGATCCCGGCCGCGACGCCGGCCGAGGTCAACACGTCGCCCTCGTCGATGAACAGGACGTCCGCGTCGACCTTGATCTTCGGGAACAGCCGCTGGAAACGGGCGGCGTCGGCCCAGTGCGTGGTGGCAGGGCGGCCGTCGAGCAGGCCCGCTGCGGCAAGGACGTAGACGCCGGTGCAGATGGAGGCGAGCCGGGTGCCGGGGCGGATGTGGGCGAGCGCGGCGGCCAGCTCGTCGGTGAGGACGCCCTCTTCGAAGACCGGGCCGAGCTCGTACGACGCCGGGATGATCACGGTGTCGGCGGTGGCCAGCGCCTCCGGGCCGCTGCCCACCTGGATGTCGAAGTCGGCGTCCGTCCTGACGGGGCCGGGCGGCCGGATCGAGCAGGTGACGACCTCGTACAGGAGCCGTCCCTCGGCGTCCTTGGGGCGGCCGAAGATGCGGTGCGGAATGCCCAGCTCGAAGGGGAGCAGCCCGTCCAGCGCGAGGACGGCCACGCGATGCGGTCGGAACTCCGGCTCACTGCTCATGGCCCGATCCTAACGAATGCTGTCCTTCGGGCCAATGGATCCGCGGCGGCGCAGGCCCGAAGCTGGCTGTCGTGACGCAGACAACCGAAGCCGCCACCGTCGACCAGTCCCTGCCGAGGCCCCGCCGTAACCGTATTCACCGTGCCTGGTTCGTCGCCGCCGTCGCCTTCGTGACGATCATCGGGGCCGCCGCCTTCCGCTCCGTACCGGGGCTGCTCATCGACCCGCTGCACGAGGACTTCGGCTGGTCGCGCGGCACGATCGGGGCCGCCGTCTCCATCAACCTGGCCCTGTACGGCCTGACCGCCCCCTTCGCCGCCGCCCTGATGGACCGCTTCGGCATGCGTCGTGTGGTCGCGGTCGCGCTCACCATGATCGCTATCGGCTCGGGCCTGACGGTATGGATGACGGCCGCCTGGCAACTGATGCTGTGCTGGGGCCTGCTGGTGGGTCTCGGTACCGGTTCGATGGCGCTGGCCTTCGCCGCGACGGTCACCAACCGCTGGTTCACCGAGCGGCGAGGTCTGGTCACCGGCATCCTCACCGCCGCCTCGGCCTCCGGCCAGCTGATCTTCCTGCCCGTGCTGGCCGTGATGGTCGATGCGGGCAACTGGCGCCCGGCCGCCGTCACGGTCGCCCTCGCGGCCCTCGTGGTGGTCCCGTTCGTCTGGCTGCTGCTGCGCGACCACCCGGCCGACGTGGGCGTGGCGCCGTACGGCGCGAAGGAGTTCGTGCCCAAGCCGCCCCCCGCCCTGGGCGCCGCGCGCCGGGCGGTGACGGTGCTCTTCTCGGCGGCCCGCACCGGCCCCTTCTGGCTGCTCGCCGGCACCTTCGCGATCTGCGGTGCCTCCACCAACGGCCTCATCCAGACCCACTTCGTGCCCGCCGCCCACGACCACGGCATGCCCGTCCCGGCCGCCGCCTCGCTGCTCGCGGTCATCGGCGTGTTCGACGTGGTCGGTACGATCGCCTCCGGCTGGCTCACCGACCGCTTCGAGTCGCGCCGACTGCTCGCGGTCTACTACGCCCTGCGCGGCATCTCACTGCTGTTCCTGCCGATGCTGCTTTCCGCTACGGTCCACCCGTCGATGCTCTTCTTCATCGTCTTCTACGGCCTCGACTGGGTCGCCACCGTCCCGCCCACCGTCGCCCTGTGCCGGGAGCACTACGGCGAGGACAGCGCCATCGTCTTCGGCTGGGTCCTCGCCTCCCACCAGATCGGTGCCGCGCTGGTGGCCTTCCTCGGCGGGGTCGCGCGGGACGTCTTCGGGAGGTACGACATGGTCTGGTACGCCTCGGGCGCGCTGTGCGCGGCGGCGGCGCTGATGGCACTGGTGATCCGGCGACGGCCGGTGACGCCGGTGGTGGCGGGGGCGTGACGGCTTCGCCGGGGGTGGCGGTGGCCTGACAGCTGGGTCGGTGGCGGTACGACGGCCGCCGGGTGCGGCGGTCTGGCTGTGCGGCGGTGCGGCTGTGCGGCCTAGAGGAACCGCCCCTTGTGGAACAGCAGCGGTGCCTCGTCGCCGTCGCTCGCCCCCAGTGCGTCCACCCGTCCTACGACGATGAGGTGGTCGCCGCCCGTGTGGACCGCGTGGATCGTGCAGTCGATCCACGCGAGCGTGCCTGCGAGGCGGGGTGAGCCGGACACGGGGGCCGCGTCGTACGTGACCCCGGCGAACTTGTCCGTGCCGCTCATCGCGAAGGCGCGGCACAACTCGCCCTGGCCGGCGCTCAGGACGTTCACGCAGAAGACGCCCGCGCGGGCGATGCGCGGCCACGTCGTAGACGTACGGCCGACCATGAAGGCGACCAGGGGCGGGTCGAGGGAGAGGGAGGAGAAGGACTGGCAGGCGAAACCGGCGGGGGCGGCGCTGCGAGGGGTGTCGGCGCTGACTTGTGGATCGGTGGCGGTGGCGGTGGCGGGTGCCGTGACAACGGCCACCCCCGACGCGAAGTTCCCGAGCACCCGCCGGAACTCCGCCTGCGGGACCGGTGCCCGCTCGTCCTCGCCGACACAGCGCAGCGCCGGGCGCGGCAGCGCCTCTACGGGCGGAGCGTCGGCCGACCTGAGGTAGCGGACGGCTGCGGCGGCCATTCCTGCGTGTCCCATCACGACGCCCATTGAAACTGACGGAGCGTCAGATTGGAAGGGGTGTGCGAGGGGGAACGGCCGCACCTTTCGCGCCTTATCGACCCCTGAACTCGGCGCTCCTGCGCTCCGCGAAACTCGCCACCCCTTCCCGGGCATCCTCCGTCGTCATGTTGATCTCCTGCGCGGCTGCCTCCGCCGCGAAGGCGGTGGTGCGGTCGGCGTCCAGGGAGGCGTTGACGAGCTGCTTGGTGAGGGCGAGGGCGCGGGTCGGACCGGTGGCCAGGCGGGCCGCCCAGTCCCTTGCCGTCTTGTCCAACTCCGCGTCGGGCACGACCCGGTTGACGAGGCCGAGCCGTTCCGCGTCGGCGGCGGTGAGCGCGTCTCCGAAGAACATCAGCTCCTTCGCCCGCTGCGGGCCGACGAGACGGGGGAGGAGATAGGCGCCGCCGCCGTCGGGGACGAGTCCGCGTCGCACGAACACCTCGATGAACTTGGCGGACTCGGCGGCCAGTACGAGATCGCAGGCGAACGCGAGGTGCGCGCCGAGCCCCGCCGCCGTGCCGTTCACCGCTGCGATCACCGGCTTCTCGCAGTCGAGCACCGCCGAGATCAGCCGCTGGGCGCCGAGGCGGATCGTGCGGGCGACATCGCCGGGGACCCGTTCCCCGGCCGTCGACCCGCCCCGCAGATCCGCGCCGGCGCAGAAGCCACGGCCCGTTCCGGTCAGTACGACGGCCCGTATGTCGGGGTCCGCGGAGGCTTCGGTGAGCAGTGCGATGATGCGTTCTCGCTGGTCAGGGGTGATGGCGTTGAGGGCTTCGGGGCGATTGAGGGTGATGCGGCAGACCTGGTTGTCAGTGGCGTGCTGTACCAATGAATCGACGGGATTTCCGGGCACACGGGGGGAATCGGACATGTTCATCTCATTGTCGGCGGTGATGCGGTCGGCGGTGATGCGGTCGGCCGTGATGCGGTCGGTATTCATGCGCTCCGAATTCCTGCGGTCCGAATTCATGCGCTCCGAATTCCTGCGGTCCGAATTCATGTCAGCGGCACACCACCAGCGCGTCCAGGGCCACCGCGCCCTGCCCCCTGGGCAGCACCATCAGCGGATTGATGTCGAGCTCCGCGAGGTCGTCCCCGAGTTCCAGCGCCATGCGCTGCACCCGCAGGACGACTTCCACGAGCGCGTCGAGGTCCGCCGGGGGCCGCCCCCTGACCCCGTCGAGGAGGGCCCGCCCGCGCAGTTCGGCGCACATGTCCCGGGCATGCTCCTCCCCGAAGGGCGGCACACGTACGGCGGTGTCGCCCAGTACCTCCACGAGCACCCCGCCCAGCCCGACCGTCACGGTCGGTCCGAACAGCTCGTCGTGCGTGGCGCCCACGACCATCTCGACGCCCCGCTCGACCATCTGGCAGACCAGGACACCGTCCAGGGAGACGTCCTCGTAGCGGGCGATGTCGGTCAACTCGCGGTAGGCGTCCCGGACCTGGCTGGCGGAGGTCAGCCCGATCTTGACGAGGCCGAGCTCGGTCTTGTGGGCGATCCGCGCGCCGGACGCCTTCATCACCACCGGGTAGCCCACCAGTCCCGCGGCCCGTACGGCCGCCGCCGCGCTGGTCACCAACTGCTCGCGCGGGACACGGATCCCGTACGCCCGCAGCAGCTGCTTCGCCGCGTGCTCGCTCAGCTGCTCGCCCGGGCGTATCAGTGCCTGCGCCTTGCGGAAGGACGGCGAGGGCATGCGCGGGGCCTCGTCGAAGGGGGAGCGGTAGCCGGTGACGAAGCGGTGGTGGTCGAGGTAGGCGCGGACGGCGGTGATGCAGTTCGCCACCGTCCGGAAGGTGGCCACGCGCGAGGAGCCGAGCAGGACCTCGCGGTAGGCCGGCTCGGTGCCGACCGGCGACCCCCACACCACGCACACCAGCTTGTCCGTCCGCTCGGCGGCGTCCACCAGGTCCTGGACGAGCCGGTCGCTGAGCGGCGGGAAGGGCCCGGTGACCGGGCAGATCAGGACACCGACCTGCGGGTCGTCGAGGATCGCGTCGATGATCTTCCGGCCGCGCCAGTCCCCGACCGGATGCCCGCCGTTGTCGACCGGGTTGGCCACGTTCAGGTACTCGGGTATCCACTGGTGCAGCTCGGCCTGCCTGGCCTCCGACAGCACGGGCAGGGGCAGTCCCGCCTCGGTCGCCAGGTCGGCGAAGTGCGCGCCCGTGCCGCCCGAGATCGAATAGACGACGACGCCGTCGGCGCGGGGCGGCCGTGCGCGGGCCAACAGGGTCGCGGTGTCCTGGAGTTCGTCCAGACCGTCGACCCGGATCACCCCGTACTGCCGCATCGCCGCGTCCACCACCGCGTCCGCGCCGGTCAGCTTGCCGGTGTGTGAGGCGGCCGTGCGGGCGCCGGTCTCGGTGCGGCCCACCTTGACGGCGACGACCGGCACCTTGCGGCGGGCGGCGCGATCGGCGGCGAGGAGGAAGGAGCGCCCGTCCTTGAGGCCCTCGACGTAGCAGGCGATGGCACCCACGTCGGGCTGCTCGGCGAAGTAGGAGATGAAGTCGGCCGTCTCCAGGTCGGCCTCGTTGCCGGTGGGCGCCCAGTGGGTCAGACGGATGCCGAGTTCCTGGAGGGCGAAGACGGGACGGCCCTGGTGGCCGGACTGGGTGATCAGGGCGATCGCGGGACCCTCCAGGTCGTCCCGGAACCGCTCGAATGCGTTGAGGTTGGTGTTGGGGCCCAGCAGCCGCATGCCGGACCGTTCGACGGCGGCGGTGAGCCGGTCCTGAGCGGCGGCGCCCTCCTCACCGGTCTCCGCGAACCCGGAGGCGAAGACGACCGCGAACTTCACCTTGGCCTCGGCCAGTTCCTCGACCACCGGCAGGGGGTCGGCGACCAGCAGCACGGCGAGATCGATCTGCTCGGGCAGGTCGGCGACGGAAGGGAAGCAGGGGATGCCGAAGACGGAAGCGCGGCTCGGATGCACCGGGTGGAGCCGGGCGCCGACCCGCTCGGACCAGGCGATCAGCTGGCGGGTGACACCGGTGTTCGGTCGGCCCTCGGCGTCCGAGGCACCGATCACGGCGACCGACTCCGGACGGAAGAAGCGACCCATATCGGGCACGTCGGAGTACAGCGGACGGCCGCTGACGTCGAGATCGTCGACCTCGGCCGGCCGGCCGTGGACGGCGGGCCCGGGCTGCTCGCCACAGGCGATGACCCGGGCCCGGCGGGAGTCGGTGGTGAGGGTGCCGTGGGTTGATCCAAGCATCGGTCCACCCGCTTCTGTGTGACAGCGATTAACTGACGCTGTGTCAGATTAAAGGAACTGACACCCTGTCAGGAACGGCTGTGCACACAAAGTTGGACGGCGATACCGCAGGCGTCGGCGTTCGGACCGGCTCACAGCACCGCCAGCACCTCCTTCGCCACCCGCTCTCCCGACCGCACCGCCCCGTCCATGAAGCCCATCCAGTGTGTGGAGGTCTCCGTCCCGGCCCAGTGGATGCCGCCGACGGGCTCGCGCAGGGCGGGGCCGTACTGGGTCAGGACTCCGGGGGCGGCGATGGAGACGGGACCGCCGCGGGTGTAGGCCTCGTTGTTCCAGCGTTGCAGCACGAAGGAGGTGGGGGAGGCCGCTTTCTCGCCGAAGTACGTCGTGTAGTCCTTCAGCACGGCCGCCCGGACCTCCGCCTCGCTCGCCGCGTCCAGCTTGCGCGCCTCGTCGGCCTCGATGAAGCCCATCAGGGCGCCGTAGGAGGCGTCGGGCGGGGAGTTGTCGAAGGTGGAGCTGATGACGCCGGCGTCGCTGACCACCTGGCCGTTGAAGCCGTCGGCACGCCAGAACGGGGTGTCGTAGATCGCGATCGCCTTGCCGACCGAGGCCATCGGCAGGCGCTGGGTGAGCTTGTCGCGGGCGGCGGGGAGGAGGGGTGCGTAGGTGATGCGGGCGGCGAGCGGCGGGGGTACGGCGACGACGACCTTCCTGGCCGTGACGGTGAGGCCGTCGGCCGTGACGACGTAACTACCGCCGGACCGGGCGATCGTGCGCACCGGGGCGCTCAGTACCACCCGGTCGCCGAGGGCGGCGGCGAGCTTGGCCGGTATCAGTTGTGAGCCGCCGACGAAGCGCAGTTCCTGGGCGCCGTTCGCGGTCTCGGTGAGGCGTTCCAGGGTGCCGGGGGCGGACGCGTTTCCGGCGGCGGCGATGTAGAAGAGGACGAACAGGAAGGAGAGTTCACGGGGCTCGGCCGAGAAGATCGACGTACAGGCCACGTCGAAGAGGAACTTGGCCGACGGAATGACCGCGTTGGCGCGCAGCCAGGTCTCGAAGGTCTGCCGGTCCCATTCGTCGGCCTTCGGCGCCGTCCAGGGCGCGTCGACCGGGATCTTTTTGGCCAGGTCGTTGAGCGTGGCCTGCACGATGGCGGCGTTCGCGAGGCCGGCCGCGTCGATGGGCGGGACCGCGCCGAGGATGCCGTCGGTGGCGTAGGGGGTCTTCCTGCCGTCCTTGTGGAGGAGGTTGTTGCCGGTGTTGTAGGTGGTGAAGGTGTCCACGCCGAGGGAGTCGGCGAGGGCCTTGATGCGGTCCTGGGTGGGGCCGATGAACTCACCGCCGCCCTCGGTCACGCCCCCGCCCGCCAGATCGAGGCCCATCACCCGGCCGCCCACGCGGTCGCGGGCCTCCAGGACGGCGATCGACTTGCCGGCCGCCACCAGATCGCGGGCCGCGGTGAGACCGGCCAGGCCGGCGCCGACGATCGCGACATCCACGTCGCGGGTGGCCGCCCAGGCCGTACCGGCGCCGGTCGCGGTGAGAGTCACGGCACCGGCTGCGGCTGCCGCGCCGCCGAGGACGGAACGCCGGGAGAGCTTGCGGGCCTTGACGGTCTTGGGGGACTTAGGGCCTTGGGCCTTGGGGGACTTGAGGGCGGGGGAAGTCCCGGAAACCCGGGGGAGTTGTCTTTCGCTTGCCACGTGCGTCCTCCGTCGTAGCGAGAGGGAGTGGAGCCGAAAAGGTGAACAGGGCTCACATTCTGGCTCCGTGCGGTGGCGCGGTACAGCCCCGTGCGTCACTTATGACTCTCGAGTAACGCGGGACTTGGTAAGGGAGTTGAGACGCCCGACGGGACAGGACGCAGGGCGCAGGGTCAGACCGGCAGCCGGGAGACCCGTCGGCCGCCATCCCCGTCACCGTCGGCGCCGCGGGCGACGGCCTTCGCGATCTTCTGCGCGTCGATCGCCATCTCGCGGAGGTTGCCGCTGATGGGGTTGGTGTAGCCGGTGAAGTACAGGCCGGGGGCGCCCGCGGGGGTCCGGGCGCCCTGGACGACGGGCTTGCCGCGTGCGTCGAGGACGTCGAGGTGGCCCACGATGCCCTCCAGGGCACGGACGTAGCCGGTAGCCGCGATGACGGCGTCCGGCGAGACGCGGGTGCCGTCGGCGAGGAGGACCTTCCCGTCCTCGAAGCCGTCGACGGCGGCCACGATCTCGATGCGGCCCTTGCGTACGGCGTCGATGAGGCCGACGTCGAGGACCGGGATCGCGCCTTCCTTGGCCCGGCTGTAGAGCCCGGTCTCGGGGCGCGGCAGCCCCTGGGCCGACAGGTCCGGCACGCTCAGCTTCGCCACGGGCTTGGCGAGCCGGTCGACGAGCCCGACCGGCAGCCGCCGTACGAGGA
Source organism: Streptomyces sp. NPDC012935 (assembly GCF_042900345.1). Lineage (NCBI taxonomy): Bacteria > Bacillati > Actinomycetota > Actinomycetes > Kitasatosporales > Streptomycetaceae > Streptomyces > Streptomyces sp. NPDC012935. The sequence goes on from NZ_JBIBBC010000006.1 coordinate 146,528, forward strand.
TGCTGGTGCGCTGGGCGGGCCACCCGGCGGTGGAGCGGCGCACGATGTGCGGCACCGTACGCACGGCCAGCCGCACCCGCGAGGCGCCGCCCTCCACCAGGTCCACGGCGATCTCGGCACCGGTGTTGCCGATGCCGACGACCAGGACGTCGCGGTCGGCGTAGGGCGCCGGGTTGCGGTACTCGCCGGCGTGCAGGAACTCACCGCCGTAGGTGTCCAGGCCGGGCCAGTCCGGGATGCGCGGGGTGTGGTTGTGGCCGGTGGCCACGACGACGGCGGCGCCGGTCAGTTCACGGCCGCCGGTGGCGTGCAGGAGCCAGCCGGAGCCGTCGGGGGCGGGCTCGACGCGGGAGACCTCGACGCCGGTGACGATCTCCAGGTCGTGGAACTCCGCGTACTTCTCCAGGTAGAGCGACACGTCGTCCCGGGCCACCCAACGCCCGAACCGACGCGGCATCGGCAGCCCGGGCAAGCCCGACAGCCGTCGGGTGGTGTGCAGATGGAGCCGGTCGTAGTGGCGTCGCCAGGAGGCGCCGACCCGGTCCGACTTCTCCAGCACCACCGCACGCAGTCCCCGGGCACGCAGCGCATGCGCGACGGAGAGTCCGCCGGGGCCGCCGCCGATGACGTAGACGGGGCGGTCCGTGGGGGTCGGGGACGCTATGGAGTCGGCCATGTTCGGGAGCGTAATCACGCAGCCCGTTGATGGGTCTCGGTCAAGACCGGAATTGGTTGCGGATCGATCACGGCTGTAGGAGGGGTGGGTGGGATCTGTGGCGTAGGTCTCCCGGTTGTGGGGGTGGGGTGGGGGCGCATGGCGGGACGCCGAGCCCTCGCGGCAGGCGGGGGCTCGGCGTCCTGGGGCGGTGGCCGGAGTCATGACGGGAGACCGGTACCGCGCGAGGGGCCGGCTGTCCGGCCTCGAAAAGGCTGCTCGAAGGGTTACCCGAAAGGGTTGGCTGAGAGGGCTGCCCGAGGGGGCTCTGCTTCAGCGGCTATCCGGCGGACCGCTTGCCCTTGTAGCCGCTGATCCTGGCGATCCACTCGATGAAGTCGCCCGGGTCCGAGTTGGCGCCGTGGCCCTCGTCCCAGTAGTAGAGGTGGCTGACGTCGTCGCCGAGGGTGTGTGCGGCGGCGGCGAGGTTGGCGGAGACCGTGTGGGAGGTGTCGGAGTCCTTGGTGCCGAGGCGGATCCACCAGTGCTTGGAGCGGTGCGGGTTGGGCTTCGCGACCAGGAAGGGCATCGGGTTCATCAGCCGCAGCGTGTCGGGGATGTCGCTCGGCACCCGCTTGCTGCTCAGGCCCGTGCTGTCGTTCTTGGCGCCGTAGGCCGTGAAGTGGCGGGCCTGGGTGGTGCCGAGGCCGAAGAGGTTGTTCTCGCCCGTCGACAGGTCGAACGCGTCGAAGGACGGCGCGGTCTTCTTGCGGGCGCCGACGTGGGTGAGGAAGTCGGCCCAGGAGAAGGCCGCCCTGCCGCCGGACCAGGTGATGAAGGTGTTGGAGGAGAGGTACGACTCGCGGTCCGCGGTCGACAGGGCCGCCAGGTACTTGGTCGCCGACGGCTCCAAGTACTGCTTGACCAGGTACTCGTCGTAGTTGCGGGCCGTGAGCGTGCCGAAGCCGCCGAGGCCCCTCAGCTTCAGGGCCGCCTGGTACTCGGCGAACTGCGAACGCAGCTCCTTCGACACCGTCTGGTCGACCTTGGATCCGGAACTCGTGGCGTTGGAGCCCCAGTTCCACTCGTAGGCGCCGTCGGCGTGCTCCAGGTCGGTGATCGGGCACCAGGCGCCGGTCGCGAAGATGGCGTCGCTCGCGTCGGCCGCGCCGATCTCCTCGAGGTGCTTGTCGTAGAGCGGGCTGTCGCCGGACGCGCCGAGCAGGGAGGACAGGGCGCCGCCCGCGCTGGTGCCGGAGGAGACGATGCGGTCGACGTTGCCGGGGATGCGGCCCTTGTTGAACCGCACGTACCGGACGGCGGCCTTGACGTCGACGATCGCCGCGGGGGCGACGCCGTAGTACTCGCCGGCGGTGTTCTTGAGCGTACGGCCGCGGGCGCCGGGCTCGACGACGACGTAGCCGGCCGCGAGCGCCAGCTTCGGGAGGCTGACCATCGCGCCCTGCGCGTTCACCATGCCGTTGCCGCCCGAGGCGACCTCACCGGAGGCCGACGCCGAGGAGCTCGGCGACGCGGAGGCGCTCGGCGACGCGGAGGCACCTGGCGCGCCGCCGCCGGGCATGCCGGTCATGCCGCCCCCGCCCACGCCCGTCGCGTCCGCGACCGACGACGGCATGTAGCCGCCGACCGAGTTCGCGAACAGGATCGGGACGCGTGTGGCGTCGACGGCCGTACCGTCGATCTTCACGGGGACGCTCACGTTCAGGCTCTGGTACTTCTCGTCGACCGGCTTCGCGACGTAGGTGATCGCCTTGTAGAAGCGGTACTCCACGTCGTGCTCGGCCCCGTCGGCGTCCGTGATGGTCGTCGTCAGGGTCGAGTAGGCGTCCTTGTCGAAGACCAGGGCGTCGGACGAGGACGACCCCGCGGACCCCGACGCGTTCGTACCGTTCGTGCTGCTCGATCCACTCGACCCGCTCGCCCCGCTTGACGCCTGCGCGGTCAGTGCGATGCCCCCGACCGCCGCGACCCCGGCGGTCGCGCCGATCCCCACGACCACGCTCCTGCGCTTGACTGCCCTGTGCCTCACGTCCGGCTCCCTCGGCTCACTCGGTGTCCTCGGCTTGCGTCTGTGAACCTAGCCGGACTGTGGACAAGATTGCCAACAATCTGTGGGACTCATCCGGGATGCACAGGCGATTGTCAGGCTCCTCTTATCTGACGTACCGTCAGATCCATGGACGCGATCTGGCTCACAGGTGCGGAATGGCTGGCCGTGCTCCGAATAGGCCTCGGGCTGTGGTGGCTGGAGAGCTGGCGGCACAAGGACAAGAAGAGCTGGTTCGAGGGGGCGGGGATCTCCTGGGCGGCGGACGTGGCGGCCAAGCACCGCTGGAACGCCGTGCGGTCCGGCTTCACGGCCGTCGTGTCACCCCGGCCGCGGACGATGGCGTACGTGGTGCTGTACGCGGAGCTCGCCCTCGGGCTCGGGCTCATCCTCGGGTTCCTGACCCCGATCGCCCTCGTCGGCGGGCTGCTGCTCAACGTCCTCTACTTCACCCTCATGATCCACGACTGGGGCGAGCAGGGGCAGAACTCGATGATGGCGCTGATCTCGGTGGTCGCGCTGTTCGGGGTGTCGTGGCAGTCGTGGTCGGTGGACAGCGCGCTGGGGCTGTTCTGATGAGGGAGCTCCGATGAGCGGGCAGCGATACGACATCCCCGAGGCCGATGCCTTCACCCGCACCTACTGGGATGCCGCAGCGCAGGGGCAGTTGCTCATCCGCAGGTGCCGCGCCTGCGCACGCGCCCACCACTACCCCCGCGAGTTCTGCCCCCACTGCTGGAGCGAGGACGTGACGTGGGAGCCCGCGAGCGGCCGGGCCACCCTCTACACCTGGTCCGTCGTGCACCGCAACGACCTGCCGCCCTTCGGGGAGCGGACGCCGTACGTCGCCGCCGTCGTCGATCTCGCCGAGGGGCCGCGGATGATGACCGAGATCGTGGAGTGCGCGGACCCCGGCCGGCTGCGGGCCGGGACGGGGCTGTCGGTCCTCTTCCGGGACGGGGTGGCGGTGTTCCGCGCTGCGGGCTGACCGATGCGGGTTCAATGGCCGCATGCCTCACGCCGACATACGCCCCGCCGGCCACCCGCACCCCCACCCCGACCTGCACGGCCACGGGCTGCGCCTGCGCCCCTGGGATCCGGACTCCGAGGACGACGCCGCGACCTGGTTCCGGGGCCGCAGCGACCCTGAGTTCCGGCGCTGGAACACCCCGTTGAGCATCGCGACGGACCCCGACGGCGCCCTGGAGTCCCTTCGTGACACGGCACGGAACATGCTGGACGGCACGTCCGTGTCGTACTGCGTCACCGACGCGGCGACCGGCACCCCCTTCGGGCATATCGGCGTCAACGTCATCGACTGGGTCATGCGCTCCGCCCGCGTCGGCTACTGGGTCCTCCCCGAGGCCCGCGGCCGCCGTGTCGCCACGCACGCGCTCACCCTCGTCGCCCGGTGGGCCCTCACCGATCCGGGCCTGGGCCTGCACCGTCTCGAACTCGGCCACGCCATCGGGCACGACTCCTCCTGCCGAATCGCCGAGCGGTGCGGGTTCCGGTACGAGGGGACCCTGCGGGGCGCGATGTGGGAGGAGGGGAGGCAGGACGCGTACCGGGACGTACATCTGCACGCACGTCTGGCGACGGACCCCGACCCCGCCCCCGATCCCGCACCGGACGTCAACCTGTAGGCAAGTGGAGCCGTGAACCCCGGGCCTCTCAACCCCCGCCTGGGAGTGGGGTCTTGTGTCGGGTTCGTGTCCACAGCGGGAAAGGGTGCACAGACGGCGCCGGGGCGCGGGATCATGAGGTATGCGCCCGGACGACTGGTACTGCACCCAGGATCTCACCGGCTTCCTCTCCCACGCCGGTGGCTTCCTGCGCTCACGCCCCGATCTGCACACCGTCGTCCTGACGGTGACCGAGACGCTGCGCACCAGTGGGCTGCGTGCGTACGGCGACGAGGCGCCGGTCTTCGGGGTGCTGGAGGTGGGCGGGCAGGTACGGGCCGCCTACTTCCGCACCCCGCCCTACCGGCTGAACGTCACCCCGCTCACCCCCGACGAGGCCGACTCCCTCGCCGCCCACCTGGTCGCCCTCGGGCACTCGGTCCCCGGCGTCATCGCGGCCCGTGAGACCGCCGAGGCCTTCGCCACCGCCTGGCGCCGGCACGCGGGCGGCCGGGCCACGGTGAGCCAGAGCCAACGCCTGTACCGGCTCGGCAACCTGACCCTGCCGCAGCCTCTCCCGGCGGGCCGGGCGCGGATCGCGGGCGAGGAGGACCGGGAGCAACTGACGCGCTGGTACGGCGAGTTCATCGAGGCCATCGGCGACCACGCCGCCCGTGACGCCGCCGCGTGGGCCGACTCACGGATCTCCTACGGAGGCATCACCTTCTGGGAGGACGCGGACGGCACCCCCCTCGCCATGGCCGGCGTGACCCCGGTGGTCGCAGGCCAGGTCCGCGTGGCCCCCGTGTACACCCCGGCCCACCTGCGCGGACGCGGCTACGCGGGCGCGGTCACGGCCCAGCTCAGCCGGACCGTGCTCGCCTCCGGGGTGCGCGAGGTACTGCTCTTCACGGACCTCGCCCACCAGACGAGCAACAGCCTCTACCAGCGCATCGGGTACCGGGCGGTGGCCGACTTCGCGGCGTACGACTTCCGGGGGGCCCGGGGCTTCTAGGCGTCCCTGGCCGTCGCATCCACGCGCGCTATGGTGCATCTGCAATCTGTTCGAAAAGCGCTCAGGTGTACGGGGAGAAGTAGGTCTCACGGTGTCCGATCTGGGGAGGGTGTCCGATCTGGGGAGGCTCATAGCCAACCGCTACCGGTTGGTGGAGCGCGTCGGACGCGGCGGCATGGGCACCGTGTGGCGGGCCGAGGACGAAATACTGAACCGGCACGTCGCCCTCAAGAAGCTGCATGTCCCGCCCCATCTCCACGAGGACGAGGTCCAGCGGCTTTACGAACGCACCCGCCGCGAGGCCCGTAGCGCGGCCAGGATCACCCACCCCCATGTGATCGTCGTGCACGACGTCGTCGACGACGAGGGCCTGCCCTGCATCGTCATGGAGTACGTCCCCTCGGTCACGCTCAGTGACGTACTGAAGGAGAAGGGCGCGCTGTCGCCGGGCGAGGCCGCGCGGATCGGCCGCAGCATGGCCGCCGCGTTGCGCGCCGCACACGACGCCGGTGTGCTGCACCGGGACGTCAAGCCCGCCAACGTACTGCTCGGGCATGACGGCCGTATCGTCCTCACCGACTTCGGGATAGCGGTCGAGTCCGGCACCCCGTCGCTGACGAAAACCGGGGAACTCGTCGGCTCCATCCAGTACCTCGCCCCGGAACGCCTCCGCAGCGGGATCGCCGAGCCCGGCCCCGCCTGCGACCTGTGGTCGCTCGGCGCGACGCTGTACGAGGCGGTCGAGGGACGACCGCCGTTCCGCCGGGACACGGCGTTCGAGACGGCGTACGCCATCGCCTCCGACCCGCACGAGCCCCCGCACCGCGCCGAGGACCTCGCCCCGGTGATCGAGGGACTGCTGGTGAAGGAGCCCGGCCTGCGCATGGACGCTCAGGAGGCCGAGCACCTCCTGAGCAGGGTGACGGGCGGGGCGACCGCCCCCCTCGAACCGCCCACGCGGCCGGAGCGGGTGCGTACCACCGCCACCCCCGCCGCCAACCCGGCCGCCCCTCACGTCGCCTCCGCCGTGCCGGGGCGCAGGCGGGGCCGCCGCACGGCCCTGTGGGTCGCCTCCGCAGTGGTGATCGCCGCCACCGTGACGGGCGCTGTGCTGCTGCGGCCCTGGGACGATTCCGCCTCGCAGGGCGCCGCCCCGTCTCCCTCCCGGACCTCGTCCGGCACCCCTGACACCTCCGGCGCCTCCCCGAAGCCGAGCGCCACCCCGTCGCCGGTTCCCACCGGATACCACCTCGTGAAGGCCGGGCAGGGCTTCTCCGTGCCCGTGCCGGACGGCTGGAAGGCCACGAAGGTGCCCACCACCGGTGAAGTCGCCTATATCGATCCGTCCGGGCTGGTGGGCCTGCGGGTCGAGGTGGTCGAGTTCGCGGGGTCCGATCCGCTCCAGCACTGGCGTGACACCGAGGAGCCCCAGACGCGCCGCGACAACGCGGGCTATGAGCGGGTCAGGATGAGCCGCACGACGTTCCGGGGGCGGACCGCCGGCTACTGGGAGTTCACCTTCGAGGGCAGGGTGCGGGGGTACCGGGGCGTCGAACTGGCCGTCAACGGTGCCGACAACACCCAGTACGCCATCTACCTCTCCGCGCCGAGAGCGCAGTGGGACGAGTACCGCCCGGTGTTCGACACCGCCGTCAACGGGATCCGCCTCCCCGACTGACGCCGACCGCCGGCGCTAGGGCCAGAGCAGCTCCCTCACCCAGCCACCCTCCCCGCGCCGGTAGTCGAGCCGCACATGCCGACGCCGCGCGTCCCCCTGGAAGAACTCCACCTCCTCGGGGCGCAGCCGGTACAGCGTCCACGTCGGCACGGGCGCGTCGGGCTCGCGTCCGGCCCGTTCCCAGGCCGACTCGGAGGCTAGCGCCAACTCCTCCAGCGAGCCCAGGACCTGGCTCTGGCGGCCGGTCAGTGCCGCCGCCAGGGCGCCGGTCGAGCGGGCGTGCAGGTCGGCCTGGCCGTCCTGGGCGGGAGCGGCACTCACGGGGCCCCGCACCCGCACCTGGCGGCCCTGGGCCGGCCAGTAGAAGCCGAGGGCCGCATACGGGCGGGCCGTCAGCTGGCGGCCCTTGCGGCTGTCGACGTGGGTCGCGAAGGACCAGCCGGAGGCGTCCGCGCCGTGCAGCATCACCGTCCGTACGTCCGGCAGGCCGTCCTCGCCGGCCGTGGCGAGGGACATGGTGTGCGGTTCCGCCTGCCCCGCGGCCACCGCCTCGGCGAACCAGGCCGTGAACAGGGCGAGCGGGTCGGCGGGTGCGGTGGCCGGGTCGAAGGCGGGCAGCTCGGTGACCGCCGGGTCCCACACCCGCAGCGACCTCAGCAACTCATGAAGAAGGTCATCTCCCATGCCTCGATTGTCGCGTGCCGCGGTGGCCTCACCGGCTCACAGCTGACCGAGGTCGGACGACACCCAGCGTTCGGGCCGCATGTGGATGACGATCTGCTCTCCGTGGTTCTTCCAGGCGAAGTCGACATAGCCGTCGACCTTGTCGGCCGGGAGATAGCGGGCCGAGACCTCCCGGAGCTGCTCCAGGGTGGCGGGGGTCGTGTCGATGACCGGGCCCTCGACCGACGCGTACCGGACGGTGGGTTCGACGCGGTCGACCATCAGGGTGAACCGTCCGGACGCCTGGATCAGCTGGTGCTTGCGGGAGTCCAGCCCGGTCAGGACCCATACGTTGCCGCCGGGCTCGTACTGGTACCAGACCGGCACGGTCAGCGGAGCGCGCCCCGCGCCCGCGTCGACGGACAGTGCGGCGACATGGGGTTCGGCAAGGAACTGTTCGCGTTCTTCTCGGGTCAGGGCCATGCCTGCGGTCCTCTCGATCGGCTCAATCCCTCCCCAGCACCAACGTCCCCGACGAGCAGAACCATCCCCCGGTCGCCGAAGCGACACCCAGACGGGGCAACGCCCCGCCCCGCCCCCGCACCTGACGCTGCCCGGCCTCGCCCCGTAGCTGCCGCACGGCCTCCACCAGCAGAAAAAGCCCTCGCATCCCGGGATGCTGGGCGGAGAGGCCGCCCCCGTCCGTGTTGACCGGCAGGTCCCCGCCCCGCACCAGCAGCCGCCCCTTCTCCACGAACGCCCCGCCCTCACCCTTCCCGCAGAAGCCGAGGTCCTCCAGCGTCACGAGGGTCATGTAGGTGAACGCGTCGTAGATCTCGGCGAAGTCGATCTCCTCCGGGCGCACCCCGGCCCGTTCGAAGGCGAGCCGTCCGCTCACCGCCGCGGGCCCGACCGTGAAGTCGGGCCACTGCGACATCGCCGCGTGCGAGACGTGCTCCCCGGTGCCGAGCACCCACACCGGAGCCGTACGGCAGTCCCGTACGAACTCCTCGGCCGCCAGCAGCACCGCCGCCCCGCCGTCGGAGCGGATGCAGCAGTGCAGCTTGGTGAAGGGGTCCGCGATCATCGGCCCGTCCAGCACGTCGTCGACGGTGATCGGGTCGCGGAACATCGCGTCCGGGTTCAGGGCCGCGTTGGCCCTCGCCTGGACCGCAACCTGCGCCAACTGCTCGATGGTCGTGCCGTGTTCGATCATGTGGCGGCGGGCGGCCATGGCGTACTTGGCGATGAGCGTGTGACCGTACGGCACCTCGAACTGCAGGGGCCCCCGTGAGCCGAAGGACAGGTTCCCCGTCCGCCGGCCCGCCCTTATGTCGGCGCGGGCCGTGGAGCCGTAGACGAGGAGGACGGCGTTCGCGTGCCCCCTCGCTATCGCGTCCGCCGCGTGGGCGGCCATGACCTCCCACGTGGAGCCGCCGACTGAGGTGGAGTCGATCCAGGTGGGGCGCAGGCCCAGGTACTCGGCCACCTCGACGGGCGCGAGGGTGCCGAGCCCGGCGGACGCGAAGCCGTCCACCACCTCCCGGCCGAGCCCCGCGTCGGCCAGGGCGCGGCGGGCCGCCTGGGCGTGCAGGGCGTACGGGGTCGCGTCGTCCACCCGGCCGCAGTCGGACAGGGACACCCCGACCACGGCGACTTTCCGGCTTCCGGGAGTCATGCGAGGCCTCCAACCTCTCTGCGGCCAACCTCTGTGCATATCGTTGTGGCCCTCCTAATATGACGGCCCGTCAGATACGGAGGGAAGAGCCATGGACGCCACCTTCACCCCCGAGCAGGACGAGATCCGCCGCACCCTCCGCGAGCTGCTCCACAGCCGCTGCGGCCCCCGCGAACTGCGTGCCGCCGTCGACACCCCCGCAGGACACGACCCGGCCCTGTGGACCGCCCTCGCCGAACAGCTCGGCCTGCCCGGGCTCGCGCTCCCCGAGGCGTACGGCGGTGTGGGCTGTACGGCGACCGAACTCGCCCTCGCCTGCGAGGAGACGGGCCGTGCGCTGGCCCCCTCCCCGCTGCTCGCCACCGCCGTCCTCGCCGCACCCCTGATCGCCGCCCTCGGCACCGAGCCCCAGCGCGCCGCCCTGCTGCCCCGCCTCACCTCCGGCACGCTCACCGCCACCCTCGCGGTCCCGGGCACCGCGCTGGCCGCCGCGCTCACCCTGACCGGCGACAACGGGGGTGACTGGGCCGGCGGCGGACGTGCCGGCGGCGTGCAGGCGCGGCGGACGGAGGGCGGCTGGCGGCTGTACGGGCAGGTCGACCAGGTGCTGGACGGGCACAGCGCGGGGCTCCTGGTGGTCGCCGCGCACGCCGGGGGGTTCGCCCGGTCGCGGACGTTGCTGTTCCTGGTGCCGGGGGACGCGGCGGGGGTCGTACGGGTGCGGCAGACCGCCCTGGACGCCACCCGGCCGCAGGGGCGGGTGCAACTGCGGGACGTGGAGGCAGAGTTGCTGGGTGAGGAAGAGGGTGCCGGCGTGCTGGGCGCCCTCGCGGGCGCGGGAGATGCGGTCGCCGCCGTCCTCGCCTGTGAGGCCGTGGGCGCCGCCGACCGGGCGCTGGAGCGGACCGTGGAATACGTCGGACAGCGGGAGCAGTTCGGGCGGGCCATCGGGTCGTTCCAGGCGGTGAAGCACCGGCTGGCGGATGTGTACGTGCAGGTGCAGGCGGCACGCTCGGCGGCCTATTACGCAGCGTGGGCCGTAACGTGCCCAAAGGGCGCCGGCCGTGTCGATCAGCGTCTCCACCGCGTGGGCGCGGCAAGCCACGACGGACCCGCGGGCAACGAACAACCCGGCGCGGTCCCACCCGCGGAGCGCCTCGCCCTCGCGCAGGCCCTGGAAGCGCTGCGGATCGCGTCCGCCGAGGGGATCCAGCTGCACGGCGGCATCGGTTTCACCTGGGAGCACGAGGCGCACCTGTATTTCAAGCGGGCCGCCGGTGACGAGCTGCTCTTCGGGCCGGTGCACCGGCTGCGGGCGCACGCCGCCGCCGAGGCCCGGCTCTTCGGGACGTCCGCGGCGCGGGAGGTGGCGGTGTGATCGGCGTGCGGCTCGTGCAGAAGGTGTCGTCGACCCGGGGCTTCGCCAGGGTCGCCCCCCATCTGATCCCTGCGCTCGACCGTGCCGTGCACCGGCTCACTCGCGGGAAGGTGCTGCTCAGCGCCCAGATGCTGCCCGGCGTGATCCTGACCTCGACCGGCGCCCGCAGCGGGCTGGCCCGCCGCACGCCGCTCGCGTGCATGCCCGAGGACGGCGGCCGCACCTGGATCCTCATCGGCTCCAACTTCGGCCGGCCCGGCCACCCGGCCTGGACCGCCAACCTGCTGGCCCACCCGGACGCCGAGGTCAGCTGGAAGGGCACCGACATCCCCGTCACGGCCCGCCTGCTGGAGGGCGAGGAGCGGGCAGCCACCTGGAAGACGGTGCTCCGGTTCTGGCCGCCGTACGCCACGTATCAGGCCCGGGTGGAGAGGGAGATCCGGCTCTTCAGGATCGTCCGTCGCGACGAGGATCCCGTACGGCCGTGACGGCTACAGCGTCGCCAGGCGCTGCACGAGCAGGAAGGCCCCGATTCCGAGCATCGCCGCCCCGGACGTGCGCGTGACCGCCCGTGCCGCGGCCGGGCGGGCGCCGAGGACGGCGCGGGCGGCCAGGCCCACGGTCAGGTAGACGGCGGCGCAGCACGCCATGTGGAGCAGGCCGAGGACGGCGGTCTGGGCGGGGACCGGCAGGTGGTCGCCCCTGGTCACCAGGAACTGGGGCAGGACCGAGAGGTAGAGCAGCAGGCCCTTGGGGTTGAGGCCGCTGATCGTGGCGCCGCGCAGGAAGACGCGGGCCGGGCTGCTCGGGGCCACGGCCTCCTCGGAGGTCCCCGGCGTGCCCGGGCGGCGCAGGACGCTCCAGCCCAGCCAGACCAGGTATGCGGCGCCGGCGGCCGTCAGCGCGGTCAGCAGGCCCGGCTCGCTCGCCACCAGCACCGCGAGGCCCGCCACCGCGAGGACCGTGTGCAGCGCGTACCCGGTGACCAGACCCGTCACCGCCATCACCGGCGAGCGCTCACGCAGCCCGGCGGAGATCGCGTACGCCCAGTCCGCGCCCGGTACGCAGACGAGCAGCAGGTCGATGGCGAGGAAGGAAAGGAGCAGTCCGGAGTCCATAGTGGGGACATTAGGCGGGAATGGCCCAAAAGTGTTGTCGAAGTTTGCTCATGATCGCGCGTTGTGAGCAAATATCTTCTTCATGGACGACGTGGACCGGAAGATTCTTGCCGAGCTGCAGCAGGACGGGCGGCTGACCGTGACCGAGCTGGCCGGGCGGGTGCGGCTGAGCGTCTCGCCGTGCCACCGGCGGCTGCGGGAACTGGAGCGCTCGGGGGCGATCAGCGGCTACCGGGCCGTGGTGGAGCCGGCGGCGGTGGGGCTGACCTTCGAGGCGCTGGTCTTCGTGTCCATGCGGCAGGAGGACCGGGACACGGTCGCCGAATTCGAGCGGGCGATCGCGGACATCCCCCATGTCCTGGACGCACAACGGCTGTTCGGCGAACCCGACTACCTGCTGCGGGTGGCCACCGCCGACCTCGCCGCCTTCCAGCGGCTGTACGACGAGCGGCTGGCGACCCTGCCGGGAGTGCAGCGGCTCACCTCGACGCTGGTGATGAAGCACGTCGTACGGGATCGTCCGCTGCCCGAATAGGACGGCAGGCGGCGGCCCACGTCGGGTGAGCCACCGCCTGCCAGACAGGACTTGCTCAAAATCAGGGAGCTACTTCGTCGGCTTCTTGCCGGTCACACCCAGATGCACCAACAGGGCGAGGTTCGGCTTGAGTTCGGCCTGCTTGACGCCCCAGGTCTGGAAACCCTTCTGGTGCGAGGCCACCGCCGCGAGCATCGCGACGATCGAACCCGCCACCGCGGCCGGGTTGACGTCCTTGTCGACCTTGCCCTTGGCCTGCAACTGAGTGACCGACTCTGCCAGGGAGTTGTTGACCGAGTTCAGGATCTTCATACGGATCTTGTAGAAGCGTTTGTCCCCCTCGGAGGCACCGAGGTCGACGACCCGCAGGATCGCGTCGTTGCGCCGCCAGAACTCCAGGAATCCGTCGACGAGTTCCTGTGCCGTCTGCCAGCCGGCCTTGCCGACCCAGCTGCGGCCCTCCACGAGCTCGGTCAACCCGGCGCCCTCGGTGGCCATTTGGTCGGCGATCTCCAGGACGGCACCCTCGACGTCCGGGAAGTACTGGTAGAAGGTGGCGGGCGAAGTGCCCGCCTTCCGGGCGACATCTATGACTTTGACGTCCCGGTACGGGGAGGAGCTGAGCATCTCGCTGAGGCAGTCGAGCAGCTTCTGCCGGGTCGCCTGCCCACGCCGGCCGGCCACGCGGCCGTCGACGGTACGCACTTGTCCTGTCATGTCGTCAGCTTACCGAGGCGTGATCGGGGCGCGATTCGGCCGACTGCAAATGGGGTGCTCGGGGATCGCGGGACTGGTGTGCCTGGTCTGCGAGCCGCGCAGGACGCCGTTACTTTTGCCGCATGGCCGAAAACAGGGCATCCGCGAACGGAACGGGATACACGGAGGGCGTTCCGTGCTGGGTCGAGGCGCAGCTCGCCGACGTCCAGGCGGGAAAACGCTTCTACGGTGAGCTTTTCGGGTGGGACTTCGAGGAGGCCTACGACTCCACCGTGTGGGCCCGGCTGGACGGTGACCGTGTGGCCGCCCTCTCCCGCAAGACGGACGGCCGGATGCCCACCGTGTGGACCGTGTACTTCGCCACCCCGGACGCGCGGGCGCTGACCGGGCGGGTCCGAAGCGCCGGGGGGCAGGTGGTCACCGCGCCCGTGGAGGTCGGTGCTGGTGCGGGGACGGCGGCGCTGGTCACCGACCCCGAGGGTGCCGTCTTCGGGCTGTGGCAGGAGGGCGAACACAGAGGCTTCGGGCGCCGCCACGAGGCCGGCACCTTCGGCTGGGTGGAGCTGTACGCGCGGGACATCGAGGTCGCCAACGACTTCTACGGCGGGCTCTTCGCCGACGCCCTGTTCGGGCCGGACGCCAAGCCGGACTTCGGGCGGGCGGCCGTCGCGGAGCGCTTCTCGGCGATGATGCCGCCCCACTTCCTGGTCCACTTCCAGGTCACGGACTGTGAGGAGATCCTCGGCACGGTGAACCGGCTCGGCGGGCGGATCCAGGTGCCGCCCTTCGAAACGTCGTACGGGAGGGCCGCCGTGGTCACCGACGATCAGGGGGCGTCCTTCGCGGTTCTGGAGCGGGTCGCCAGAGGGTGACGGCACTCCTGTCCCCGGTGGCTCAGGCGTCCCACTATGCGAAACCGCGCTTCCGCGGGGCGGCGGGCTGTGGTTTTGTCCCAAGACACCCCGTTCCGCCCGCGGGTTCGCCACCACGCCTCCGGACAGGAAGAATCGGGGTGCGTGCCGCCAAGGCGGTGCTGTGGTGAGACGCTGCACGGGGTCGCGTACATAAGCGGGTGACGGGGCCCGTACGGGGAGGTGGCAGGCAGAGTGGTGGATCAGCTGACGCAGCACGATCCGCGCAGGATCGGGCCGTTCGAGGTGCTCGGACGGCTGGGTGCCGGCGGCATGGGGCTGGTCTATCTTGCGCGCTCGGCGTCCGGGCGGCGCGTGGCGATCAAGACGGTCCGTACGGAACTCGCCGAGGACCAGCTGTTCCGTGTCCGCTTCACGCGTGAGGTGGAGGCGGCCCGGGCGGTCTCCGGCTTCTACACGGCCGCGGTCGTCGACGCCGACCCGCGGGCGGCCGTGCCGTGGCTGGCCACCGCGTACGTCCCCGCGCCCTCCCTCGAGGAGATAGTGAACGAGTGCGGGCCGCTCCCGGCCCAGGCGGTGCGCTGGCTGGCGGCGGGCGTGGCGGAGGCCCTGCAGTCCATCCACGGCGCCGGTCTCGTCCACCGTGACCTCAAGCCGTCCAACGTGCTCGTGGTCGAGGACGGCCCCAGGGTCATCGACTTCGGCATCGCGTCCGGCGTGTCGAACACGCGTTTGACCATGACCAACGTCGCCGTCGGTACCCCCGCCTACATGTCGCCCGAGCAGGCGAAGGACTCCCGCAGCGTGACCGGCGCGAGCGACGTCTTCTCGCTGGGCTCGATGCTGGTGTTCGCCGCCACCGGGCACCCGCCCTTCCACGGCGCCAACCCCGTCGAGACGGTCTTTATGCTGCTGCGCGAGGGCCCCGACCTCGAAGGCCTCCCGGACGAGCTGCGCCCGCTGATCGAGTCCCTGATGCAGATGGAGGCCACGGGCCGCCCCAACCCGGCCGACCTCCAGGCCCAGCTGGCACCCCACCTCTTCGGCTCCGGCTCCGACGACAGCGGTACGGCGTCCGCGTGGCTGCCCGAGCGGGCGGTGAGCCTGATCGAGGCGCGGCGCGGCGGCCGTCCGGCCGTGAAGCCGTCGCCGTCCTCCGGCCGCAGCGGCGGCCGCATCGCCCCCGCGCCGGTTCCGCCCCCGCCCGCGCACGACCCGGCGGTCCCGGGCCCGCAGCCGGCGCCCGTCCCGGTCGGCGCCCCCGACACCGGCCCGGTGCGGCTGGCCGGCGCGGCGGTCCCCATCGGACCCGGCCCGCGCGTCGCCGACGCCCGCGCCGCGGCCATGCAGGCGCCGCCGCCGGAAGCCGGCCTCGTCGCCTCCTGGTCCAAACCCCGCCCCGGCGTCAACGGCACGGGCCCTGCCGTGGGCCCTGCCGTACCGGCACCGCCGCCGGTGGCCCCCGAGCCGGCGGCCGGCTGGCGGCCCTGGCGTTTCCGCATGTCGAACGACGTCTGGGGTACCCCTTCCGTCGCCGACGACCTCGTCTACGTCACCTCCTTCGAGGTGCACGCCCTCGACGTGGCCACCGGCCGCCGCCGCTTCAAGACGCGGGACGTCGCATGGTCGATGGCGGTCGCCGACGGCCGTATCCACGCCTCCGACGGCCCGACGCTGTTCGCCCTGGACTGCCGTGAGGGCGCCGACCTCTGGCGCCTGCAGACGGACGCCTGGGTGTACTCCCTCAAGGCCGAGCGCGGCACGGTCGTCACCGGCACGCGCGGCGGCGGCGTCCAGGCCTGGGAGGCCTCCAACGGCCAGAAACTCTGGGAGATCACCGGGGCGCAGAGCGACTTCGAGTCCCCGGAGGCCGGACCGGCGCTGTACGACGGCACGGTGTACGTCTGGCAGGACGCCCGGCTGAAGGCCCTGGACGCCCGGACGGGCGAAGAGCGGTGGTCGTACCCCATCGGTGACGCCGCCTCCTGCGGCGGGGTGCCGGTGCGGGTGGCGCAGGCGCACGACGGCTACGTGTACGTGTCCGCCGGGACGCGGGTGCTCGCGCTCGACGTGGTGAGCGGCCTGGTCCGCTGGCACTTCGAGGCTCCGGCGGTCTTCCTGTGCCCGCCGGCCTTCGTGCCGGGCCCGGCGGTGACCGGCGGCGGTGTGTACCTCGCCGACTACCTCGGCACGGTCTACGCCCTGGACGCCACCGACGGCCGCGACCGCTGGCGCATCGCCACCGAGGCCCGCGCCTCGATCGATCCGGTGCTGGTGGCCGGGGGCCACGTCCACGTCGGCAGCGGCAAGGGGCTCTACACCCTGGACGCGGTCACCGGGACGCCCAAGTGGCGCTTCCAGGCGGGCGGCGACATCGTGGGCGCCCCTTCGGTGGCGGAGGGCCGCATCCACTTCGGCTCCACCGACCATCTGCTGTACACGCTGAAGGCCGACGACGGCCGCCTGCGCTGGAAGCTCGCGACCGGCGGTGAGATCACCGGCTCGCCCGTGGTGCAGGACGGTGTCGTGTACGCGTGCAGCAAGGACCGCTGCGTGTACGCCCTGGACGCCGAGAAGGGCACGGGCACGGCCCGCACCGCGTAGGCGTAGCGGATCTGATCCGGACGACGGCCGTTCTCAAGGGGCGGCCATCTTCACGGCTCTTGCACGCGACGTTACGCCGGGTAAGCGGTTCCTGCCGTGCGGCCGCTGCTAACGTGACGTGCTCACGATCGCGACAACGGGGGTTGAACACGTGAAGCTTCGCCATGTCCGTGCTGTGGCCGTGTGCGTGGGGGTCGTCGTGGCCCTGACGGGCGCACGGCACTCCAGCGGCGGAGGCTGCGACGGCAACTCGAACTCCAGCAGCTCGTCGAGCAGTTCGGGTGGCACGAGCGGCGGCAGCACGCATTACGACGATGACGACGACTACTCGTCCACGGGCGGCGGCTCGGGCGCCGACGCGACGGCGACCGCCGAGGCCACCCAGGACGTGAAGATCCAGAGCTGTGTGTTCGACGAGAGCCGGGGCATCGTCGCCCGGGTCGAGGCCACCAACTCCAGCAGCATCACGACCTATACCTACAAGTTCGGGGTCACCTTCAAGGACCCGTCCGGCGGCACCGTGCGCACCAGCGTGTCCACCATCCCGTACGTCTCGCCGGGCTCCACGGACACGCAGGACGTGGCCGCCGCTTACGTCCCGGACGCCGGCGCCGGGACCAGTGGCGTCACCTGCGAACTGGATGACGTGACGCGCACGGCGCAGTAGCTCACCGGACCTGATGGCCGCGGCGCCGCGCCCGGAACAGCTCCGCCTGCCGTTCGCCCGGCAGGTTTCCGAGGGCGATCAGGTGCGGCGCCTGCGCGAAGGCGTGGGCCAGGGCTGCCTCCTTGGCCGCCCACAGCGCGCGTACGGTCCCCTGCACGCCCTCCGCCGGATACCCGGCGATGACGGCGGCGCAGTCGACCGCGGCGGCCAACGCGCCTCCGGGCTCGGTGACTTCCGACACGAACCCGATCTCGTGCGCCCGCCGCGCCGACATCCGCTCCGCGCTCCCCATGAGCGCCGTCCGAGCCGCCTCTGCGTACGGCATGCGCAGCGCCATCAGCATCGACTCGTAGGCGCTGACCATGCCGTAGGTGGTGTGCGGGTCGAAGAAGGTGGCGCTCGGGTCGGCGACGAGGAAGTCCGCCTCGCCCAGGAGGTAGAACGCGCCCCCGCAGGCCATGCCCCGCACCGCGGCGACGACGGGTTTCCACAGGTCGTTCGCCTTCGGCCCGACCCGCAGCAGCGGATCGTCGGTCATGTAGGGCGAGGTGGGCTGCGCGACGACGGCCTCCCGGTCCAGCCCGGTGCAGAAGGCCCGCTCACCGGCCCCGGTGAGCACGACGGCCCGTACGGTGTCGTCGAACCGCAACTCCACCCACGTCGCCACCAGTTCGTCCCGCATGGCGAGGTCGATGGCGTTGAGACGCTCCGGCCGGTCGAGGGTGACGACGGCGACGCCGGTGTCCTTGCTGGTCTCGGTCCTGACGGAGGGGCTCACGGCCGCTCCAGGACCCACTGCACATGGCCGGCGCCGCTGAAGACGGCCTGGACCTTGGCGCCGATGCGGATCCGGTCCGGGGGAAGCGAGTTGAGCGGGGCGCCGGGTTCCGTGACGAGGTTGCCGACCAGGCGGATGCGGGGCGCGTCGGCGAGTTCGACGACCACGACGTTGTACGGCGCCTGCTCCGCGTAGTCCGGCAGGAGCGGCGGATGGGGGACGACGTACGACCAGATCCGGCCGTGCCCGCCGACCTGCCGCCACTCGCTCGCGAAGGACTGGCAGTGCGGGCAGCAGGGCCGGGGCGGGAAGCGGAGTTCGCCGCAGTCGGCACAGGCCTGGACGCGCAGCTCGCCCTGGGCGGCGTACTGCCAGAACGGGGCGCCGTCGGGGTCGGTGACGGGGGAGAGCATCTTCGGTCAACTCCTCAGGAGCAGCGCGGAGGTGGGGACGCCTTCGCCCGCGGTGACGAGACAGGTGGCGGCGTCGGGGACCTGCGCGGTGCTGGTGCCGCGCAGCTGCTTGACGCCTTCGTTGATGAGGTTGAAGCCGTGGACGTAGGCCTCGCTGAGCCCGCCGCCCCCGGTGTTGAGCGGCAGCAGCCCCCCGATCTCGAGGGCGCCCCCTTCGGTGAACGCCCCGCCCTCGCCCCGCCCGCAGAAGCCGTACCCCTCCAGCGAGAGCGGTATGAGCGCGGTGAACGCGTCGTAGATCTGGGCGACGTCCACATCCTGTGGAGTGAAGTCGGCGTGCTTCCACAGGTGCCGGGCCGCGGTCCACGCGGGCCCCGTGAGCGGGTCGTCGTTCCAGTAGTTGACCATGCCGTGGTGCTGGGCGGGCAGCCCCTGGGCGGCGGAGTGGACGTAGACGGGGGTGTGCCGGCAGTCCCGGGCGCGCTCCCGGCTGACGATCACGCATGCCAGGGCCCCGTCGGTCTCCAGGCAGTTGTCGAAGAGGCACAGGGGCTCGCTGATCCACCGGGAGGTCATGTACATCTCGCGGGTCAGTGGCCGTTCGTACATCACCGCGGCGGGGTTCTGGTTGGCCCGGTTCCGGCAGGCGAGGGCGACGTTGAAGAGGTGATCACGTGTCGCGCCGTACTCGTGCATGTAGCGGCGGGCGAGCATGGCGATCTCGTCGACCGGGCGAAGGAGGCCGTACGGCCGGGTCCACTGGGCGGGCGTGGGCAGTTGGGCGGTGGTGTTGCGCCAGGGCCGGGGACCGCTGCCCCGCTTCCTGGACCGCCAGGCGACCCCGACCGTCGCCTGCCCGGCGGCGATGGCGGCGGCGAGATGCGCGACGGTGGCACACGAACCGCCGCCCCCGTACCCCACCTTGCTGAAGAAGGTGAGGTCCCCGAAGCCGACGGCCTTGGCCAGCTCGACCTCGTCGGTCTCCTCCATGGTGTAGCTGGCGAGCGCGTCGACCTCGCCGGGTGCTATTCCGGCGTCGTCCAGGGCGGCCACGACGGCACGGCATGCGAGGGTTCTCTCGTCCTCGGCGAGCCGTTTGGCGAAGGGCGTCTGTCCGATGCCGACGATCGCGGTGGCGTCCTTGAGCCCGTTGACTCCGGTCATGCTGCGCGCACCTCCGCATGCTGAAGCGGCTGCTGACAGGGCGTCAGGCTACAGCTAATCTGACGGACAGTCAGCTACTGGGTCTGGAGGCTGTGGTGCGCGGTGACTTGGAGTGGGACAGCATCCCGGAACTCGTCCGGTCCGCGGCCGAGCGGTACGCGGACGTCGAGGCCGTGGTCGAGGGCCGTACACGGATCTCGTACGCCGAACTGGGCGCCCGCGTCGAGCGTTCGGCGGCGGCCTGCCTGGCGAACGGCGTCGCGCCGGGCGACCGGGTCGCCATCTGGGCCCCCAACACGCTCGACTGGATCGTGTCGGCGCTGGGCGCGGTGTCGGCCGGGGCGGTGCTGGTGCCGCTGAACACCCGCTTCAAGGGCACCGAGGCGGCCGATGTGCTGCGGCGCAGCGGGGCGCGGCTGCTGTTCGTGACGGGCACGTTCCTGGGGACGTCGTATGTGGCGTCGCTGCGCAGGGCGGTCGCACAGGGGCCGGGGCTGCCGGGGCTGGAGCAGGTGGTCGTGCTGTCGGACGACGCCCCGGCGGACTTCCGTACCTGGAAGGACTTCCTGGCGAGCGGGGATGGGGTGAGCGCCGCGGACGTACGCGCGCGGGCCGGGGCCCTGGACGGCTCCTGCCCCTCGGACATCGTCTTCACGTCCGGCACGACGGGCCGCCCGAAGGGCGCGGTGATCACCCACGCGCAGACCCTGCGTGCCTACGAGGTGTGGAGCGACCTGGCGGGACTGCGGCAGGGCGACCGCTACCTCATCGTGAACCCCTTCTTCCACACCTTCGGCTACAAGGCAGGGGTGATCGCCTGCTTGATGCGGGGCGCGACGATGATCCCCCAGCCGGTCTTCAACGTCGGCACGGCCCTGGCGAACATCGCGGCGGAACGGGTGTCGGTCCTGCCGGGCCCGCCCACCCTGCACCAGTCCCTCCTGGACCACCCGGCCCGCGACGCCCACGACCTGTCGGCGCTGCGGCTCGTGGTGACGGGCGCGGCGGTCGTGCCGCTGCAACTGGTGGAGCGGCTGCGCGGGGAACTCGGCGTCGAGACGGTCCTCACGGCATACGGCCTCTCGGAAGCCAGCGGCATCGTGACGATGTGCCGGCGCGGCGACGACCCGTCGGTCATCGTGTCCACGTCGGGCCGCGCGATCCCGGGCACCGAGGTGCGGGTGGCCGGCCCGACGGGACAGCCGGCGCCCGCCGGCATCCCCGGCGAGGTCCTGGTCCGCGGCTTCAACGTGATGCGCGGCTACTACGAGGACGAGGCGGCCACCGCGGAAGTGCTGACGGAGGACGGCTGGCTGCGCACCGGAGACGTGGGCGTGCTGGACGATGCGGGCAACCTTCACATCACCGACCGCATCAAGGACATGTACATCGTCGGCGGCTTCAACGCCTACCCGGCGGAGATAGAGCAGCTTCTGGGCCTGCATCCCGACGTGGCGGACGTGGCGGTGATCGGCGTCCCCGACGCGAGGCTGGGCGAGGTCGGGAAGGCGTACGTGGTGCGGCGGCCCGGGGCGGTGCTCACCGGGGACGATCTGATCGCCTGGGCGCGGCGGGAGATGGCGAACTACAAGGTGCCCCGGGCGGTGGAGTTCCTGGGTGAGCTGCCGCGGAACGCGAGCGGCAAGGTGGTGAAGGGGGAGCTGCGGGGCGGGGCGGCGCGCCGCCGCTCGGGGTAGCACCGCCGCTCGGGGTAGGACCGTGGGGGCGGCCGTCCCTCAGGTCGCCGCACCGACGCGCTGGGGGCCGTGCCGGGGCCGCTTCATCTGTGCCGGCACCACAGTGGCGGGCGTACCGGAGCCGCGGCGCCACCCGGCCGGCGCCTCGGCCATGACGACGGCGAGCACGCACCAGAAGAGCACATCGATCCGGTCCAGGTTGGCCGGGTGGTCCATCATGCTCGCCAGGAAGAACCCGGTCAGCGCGGCCAGCCCGACCGTCCCGATGACCGATTTCGCTCGGGCGGCGCGGGCCGCGCAGGACAGGGCGACGACGGCCACCGCGGTCATGGCGAGCAGCCCGAAAGGCCCCGTCTCCACCAGCCAGTTGAGCCAGAGGTTGTGCGCGTGGACGAATACCCGGTCGCCGGGCGCGGTGGCGGATATGACGGCACCGGAGCGCCCGAGTCCGACGCCGAGGGGGTTGTCGGCGGCGAGCTGCAGCGCGGCTTGCCACGCCTGTCCCCGCACGCCCAGTGAGTTCCCCGCCCGGGACACGGACCAGATGACGCCGGCCGCCGCCAGCAGGGCCACGGCACCGAGGGCGGCGAACAGCCGGCGCTGGGCCCGGTCGGCGAGCCGGGGAGCCAGCCAGTAGGCGCCGCCGAGCACGAGAAGCCCGGCGGCAGCGGCGACGTACCCGGCGCGCGAGAAGGTGGTCAGCAGGGCCCCGTATCCGACGACGACCAGCACCACGATCGCCGTACGGGCGGTCCGCTCGTCCACGCACACGGCGGCGAGCAGGGCGAACGGCAGGAGCAGCACCAGGAAGGCGGCCAGCAGGTTCGGGTTGGAGAAGGTGCCGGTGGCCCGGATGAGGATGCCGTCCCCGCCCGCGTCACAGGCGACGTCGGTGAGCAGGCCCGTCCGGCAGAAGCCGGTCGGCGTCTCGTTGGTCACCTGGGAGAAGGCGGTGGTGGAGGCCGCTGTGACGCCGGCCAGCGCGAGGATCCCGATCGCCCGCCACGACTCGGTCTGCGTACGGCGCACTCCGACGACCAGGTAGTAGCAGCACATGACGGTCAGCAGGCCGCGCAGCGGCGCCGTGGCGTACCCGCCGTGGTACGTCGCCGCCCCGGCGGCCACGACCAACAGGCCGATCGGCACGTCCAGTCGCGTCCGGAAGTCCCGCGCCCGCGCCCGCGCCCGGCCCCGCACGGGAACGACGAGGGCGATCAGGCCGGCCAGCAGGGCGAGCCGCGTCGGCGTGACGATCCCGACGACCGACTCGACGGGGTCGTCGGGGAAGAAGTCGGTGGCGGAGTCGAGCAGCACGACGGCCACCGCGCCCAGCGGCACGAACTGAACGAACCTGACAATCGCCGACGGCCGTCCGGGACCGGCCGGCACGCTCTGGTCGGATGCCATGGCACCCGAGCGTGGCGGCCGGGTGCGACGGTTGGGTGTCGTCAGGAGGAACGGGGCACAGAGCCTTGGCGGACGCCGGTCCCCCATGGCCCGGTCCCGCCCCCGGACACACCTCGGCCGCAGCGGCTCCCCTCCGCGCCGCCGCGGCCGATCCCCGTGGGATGAGGCTTACTTGTCGTTCAGGTCCAGTGCGGCGGGGCCGGCCGGCATGGCGTTGTTGAGGGTGGTGATCTCCTCGGCCTTGGCGGGCTCGCTCGGCATGGCGTTGTTCAGCGTGGTGATCTTCTCGTCCGCGGCGGGCTCGCTCGGCATCGCGTTGTTGCCCTGCGGAGAGACGGTCGCGTCCTTCTTCTGGTCGCTCATGGGCTCGTGGTCCTCTTTTTCGGTGATGAGTGAGGAACGCCCGCCCGGAAACTCCCCCGAGGATTGCCGGGCGGGCGTTCGGAGCCGCACATTAACCCGTCAGGCTCCGGTCGGACCGTCTGCCCCCCGACGCGACGGTCTGACGGGTATGAGCGTGCCGGGTGGAGATAAACGAACGCTGAACGCCGACGCCGTCCCGCAACCACCCGGTGAGCGGCCTGACTTCTGGGCCGTCCGCTTCTACGCCGCGGCGGCCGAGGTGAGCAGCGACCGCACCTCGTCGGCCTCCGCGGCGCTGTTCTGCTCGTAGAGATTGATTGCCTCACGCCAGCAGGCTTGCGCCCGGTCCGCCTGACCGAGCGTGGCGAGGGCGCGCCCGAGCAGTGTCAGGACGTTGCCCCGCATCCGGTCTCCGCCGATGCACCCGAGGGCCAGGGCCTGTTCGGCGTGCTGGGCGGCCTGAGCCGGGCGGCGGTCGGCC
The DNA here is from genome assembly GCF_042900345.1 of Streptomyces sp. NPDC012935. NCBI lineage: Bacteria > Bacillati > Actinomycetota > Actinomycetes > Kitasatosporales > Streptomycetaceae > Streptomyces > Streptomyces sp. NPDC012935. Next base: position 170,104 of record NZ_JBIBBC010000006.1, read on the forward strand.
AAGTGCACTTCGGCGATGCGGAAGTGGGTGACGCCCTCCCAGAGCCGCTGCCGGTGGTCGTTGAAAATGCCGAGGGCGTCGCAGAACCGACTCAGCGCCTCGGTGTAGCGGCCTGCACGGGTCAGCGCGACGCCCAGCGCGAAGTGGCCGTTGGCCAGGCGTACGGTCCGGCCGATCTCGATGTGCGCGGTGAGACCGTGCTGCGCGATCTCCACCGCCTTCGCGATGTTGCCCATGCCCAGGTAGGCCCGGGACAGATTGCCCAGCGCGGTGGCTTCGAAGGGCCGGTTCCCCGCTGCCCGCAGACCTTCGAGGGCCTGGTCGAAGAAGACCTTGCCGTCGGCGAACCGGCCCTCGTGCAGGCAGATGAGTCCCCGGTTGTTGGCCACCCAGCTGACGGCGGTGGAGTCGTGCGCGCTCGCCGCGAGCTCCATGGCGACCCGCGCCTCCTCCTCCGCCTGCCGGATACGTCCGGAGACCAGGAGGACATCGCTGAGAACCGTACGTGCCCTGCCCTCCGCCCGGTCGTGGCCGAAGGCCCGGGTGGCCCCGCAGGTGGCCCTCGCCGTCATCTCGTACTGATGCGAGTTGGCCCCCGACTCGGTCAGGTCCTTGGCCGCCCAGAGCAGATCGACGGCCCGCCGCAGCCTGTCGGTCCCCGCCGCCTGCCGTACGCAGGCCAGGAGTTGCCCCGCCTCCGTGTACAGCCAGTCGAGCGCCGCCGCCTGTCCGGTGAGGCGAAGCCCCGGATAGCTCGTCGGCTCCAGGTCGTCGATCAGCCGGTCCCCGGGGTGCTCGATCGCGTACACCTGCGCGGTGGTCGCCAGATAGAAGTCCAGCAGCCGTGACAGAGCCGCCTCCCGCTCGCTCGGCGGCTGTTCGTCCCTTTCCGCACACGCACGCGCGTAGAGCCGCACCAGATCATGGAACCGGTACCGCCCCGCCGCCGCCGACTCCAGCAGCGACGTGTCGACGAGGGACTCCAGGAGGTCCTCCGTGTCCTCGACCGGGAGGTCGAGGACTGCCGCAGCTGCCGCAAGGGAGATGTCCGGCCCGTCCGCCAGGCCCAGGAGGCGGAACGCGCGGGCCTGCCCGGCGTCCAGGGCGCCGTAGCCCAGTTCGAAGGTGGCCTTCACCGCCAGGTCGCCGGCCTGGAGCTCGTCCAGCCGGCGGCGTTCGTCGGCGAGCTTGGCGGCGAGGACCGAGACGGTCCAGGTGCGGCGGGCCGCGAGGCGGGACGCGGCGATGCGGATCGCCAGCGGCAGGAAGCCGCACGCCGCGACGACGTCCAGCGCGGCCTCCCGCTCGGACGCCACCCGCTCCTCCCCGACGATCTTCGTGAAGAGGGACAGCGCCTCGTCCGGGGACATCACGTCCAGGTCGACCAGGTGGGCGCCCGCGAGGTCGACCATGCGGACCCGGGAGGTCACCAGCGCCGCGCAGCCCTCGGTGCCCGGCAGCAGCGGCCGTACCTGGGCGGCGTCCCTGGCGTTGTCCAGCAGGACCAGGACCCGGCGGCCGTCCAGGACCGAGCGGTACAGGGCCGAGCGCTCCTCCAGCGAGTCCGGAATGGCCGAGTCCGCCGTGCCCAGGGCCCGCAGGAAGGACCCCAGTACCGTCTCCGGCTCCGCCGCCCGCGGGCCCGCGCCCTGCAGGTCGACGTACAACTGCCCGTCGGGGAAGGCCGAGCGCGCCTGGTGTGCCACGTGCACGGCGAGCGTCGTCTTGCCGACCCCGCCGATGCCCGCCAGCGCCGACACCGCCATCACCCGGCCCTCGGACGAGGCGAGGACCTCGCTCAGCTCGGAGACGAAGGCGGAACGGCCCGTGAAGTCGGGCACGGTCGCCGGGAGCTGGGCGGGCCGCACCGGCATCACCGGCGGGTCGGCCACCGGGGCCGACGGTTCCGCCAGGCCGGGGTCGGCCTGCAGGATCCGCTGCTGGAGTTCCTTCAGATCAGGACGCGGGTCCACGCCGAGTTCGTCCGCCAGCAGGCGGCGGGTGTCCGCGTACACCGCCAGCGCCTCCGCCTGCCGCCCGCTGCGGTACAGCGCGAGCATCAGCAGCTCACGCAGCCGCTCGCGCAGCGGGTGCTCCGCCGTCAGCGCCGTCAGCTCCGAGACCGCCTCGGCGTGGCAGCCCTGCTCCAGGTCCATGTCGAGGCGGGACTCCAGCAACTGCAGCCGCCACTCCTCCAGACGGACCCGCTGGGCCTCCGCGTACGCCCCGGGAACCCCGGCCAGCACCTCCCCGTCCCACAGCGCCAGCGCCCGGCCCAGCACCTCCCGGGCATGGCACAGATCCCCGGCGCCCCGCGCCTTCTCCGCCTCCGCCGCCAGCTCCTGGGCCTGCGCGAGGTCCAGCGCGCCCTCCGCCAGGCCCCGCACCGCGTAGCCGCCCGACTCGCTCACCAGGACCCCGGGGTCCAGCACCTTGCGCAGCCGGGAGGCGTACGTCCGTACCGCCGCCAGCGCCTGCGAGGGCGGCTCCTCGCCCCACAGGGCGTCGATCAGCTCCGCCGCGGTCGCCGTACGGCCCTCGCGCAGCAGGAGGGCCGCGAGCAGGGCGCGTTGCTGGGGGGACCCGGTGGGGAGCTGTTCCTCGCCGCGCCAGGCGCGTACCGGGCCGAGCACACCGAAGCGCAGCGCCCCCGCCTGCTCCGCCGTATCTGCCGAGAAGCCGGGACGCCTCTGCTCCGGCACTCGCGGTACCCCGCCCATCGCAGTCCCCCTAGGACCCGTTTACATCCCCGCCAGTTTGCCTTGTTCACGGCAGATGCGTCAGCTCCGGAGAGGGCGATCACAGCAGGGCGCGCGGGATATCACAAGGTCCTCACACGCTCTCCGCGCGGCGTTGGCCGGTCGCCGCCGCTCCCGCGTAGCTGACGGACCGTCAGATCGGCGCTACCGTGGCGGACATGGACACCGAGACCGCGTTTCCGCTGATCATCTCCGTCGACGACCACACGGTGGAGCCTCCGACCGTGTGGCAGGACCGGCTTCCCAAGAAGTACCGGGACATCGGCCCGCGCATAGTCCGCGCGCCACTGAAGGAAATGACCTTCCTGGGCGGGCGGTTCAAGCCCGTCATGGGCCGGCCGGGCGACGACGGGCCCATCGGCGACTGGTGGGTGTACGAGGACCTCCAGCGGCCGCTGACCCGCCTGGACACCGCCGTCGGGTACAGCAGGGACGAGATCAAGCTGGAGGTCATCACGTACGAGCAGATGCGCCCGGGGTCGTACGACGTCCCCGCACGCCTCGCCGACATGGACGTCAACCACGTCCAGTCCGCGGTCTGCTTCCCGACCTTCCCCCGCTTCTGCGGCCAGACCTTCACCGAGGCGCAGGACCACGAGCTGGGCCTGCTGGGCGTCCGGGCGTACAACGACTGGATGGTGGAGGAGTGGTGCGGGCCCGACGCGCATGGGCGGCTCATACCGCTCACCCTCATCCCTCTGTGGGATGCCGAGCTGGCGGCCGCGGAGGTCCGCCGCAACGCCGCACGCGGCGTGCGTGCCGTCGCGTTCTCCGAGATACCCCCGCACCTCGGGCTCCCGTCCGTCCATACCGACTACTGGGACCCGTTCCTCGCCGCCTGCGACGAGACCGGCACGGTCGTCGCCATGCACATCGGCTCGTCCAGCCGGATGCCCTCCACCTCGGCCGACGCCCCGCCCGCCGTCGGCTCCACCATCACCTTCGCCAACTGCTGCTTCTCGATGGTCGACTGGCTGATGAGCGGCAAGTTCGAGCGCTTCCCGAACCTCAAGGTCATGTACGCCGAAGGCCAGATCGGCTGGATCCCGTACATCCTGGAGCGCGCCGACGTGGTGTGGGAGGAGAACCGGGGCTGGGGCGGGGTCGCCGACAAGGTGCACCGGCCGCCGTCGGAGCTGTTCGCCGACCACGTCTACGGCTGCTTCTTCGACGACGCCTTCGGGCTCAGGAACCTGGACTCGATCGGCGTCGGGAACGTCCTGTACGAGACCGACTACCCCCACTCCGACTCCACCTGGCCGAAGTCGCGCGAGGTCGGCGAGGCTCAGATGGGGCACCTGGACGCGGACGTGGTCGACCGGATCGTACGGCGCAACGCGATCGAGCTGCTGGGCCTGACGGACGACGGGCTGTGGCCCGGGAGGGCATGAGCAGGCCGCGGCCCCGGCAAGGGACCGCGGGCGCACCTCGTGGTCCGGGCCGGTGGCGTCAGCCGAGGAACACCGACGAGATCCTGTCGTCGAAGTCGACCGAGGCCAGGTCGGCGATGTTGCCCTGCACCACCTTGGAGTCGCCCTCGCAGTCCTTCTCGGACCAGATCTTCAGGGTGCCGGAGGCCTGGAGGGAGGAGGCGGAGTCGTCGCGGCCGACGTTCCGGCAGCCGGCGCCCGCCAGCCCCTCCGAGGGGTCGCCGAAGTTCGGCTCGTCGGAGAGGGTGACGCCGGTCGCGGGGGCCACACCGCCCTGCTCGTCACCGGCGCCCCCCTCCTCGTCGCCCGCGCCACCCTCCTCCCCGGCTCCCGCCTTCTGGCCGTCCGGCGTCACGCCGAACCAAGTGCCGCCCACACCCTGCCCGTTGGTGTCACCGGGCTCGAGGTCCTTGCTGAAGCGGTAGACCGGCCAGCCGCCGACGGTCACCTGGAGGTTGCCGTCGGCGCGCTTGACGACGCCCACGTCGGACTTGTCCACACCGTCGATGAAGATCTTGCCGCCGGGGGCGACGAGGACCGGCGGCCAGGTGGTGGCGCACTCGCCGGCGCAGTTCGACCTGGACGGGTTCGCGGTGTCCTTGTCGAAGCGGTAGAGGGTGAAGCCGGCGCCGTTGACGACGACGGGGTTCAGGTCGCCCGCCCGGCCCGCGCTCAGCTGCACCCACTTCTTGGCGACCGGCTTGCCCGCCGGCTTCCCCGGGCTGTCGGCCCAGTCGCCGGTGCCGGGGGCCGCGTTGTTCTGCTTGGCCGACCCGCTGGTGAAGCTCAGGCTCCCCTGCGCGGCGGCGGCGCCCTCCCGGGCGGCGGACGCGGCGTTCTCGGTGCCGTTGCAGGCGGTCAGCAGCAGGGCTGCCGCGGCGGTGGTGGCGGCGATCGCGGCGATGCGGTTGCGGATCATTCTCGGTCTCCCCGTTGTTCCGGCGCCCGGACCTCCCGGGCAGCCACCGCCCAGTACGGGCCCCTCGTCGGCCGCCCTCACCCGGTGACGTGCCTGAGACACGAACACGACGGATCGCGGTCAATCGGACGAAGTTCGCGACATTCCACCGGCCCGGCGAGCGCCCCGCGCGGGCGGCGGCAGTTCCGGCCGCTTCCGGCGGTTGCGTGTCCACCCCTTGTCTGTTGCGGCGCCAGCCCCGACGATGACGGCCGGAACACGGATATGACGGTTCGTCAGATCGAGGAGGGTGTGTGTCCATCCAAGTCCCGCCGGACGGGCGGACGCTGTTCGGGATGCAGCTCCCGATCCAGTCCCAGAGCACGATCTACGCCGAGCCCTGGGAGGCGGCCGCAGGGCCTGGCGACCTGAGGGCGATCGCCGTCGCCGCCGACCGGGCCGGCTTCGACTACATCGCGAGCTGCGACCACGTCGGCGTCCCGCGCCGCCTCGCGCCGGCGATGAGCACGATCTGGTACGACCCCGTCGCCACCCTCGCCCACCTCGCCGCCGTCACCGAACGCGTCCGGCTGCTCAGCCACGTAGCCGTCGTCGGCCTGCGTCATCCGCTGGCCACCGCCAAGCAGTACGCCACGCTGGACCACCTGTCGGGCGGGCGCCTGGTCCTCGGCGTCGGCGCCGGGCACGTGCGCGAGGAGTTCGAGGCGCTCGGGCAGGACTTCGGGCAGCGCGGGGCCGTCCTCGACGAGGCGATCGACGCCCTGCGCGCCGCGCTCGGGCCGGAGGAGTTCCCCGAGCACCACGGGAAGTTCTACGACTTCGAGGGGCTCGGCCAGCTGCCCCGGCCCGCTCAGCCGCGCGTACCCGTCTGGGTCGGCGGATCCTCGCCCGCCGCCGTACGCCGGGCCGCGCTCAAGGGCGACGGCTGGCTGCCGCAGGGCGACCCGCGCGACCGGCTGCCGGAGCAGATCGCCACGCTGCGGCGACTGCGCGCGCAGGCCGGCGTCGAAGAGCCGATCGTCGTCGGCGCCATCACCGAGCCGCTGTACGTCGGCCGGCCCGGCTGGGAGGTGGGGCGGCGGACGATCACCGGTGCGCCGGAGGCGCTCGCCGAGTCCCTGCGGGCCTATCGCGCGATGGGCGTGCACCAGATCCAGGTGCGCTTCCGCTGCCGGAGCCGGGACGAACTCGTGGAGCAGATCACCGCCTTCGGGGCCGAGGTCGCCCCGCACCTCGACCACTGACTGGAGTGAGCCATGGGCAAACTGGACGGCCGGGTCGTGATCGTCACCGGCGCGGCACGCGGACAGGGCGAGCAGGAGGCGCGGCTCTTCCGGGAGGAGGGCGCGGAGGTGCTCGTCGCCGATGTGCTCGACGAGCAGGGCGAGACGCTCGCGAAGGAGATCGGCGCGCTGTACGCGCATCTCGACGTGGGGAAGGAGACGGACTGGCAGGCCGCGGTGGCCGCCGCGAAGAGGGCGTACGGTCGCGTCGACGGGCTGGTCAACAACGCCGGCATCCTGCGCTTCAACTCCCTCGTCGACACGCCCCTCGACGAGTTCATGCAGGTCGTGCGGGTCAACCAGGTCGGCTGTTTCCTCGGCGTCAAGACGGTCGCGCCCGAGATGGAGGACGGCGGCACGATCGTGAACACCGCCTCCTACACGGCCGTGACGGGCATGGCGGCCGTCGGCACGTACGCGGCCACCAAGCACGCCATCCTCGGCCTCACCCGCGTCGCCGCGCTGGAGCTCGCGCCCCGCGGCATCCGGGTCAACGCGATGTGCCCGGGCGCGATCGACACCGCCATGTCCAACCCGGCCCACCTGGACCCGGGCGCGGACCCCGAGGAGACCTCGAAGGCCCTCGACGGGCTCTACCGCAAGCTCGTGCCGCTCGGGCGGATCGGGCAGCCGCAGGAGGTGGCCCGGCTCGCACTGTTCCTGATGTCGGACGACTCCTCGTACATCACCGGCCAGCCGTTCGTGATCGACGGCGGCTGGCTGGCCGGGGTGAGCGTCATCTGACGCATGGCCCGCATCTGATGGTCAGTCAGCTATTGACGGTGCACGTGAGCGGTGCCACAGTCGGCGGAAAGTGAATCTGACGGAACGTCAGAAACTATGTGGGGACGGTGAACCTCCTTGGAATTCGGGCTCTTTGTACAGGGATACGTGGGCAAGCGCGCCGAGACCGACCCGCTCGCCGAGCACAAGGCGCTGATGGAGGAGACCGAGTACGTCATCCAGGCGGACAAGTCCGGCTTCAAGTACGCCTGGGCGTCGGAGCACCACTTCCTGGAGGAGTACTCCCACCTCTCCGCCAACGACGTGTATCTGGGGTACCTGGCGCACGCGACCGAGCGGATCCATCTGGGGTCCGGCATCTTCAACCCGCTCGCCCAGGTCAACCACCCGGTCAAGGTGGCCGAGAAGGTCGCCATGCTCGACCACCTCACCGAGAACCGCTTCGAGTTCGGCAGCGGCCGCGGGGCGGGGTCGCACGAGATCCTCGGGTTCATACCGGGCGTGACCGATATGAACTACACCAAGGAGATCTGGGAGGAGACCATCGCCGAGTTCCCCAAGATGTGGCTCCAGGACGAGTACGCCGGCTTCCAGGGCAAGCACTGGTCGCTGCCGCCCCGGAAGGTGCTGCCCAAGCCGTACGGGAAGTCGCACCCCGCGATGTGGTACGCCGCCGGGTCGCCGCCGTCGTATGCGATGGCCGCGAAGAAGGGGCTCGGCGTGCTCGGCTTCAGCGTGCAGAAGGTCTCCGACATGGAGTGGGTGCTGGAGCAGTACAAGACGGCTGTCGTGAACGCCGAGCCGATCGGTGACTTCGTCAACGACAACGTGATGGTGACGACCACGGCCATCTGCGCGCCGACGCACGCCGAGGCGATCGAGACCGCCGTGAACGGCGGGCTGCACTATCTGCCGTCGCTGGTGTTCCGGTACCACGACACGTTCCCCCGGCCCGAGGGGTTCCCGGTGTGGCCGGAGACGCTGCCCCCGTACACCCCGGAGTTCGTGGAGCTGCTCATCGAGGAGGAGCTGCTGATCTGCGGGGATCCGGACGAGGTGCTCACGCAGTGCAAGCGGTGGGAGCAGGCCGGGGCCGATCAGTTGAGCTTCGGGTTGCCGGTGGGGGTGCCGAAGGAGGAGACGTTGCGGACGATTCGGTTGATCGGGGAGCACGTGATTCCGAAGATCGATACGGATCCGGTGCATCGGACGTCCCGTTTCCGGCAGAGCGCCTAGTCGCCGGGGGGCTGCGGGCCGTTTGCGACTGCGGGTTCGTGGGGGCTGGTCGCGCCCACGCGGCGGAGCCGCATATCGATACAGCCCCGCGCCCCTGGAGGGGCGCGGCCCGCACCCGGAATTTGAGGAGGAACCGTCATGCTCGATCACGTCATCAAAGGCGCGACCGTCGTCGACGGGACGGGCGCGCCCGCCTACACCGCCGACATCGGCATACGCGACGGCCGTATCGCCGTCATCGGCACGATCACCGAAGAAGCCCGTACCAGCGAGGACGCCACCGGACTTGTCCTTGCCCCCGGCTTCGTCGACCCCCACACCCACTACGACGCCCAGCTCTTCTGGGACCCGTACGCCACCCCGTCCCTGAACCACGGGGTGACCACGGTCGCGGGTGGGAACTGCGGGTTCACGCTGGCGCCTCTCAACCCCGCGCGGCCCGAGGACGCGGACTACACGCGGCGGATGATGTCCAAGGTCGAGGGCATGTCGCTGGTGGCCCTGGAGGAGGGGGCGCCCTGGAGCTGGCACAGCTTCGGGGAGTATCTGGACGCCCTGGAGGGGCGGATCGCGGTCAACGCGGGGTTCATGGTGGGGCACTGCGCGCTGCGCCGGTACGTCATGGGGCCGGACGCGGTGGGCGGGCAGCCCTCCTCGGAGCAGCTTGCCGCGATGGTGAGGCTGTTGCGGGAGGCGATGGAGGCAGGAGCCTGGGGGCTGTCCACCACCCAGTCGACCTCGCACTCCGACGGGGACGGGAAGCCGGTGGCCTCCCGGCACGCCGGGCCGGCCGAGCTCCTGGCGCTCTCACGGGCCGTCGGCGAGCACGAGGGCACGCAGATCGAGGCCATCGTGGCGGGCTGCCTGGACCAGTTCAGTGACGACGAGATCGACCTCTTCGTGGAGATGACCGCCGCCGCCGGCCGCCCCCTGAACTGGAACGTGCTCACGATCGACGCGGCGGTTCCCGAGCGGGTGCCCAGGCAGCTGGAGGCGAGTGAGCGAGCCCGCAAGGCCGGTGGCCGGATCGTGGCGCTGACCATGCCGATCCTCACACCGATGAACATGTCGCTGGGCACCTTCTGCGCCCTGAACCTCATCCCCGGCTGGGGGCCGGTCCTGGGGCTGCCCGTCGAGGAGAGGATCGCGCGGCTCCGTGACCCGGACGTGCGGGCCGAGATGCTGCTGCGGGCCCGGTCCAAGGAGGCGGGAGTCTTCCGGCGGCTCACCCACTTCGGGCGGTACGTCATCGGGGACACCTACAGCGAGGCGAACCGCGGGCTGACCGGGCGGGTCGTGCAGGACATCGCGGCCGAGCGCGGGCAGGAACCCTTCGAGTGCCTGGTCGAGATCTGCGCGGCGGACGATCTGCGTACGGTCCTGTGGCCGATGCCCACCGACAACGACCCCGACTCCTGGGCACTGCGTGCCGAGACCTGGGGGCACGAGGACGTCATGCTGGGCGGCTCGGACGCCGGGGCGCATCTGGACCGGATGTGCGGGGCGCCGTACACGACCCGGTTCCTCGGGGACTGTCTGCGCGGGCGGAAGCTGGTCGGCCTCGAGCAGGCGGTGAAGATGCTCACCGACGACCCCGCCCGGCTGTTCGGCCTCCGTCACCGGGGACGTGTCCAGGAGGGCTTCCATGCGGACCTGGTCCTCTTCGACCCGGAGCGCATCGACGCCGGCAAGGCCACCCTGGTGCACGACCTGCCGGGTGACAGCCCGCGGCTGGACTCCAAGGCGATCGGCGTAAGGGCGGTCTGGGTCAACGGCGTCGAGGCGATCCGCGACGACGTGGTGACCGGGGCCGTGCCGGGGCGCGTGCTGCGCTCGGGCCGGGACACCAGGACGGTGGCCACCCGGTGAGCTTCAAGGCCGTCGACCGGCAGCGGTTGTTCGTCGGGGGCTCCTGGGTGGAGCCGGACGGCGGCTACTACGCCGTCGTCGATCCGGCGACGGAGGAGACCGTCGGGTGGGCTCCGGAGGCCTCGCGGGATCAGGTGCACGCGGCCTGCGCCGCGGCCCGCGAGGCCTTCGGGCCGTGGTCGCGTACGTCGCCGGAGGAGCGGGCGGCCGTGCTGGGGCGGGCGGCGGACATCATCCGCGGCCACCTGGTGCCGTACGCCGAACTGGCCCAGGCCGAGACCGGGGCGACCACCGGGACGGCCCGGGGCATGCAGGTGGGCGTCGGGGCGGCCCGGTTCCGGCGCTACGCGCGCGTGGAGCCCGCCGAGTGGGCGATCCCGCCGCAGATCAACGAGGCCGGCCCGATGGGGAAGGCCGGTGTCATGGGTGCGCTGGCCGTCCGCCAGCCCGTCGGGGTCGTCACCTGCATCACCTCGTACAACAACCCGTGGGCCAATCCGGCGGGCAAGATCGCGCCCGCGCTGGCCATGGGCAACACGGTGGTCGTGAAGCCCGCCCCGCAGGATCCGCTGTCCGTCTACCGGATGGCGGAGGCGCTGCAGGCGGCGGGGGCGCCGGCGGGTGTGGTGAACGTGGTCTGCGGGCGGGCCGCGGAGGTCGGCGAGGCGGCGGTCTCCTCCCCGGACGTCGACATGGTGAGCTTCACCGGCTCCACGGCGGTCGGGCAGCGCATCGCCGAGGTGTGCGGGCGGGACATGAAACGCCAGTTGATGGAGCTCGGGGGGAAGGGCGCGGCGGTCGTCCTCGATGACGCGGACCTGGGGTCCGCCGTGGCCGGGATCGGGACGACGTTCTCCTTCTACAGCGGGCAGATCTGCACGGCGCCGACGCGGGTACTGGCCCAGCGGGGCGTGTACGACCGGCTGGTCGAGCAACTGGCGGCTTACGCAGGCCGGTTGACGGTCGGCGACCCGCGCGAGGCCTCCACGATCGTCGGCCCGCTGATCTCGGGAGAACACCGGGACCGGGTGGAGTCGTACGTCGAGACGGGCCGGAAGGAAGGGGCGGTGGTGGTGGCGGGAGGTGAACGGCCGCCGTACGAGCGCGGCTTCTACGTGGCGCCGACCCTGCTCGCGGACTGCACCAACGACATGCGGGTCGCCCGGGAGGAGATCTTCGGGCCGGTCGTCTGCGTCATCCCCTTCGAGGAGGAGGAAGAGGGCATCGCCCTCGCCAACGACACGGACTACGGGCTGATCGACTACGTCTGGTCCGGCGACATCGCCCGCGCCTTCCGGGTCGCCCGGCGGCTGCGGGCCGGGGGAGTGGGCGTGAACACCGTCGGGCGCAACATGGAGGCGCCGTTCGGCGGGTTCAAGAGGAGCGGCGTCGGGCGGGACGTCGGGTCGTACGCCCTGCACGCGTACAGCGAGGTGCAGGCGATCGTGTGGCCGGGGTGAGCCGCGGGGATTGACCGGACGCAGTCTGTCACCGGAGCCGCGTGCCGGGCAGAGTCTTGCGCATGGGACACATGGTGCAGGTCAGGGGCGGCGAGATCTGGGTGGACGACGCGGGCGCGGACGGCGGGGCCGTGGCCGGGCCGCCCGTGCTGCTGCTGCACTCGGGGGTCGGCGATTCCCGGCTGTGGGAGCCCGTACTGCCGGGCCTCGTGGCCGGACGTCTTCGGGTGATCCGGTACGACGCCCGCGGCTTCGGCCGGTCGCCGGCGCCCACCGTCTCCTACACCCAGCTCGACGATCTCAGGAGCGTCCTGGACCACTTCGAACTGCCCCGGGTGGTCCTGGTCGGCACCAGCATGGGCGCCAGGACCGCCATCGACCTGGCCCTGAGCGACCCCGGCCAGGTGGCGGCCCTGGGTCTGCTGGTGCCCGGCGTCAACGGCTACGAGGGCCTGGAGGTGCCGGAGGTGACCGAGGAGATCGGCCGGCTGGCCACCGCCCGTGACATGGACGGCCTGGTCGCCTTCGCGTTGCGGACCTGGGGCGCGGCGGGCGCCGACCCCGACACCGAGGCCGAGCCCCTGCTGAGAGAGGCGATTCCCGCGTGGTTCACGACCTACGGCCACGAGACCGAGGGCGGGCGGGCCTTCGACCGGCTGGGCGAACTCGACCTGCCCTGCACGCTCCTGCTCGGGGAGCGCGACCAGCCCGAGGTGATCCGGTGCAACGAGGCGATGGCCGCCCGCATCCCCGGCTGCCGGCTGGTCCGGCACCCCGACTGCGACCACTTCCCCACGCTGCGTGCGCCGCGGGACGTCGTACGGCTGGTGACGGAGCTGTGCGAACGGGCGTCGGCCTGACCGGTGCCGTACGCGTCAGCCCGTGAGGTCCACCCGGATCGTCAGCAGCTCCGCCCCGAACGCCCGCACCCCGGCGCTGTTGAACCGGGGCAGGCCGCGCAGCCGGGCGACCGGGTCGTCGTCGGGCACCAGATGCGCCGTGCCGGTGTGCCACCGTCCCCTTATCCGCACCCGCACCCGCGCATCGGCCTTGATGTTGCGCACGTACTGCGACCGCTCCCCGAACTCCGACACCAGCCAGAACGAGTCCCCGACCCGGCGTCCGCCCACCGGAGTGCGGCGCGGCAGACCCGAGGTGCGGCCCGTGGTCTCCAGCAGGGTCTGCGTCGGCAGGCGGCGCATCACGGCGTTGAGCGGCCTCTGGAAAGCCCGGACGTTGCGGTATTTGGTCTCTGCGCGGCTGGACATGGGTGTGCGGATCTCCTGTGTCGTAGCGGTACTGATGCTCTTCAATGTCTCTCATGGGGGATCGAACGAACGGTGGAGCCTCGAACGGTTCCTCTCTGAGAGACGGTGGCCCATGCGGGTGGTGACCTGGAACCTTTGGTGGCGCTTCGGGCCCTGGGAGACCCGGCAGAAGGCGATTCTCGCCGATCTGCGCGATCTGCGCCCCGACGTGGTCGGCCTGCAGGAGGTGTGGGCCGACGACCGCGAGAACCAGGCCGAGTGGCTGGCAGCCGAACTCGGCATGCACTGGGCCTGGGCCCCGTCCCCCGCCCCCGAGCGCTGGCGCCGGCGGATCGGCGACCCCACGGTCGACATCGGCAACGCCGTGCTGAGCCGCTGGCCGGTCACCGACCGGCGGACCCTGCGGCTGCCGGCGCCCCGGACGTCGACGACGGCCGCCTCGCCCTCTTCACCCGCCTCGCCGCCCCCTCGTACGACATCCCCTTCTTCACCACCCACCTCACCTCCGCGCTGCACGCGTCGGCCGTGCGCTGCCGCCAGGTCGCAGCGCTCGCGGAGTTCATCGCCGAGAACCGGGGTGACACGCCTTTTCCGGCCATAGTCACCGGCGACTTCAACGCCTGGCCGGACTCCGACGAGATCCGCCTCTTCGGCGGCTACCGGACCGCGCCGGTGGTGCCCCGCCAGGTCTTCTTCGACGCGTGGCAGTACGCCGCCCCGGACGCCCCGTCCGTCACCTGGGACCCCGCGAACCCCTATGTAGCGGCGGGCCGGGAGCCGGGCGTCCGGATCGACTACATCCACGTGAGCCCACCGGGCCCGGCCGGCCTCGGCCACGTCCGCTCCGTACACCGCGCCTGCGACGGCCCGGTCAACGGCACCTGGCCGTCGGACCACGCGGCGGTCGTCGCGGATCTGGCCGACGTGCCGGTGCCTCGGGTGGCAGTGCCTTGACGGTGTCGGTCGGCGAACGGCCGGCCCGGCTCGGCTTGCGTGCGGCAGAGCAAGCCGAGCCGATGAAGCGTGGGCGGCCCTGAGTCGCTCAGTCGCGGCGGATCAGTTCCGGGTCGATGCGGCGTCCGACGAGCGGAAGCGTTCCGACGGCGGACACGGCCGCCACCCCCGCCGCCGCGAGCGCGAGCACCGGGACGCCGGCAAAGTCCCAGTAGATCTCGCCGCCCCCGGTGATCAGATAGCTGGCCTCGGCGAGCTTGCCCGTCACGAGCGCGAGTACCAGACCGACGCTCAGCGGCAGCACCACCTGGACGCACTGCACGGCCCGCATCGTCCGTGCTCGCGCGCCGATCAGTGTGACGGCCGTGACCTGCGCGCGCCGCTCCATGGCCCGGTCGGTCGCCGAGACGACGAAGGCCGCGGTCCCGATGACCAGACCCATGACCATGCCGACAGCGAGAAGCGTCTCGAGGACGGCGATCTGCTGAAGCCCCTCGATGTTCACGCCGACGGGCTCGACTTCGGCGGTGGGCGTGACGGCGGCGATGCCGTCGAGGACCTTGCGGACCTCGTCGTGGTCGGAGCTGCTGGTGAGGACGTACCGCGCGTACTCCGGGCGGGCGGAGGCGGGCAGAGCCGACGGCGGAATGAGTACGTCCGCTCCGTGCACCGCCGACGGGTCGTACGCGCTGTAGGCGATGGTTTCGCGCGGAAGGGAGATGGTCAGGGTCCTGTCCTTGCCGCCTTCCCGCAAGCGGAAGCGGAGTTCGTCGCCGGGGCGCGCGCCCTGGCCGGTGCCCGCGTTCGGGTCGCTGAGCCGCATGACTTTGCCGTCCACGCAGCCCTTGGAATCCCTTACCAGCTTGGCCAGTTGATCGCAGGTGCCGATGACGGCGCTCGCCCAGGGCTGGTCGGCGGAACCCTCGGGGTCGGTCCAGGACTCCGCGGTCACCGCATGCGCGCGAACACCCGGTACGTCGGCGAGCCCGCGCCGCTGCTCGGTGGTGAGGGCGGACAGGGCGAGGGAGTAGTCCTGCACGGGAGCGGACGGTCGGGTGACCTGCTCCAGTTGGATGAGGACGCCCTGGGCGAGGGAGGCGGAGAAGACGAGCAGGACGAGACCGGTGACGACGCGCATGGTGCTGCCGGGCTCGACCTCGTTGCGGCGCATCGCCAGATTGAGAGTGAGGGACTGGGTGGAGCGGGCCAGCCGGCGGGCCAGGGCGTAGGAGATCAGGGGCAGTGTCAGCACCAGCCCCAGTCCCGTCAGCAGGATGCCCGCCGGGATCAGGAGCGTGTTCAGGCCGACACTGTTGGCGGGGCGGTCGGTGAAGCCGGTGGCGCAGTAGCCGACGACGATGCCGAGACCGGTCACCAGCAGCAGGCCACCCCACTTGGCGGGGCGTTTGGGTGCGGCGGTGCGGCGTACCGCCAGGGGATTGGCGGCGGCGTCGCGTGCGCTGACGCGGCCGACGAACCAGGCGAGGACGGGGCAGCCGATCAGACAGACGGCGACGGTCGTCGCGGACAGGGCGCCGTCGGCCGGGTACCACCTGAGGCTCGGCAGGCCGGTCCGGGTCATGACCTGGTTGAGGACCCAGTACTCGCCGAGGCCGAGAATCGAGCCGAGCAGGGCCGCGACGACGGTTTCGGCGGCGTTGACCCGCTGGGTGCCCCTGGTGCTCAGTCCCAGCAGCCGCAGGGAGGCGAGGCGGCGGTTCCGGCTGGCGGCGGAGAGCCGGGCGCAGACGGAGAGGAAGATGCCGAGGGGGAGCAGGACGAGTGACCCCAGGGCGAAGCGCAGGTAGGTGAGGGTCGAGGGTTCGACGGCCGGGAAGGGGGCGTAGCTGTACCCCCAGCCCTTCAGGGCGCGGCCCTCGTCGGCGATCTTGTCGGGGGACGTGCCGATGTAGGCGAACAGCTCGTCGGGGTGGGCGAGTCCCGGCGCGCGTATCAGGCCCTGCTCATGGCCGGGCAGGAGCCCCTTGACCGCAGGCTGGTCACGGAGCAGGTCGTGGGCGCGGGGGGAGAGGAACACCTCGCCCGGGTCCGGAAGTTCCGTCAGTCCGGGCGGGACCTCGCCGGCGTCCTTGGTTCCCTTGGCTATGAACACGCGGGTGAACGCGTGGGAGCCGTAGGGGTCGGTGCGCTGGAGGACCAGCGTGGCACCCGCGGGCCGCGCGGAGGCGGACTGCGGCTGGCGTGCGGCGTCCCGGCCGTCGTGGGCGTCGAGGATCTGCGGGATGGTGAGGACGAGGGCGAGGCAGCAGACACCGAGGGATCCGCCGGCCGTCATGAGGAAGAAGCGGACGCGGTTGCCACGGCCGGAGCCGAAAAGCAGACGCAGGCCGAGCAGGAACTCCCTCACGCCGTCTCCCGGGGGGTGAGGACTCCGTCGGACATGGTGTAGTGACGGTCGGCCTGCGCGGCGACGGCGGGGTCATGGGTGACCAGGATGACGGCGGTGCCCTGCGAGCGTGCCAGCCCCAGGAACTCCTTCAGCACGGCGGATGCGTTGGCGCTGTCCAGGGAGCCGGTCGGCTCGTCCGCGAAGACGACGGCGGGCCGGTGGACCAGGGCCCGTGCGACGGCGACGCGCTGACTCTGGCCGCCCGACACCTGTGAGGGGCGGCGCTCACGCAGATCACCGAGTCCGAGCCGGGTAAGGACCGCACCGGCGGCCGCGAGCGCAGGCTTCTTGCGCTGTCCGGCCAGGCGCAGCGGCAGGGCGGTGTTCTCCTCGATGGTCAACTCGGGGAGCAGTTCGCCGTACTGGAAGACGAAACCGAAGCGTTCCCGGCGCAGTGTGCTGATCTCGTCGTCGCTGAGCCCGCCGAGCGTCCGCCCTTCGAACCGCACCTGCCCGCGCGCGGGTGGCAGCACTCCCGCCAGGCAGTACAGCAGCGAGGACTTCCCCGACCCGCTCTGCCCGGTGATGACCGCGATCTCCCCGCGGCCGACCGAGAGATGAGCATCTTTGACGGCCGGCTGCGCACCGTAGGAGAGGTCAACTCCCACGGCTGACAAAACTTCTGACGTACTGATGGCTTCCCCCAAAGAAGCAACCGGGCCCAGGCGGTCTACCTGGGCCCGGGATGTACCGGTGTGCCGTCGCTTACCTCTGGTAGTGCTTGGTCGAGGAGCAGTTGTCGGGGTTCAGGGAACCCTTGTCACGGCAGACGCGGATGTACGCGTCGTCGGTGTACCGCTGCGCGCCCGACCAGTTGAGGTGGTTCAAGGGGACGGTCTTCTTCTGCTTGCCGTTGTAGCGGCTCCAGTCGTAGCCCTCGACCTTCACCTGTATGTACACGTTGTGGCCGTCACCGTGGTCGGCGTCCTGGAGCTGTCCCTTCCACTCGAAGGCGCCGTGGTTCTGGCCCGCGGGCCACCACTTGTACTGACCGTGGTGGAACTTCGCGCCTCCGGTCGAGAGCGTCGGAATGTTGTGCCACGAAGCGGCGACCGCCGTTCCGGCGCCCATGGCGAACAGGCCCGCCACGAGGGCGCCCGTCGCCAACTTACGCGCGTTCTTACGCACGTTTCCTCCCGTTTGTCTTCTGTTGTACGGCTCTGTTGGTCGTGGTGCTTCAGAGCCGTCGTGAAGTTAACTCACCGGTAAGGGAGGAATGGGTGAGTTGGTTCGTTCTCGACGCGTCTGTCCCGCCTTCGATCGAGATCATTTTGCCTCGACCTTGCCTTCGATTTACTTGTACATGACCTTCACGGGCGCCCCAGGAAGATCGGGTTCGTGAAGGCCGCCAGGGCGCCGGGGAGGGGGCCGATGGCTGTTTCGTGTCGCAGTTCCGCCCGCACGTAGGCCGCGTACGCGGGGGTCGTGCGCCATTCCACGGCCCCCGAGCCCGAGACCGGCAGCGGCGCGCTCGTGAACAGGACGCCCTGGTCGGTGACGAAGCGGACCGTGCAGCGCGGGGCACCCGTGGCTTCCAGGCGAACGGTCACCGGCGTGCTGCGGGGGACCTCCAGCCGCTCTGAGATGCCGGCGTGCTCGCCCTTGCCGCCGGAGACGCCGAAGGTCAGGGAGACGTTCTTCGACTCGGCGATGTACGACCGCCCCGCCTTGATCGCCTCCTGGATCGCCTCCCGCGTCAGGTCGTCGGCCAGGACGACCGTCTGGGGCGTGCCGACCGGGTCGGGGTCGCGGTGGGCGTCGCTGTTGCCCATCGCCGGGATCCAGGCGTCGGAACCCGAGCGTACGGACGCGACCAGCGTGCTGTCCCAGTCCGCCAGGGCCATCTCGTCGTCCGGGGTCCACGGCCCGTTCCAGACCTCGATCGCGTCCGCCTCGCCGAACCCGAACTTCCAGTTGCAGCCGACGCAGGTGGCGTGCGGGTGGGCGGGCACGACGAGGCCGCCGGACTTGCGGATCTGGCGGGCGAACTTGCCGAAGCGGTTGTCGCGGGCGCGGTAGCGCCAGTCGACGAAGGTGCCGGGGTCGACGCCGAGCGCCACGACGTGGCCGTTGCGGGTCGTGACCTCCTCGCCGAGCATGATCAGCAGGTCGTCGCCCGCCGCGTCGGCCCAGTGCGCGTGGGCCGAGTGGGTGTTGTGCTCCGAGCTGTTGATGAAGTCCAGGCCGGCCGCGCGCGCGAGGGCCGCGATCTCGGCGGGCGTACGGCGGCCGTCGGAGTACCACGAGTGCAGATGGCAGTCGCCCCGGTACCAGGCCCGCCCCCGCCCCTTCGCCCGCTCCGGCGGGTACGTCGGCTCGACGGACTCGGCGGGCTCGCCGTAGATGAGCGTGATGGTGACCTCGTACGGCAGTCCCTGCGGCGCCACCGTGTACGGGCCGAGGGCGATGTGCCAGGTGCCCTCCCGGACCGGCCCCGGGATGTACCCCGGCGTCGCCTCGTCCGTCCGGATGAAGAACTCCGTGCGCGCCCCGCCCGACCAGCCGCGGAAGCCACGGCCGCCGAGCTCGGTGCCGCGCCAGTCGAAGATGCCGATGTCGAGGGCGTTGCCCGGGGTGCCCGCCGGGACGGACGGCTTCTCGTAGGTGTAGGAGACCTTGATCTCCCGTACCCCGGACGGCACTTCGACCGGCAGGTACACGAAGTCGGGGGACCCGGGCGGCAGGGTGCCCCGCACGGTCCGGGTCTCGGCGTCCTGGGTGTCGTCGGCACCTCTGGCGAAGGTCACGCTTCCCAACGTAAGCGCGGCGGCGGCGCCCGTCACGAACAGTGCGCGTCTTCCCAGGCCGGCGCCCGCGTACTCGTCCTCGCACATGCTGCTGCTCCCCAGGTCGTCGTGAAGGACTTGGCATGGGTGGTGCAGGGTGGTGCGTGCAACTCTGGTATTCAGCCGTGAACTGTCGTGCAAGGGAAGGGAATCGGCAGCCAATCGGAAGCTGTCCAAGCTCCGCGGGGCGCCCGGGGGAAGATCCATGTGTGCCGACCGGTCGGTATCGACATCGCGGCGTCCGCACGGTACAGATGCAGTCATGCGCATCTCCGTCACGATCTTCCTCACCGACGAGACCATCACCCCGACCCGGCTCGCGCGTGAGCTGGAGCAGCGCGGGTTCGCGGGGCTGTACCTGCCCGAGCACACCCACATCCCCGTCGAGCGGACCACCCCGTACCCGGCCGGCGGCGATCTGCCGCCCGAGTACGGCCGTACCCTCGACCCCTTCGTCGCCCTCGGCCAGGCGGCCGCCGTCACCGAGCGGCTGGGCCTCGGCACCGGCATCACGCTGGTCGCGCAGCACGACCCCATCGATCTGGCCAAGCAGATCGCGACCCTGGACCACCTGTCCGGCGGACGGTTCACCCTCGGCCTCGGCTTCGGCTGGAACGTGGAGGAGGCCGCCGACCACGGCGTCGAGTGGGCCACCCGCCGCGACCTCGTCCGGGACCGGATGGCCCTGATGCGGGCCCTGTGGGCGGACGAACCCACCGCGTACGAGGGGGAGTTCGACGCCGTGCGGGCGAGCTTCGCGTATCCCAAACCCGTACAGAAGCCGCGCGGTCCCAAGGTCAACGGCCCTCGCACGCTCATCGGTGGAGCGGCCGGCCCGAAGCTGTTCGCGCACATCAGCGAGTACGCCGACGGGTGGCTGCCGATCGGCGGCCGCGGACTGTCCGAATCTCTACCCCGGCTCCGGTCGGTCTGGGCCGACGCCGGCCGCGACCCGAACGCCCTCCAGGTGGTGCCGTACGCCGTGTTCCCCACCCCCGGCAAGCTCGCGCACTACGCGGAACTCGGCATCGAGGAGGTGGTCGTGCAGTTGCCTCCGGCCACGGAGACGGACGTTCTGCGGGTGTTGGACGGGTATGCCGAGTACTTGTAGCCGACCGGGCGGGCAGCTGACCCAGGGGCGCGGGGCTGTGCGGATATGCGGCTCCGCCGCTTGGGCGCGACCAGCCACGACCGGCCCGCACCCGGCAACGTACCGCGGCTCCCCAGAACCAACCCCGGCCTCGCTGAACTGGCGGAGCCCGACCGTATGCTCGAAGGATGACGACTCCCGAGACCTCCGGAACCGGCCCCACCGACCGCCCCGGCGGCACCGGCCCGACCGAGAACTCCATGCGTCGCGCCCTCAAACGCGCCCGGGACGGCGTCGCCCTCGACGTCTCCGAGGCGGCCGTACTGCTCCAGGCCCGCGGCGAGGCCCTCGACGACCTCGTCGCGTCGGCCGGCCGGGTGCGGGACGCAGGCCTTGAGGCGGCGGGCCGGGCCGGTGTCATCACGTACTCGAAGAGCGTCTTCATCCCCCTCACCCGGCTGTGCCGGGACAAGTGCCACTACTGCACTTTCGTCACCGTGCCCGGCAAGCTGCGCCGCGCCGGGCACGGGATGTTCATGTCGCCGGACGAGGTCCTCGACATCGCCCGCAAGGGCGCCGCGCTCGGCTGCAAGGAAGCCCTCATCACCCTCGGCGACAAACCTGAGGACCGCTGGCCCGAGGCCCGCGAGTGGCTCGACGCGCACGGCTACGACGACACCATCGCCTACGTCCGCGCCATCTCCATCCGCATCCTGGAGGAGACCGGCCTGCTGCCGCACCTCAACCCGGGCGTCATGACCTGGACCGACTTCCAGCGCCTCAAGCCGGTCGCCCCGTCCATGGGCATGATGCTGGAGACGACGGCGACCCGCCTGTGGTCCGAGCCCGGCGGCCCGCACCACGGCTCCCCGGACAAGGAACCGGCCGTCCGGCTGCGCGTCCTGGAGGACGCCGGCCGTTCCTCCGTCCCCTTCACCTCCGGGATCCTGATCGGGATCGGGGAGTCGTACGAGGAGCGGGCCGAGTCCCTCTTCGCGCTGCGGAAGGTCTCCCGGGCCTACCACGGCATCCAGGAACTGATCATCCAGAACTTCCGCGCCAAGCCGGACACCGCGATGCGCGGCATGCCGGACGCGGAACTCGACGAACTGGTCGCCACGGTCGCCGTCGCCCGGCACATCATGGGCCCGAGCGCCTGCCTCCAGGCCCCGCCCAACCTGGTGGACTCCGAGTACGAGCGCCTCATCCACGCCGGCATCGACGACTGGGGCGGCGTCTCGCCGCTCACGATCGACCACGTGAACCCCGAGCGCCCCTGGCCGCAGATCGAGGAGCTCGCCGAACGCTCGGCGGCGGCCGGCTTCGAGCTGCGCGAACGCCTCTGTGTCTACCCGGAGTTCGTCCAGCGCGGCGAGCCCTGGCTGGACCCGCGGCTGCGCCCGCACGTACGAGCCCTCGCCGACCCGGAGACAGGCCTGGCGCGTGCGGACGCCGTGGTCGAGGGACACCCGTGGCAGGAACCGGAGGAGGTCTTCGTCGCCTCCGGCCGTACGGATCTGCACTCCACGATCGACACCGAGGGCCGTACGTCCGACCGCCGCGACGACTTCGACGAGGTGTACGGCGACTGGGGTGCCCTGCGCGAGGCGGCGGCGCCCGGGATGGCGCCGGAGCGCATCGACACGGACGTACGCCAGGCACTGGCGACCGCGGCCGACGACCCGACCCGGCTCACCGACGACGAGGCGCTGGCGCTGCTGCACGCGGACGGCCCGGCGCTGGACGCGTTGTGCAAGGTCGCCGACGACGTCCGTAAGTCGGCGGTCGGCGACGACGTCACGTACATCGTCACCCGGAACATCAACTTCACCAACGTCTGCTACACGGGCTGCCGCTTCTGCGCCTTCGCCCAGCGCAGGACGGACGCGGACGCCTACACCCTCTCCCTGGACCAGGTCGCCGACCGCGCCCAGCAGGCCTGGGACCTGGGCGCGGTGGAGGTCTGCATGCAGGGCGGCATCCACCCGGACCTGCCCGGGACGGCGTACTTCGACATCGCGAAGGCGGTGAAGGAACGGGTCCCCGGCATGCACGTGCACGCCTTCTCACCCATGGAGGTCGTCAACGGCGCCACCCGCACCGGCATGTCCATCCGCGAGTGGCTGACGGCGGCCAAGGAAGCCGGGCTGGACTCCGTCCCCGGCACCGCCGCCGAGATCCTCGACGACGAGGTCCGCTGGGTCCTGACCAAGGGCAAGCTGCCGACGGCGACGTGGATCGAGGTGATCAGCACGGCACACGAACTCGGTATCCGGTCCTCGTCCACGATGATGTACGGCCACGTCGACCAGCCCCGCCACTGGCTCGGCCACCTGCGCACCCTGGCCGGTATCCAGCAGCGCACGGGCGGCTTCACGGAGTTCGTGACGCTCCCGTTCATCCACACCAACGCGCCGGTGTACCTCGCGGGGATCGCGAGGCCGGGCCCGTCGATGCGGGACAACCGGGCGGTGACGGCGATGGCCCGCCTCCTGCTCCACCCGTGGATCCCCAACATCCAGACCAGCTGGGTGAAGCTGGGCACCGAGGGGGCGGCGGAGATGCTCCGCTCGGGCGCGAACGACCTGGGCGGCACGTTGATGGAGGAGACGATCTCGCGGATGGCGGGGTCGTCGTACGGCTCGTACAAGTCGGTACGCGACCTGGTGGCCGTCGCCGACGCGGCGGGGCGCCCGGCGAAGCCCCGGACCACGTTGTACGGCGAGGTGTCGGAGGAACGGCAGCGGGCGGCGGCGGCCTCGGACGGGCACCTGCCGGAGCTGTTGCCGGTGCTGGACTGAGGCAGAGACGGAGTCGGAGACGGCACAGGACCGTGTCGCGGGGGTCGGTACGATGATCCGACCCCCGCTGGAGGGGTTCCGTAGCTGAGGAGATGCGTGCCCGTGCCTGCTCCCAAGGTCTGGGTGACCGGTCTGACGGTGGGCGCGATAGCCGCCGTCACCGTCCTCGCCATGCAGGCCGACAAGGGGCCGCACCCGACGGCCTCGGCGGCCCGCCCGAGCCCGTCTGCGTCGGCGGGGGCGAGCCCCGCCCCGACGAAGTCCGCCGCGCCCGCCGTCGTCCCGGACGGCTCGGGCACCGGGCGCCGCGTCGTCTACTCCCTCGCCCAGAAGCGGGTCTGGCTGGTCGACGCGAGCGACGCGAGCCGCCGTACCTTCACCGTCTGGCCGGGCACCGTGAACCCGGACCCCGGCACCTACACGGTGTCCTCGCGCAACGAGGCCACCACGGGCTCGGACGGCGTGCAGATCGAGAACATCATCTACTTCGCCGCGAAGTCCGGCATCTCCATCGCCTTCTCCAACGCCGTCGACGGCTCTTCGCCCCCGCCCGCCGCGGGCAAACAGACCGGCGGGGTCCGGATGCGCGCGGCGGACGGGGCGGCGCTGTGGACGTTCGGGGAGACCGGCACGACGGTGGTCGTGGTCAAGTAGCGGCGGTCCCGGTCAGCCGTTGGTGGCGCCGGTCAGGTGGCGGACTTCTCCTTGCCGGACGGCAGATTGACCACCAGCAGCACGACCCCGCTCAGCAGGAACACCCGCGTCGCCGCGTCGAGCCCGTTCCAGTCCCCGGACTGCCACATCGAGAACCACTCCCCGCCGATCGCGATGAACCCGCCGCCGAACAGCAGCATCAGCATCAGCAGACCGTAGGTGGAGAAGCGCCGGGCACTCAGGTCGTCGCGGCGGAACCACAGCCAGGTGCCGTATATGAGGACGAGCGCGGCGACGGCCTCCCAGATGATGATCGCGACGTACGCCGCGTCCTGAAGTCCCTTGCTGGTGATGGCTCTCCACATCAGGTCCTCGTCCTTGAACGTCGTATCCATCGCCAGGACGTGCCGCACGAACTGCTGGTTGGTCCCGAAGTCGGTGATGTTCCCGAAGGCGACGAGGGTGATGTAGAGGGCGACGGTCGCGGTGAGGAGGGTGGCCGCGAGGTGAAGTGCGCTGCGTGGGGGTGTTGTTGACATGATGGTCATCTTCCCTGTGCAGGCCCTGTGCTCCATAGGCATTGAGCCAGAATGATGGCGTAGGGCAGCCGAGCGGGAGGATCCACGCGTGGGACAGGCGCGGCCGTCGATGCAGGAGCTGATCGGCCGGCGCAGTCGTGCCGGATTCGTCGGCCGGAGTGCCGAACGTGCGGCCTTCCGGGCCAACTTGGACGTCTCGCCGGAGGACGAGCGGCACCGGTTCCTCTTCCACGTGCACGGAAACGCGGGGGTCGGCAAGTCCTTCCTGCTCCGCGAACTGGAGCAAGTCGCCCGGGAGCGCGGTGCCCTGACCGCGTTCGTTGACGAGAACGCGGGAAGCGTGCCGGAGTCGCTGGAGGCGATGAGCCGGCAGTTCGCGGCGCAGGGCCGGCGGTTGAAGGACCTGGACCGCCTGCTCGCCGCGCATCGGGAGCGCAGGCACGAGGCGGAACTGGCGGCGATCACCGCGCCGCCGTCCGAGCCGCCCGGGCCGTCGACAGGCAGCATGGCGGTGGCGCGGGCCGGCCTGGTGGGACTGGGCATGGTGCCCGGTGTCGGCGCCTTCGCCGGCGCGGTCGACGCCGCACAACTCGCCCACGGCGCGGACCGGTTGCGGTCCGGACTCGGTGCCCGCTTCCGCACCCACGAGGACGCCCGACTCGTACTCGCGCCCGAGAGCGTGCTCACTCCGGTGCTGCTGGAGGAGCTCTCCCAGGCCGCTTCCGCCGTGCCGTGGATCGTCCTGTTCTTCGACACCTACGAGCGCACCGGCCGGTTCCTCGACGCGTGGCTGCACGCCGTGATGACCTCGGACCTGTACGGCCCGCTCCCGGCCACCGTCGTCGTGGTGACGGCAGGCCAACTCCCCTGCGACGCCACTCGCTGGGGCGGCTTCGGCGACTTCATGACCGACGTGCCGCTCCTGCCGTTCACGGAGGCGGAGACGCGGGACCTGCTCGCGGGCAGAGGAGTGGTGGCCGAGCCCGTGGTGGGGGAGGTGCTGCGCCTGACCGGTGGCCTGCCGGTGCTGGTGTCGACCCTCGCGGAGGGCCGCCCCACCGATCCGGCCGACGTGCGGGACCCCAGCGCCACGGCCGTCGAGTGGTTCCTGAAGCGGGCGGAGGATGCGCTCCAGCGGTCGGTCGCGCTGGCGTGCGCGCTGCCGCGGCGGCTGGACGCGGATGTGTTCCGGGCGGTCGTGGGCGACTCCGACGCGGAACTGGCGGAACTGGACGGGCTGTACGCGTGGTTGCGGGGCCTGCCGTTCGTCAGCGAGCGGGGCGGCCGGGTCCGGTACCACGACGTCGTACGGGCGCCGATGCTGCGGTTGCAGCGCCAGGAGGCGCCCCGGACCTGGGCGGCCCGGCAGCAGGCGCTCGCCGCCGTGTTCCGGGAATGGCGGGCCGAGGCGGAAGCCGGACGGGACACCGAGGAGCTGTGGGCGGACGAGGCGTGGCGGGAGCTTCGGCTGGCGGAGCTGTACCACTTGCTGTGCGCCGGGGAGCGGGCGGCGCTGACGAGCGTTCTCGGGGATGTCGTCGACGCCTGCGAGCAGGGTGAGTCCGTCGCCGAGCGGTGGGCTCGGGTTCTGGTGGAGGCCGGGTCGGACGCCGAGACCCGGGCGGTGTCCCAGTGGGGCCGGCGGCTCGCGGCGGCCCTCGGCAGCGGCGGAACGCCCGCGGCCCTCGAACTGGTACTGCGTGCGACGGGCTTCGAGCGGACGCCGGTGCCGGTGCCCACAGGGGCGGCTGCGACGGTCGGCACGGGGTACGGAGCGGCGGCTGCGGCTGCCACCGGGCTGGGTGCGGGGGCGGCCGGACGGAGTGGTGCGGGCCGCGCGGGGGCCGCCGGGCTTGGCACCGCGGCTTCCTGGTGGGGGGCCGCAAGGCCCGGAACCATCGGCTCCGCAAGGGGGCCGCTGGCCAGGAGGAGGTCCGCCACCGCGGACGACACGGCGACCACCCCGCCGGGCAGTTCGGCCGGCGCCCAGCCCCGTGAGATCCGAGAGCCCGCATCACAGGGTCAGGGCGCCCAGCCGTCGGCGGCGGAGTCGCCGGGGCAGCGCGCTGATCGGCCGTCGGAGATCGGGGGGGAGGGTCGGCGTGCCGAGCCTTGGCAGATCGGGTCGCCGGGGCAGCACACTGATCCGCCGTCGCAGATCGAGCCGGAGGGTCAGGGCGCCCAGCCGTCGGGGGTGGAGTCGCCGGGGCAGCGCGCTGATCGGCCGTCGCAGACCGTGCCGCAGGATCAGCGTTCCCACGCGATGCCGCGATCCATCACCTCGCCCGGGACCCCCCGGCAAGACGCGTCGGCCGATCCCGGCTGGCGGGTCGCGCTGGACCCCGCCGTGGCGGCCCGCGCCTACCGCGCCCGCGCCATCGCCCACGACCTCGCCGGGGACCGGCGCGCGGCCGTCGCCCTCCTGAACCGGGCCCTCGAACTGCACCCCGACGACCCCCGCAGCCTCGGCCTGCGCGGGGAGTACCACCGCGTCCTGGGGCGCCATGACGAGGCGATCAGAGACTTGGACCGGGCCCTCGAACTGAACCCCGCCGACGCCTTCGCCCTGGCCTCCCGCGGTGCCACCCGGCTCGGTCGCGAACGACTCGACTCGGCGCTCGCGGACCTTGACGGTGCCGTTCGGCTGAAGCCGGACTACTCCTGGGCCCTGATGCGGCGGGCCCGGGTACACCGAGCCTTCGGCGACCACGTACGACAACTGGCGGACCTCGACCGGGCCGTGGCGGTGGACCCCGACTGGGCCTGGGTCCGCTGCGAGCGCGGTGACGCCCTGCGCGCCGCCGGCCGCGACCAGGACGCCCTCGCCGACTACGACCACGCGCTCGCCCGGGAACCGGAATACAACTCCGCCCGCGCGAGCCGAGGCGCCTCGCTGGCGAACCTTGGCCGCCACGAGGAGGCCCTCGCCGAGCTGGACCGGGTGCTGGCAGCCGACCCGTCGTACACCTGGGCCGCGGATCAGCGGGCCGCCGTGCTCCGTCACCTGGCGGCCGAACCGGCTACTCCCGCTCGCAGCGCAGGAACAGATGAGGCTCGTCCCCGGCACCGGGATGGTCAGGCGTGAACAGCACGGTCTCCGCGGACAGCACCGTCAGTCCCGCCGCGGCGACCATGTCGGTGAAGTCCTCGGCCGCGAAGCTGGTCGCCCGCACCTTCTGCCCCATGAAGACGACTTCGACGTCCTCCACGTTCGCCGGCACGGTCGCCAGCACCATGCTGCCTCCCGCTCTCAGCGCCCGTGCCAGCCGCCGCACGAGAGTCTCCTGCCTGGCACGGGACATCTGCAGCAGGGAGAAGTACACGCAGACCGCGTCGAACGCACCGTCCTGGAGCGGGACTTCGTGGATGTCGGCGTGCCGGAAGCCGGCGGCGGGCACCTGCCGGGCGGCGAGTTCCACCATGACGGGGGACACGTCGATCCCCAACACGTCATGGCCCGCCGCGGCGAGCGTCTCGGCCGTGGGGCGCCCGGTTCCGCTTCCGACGTCCAGCACCCGGCTGCCCGGTGCGAGCCGCTCGACCAGCCAGGCCAACGACGCCCGGTGTGTCTCCGAGCGCGAGAACGCCCTCTCGTAAGCGAGCCCCAGTTCGTCGAAGACGGCGGCGGCACGCTGTGCCTGAGACGCGTCGGTCACGGCATCGCGCTCATGCCGTCGATGAACTCCGCCCAGGAACGCGCTTCGAATGCGAGCCGTGCGCCGTCCTTGTCCTTTGAGTCGCGGACGTGGACGCCGGCGTCGGCGGGGGATATGGCGACCTCGACGCAATCAGGGCCGTCGTTGCTGCTGTAGCTGCTCTTGAACCACTCCAGGGCTGAGGTCATGTTTCTTCTCCCAGGACTTTCTCGATGAAGGCCAGCGACTCGCGTGGCGACAGAGCCTGCGCCCGGATCATTCCATAGCGCATATCCAGGATCTGAACCTCCCGAGGATCGCTGATCACGCGGCTGTGTAGCTGTGCCTCGGAGTGACCCAAGGTCTTGCCGTCCCGGAGCTTGAGCAGCCTGATCGGTCCACCCATGCCTGCGTGGTCCTCACGGTCCGTGGGCATCACCTGAATCTCGACGTGCCTCAACACACTGATCTCCAACAGGTGTTCGAGCTGCTGCCGTAGCACCATTCTGCCTCCGACAGGCCGCCTCAGCGTCACCTCTTCCTGGACAAATGTGAGGAGGGGGGCGGGCATCCGCTCGAAGACGCGCTGCCGCGCGATACGGGCGGCGACTTGGCGGTCGATCTCCTCCTGCGAGTACGAGGGTCGGCGAATGCCGAACAACGCCCGTGCATACTCCGGGGTCTGGAGCAGACCGTGCATGTTGTGGTTGGCGTAGGCGCCCAGCTCGACCGCCTCGTCCTCCAGCTTGGCCAGATCCCGAACCTTCTTCGGATACCGGGCCCTCTCCACGTCCTCCTTCATCGCCGAGAGCTTCCCGCCCGCCCCCAGCACCTCATCGGCCTTGTCCAGGAAGTCCGGCTTCGGAATCCGCCGACCCCGCTCCACCGAGGAGACCATCTCCTCGCCGTACCCGATGGCGGCGCCCAGGTCGGCCTGCGTCATTCCGGCGGCCTCGCGCCACATCCTGATCTGCCGCCCGACCGTCCTGAGAACGGCCTCGGCTTCCTCGTCCTCCACGTCTTCCCCTCCCGACGTACGAGCCGTACGACCCCGTCGGCCATCCGTACAGTCACGCTCCGTACGGAGGCCATTGCTGTTCAGCGTAGGAGTCGGTTCGCCACGCTGGGTGACATGAGCCAGAAATCCCTCGCCCAAGTCACCCGCCTCACGCACCACTTCACGGTTCAGCTGTCCGCGACTCGAAGAGGCGCTCGACTCGCGCGCCTGCTCACCGAACGCCAACTGGATGACTGGAACGTGCCGTTCGAGGGTGCGGTGCACATCGTGGCGGAGCTGGCGTCGAACGCCGTACTCCATGGCCGCGTCCCGGGGCGGGACTTTCGGCTCAGGCTGAAGCTGCACACCGACGGCACTCTCCGTATCGAGGTGACCGACGCCCGGGGCGACCGGATCCCGCAGGTCCGGGACGCGGTGGGTGACGAGTCGGGGTCGGGGCGAGGGCTGCTGATCGTGGCGGCGTACGCGGACGTTTGGGGCGTCGAGGCGGCCCCGGCCAACTGCAAGACCGTGTGGGCCGAAGTGACACCGGATCGCGGAGGGGCGTGACCCGGCGGCTCCCGACGCAAAGACCAAAGAACCGGGGAAAGAACCGAACCCACCCCCACCGCCCCCGTCGATCACCCGCAGGGGTGAACATCGCCAACTCGGCTGGCGCGCACGGGCTTTGGTGGTGCAGCGTCACCCAGAGACAACCGCACACATGAATCGGCCCCCGCCGGGACTGGCATCCCAATGCGAGGGCCTAACACCGAGGAAGAAGCAGCTTCCCCAATGACTGAACAGCAGCCTAGCGCGCCCGCGCGCGCCGAGTCCGGCCATTCCGCCGGAGGCGTCGAGCACGTCAACGAACCCCACCACGACCAGTTCGTCGTGGTCGGAAACCACCTCGCCCAGCACCCCGAGCTGTCCCTGACGGCGATCGGGCTGGCGGTCCACATCCAGTCACTGCCCGCCCGGACCCCGGTCGGGATCAAGACGCTGGCCGCGAAGTTCCCCGAGGGGGAGATCCGGGTCGCTGCCGCCCTGCGGGAGCTGGAGGCACACGGATACCTGGCGCGCACCAAGGAGCGTCTTCAATCGGGGCGAGTCGTGACCCGGACGATCTCCTACAACAGGCCGGGCGTCGCCGCGGCCCGAGCCGCAATGAAGCCCGCCGCACCCCGCCCGGCTCCGCCGTCCCCCGGCTCGAAGGTGTCGGCCTCCGCACCCGATGCCGGTGCCGCCCTCGATGCCGCCCTGGATGTCCTCGCGGGACTGCGCGCCCACGACCCCCGCCTGCTGCTGGCCGAACGTGACGTACACCGTCTGGCCCCTGCCGTCTCCGCCTGGCTGGACAGGGGCGTCCCGCCCGCCGCCGTGCAGCGCACCCTGACGAACGCCCTGCCCAAGGACCCCATCCTGAACCCGGCGGCGTTCCTCGCCCACCGCCTCCGAGCGCTGCTGCCACCACCGCTCCCGGCCCCTGCACACCCCTCGACCCCCGTCCGCCCGGACCCACTCCAGACCTGCGAGGGATGCGACCGGGCGTTCCGTGCACCGGGCCCGGGCCGCTGCCGGGACTGCCGTCCGGTGGGTGTGGCGGCGTAGAGAGTCGGACGGGAGCTTTGTACGGGCCATAGCTGATCATTCCGGCCCACTCCGGACCATTTCTTGCCACCTCGGTCACATTCCGCATACCGATCCGCACCCTGAACCGACCGTCCCCGGTCGATTACAGTGTCGAGCCGTCGTACATACGGACGCTGTCACGGGGAGGTCTTGATGGGTGCGATAGCCGGCGCCGTCTGGGGCCGTACCGAGCAGCAGGACTTCCGCAGCCGGGTGCGCGGCACGCTGCTCGGCGTGGCCGTCGGGGACGCCCTCGGGGCGCCGGTCGACGCTCTGGGTCTGGAGGAGATCCGGGAGCAGTACGGCGCCGAGGGGCTCCTCGATCTCGGGTTCGGGTACGGGCGGCGCGGTGCCGTGACGCATCTCACGCAGCTCACGCTGTTCAGCGTGGACGGCCTGATAAGGGCGCAGGTCCGGCGGGACACCGGCGCCTGGCACCCGCCGACCGATCTGCACCGCGCGTATCTGCGGTGGGCCGCCACGCAACACGACTGGGGACCCGACGAGCGCCGCAAGGACGACGGCTGGCTGGCGCGCGAGGAGTGGCTGTACGCCCGCCGCGACCCCACCCGCGCGCTCCTGATCGGTCTCGGCGACGAGGCCATGGGCACCCTGGAGTCGCCCAAGAACGCCACCGAGCTCGGGCCCGAGGCCACCGCCCGCTCCGCGCCCTTCGGGCTGCTCGTCGGCTGGGAGCCGCAACTCGTCGTCCAGCTCGCCGTGGAGTGCGCGGCGCAGACCCACGGCCACCCCGTCGCCTACCTGTCGGCGGGCGCGTACGCGGTGATCGTGCACGGGCTCGCCAGCGGGGAGAGCCTCGACGGGGCCGTGCAGCGGGCCCTCGCGCTGCTCGCCGTGCGGCCGGGGCACGAGTCCGTGTCGGACGCGCTGCAGCACGCGCTGGGTGCCGTACGGCAGGGCATGCCCACCCCGGCCCGGGTGGAGGAACTCGCCGCCGACGGCTCGGCGGACGGGCTGCTCGCGGCCGCCGTGTACTGCGCCCTGGTCGGTGAGGACGTCCGCCACGGCCTCTGCCTCGCCGTCAACCACGACGGCCCCTCCGCCGCCGCGGCCGCCCTCACCGGCGGCCTCCTCGGCGCCCTCCACGGCGAGACGGCCCTTCCCCCGGCCTGGCTCGCCGAACTGGAGGGCCGCCCCACCATCCTCGAACTCGCCGACGACTTCGCCATGGAGATGACCCAGGGCCCTGCCCTGCACAGCCCGGCGGGAGCGTCTCCCGGGTGGCTGGCGAGGTATCCGCGCGGCTGAGCGGAGGCGGGTGGAAGCAGAGGCAGATCCCATGGTCTACGCGCCCACCTTGCGGCCCCAGCCACGCCCCACGGCTTGACCACCATGCCCCCGGCGCCGCCAACTCCTGGCGTCCGCCCCGCCGAGAGACCCCTGGCCGGGCACAAGCGCCCGCACCGCTCCAGCGCCGTCATGCCCACCTGCCGACCCGCGGCCTGGCTCGCGCTCCCGGACCCGCGGCCTGGCTCGCGCTCCCGGGGCGCGCCCGGCCGTCGCTCCCCGGTCTTCGGCCCCGTCCGGTTTGTCTCCGGCGACAGCCTGCCCCCGCCGGTTGCCATCTCGACCGCAGCCAACGACAAGGGCGGCCCCCGCCGTGCGAGTGGCCGCCCTGCCCCAACCGTCCCCCGTCCTCAGTCCTTCGCGCGGACCACGTCCTCCCTCGCATCCGCATCCGCGTCCGCGTCGGCCGGCGCCGGCACCGCCGCCGCGGCGGCCCCGTCCCCGTCCGTGTTGATCCGCTCGACGATCGCCATCCGCTCCGGGGTGTCCTCCGGCTTGATGAAGCCGATGAGGATGTACAGGACCAGGGAGACGGCCAGCGGGATGGAGACCTGGTACTGGAGGGGCACCCCGCCCTCGATCTGCCAGCTGATCGGGTAGTTGACCAGCCAGAAGGCGAGCAGGCCCATCGACCAGCTGGTCAAAGCCGCCGTCGGGCCGGAGCGGCGGAACTGGCGCAGCAGGCCCAGCATCATCGGGATGGCGATCGGGCCCATGAGACCGGCGACCCACTTGATCACGACGGTGATGATGTCCTTGAAGGTGGGGGAGTTGACCTGGGTCGCCACCGCCATCGACAGGCCGAGGAAGACGACCGTGGTCACCCGGGCCGCGATCAGCCCGGACCGCTCGCCCCACGCCCGCGCCTGCTTCGACAGCACCGGCGCCACGTCCCGGGTGAACACGGCCGCGATCGCGTTGGCGTCGGAGGAGCACATGGCCATCGTGTGCGAGAAGAAGCCGACGATGACGAGGCCCAACAGGCCGTGCGGGAGCAGCTGTTCGGTCATCAGGCCGTACGAGTCCGAACCGTCCGCCTTCTGCGACTCGACCAACAACGGCGACATCCACATCGGGAAGAACAGCACCACCGGCCAGACCAGCCACAGGATCGCCGACAGGCGCGCCGACCGCTCGGCCTCCCGCGGGGTGGCCGTGGCCATGTAGCGCTGGGCCTGGTTGAGCATGCCGCCGTTGTACTCGAAGAGCTTGATGAAGAGGAACGCGAGCAGGAAGACGGTCCCGTACGGTCCGACCAGCGGCTCACCGTGGCCCTGGAGCTCCGGCCGGTCCCAGGCTTCGAGGAAGCCGATGCCCTTGTCGTTCAGTTCCATGATGACCGCGATGAACATCGCGACTCCCGCCAGCAACTGGATGACGAACTGGCCGAGTTCGGTCAGCGCGTCCGCCCACAGGCCGCCGATGGTGCAGTAGATGGCCGTGATGGTGCCGGTGATGAGGATGCCCTGGTTCAGCGACACACCCGTGAACACCGACAACAGGGTGGCGATCGCGGCCCACTTCGCGCCCACGTCCACGATCTTCAGCAGCATGCCGGACCAGGCCAGCGCCTGCTGGGTCTTCAGGTCGTACCGGTTCTTGAGGTACTCCAGCGGAGACGCCACATGCAGCCGCGACCGCAGCCGGTTGATCCGCGGCGCGAACAGCTTCGACCCGATGGCGATGCCCAGCGCGATGGGGAAGGACCAGGTGACGAAGGACGTGACGCCGTAGGTGTAGGCGATGCCCGCGTACCCGGTGAACATCACCGCGCTGTATCCGGACATGTGATGCGAGATGCCGGACAGCCACCACGGCATCTTGCCGCCCGCGGTGAAGAAGTCACTGACGTTGTCCACCCGCTTGTGCGACCAGACGCCGATCGCCACCATCACGCCGAAATAGCCGATGAGCACGGCCCAGTCGAGACCGTTCATGTGCGCCCTCCCAGGGTTCAGCCCGGCGCTCATCGTGGGCGCTGCCGCGTGAACACGACAAGCTGGCGACAGGTCAAGGGGAGGTAAAATCATTCGGCATGCTGGTTGTGGTTCAGCTATGTGAACTCATCGCATCAGCTCCCCTGCGTTGACCAGCAGTGACTGCCCGGTGATGGACCGCGCCCTGTCCGAGGCCAGGAACACCGCCGCGTCCGCCACATCCCCGTCCGTGGCGAGGTCGGGCAGCGCCATCCGCCCGGTCAGCCGCCCCAGCACCTCGGACTCCTCGATTCCCTCCGTGTGCGCGGTGAACTGCACGTAGGCCTGCACCGGCGGCCCCCACATCCAGCCCGGCAGCACGGTGTTCACCCGTATCCGGTGCGGGCCCAACTCCCGCGCCAGCGAGTACATCGCGCTCGTCAGCGCCCCCTTCGAGGCCGCGTACGCCGCCTGCCGCACCTGCGAGGGGGCGGCGACCGCGGACTGCGTGCCGATGAACACCACCGACCCGCCGCGCTCCTTCAGCGCCGGCAGACAGGCCCGCGTCATCCGCAGCGAGCCCAGCAGATTGACGTCGATGACCGACTGCCAGGTGGCGAAGTCGGCGTCCTCCAGCCCGCCGAAGTAGGAGTCCCAGGCGGCCACGTGAACCACCCCGTCGATTCCGCCGAACCGCTCCCGCCCCAGCGCGGCCAGCGCCTCGCACTGCCGCTCGTCGGTGATGTCGGTCGCCAGGTACGCCGTGTGTGCCCCGTCGGGATCGATCTCGCCGGCGCTCTTCGCCAGGTTCGCCTCGGTGCGCGCCCCGAGCACCGCGTTCCCGCCGTCCCGTACGACAGCTGCGGCGATCTGGTGACCCAGTCCGGCGCCGACCCCCGAGACGACGACGGTCTTACCGCTGAGCAGTGACATCAAGGCCTCCCGGGCTCTGGCGGATTATCTGACGGAGCGTCAGAGTATGGGCGTTCGAGGGAGGACGGAAGCCACCGGAAGGAAGGCAACGGCATGAGCGAGGACACCCGCAGTGAGACGTACGCCGAACTGGCCGCCGTCGGCCCGTACGGAGTCCACCCGGGCCACGCCCTGATCACCATGGTCGAGCCGCACCCGGGCCACGAGTACGCCTACAACCGCTGGTACGAGGACGACCACTACTACGCCGGCGCGATGGCGATGCCCTGGATGTACGCGGGCCGCCGCTGGGTCGCGCCGAGGGACCTCCAGCTCCTGCGCTACCCGGAGAAGTCGGCGATCGCCCAGCCCGTCACCGCCGGCTGCTACATCTCCACGTACTGGATCACCGCCGGCCGCTACGCCGACCACATGCGCTGGACCGTCGGCATCAACAAGCGCCTCAACCGCGACGCCCGCGTCTACCAGGACCGCACCCACGTCTTCACGGCGTTCCAGGACCACGAGGCCACGGTGTACCGCGACGGCGCGGCGGGCCCCCGCGACTTCCACGCCCTGGACCACCCCTACGCGGGCCTGGTGGTGCAGGTCGTCGACGCCGACTCACCGGAGCAGCGCACCGGACTGCTGGAGTGGCTGCGCTCCCGGCATCTCCCCAAGCGTCTGGCGGGCTCCCCGACGGCGATGGTGACGATCTTCCGGCCCACGCCCCTCCCGCTCGACCGCATGTCGTACGTCAAGCAGGTCGAGGGCGTCGACACCCGCCTGACCCTGCTGTGGTTCCTGGAGGCGGACCCGAGGGAGTGCTGGGAGGACCACTTCACGGGCCTGGATGCGGTGGTGGAGGAGGCAGGGCTGGGGCGGGTGGAACTCGTCGCGCCGTTCATCCCCACGGTCCCCGGCACCGACCGCTACGTGGCCGACCTGCGCTGATCAACGCGGGCCGGTCAGCGCGGGCCGGTCAGCGCAGTTCCTCCGGGCACGTCGTCCCGCGCGAGAACGCGTACGGCGCCGCGAGCCGGTACTCGCCCGCCCGCGGAGCGAGCAGCATCGTCCACTTGTCGCCGAGCGCGTCCTCCTCCGTCTCCATCAGGCAGCCGTTGACGTTGTCGTACGACTTCGGAGAGCCGTCGGGACGGTTCTTGGACGCCTCCGTCTCCTTCGGCGGGTCGAGCTTCTTGCCGTCGGCGTCGACGAGGCTCAGCCAGGGCGAGTAGGGGATGCGGATGAGGACAGGTCCCGGCTTGCTGACCCGCATCGTCATCTCGCCCTGCTCGGCCCGTTCGACGACGGTGTTCGGCTCGGCGAGCGGCGCCGGGGCGGTCACCTCGAACAGCTGCCAGTTGGCGTCGCCCCACACCTGCTTCAGATACGGCAGCCCGCGCTGCACCAGCTCCCGCTCACGCTCCGCCCCCGAACCGTCCGGCTCGTCCTTGGGCAGCACCACGTAGTGCACGGCCCAGCGCTTGAGCCACTCGCGGTAGTTCGCGGAGTTGAGGGTGTCGTCGTAGAAGAGCGGGTTGCGTTCCATGTCGGCCTGGCGGTTCCAGCCACGGGCCAGATTGACGTACGGCGCGAGCGCGGAGGCCTCGCGGTGCGAGCGGGCCGGTACGACCTCCACCCGGCCCTTCTCGGCGCCGACCTCCTGCAGTTCGTTGACCAGCGGGGCCAGCTCGCGCGCCCAGGACGCGGCGGGGGCGGCGTGGATGATGTCGTCGACCGTCTTGTAGCCGATCCACCCGGCGAAGGTGAGCAGCGCCAGCACGGCCGTGTACCACTTGCGGGAGCGCGGCACCGTGTAGGGCAGCACGGCCACCAGGGCCGTCCCCGCGAACAGCATCGCCAGGCGTGTGATGTTGGAGCCGATCTGCGAGCTGACCACCCAGACCAGCACGACGGCGAGGCCGTAGACGGCGGACACCAGCCGGACCGTCTTCCACTCCTCGGGCACGAGGAAGAAGGTGACGACGGCGAACAGCAGCGGCAGCAGCACCGAGCCGATCACCATCGGCTGGGTCCCCGAGAAGGGGAACAGCCACGCCGACACCGCGACCACGGCCGCCGGCGCCAGCCCCAGCGCCCAGGCGCCCGGCCGTCGCTTCTGGAGGAACAGCGCCACCGCCACGAAGCCCACGAACAGCCCCGCGACCGGTGACGACATGGTCGCGAGCGCGGCCAGCGGCGCCGCGCAGAGCGCCTTCGCCCAGCGCTTGTAGCGCCAGCGGTGCGGCCAGCAGAACACCACGGCGACCGCGCCCAGCGCGAACATCGTGCCGAGGCCGTACGTCACCCGCCCGGAGATCGCGTTGGCGATCAGCCCGAGGACCCCGGCGAACGAGGCCCACAGCGGATTGCGCACCGACCGGCTGCGCAGCAGGACCAGCGTCAGCAGACCCGCGGAGATCGTCCCCGCGATCATCATCGTCGTACGGACGCCGAGCACCGACATCAGATACGGCGACACCACGCTGTACGACACCGGGTGCATACCGCCGTACCAGGCCAGGTTGTACGCCGAGTCCGGATGCCGGCCGACGAACTCGGCCCACGCGTCCTGGGCCGCGAGGTCGCCCCCGCTGCTTGCGAACGTGAAGAACCAGATGATGTGAAGGAGCCCGGCGAGGGTCGTGATCGACAGCACCGGGTGGCGCAGCAGGCGCTCACGCAGGGTGAGGAGGGCGGCGGTCAGACGCGAGGGTGGTCTGTCCTCCGTGCGGCTCGGACCATCTCCCGAGCGTGGCGCGGGTACGCGTATTCGCGGACCCGCTCCCCGTCCCGGATCGGCGTCGTCGGCGCGTGTCGGCTCCGCAGTGGCCACGTCTGAGGCACTCCCCGTGCTGTCCCGTCTTCTGTTCTGGCCGCGTCCCGTTTCCCGCGTGTTGTCGGCCTTGTCCCTGAAGGTTCTCCGGCCGCGCCTTGTGGGCGACGACCTGCCCGATTCGTGACGCTAGCACGCAGCCCGCCGACAGGCGCTGTCGGCGGGCTGCGTCCGGGTGCCGTGGTGCCGTCCCGGGTCAGGCGATGCGGGTCAGCTTGTCCGTGAAGCCCGGTTCGGCAAGGTCCGACTGGAGGGCGACCGGGATCTTGACCGCGCCGCTGCTGCCGTCACCCACGGTGAGGGTGCCCACCTTGGTGCCGGCCGTCGCGGTGTGCGGTACGGGGTCGGAGGCGAAGGTCAGCTTCACCTTCAGGCCCGACCAGCCGATCGCCGTGACGTCCTTGGTGGCGACGACCGGGGTGCGGCCGCCGAGGCCGTCGTCGACGTACCCGACGACGTCGCCCTTCTTCAGGATCGTCGCCGACTCCAGGGTGTCCTGCGCGGCGCGGATGAGCTGGTCGCCCGAGTCGAGAGCGGCGGCGAGGATGCCGCTGCCCGTGTCGGGCTGGCGCACCACGGCGCCGACGATGGTCCGGGTCTCGCCGTCGATCTCCTTCTTCGCGGCGAACACGAGGTTGCCGAGGGCGGAGGTGGTGGTGCCGGTCTTGATGCCGACGACGTTGTTCCTGCCGACCAACTGGTTCCAGTTGCCGTGGTTCTTCCCCTTGTAGTCGTCGTACGACATCATCGCGGCGACCTCGCGGAAGGCGGGGTACTTCATCGCCGCCTTGGCCAGCTTCACCTGGTCCACGGCCGTGCTCACGGTGGTGTTGTTGAGCCCGGAGGGGTCGGTGTACGTCGTGTTCGTCATGCCGAGGTCCTCGGCGGCGGCGTTCATCTTCTCGACGAACGCCTTCTCCGAACCGGCGTCCCAACGGGCCAGCAGGCGGGCCACGTTGTTCGCGGATGCGATCAGGATGCTTTCCAGTGCCTCGCGCTGGGAGATCTCGTCGCCGGCGGTCACATCGACGGTGGACTCCTGGCCGGCGTCCGACTGGTCCTCGGCGGCCTGGTCGATCTTGATCTTCGGTTCCTCGGCGCCGCTCTTGAGGGGGTGGTCACGCAGGATGACGTACGCGGTCATGACCTTGGCGACGCTGGCGATCGGGACGGGCTTCTGGTCACCGGAGGAGCCGAAGCTGCCGATGCCGTCGACGTCCAGCGCGGCCTGGCCCTCGGCGGGCCAGGGGATGTCGACCTTGCTGCCGTCGAAGGTGTAGCTGTCCTTCGCGGTGAGGTCGAGGGTGGGGGCCGGGAGCGGGCGCACGTTCTGCACGACCGCGAAGACGATCGCGAGCAGCAGGACCAGCGGGGTCCAGATCTTGACCCGGCGGATGGCCGTGCGGACCGGGGTGTCCGGGGGCGGCGGCGTGTTCGTCAGCTCGGCGAGCAGGTCCAGCGGGGGCCTGGGGGGCAGGGGTTGCTGGGTGGTGCGCTCGGGGCCGATCTGGGGGATGGCGGCGGTGGCGTCCGCTGCGGGGGCCTTCGGCGTTTCCGGGGTCCTGGTCGGGGCCGTGGTCGGGGGCTTGGGGGCGTCCGGCTTGATGTCGGGCTTGAGTGCGACGAACTTGCTGGTGCGCTCGGAGGGGGTCTCCGGTGCGGGGGCCTTCAGCATGGTGGTGGGCTGGTCCACCGGGGGCTGCTCGGCGGGGCGTACGGCTTTGAAGACGGCGGTGGGCTGATCGACGGCCTTGCCCTTGGCATCGGCTTCGCCTTCGGCCCTCGTGCTCTCGTCGCCCGCTGCGGTGGGCCCCTGGGGGGCGTCCTCGCCGTCGGCGGCTGCCGGTGCGTCAGGCGCACTGCCTTCGGCTGCCTCGGGGGAGTCGTCCGACTCGGCGTCAGCGGCCTCGTGGGCCGCGTCCGTGGCTGCCTCAGAGGCGTCAGCGGCTTCGCCTGTGCCGTCCTCGTCGGCAGCCTCGGAGGGTTCACCTGAGTCGCCTGCAGCGGTCTCGGCGGAGACGGCGTCGTCGGTGTCACCTTCGGCGTCCGCCGGGGTCTCGCCCCGCGGAGCCTTCTCCACCTCGCCTCGCGCGTCTTCGCCCGGCGTCGCCGTCTCGCCCTCGCCCTGGGCCTCGTCGGCAGCCTCGGAGGGTTCACCTGAGTCGCCTGCAGCGGTCTTGGCGGAGACGGCGTCGTCGGTGTCACTTTCGGCGTCCGCCGGGGTCTCGCCCCGCGGAGCCTCCTCCGCCTCGCCTCGCGCGTCTTCGCCCGGCGTCGCCGTCTCACCCTCGCCCTGGGCCTCGTCGGCGT
This sequence comes from Streptomyces sp. NPDC012935, assembly GCF_042900345.1. Taxonomy (NCBI): domain Bacteria; kingdom Bacillati; phylum Actinomycetota; class Actinomycetes; order Kitasatosporales; family Streptomycetaceae; genus Streptomyces; species Streptomyces sp. NPDC012935. The sequence continues at coordinate 209,855 of NZ_JBIBBC010000006.1, forward strand.
CCGAGGAGGCCACCCAGGCCGCCACAGCCGCCCTCAGCCGGTCGTCACCCTGGGCGGGCGCGTCGGAATCGGACCCGTCGACGGGATCCTCGGCCTCGGCCTTGTCCTGCGCGTCCCGCGAGCCATCGGCGTCCGTCGCGTCGGCGCTCTCAGAGATGTCCTCCACGCCGCCCTCGCCGACCGCTTCGGTTTTCGCGCTCTCGACGTCGGTGCCCTCGGCGTTCTCGGCCGCGGCCTGCGCACTCTCGGCGCCGTCACGCACCGCGCCCTCGGCGGGCGAGGAGCCGTCCTCCGCCTCCGCGTTCCCAACCACCGACCCCGCCTCGCGGGCGTCGTCGTCCGCGGCGTCCCCGCTCCCGGTGGTGTCGGCCGCGGTGTCCGTGCCGTCGGCGCTGTCGGCCGAAGCGTCCGCGCTCCCGGTGGTGTCGGCCGGAGCGTCCACACTCCCGGAGCTGTCGGCCGCGTCGTCCATGCCCTCGGCGCTGTCCGCCGCAGCATCTTCGCCGTCGGCGTCCTCGGCGGTGCCCCCCGCCTCCTCCAGCCGCGCCCTCACCGCGTCCAGGTCCTCTCGTGACAGGACCCTCGTCGCCGTATCGACGCCACCGCGCGGCGCCGTGGTTTCGCGGGCCACCGCGAGGCGTGGGTCTCGCCGTTCGCCGGCGTCCTGCCGGATGGAACCCTCGGGTTCGGGAACCGGGGCCGCGCTCCCCGACGTCGGTTCTGCCGACGACTCGCGCTGCTTCGACCTGTCGGGGGACTCGCCCGCCACCGATGCCTCCTCCATGTGCCGCCGCACGGCCTCCGTGCGGCGTCCGAACCGTGAGCCGTCACTCGGACACCGTGCCCGTACGACCCCCCGTGCCGCTGTCCGAACCATGTACCAGTGTCCTGTGCGCGGCACTCGACTCAACCGGTAGACGAGAACGACATACCTACCGGTTCCCTTACGAACCGGTCACGCACCCTCGACAGATGAATGTGAGAGGGGTCACCCTGTCTTTCATCCACGCGGGGAGGCATGGATGGGCAGGAGCCGCAGAACACTTCCGGAGGAGCTTCTGCTGCTGGCGTTGGACCCGGCCACGGGTACCACCGCACAGCCGCAGTCGCTCGACCTCGGTCTGGCCGGAGCACAGCTAGTGGAGCTGGCGCTGGCCGGACGGATAGCCCCAGACGGGGATCGTATCGCCGTGGTAGCCCCACGGCCGACTGGAGATCCGACACTGGACTGCGCGTTGGAGTTGCTGCGAAGGCGTGGCGCTCCGGTGCGTGCCGTCCACTGGATCGGCGGGCCCCGGCTGGGGTTGCGCCAGACCTACCTCTCGCATCTGGAGCGGTGCGGCATGGTGCATGCCGTGGCCGGTCAGATGTGCGGGGTGTTGCCGACGACTCGCTACCAGGCGACGGACAACGCCATCAGCCGGGAGATCAGGGCCCGGCTGGATTCCGCGATCCGCACCGGCATTCCGCCGGACCCACGGACCGCGGCGCTCGCCGCACTGGCCCACGCAGTCGGCCTCGGCAAGCACCTGTATCCGGGGAACGAGGGACGGTCGTCCCGGTCCCGGCTCAGGGATCTGATCAGGCACGACCCCATGGGCGGTCTCGTCGCGCACGCCGTGATGGACGTCCAGAACGGTGCGGCGGCACAGCCGCGCCGCAGTCCGGCCCCGGCCGGCCGTCAGGCCGCCCCCGGAGGCAGGGCCGCAGCGGAACCCGCCCGCGGTGTTCCGGTGCAGCCGCGCCGCGGATCCATGGCGCGTGTCGTGGCCCACTGAGCCGCAGTTCCACGACCCGCACCACCCGAATCACCCGGGCTGCGGCCCGGCTTGCTCGACGCTCGACCACGCACCATCACGCACCGCCACGCTTCACACGCTCGAACTCGCACGCCATGTGCAGCGCCGCACCGCCGTCACCGAGACCGGTTCGGGAGCCGCTGGTCCGCGCGGGGTGACGGGACCGTATGCCCGGACGACGGCATCGGTCCCGCCGCCCCGCGCGGCCGCATGTGCCGGGCAGGCCCCGAACTGGCGTGTACGCAGCGCATATCCACCGTTTCCCAGCGGTAGTAAGCACCTTGGTGGCAGTCTGCTCAACAGCAGATACGCAAAGTGGCAATCACAGGCAGGCAGCCGGAGGTGCACGTCCCGTGGCGTCCAATGTCAATCCCACCGTCAGGCGACGCCGGCTGGGCCAGGAGCTGCGCAGGCTCCGGGAGCTCAAGGGCATGACGGCCGAAGAAGTGGCCGAGCGGCTGCTGGTGTCGCAGTCGAAGATCAGCCGGCTGGAGAACGGCCGACGCAGTATCAGCCAGCGCGACGTCCGCGATCTGTGCGGGGTCTATGAGGTGGAGGACCACCGGATCGTCGACTCCCTGATGCAGATGGCCAAGGATTCGCGACAGCAAGGATGGTGGCACTCGTTCGGCGACATCCCCTACAGCGTCTACATCGGGCTGGAGACGGACGCGGCGAGTCTGCGCGTGTACGACCCGCAGGTCGTGCCGGGGCTGTTGCAGACGAACCAGTACGCGGAGGCCCTGATCGCCGGGGCGTTGCCGGAGACGGCGCAGACCGAGATCGAGAAGCGGGTCCAGGTGCGGATGCGCCGACAGGAACGAATCTCCACCGAGGAGAACCCGCTCCGCCTGTGGACCGTCCTGGACGAGGCCGCCCTGCGCCGCGTCGTCGGCAACCGCTCCCTCATGCGCGACCAGTTGGAGCAGCTCGTCGAGCAGTCCCAGCTGCCGCACGTCACCGTGCAGGTGATCCCCTTCGACATGGGCGCCCACCCGGGCCTCAACGGGCAGTACGCGATCCTCGAGTTCCCGGACGCGGCCGACTCCAGCGTCGTCTACATCGAGGGCGTCACCAGCGACCTGTACCTGGAGAAGGCGAACGACGTCCAGAAGTACAGCGTGATGTACGAGCACCTGAGGGCGCAGGCCCTGAACGTGGAGCAGTCACGGCAGTTCATCGCGGACATCGCCAAGGAGTACGCGCGTTGATGAGCGCCGTAAGGTACACCGTCCCCGGGCCGGGGCGGAAGACTCCACTGGAATATGCCACCCAGCCGAGTGAATAGTCGCTTCGTCGGCCGATGTTGGCGAGTAGCGTCGATCACGCCACCGAGCAACAACGTTGGCGCGAATCGCGCTGCGGTGTCCGGTCCGGACGCGCAGCGCGGTGACAGCAACTCAACATCTGGCAATTCGGAGCAAACATGGCAATTCGTCAGGGTGCCACGGACACGTGGACCAAGTCCTCGTACTCCACAGGGAACGGCGCGTGCGTCGAAGTCAAGTCACCGGTCGCTGCGGCCATGGCGGTACGGGACTCCAAGGTTCCCGAGGGCCCGGTCCTGGCGTTCCCCGCAAACGCGTGGAACACCTTCGTGGCGTCGGTCAAGGCGTAAGGGGCGGGTCTAGCTGATCCTCACCCCTCAACCGACCGCACGATCGACAACTGCACAAGCACCACAGGAAGAGCCCTCTCGACCAGCCCGCCGTCCTTGCCGAGAGGGCTCGGCCGTGCCCTCACCCGTGGGCCGGGCGGATCACCTCACCGGGAACGCCACATCGCACACCGGGTCCTGTGATCCGGCCCCGTCCCAGTCCTCCACGAAGTACACCTCGCGGCACGGGCCCGCCTGCTCCAGACCCTCCCGGGCGATCCACTCCTCCACCGCCTCGAACGCGGCCAGGATCTGCGGATGCGCCACCTGCGCCTTGGTGATCCGGGTGAAGGCGAGGCGCTGGGCCGGCTCCACCCGTACCTTCGCCTCCCAGGTACGGCCGTGCTGCTCGGCCCACGCCCGGGCCGCCGCCTCGTCGGCCACGGGCACGCACGACTCGGCGGGGCCGTCGCTCTCCATCGACACCTCGGAGTGGTAGACGACGAACGGGGGCGCGGTGACGCCGCCGCACTCCCGCGCCGCCGACTCCAGCCGGCCCAGCGAGCCTCCGATCCACGCCGGCAGCTCGCCCGCCAGCACATGCCGTGCCTCGCTGATCACCACCTGCGTCGGCACGTCCACCGTCTCGACCACGAACTTCCCGTACATCTCGGAGCTCCTCCCCGACAGTCGTCCACGGAGGTACTCGGCCAGCGTCCGCTGCCCCGCCACCCGCGCCTCGACATCCGCCCAGTACGCGTCGAGCCGGGCGGCCGCCGCGACCCCGTCCGGGGCCTCGACGATCTCCGCGATCCGGGCGAGCGGCATGTCCAGCTGGCGCAGCAGCGCCACCAGACGGGCACGCTCGACCTGGTCGGCGCGGTAGTAGCGGTAGCCGCTGGCCTCGTCGACGTGCGCCGGGGCCAGCAGTGCGAGGCGGTCGTACAGCCGCAGGGCCTTGGCCGACAGCCTGGCCCGCGCGGCGAACGCGCCGATGGTGAGCAGTTCGTCGTCCACGGCCTCATCCTCCGTCGCCGGGCGGCCTGTTCCGCCCGGCGACAAGGACGCTCGGCCCTGCCCCAGGGGCAAGGTCAAGGAGCCGCTTCATTCGAGGGCCGCGTTACTTGATCGCGGACTCCACCGCCGCCACGACCTCCGCCGCCTCCGGCTCGGTCTGAGGCGCGAAGCGGGCGACGACCTGGCCGTCGCGGCCGATCAGGAACTTCTCGAAGTTCCAGCGGATGTCCCCGGTGTGTCCCTCGGCGTCCGCGAAGCCGACGAGCCGCTCGTACAGCGGGTGCCTGCCTTCCCCGTTCACCTCGACCTTCTCGGTCATCGGGAAGCTCACGCCGTACGTCGCCGAGCAGAACTCGGCGATCTCCTCGGCGCTGCCGGGCTCCTGCCCGAGGAACTGGTTGCAGGGCACGCCGAGCACGGTGAAGCCGCGCTCCGCGTACTGCGCCTGGAGCTTCTCCAGGCCGGAGTACTGCGGGGTCAGGCCGCACTTGGAGGCCACGTTCACGATGAGCACGGCCTTGCCCGCGTACTGGGTGAGATCGGCGGTGCCGCCCTGGAGGGCATCGATGTCGACGTCGAGGGGGGAGCTGCTGTCAGTGGTCGTCATGAAACGGATGCTAACTCCGGTACGTGTCGGGGCGGTGCCGGGCCTCGACGAGGACGTCCCCCGCCGCCGTCCGCTCGTACAGCACCGAGCGGCCCGCTCGCCGCCGCGCCACCAGCCCCGCGTCCAGCAGGACCCGCACATGCCGTCCGACCGAGCCCAGCCCCTGCCCCAGCTGGGTGGTGCTGAGCGGGGAGTCGAGGAGGACGAGCACCGCGGCTAGGGCGGGCCCGAGCAGCGCTCCGAGACTCGCGGGGACGGTCCGGGCGCCGGGGCCGGTGAGCGCGCCCGCGCAGGGATAGACCACGGCGTACCGCTCGGGCGCCTCCCAGGGCACCCGGCCGCCCTTCGGCGTGACCGGCACGAAGACGAGTGCGGCGCCGCAGATCTCGCGGGGCGCGTACTCGCGCAGGTTCACCTGGAGCCGGTTGCCACCTGGCCGGCGCGTGCGGCCCGGCCGCAGCGAGTCCGGCACGCCGCCTCCAGGCCGGGCTGCGCCGGCGCCCACGCGGCCGTGGGTGCTGGGCGAGGAGCTAGGCGAGGGCGACCTGCCCGGGCGTGGCGTCCTGCTCAGAGCCCCACCTCGGCGGACGTGCCCCTCGGGCAGGGCACGCAGTATCGGCGAGATCGCCGCCCTCTTCGCAGGCCAGGCCTGGACCTGGTGCACCCGGGCCTCGTCCAGGTGCCCGAGTGGCGGCCCGACATCCGGGGCCCGACATCCGGGGCCCGACGGACCCGGCGACGGCGGCGGTCGACGCGTACTGGGGGTGGGGGGTACGCCCTGAGGCGCGGTGCGCGCGTTTCTGACCGCCTTGCTTCGGCTTCGGTCGCCTAGCCGGTCTTGTGCCGCTGGTAGTGGCGGGCGACGCGCACCCGGTTGCCGCAGCGGGCGGCCGAGCACCAGCGGCGGCGCGGATGGGTGGGCAGGAAGACCATCACGCAGTCGTCGGCCTCGCACTTCCGGATCCTGGCCACCGCCGGATCGGCGAGCAGTTCGGCGGCAGCCTCCGCGAGGCACGCGGCCAGCCGCAGTCCCGGTGCCCCCTCGCGCCGCTGCGTGGTGACCACCGCCGACCCGTCCCACGTCAGCTCGTGGATCGCCGGCGCGGCACGCTGCGCGTCGTTGAGCGCCGCAAGATCGGCGGGCGGGGGCTGCTCGCCCCGGCGGACGTGGTCGAGGGCTTCGGCGGTGTGCTCCCGTACGGCGAGTACCGCGGCCAGGTCGGCGGCGGTGACGCCCGTGCCTTCGCGCGGTGCGGCCTCCGGGAGGCGGTCGGCCTGGAGCTCCCACCAGGCCCGCAGGTCGCGCGGCGTGGTGAGCAGGTCGCCGACGGCCGTGCGGGTGTTGACCAGGTCCAGGGCTAGGGGTTCTCCGGTCAGCGGTACGGGATCGCTCATGCGGCTAATGGTACATAGGCGGGTTGACCTGTTAGTCGACTCGGGGTTATACCGGAGGTGCACCTAATGCATCACCAGGCGAAGAAACAATTAGGCAGGGGTCCGACATGCTTGCTGCAACCGCCCGCACCGCCCATCGCCACCTGGAGATCGAGGGAGTCCGCGTCTTCTACCGGGAATCCCTCCCCGACCGCACCGACGCCCCCGTACTGCTCCTCCTGCACGGCTTCCCGTCCGGTTCCCACCAGTTCCGCGGCCTCATCGACACGCTCGGCGCGGACTACCGGCTGATCGCCCCGGACTATCCCGGCTCCGGCCACACGCAGGCCCCCGACGACTTCACGTACTCCTTCGACAGGCTCGCCGACATCACCGAGGGCTTCATCCAGCGCCTGGGCCTCGACCGCTTCGTGATGTACGTCTTCGACTTCGGCGCCCCCGTGGGCTTCCGCATCGCCGAACGCCACCCCGAGTGGATAGCGGGACTGGTGGTCCAGAACGGCAACGCGTACGTGGACGGCCTCTCGGACATGGCCCGCGACCTGCTCAGCCTGACCCCGGAGGCGCCCGGCGCCCATGACGCCATCCAGGACGTGCTCACCCTGCGAACCACCCGCGGCCAGTACGAGACCGGCGTCGCCACCCCCGACCTGGTCGCCCCGGACGGCTGGACCCTCGACCAGCACTTCCTGGATCAGCCGGGCCGCAAGGCTGCCCAGCAGGCCCTGCTCTTCGACTACCACTCCAACGTCGAGCGCTACGACACCTGGCACGCCTGGCTGCGCCGCCACACCCCGCCGACCCTGATCACCTGGGGTGCCCACGACCCGTTCTTCACCGAGCTCGGCGCCCATGCCTACCTTCGCGACCTCCCGGACGCCGAACTCCACCTCCTCGACACCGGCCACTTCGCCCTGGAGACCCACCTGGGGGAGATCGCCCCGTTGATCGCGGACTTCGTGGACCGGGCGTGGAAGTGAGGTGAGGTGAGGGGGCCGGCGGTGCCGATGCCGCTGCCGACGGTGCCGGGTGCCGATGCCGACGGTGCCGCTGCCGGCGGTCCCCGTGCCCGGCACGCTCGTGTCCGCCATGCCTTGCCCGCCGAATCGATCGTCGCCGCAATAGGTACCAAAGGTGCGAAAATCGACACGGGTCTCTGTTGGCCTCTGTGACGTGGTGAGGGACGCAGAGAGGGATGCCGATGGACCATGACCGGGACCGGGACGCGGACCTGGACACTGTCGCCGACGAGTTGTACGGCCTGCGACCGGAGGAGTTCATCCCCACCCGCGCCGCACGAGCCGCGGCAGCGCGCACGGCCGGCGACCGTGCCCTGGCAACCGAGATCGGCAAGCTACGCCGCCCGAGCCTGTCGGCCTGGGCCAGCAACCTTCTGGTCCGCGAGCGCCGCAGTGAGGTCGAGCCGCTGCTCCGCCTCGGCGAAGGCCTCCGGCAGGCCCACCAGGACCTGGACGGAGCGCAACTGCGCGAGCTCAGCCGACAGCAGCGGATCCTGATCGGCGAGCTGTCCCGACAGGCCGGACAACTCGCCGCCCAGGCGGGCCACCCGATCAGCGACGCCGCCCGCCACGAGGTCGAGAGCACCCTGCACGCCGCCCTCGCGGACCCCGAGGTGGCCCGCGAATGGGCGAGCGGCAGACTCACCAAGCCCTACAGTGCGGCGACCGACTTCCCGGTGGTGGCGGCCCCCGCGACGACCGCCCGCCGCACCCCGCCGTCACCGGCCGAGTCCCGCAAACGCCGGCCCGCCCCTCGCGACACCAAGGCCGACAAGGAACACCGCCGTCGCCTCACCCAGGCCCGCAAGGACGCCGACGAGGCGGCCCGAGAACTCCGGGCCCAGGAGGACGAGACGGCGACCGCAACCCGCCAGGCCTTCGCAGCGAGGAAGCACCTCGACGAGACCCAACAACGCGTCACCGAACTGACCGCAGAGCTACAACACGCCAAAACCGAACATCAACAGGCTCGCACCGCCGAACAGGAGGCCCGCAACGACGCCCGCACAGCCGACCGCCGACTGCGCGAGGCTCGGCGGCGGGCGGAGGGGGCTGCGGGGGAGCTGGAGGGGCTGGAGGCGGAGGGCCCGTGAAGTGCCCCCGTGGCCACGTGGGGCGTTCACCTGCGTTGATGGGTGGCTGATCGCAGGTGGGAGCCCGGCTCGCGGCTGTCAGGCCGCCTTGGTTCCGGTGGCACGTGTGCCCGAGGCGGGCTCCTGTGCATCGTCGAGAAGGAAGCTCTCGTCTTCCCCGAAGTCCGGGGCCTGGAAGGGGTCGGTCGCCGGAGGCGGCGATGCCGCGGTGGAACGGCGGGGCTGCCCTTCCGGAGCGGAGAACAGCGAGGTCAGTTCGATGAGAGGTCTCTCCTTCGTCACAGGTCCCTGAAGGGCCCTGTTGTGCCGTGACCGGGCACAGCGGTCCTAGAGCTTGGTCATCTTGGCGTACGGGCTCAAGATCCGTATCGGCGTGGATCCGAAATCGACGAGCGCCGCGATTCCGGCCTCGATACCGATCACACGACCGAGGCCGTACATGTCGTGGGTGACCTGGTCGCCCACGGCGAAGTGCTTGGGTGCAGGCGCGACCGGGGCCTTGAAGGGGCTGGTGGGCAAGTGACGCTTCTGGGCAGCAGGCTTTGTCATTGCCCCCAGTATGCGCCTACGGGCATCCCCTTCGCTGCCCCTGTCCACGTCCAATGCTCGGCACCGACCCGGACGGGAGCGTTCATCTCGGGGTTACGGCGGATGTCAATGCCGCTGACCAGGCAATTCCATCCGGTGAGGCCATCTGGAGCCGCTCATTGCCGAGAATGGGAGCTCAGTCGGGTCACGCCCAGTCGCGCAGACCGGCGCCGGGCGCCGGCGCCGGCGCCCGGCGAGGAAGCCCGGGTCAGCCCCACGCCGGGCCGCAGGTGAGCACAGCCGAAGTGACGGTGGGCAGACCTGCGTTGCAGGGACCTGCCTGGAATCGCAGTCGTGTCGGCATCCCCCACATATGGTCCCGCCCCCACCGCCACCGTCATTCACACCGCCCAGCGAGTCGCCCGACAGGGCTTCGTGCTCGGTGGGGTCTTCATGGTGATGGGTGCCCTGTTCGTGGTCCTTGCGGTGATCATCACTGCCGGCCTCAACGGCAACGACCCCCAGCCGGTGGGACTCGTAGCACTTCTCTTCGCGACCATCGGCTACTCAGGCCTCAAGATCTTCCGCTCGGCCCTCGCACTCCGCCCGATGGCAGTGAGCGTCGACGAAACAGGGCTGTGGCTCCGCAACAGTGCCGGTCAGAACGTCAAGACGTACTCCGTGACGTCCCTGAAGCTGTCGTACACGCGTCTCGGCGGGCCGTTCGCACGCTGACCCACCGACCGCTGCGACTGCCGCTGAGGAGCGATCCACAGCCGGCTCCACCTGCCCCCGGCTGCCGGCACCGAGCCCGCAGGCGGGGGCTTTGCGTTGCGCCACCACGTCCCGACTGCGGGGGCGGACACCTCACACACCGTCGGACCTGATGAAGCCATCATCAAGGGGGAGCTGCCGGACGACGGCTCGGCGTCCCCGGCTGACCTCGATGAGGCCGTCGTTCCCGAGCCGCGTGAAGGCGCGTTGAGCGGTGCCGACCGACCCGGGTGATGAGTCCGACCCGGGTGATGAGTTTTCGCGCCCGCACCCGTCACACCTACGCCGGGACACGACGAGGCGGAAGGATGACGTGATGAGTGCGGACACGCGGTTGGAGGAGCTGGGTGTGAGCGGTCTGGGCGAGGTCGACGAGCCGACGTTCTCGGGGCTGGCGGAGCGGCACCGGCGGGAGCTGCACGTGCACTGCTACCGGATGCTCGGTTCGTTCGAGGATGCCGAGGACACCGTGCAGGAGACGTTCCTGCGTGCCTGGCGGCGGCGGGAGACCTTCGAGGGTCGGTCGACCTTCCGGGCCTGGCTGTACCGGATCGCCACCAACGCCTGCCTGGACCTGCTCGCCAAGTGCCGACCGGAGCCTGCGACCGGCGGCGAGGTCCTGTGGCTGCAGCCCTACCCCGACCGGCTGCTCGACGAGCTGCCCGCGGGCGACGCGGACGAGCCGGAGACCGTCGCCGTCGCACGGGAGACGATCGAGCTGGCGTACCTGGTCGCAGTCCAGCACCTCGCGCCGCGCCCGCGTGCCGTGCTGATCCTGCGGGACGTGCTCGGCTGGCCGGCGAAGAACGTCGCGGAGCTCCTCGGGGACTCCGTCAACTCCGTGAACAGCGCGCTGCAGCGGGCCCGCGCCGGCATGCGGGAGCACCTGCCCGCCGAGCGGCAGGACTGGACCGGCGACGAACAGGACGCCGGGACGCGCGAGCTGGTGCGCCGCTATACCGACGCCAGCGTGGCCACCGACGTCCCGACGCTCGCCTCGATGCTGCGGGACGACGTCCGCAGCTCGATGCCGCCCACGCCGGGCCTGTACGTCGGCCGCGACACGGTCGTCAACTACTGGGTCGAGAGCGGCTTCGAGGGCATGAAGGGCCTGCGCGCCGTCCCCACCTCCGTGAACCGGCAACCCGCCATCGCCTTCTACCAGTGGCGGAAGCGGGAGGGCGCGTACCTGCCGCTGACGATCGACGTCCTGCGCGTCACCGGCGGGGCGATCACCGAGATCATCACGTTCCACGACGACCAGTTCCTGCGGCTCGGGCTACCGGAGCGCCTGCCGGCGGACGCCATGGAGTAGTCCCGGTGCGGCTGGTGGGCGGCCAAGAGCAGCGCTGTATGGGCGTCTCGCCGTAGCCCGCGCCGCAACCGCTCGTTCACCCGCGTCGCCGAGTCCGCCGACCTCCGCGTCATCCGCCTCCACGACGCTCGCCACGGCACCGCCACCCTCCTCACGGCGGCGGGGGTGTGATGGAGATCTTCGGACATTCCCAGATCAGCATCACCATGGACGTCTACACGCACGTCGTGCAGGACACCCAGCGCGAGGCCATGAGCCACATGGACCGGCTACCACGAAAGCGGCGGCCCGGTCGTCAGTGACCGACCCCGTTGATGTCAGTCTGCTGGGTGTGGTCTCCACTAGCAGCCGCAGTTCCCCGTGAATCCCCGTCTGATCTGGCGCGGTTGTGGCACGGAACTTCTGACCCGGCGGGCACGGTCAGGACTTTCCGACGGTAGACGTCTCTTGATCGTAAACGCGCTGGTACTCAGCGACCGTGTCGCCGAACTGCCTGCCGCCAAGTTCCTCCAGGCGGCCGTCGCGTCGGTCAACAACGATGGGCCCGGTCCCGATCCACATGTCTTGCGAACTCCCCGTTTGCACGTATCTGGAGCTTTGATACCGAAACTCCCACCCGAAGCGGTGTTCCTTCACACGGATCAGTACAGCGGTCACGCCCTCCTCCGGAGGGTGCGACTGCATCTGTGCGAGATGGGCGTCAACGATCTCTCTGGCCCGCTCGGATGTGATCACTCCGCGAGACTACGAAGCATCTGAAGTCGGTGGAGTCTTGATGACCGAGTCAAGCTGGTAGGGCGCCCCCCTTCGGCTGACCGTGGCACCCCCTTCGTACCCACGCTTTGAGGTCTGGCCTCATCCTTATCAGGTCGACTACGAGGGCTCGATTGCCCTCGTCTTCTCCTGGTGGTCGCAGGATGAGCGGTCGTGCGGGTCCGGCATTGACTGCCTACGTCCGCACTTGTTGGCGTCTTCGCTGGTGATGTCAGCCCCCTGTGGCCTTCTTGACCTGCCGAGACGCTGTGTCAGCCGCTCCCCCGGGGGTTAGGATCCGCTGCCGACCTGTGGAAAGTCCGACCGGGCGGCTTCCCGGAGGTGTGAAGTGGCTGCAGCAGTCAGGTTGCCGCGTGGGCAGGCCTGGTTTGCCTGCGGCGCGCTCGCTGCGTTCGCGTTGGTGACTGTCGCGGCCGGGCTGACGGCATGGCACAAGTACCAACTGCTAGCGGAACCGCTGACGCCGGGGCCATACGTCGACAACCCGCTGGTCGAGGCCGACACGTATTTCAGAAACTTCATGGGCTGGCGGACGGGGCTGCTCCTTGTGGCCCTGCTGCAGTTCAGCATATGGCTCGCCAATATGCGCGATGTCGCGGATGTGCTGTGGCGTGAGGGACAGCGTCGGCGTAGGGCGTGGTTGTTCTTCGGCTGGGTGATACCGGTTGCACAGCTCTTCGTGCCCAAGATGTTCGTCAACGATCTGTGGGCTGCCAGCCGGCCGGAACCGCAGCGCCGACGCGGACATCCTCTGCTGACGGCGTGGTGGCTATCTGTCCTGGCCGCAGCCAACGCGTATGCGTTCAGCGGTGCCTCCAAGGATTTGAAGAAGGCCGCCACCACGACCCAAGCTCGGGATGCCCTGCGGCAGATCATGTTCAGCGAAGGCCTGTACATCTGCGCCGCCGTGCTGTCGATCGTCGTCGTCTGGCAGCTCATCCACAGGTTGGAGCGCGCCGCTGCGACAGCGCCCGATGAGATCTGGCCGATGGGCCGAACGACACCTGAGGTCCCAGGACTCATGCATGCTACGCAGGCGGCGGAGCCTCAATGGGCGAGTCAAACTCGTGAGGGGTCTTGAAAACCGTCGTGGCAGCGATGCCACCAGTGGGTTCAAATCCCACACCCACCGCACAGGTGAACGGCCCCTGACCAGGTCATATGGTCAGGGGCCGTTGTGTGGGGCACTGTCCGCGAGTGACCGCCGTTCCCCGGTGTTCCCCGCTCGATCGGGCACGGCAGGGGCACGCGTAGGCGTTACTGCACCGAAGTGAGGTGGTCCCCGGCGAGGCACCAGCGACGACCATGCGAGTCGGTGAAGGAAACGCGAGGCACGTAGTTCCTCGGGTGGTCATCTTCCTTCCACTCACGGGCCTGGAAGTAGCACGAAGAGCCACGGCTCAGCACGGGCACTGTGAGAGGTAGTTCTTCGCCGGACCCTAGCTCTCCCCACTCGTTGGCTCTAACCGCTGGGCCGAGGTGACCGAAGTCGGCCTTTATTCCCTGGATTTCGGCTTCGCTCTCATTGTGTACAAGCACGAATGCGGCTTGGTCATCAGCTGAGATGATTCCTTCGAAGCGATGGCCGCTGAGTCGGACTCCGCGAGCCTGACGCTCTGTGCGCTCCTTCCGCTCCAGGAGCAGCACGTCTCGCTCCACGGTGAGGACCTCAGCTTGCTGCGCGATGAACTCGCGCTGTTCTCGGATCTGGTCTCGCTGGCTCTTAAGCGTCCAGGCAGCCGCACCAGCCGCAAGTGCGGCAAAGATCGCTCCTACCCACGTTGGGGCGTCCCCCCAGTCGATCTCGTTCATCGAAACAGGCTAGGTACACCAGCCTGCACGCGGGTGGCTTTCTTCACCCACCACTCTGGGGGTGGCGGTGGGTTGCGGGAGTCTGTGTCGTGATCGGCCGGATTCCCGCTATACCTCAAATCCCCTTCCTGGACTGCAACTTGAATACTCGTAGCTCAGTGGATAGAGCGCAGCCAGATCTCCGTCGTATGTAGTGTGCGGAAATGACGAGAAGCGAGCGGCTCGCGGAGCAGCTGGACTGGTACTGGCGCAAGAACCTACGGCCGCGGCTGGACGGTCTTACCGATGAGGAGTACTTCTGGGAGCCGGTGCGCGGCTGCTGGAGTATTCGCCCACGTGGCACGTCGGCCGCACCGATGTCGGAAGGTTCGGGGGCATGGACGATGGACTTCGCTTCCCCCGGCCCGGAGCCAGCGCCGGTGACCACGATTGCCTGGCGGCTGGCGCACATCATCGTCTCGTGCCTGGGCTATCGGGTCGGGTGGTACTTCGGAGGCCAGGACGTCGACTCTGAGACATTCGCCTACGCGGGGACCGCTGACGAGGCGCTGAAGCAGCTCGATGAGATGTATGGGAGATGGAACGCGGGGGTCCGCGAACTCTCGGACGCTGACCTGGAGAATCCGCCCACGGTGGGTCCCGAGGGGTTTCCCATGGAGAACAGGGTCCTGCACGTCAACAGGGAGCTGATCCATCACGGGGCCGAGATCTCCCTGCTGCGCGACCTCTACCGCTGGCAGGACGGAGCCGTACCGCGCCTCTGACATCAATGGCTGACACCAACACCGGCGAACGACTGCGGATCAGTGCGGACCTCAACGGCCGGTCTAAGGGCACGTAGCGGCTTCAATACAGGTCCGGGAGCCCCAGTGGATCGACCTGATAAGGATGAGGCCAGACTTCAACGCTTGGCCTATACGGACCGACCACACCATCGGCGGCGCCCATCACCTTGACTCGGTCATTGAGACTCCGTCGATCACGTGAGCCGAGGACCGCGCATGGACGCTGAGGTGCACGCCAACTGTTGCTGTCTAGTGCAGGTGGTCGTGCGGGGTACGACCGTGGACGGGATGTCGTCGGCAGATGTCCGTGAGTCGGGCTTGAGGTAGTTGCGGATGATGCCCTCGGCCCGGTCGTGCGACGTCTCCTCGTGCTCCGCGACGCCAAGCCACCGGTCGAGCAGGAACGACATGGTCACCTGCGTCTTGGGGTGGCGGTTCTCGTCGACCTGGTGGAGGAGCTTAGTGCGGGCCTTCTCAGCCTCGACCTCCGTGTCGGCTTGCTCGTGGAGATAGATGTCCTTCTTCGTGAGCGGGTCACGCCCGGCGTAGACCCGGACTTGGAAGCCGGCCCCGTTGGGGCGGATGCTGCCGCGCTGACGTCGCTTGTTCTTGGTGTTCGCCATGGTTCTGGAACCTATTCATGGTTAATGCCATGGCTACGACGAACAGCGCGCCTACCCGTGAGAGGTAAACGCGCTGGTCAGACTCTGTGCCCCCGGCAGGATTCGAACCTGCGACACCCGCTTTAGGAGAGCGGTGCTCTATCCCCTGAGCTACGAAGGCGGAAGGTGCCCTGACAGCGTAGCGGATGCGTCCCTCGGGGTTCGCCCCGGTTGTGGGGGATCGGTGGCGTGCCTTGTCGATCTTCTTCGAGAGTCGACCTCGGTCGCGCTTGACCTCAAGTTAACTTGAGATTTTACGTTGCTTGCGCGGGCCCCGCTCAGGGCCGATCGCGGTCACCTCCGGCTACCGAAACGAGGCACCTCCATGTCCGAGACCCCGCGCACCCCCGTACCTCAGGACTCCCGGATCCCCCGGACCCACCAGTCCCCCCAGCCCCCACTCAAGATCGGCGTACTCATCGGCAGCGTCCGCCCCGGTCGTTTCGCTGACAAGGTCTCCCGGTGGTTCGTGGCTGAGATCGGGCGGCGTGACGACATGGAGACGCATGTCATCGATCTGTCCGAGCCCGCCCTCACCGACGAGCTCAAGCTCACGCTGGAGCGGGCCGCGGGGCCCGGCGATGCACCGACGCTGGCCGAGCGGATCGGTGGGCTCGATGGGTTCGTCGTCGTGACGCCCGAGTACAACCACGGCTACCCCGCCTCCCTCAAGCTGGCCATCGACTACGTGTACCGGGAGTGGCGGGCCAAGCCGGTTGGCTTCGTTTCGTACGGCGGTATGGCCGGCGGTCAGCGGGCGGTGGAGCAGTTGCGGCAGGTCTTCGCCGAGCTGCACGCCGTCACGCTGCGCGACACCGTCAGCTTTCACATGGCGTGGGAGCAGTTCGACGACGAAGGGCGCCCGCACGACCGGGACGGCACCGGCAAGGCCGCCGCCGTGCTGCTGGACCAGCTCGCCTGGTGGGGGCTGACCCTGCGGGAGGGCCGGGCCGCCAGGCCGTACGACGGCTGAGGCGCCTCCCGGCACCCGGCCTCCCCCCTGCAAGCCCCGTCACGCCACCCCCACCCGAGCAAATCTCCCCGCCACCCGAAGGTCCCCCTCCACCCGCCCCGCCGTCTCCACCAGCTCCGGCAGCACCTCCCGCACGCACTCCTCCACCGATCGTCGAGCCGCATGCATCGCCACGTTCAGTGCGGCGACCACGCGGCCGGTGCGGTCCCGTACCGGTACCGCCACCGAGCGGAGTCCCGCTTCCAACTCCTCGTCGACCAGGGCGTATCCACGGGTCCGGATGTCCTCCAGCGTGGCTGTCAGAGTCGCCGGGTCGGTGGTGGTGTGGGGTGTCAGGGGGGAGAGGGGGCCCAGGTGGCGGTCTTCGGGAGGCAGATCCGCCAGCAGGACCCGGCCCAACGACGTCGCGTACGCCGGCAGTCGCGTGCCCACCGTGACGTCGACGCTCATCACGCGGCCCGTGGCGGCGCGGGCCGTGTACTGGATCTCGTCGCCCGACGGCGTCAGCACTGCCAGGGACGTCGACTCGTGGACACGGGCGGCCAGTTCGGTCAGGTGTGGGGTCGCGATCTGGGGGAGGGAGGTGCGGGACAGAGGCGGGAAGCCAAGAGAGAGTACGCGTGGGGTCAGGGCGAAGGCGCGGTTGCCGGACTGGCGTACCAGGCCCAGGTGCTCGTAGGTGATGAGTGCCCTGCGTGCGGTGGCCCTCGCCAGTCCGGTCGCCCGGGCCACATCCGTCAGTGTCAGTTCCGCCCGGCCCTCGCCGAAGGCGGTCAGTACGGTCAACCCGCGAGCCAGTGACTCCACGAACTCCCTGCCCAGTTCCTGCTTGGAGGCTCCTGTCCAGGCCGCCAGGCCGGCCGCTGTCGGCCCGCGCTGCGCGTGCGGCTGCGGTGCCTCGCGCAGTTCGTGCTCCATCTTCGCCACCGTGGCCCGTAGGCGGGGGAGCAGCGTGTCGCGCAGGTCCGCGGCTGTGTGCCGGCTGGTGTGG
This sequence comes from Streptomyces sp. NPDC012935, assembly GCF_042900345.1. Classification (NCBI taxonomy): domain Bacteria; kingdom Bacillati; phylum Actinomycetota; class Actinomycetes; order Kitasatosporales; family Streptomycetaceae; genus Streptomyces; species Streptomyces sp. NPDC012935. The sequence continues at coordinate 226,997 of NZ_JBIBBC010000006.1, forward strand.
CTGACGACGTTCGCCACGCAGGCGATACGGCCACCCGCCCGAGGGTCCCTCACCGGCACGGACACGGCGACCAGTCCCGGCTCGATCAACTGGTCGTCCAGTGCCCAGCCGTCCTTTTGCGCACGTGCCGCGCGGCGCTCGAATTCCTCGTCGGGGGACGGGTGCGGTTGCGCCGGTACTGCGGGAAAGCCGCGGTCCTCCCGGTCCGCCGCCCGGCGCTCACGCCAGGCGTGCCACTCCGTGGCCGTCCACTCCGTCGCGAACAGCGGGCCCGGCGAGGTGCGTTCGGCCGGGAGCAGGTCGCCGATGCGGAAGCTCAGGGACATCGCGCGGCGGCGGGTGGCCTGGTGGATGAAGCGGATGCCGTCGCGGTCGGCGACCGCCAGCGACACCGACTCGTCCAACTCGTCCGCGAGCGCGTCGGCGTGGGAGGCGAGGAGGGCGGGCAGGCCGAGGGCGGCCAGGTAGGCGTTGCCCAGTTCCATCACTCGGGGCGCCAGGATCACGTCGCGGCCGTCGAGGCGGACGTATCCCATGCGCGCGAGCGTGGACGCGATCCGGTCCACCGTGGAGCGTGCGAGTCCGGTCGCCCGCTCCAGCCCGCTCGCGCTCAGCGTCCCGCCCGCCTCCGTCAGCCGCCACAGCACCCCGACGCCACGGATCAGCGGCGTGACCGCCTCCACCGGCACGGCACGGTCGTCCAGGGTCGTCTTCGCGGGCATCGGCTCTCCGGTACGGCGGTCGCGGCAGGCCTAACCGTAATGCGATGTGCCGCGAGGCGACGCGATGGGATGGGATGCGATGCGGTTCGTTCGATTCACGCGCTCGTACGGCGGCGACTCGAGCCCACACCCCAGCCCAGCAACCCTCTACGCCCCCAGCTCAGTAACCCCCCAGACCCCAGCCCAGCAACCCTCTACGCCCCAGCCCAACAACCCCCCACACCTCAGCCCAGCAACCCTCTACGCCCCAGCCCAGCAACCCGCCACATCCCCAGCCCAACAACCCCCACACCCCTACCCCCGCGAAACCCGCACCCGATACCCCCCCGCCAGATCCGCCCCCACCACCGCCACCCGCACCCCCCTCTTCTCGTCCCGGAACTCCTCCCCCGGCACGAACGTCGCGTCCGAGAGTTCGGCGTGGACGTTCGGGCTGCGGGTGCAGCCGCCGCTGTCCTCGTGGGAGTCGAGGACCTTTACCGGGCCCATTCCGGTGTCGACGTCGGCGTCGACCTTGTAGATCAGGACGCCGGGGCGGCACACGGCCTCGTCGTTGCCCTCGCGGGTGCGTAGTTCGACGGCGTAACCGGTGCGGCGGTCCAGCGGGACGAAGACCAGTTTGGGGCCGCCCGTGCGGGCCAGCGGGGTGAGGGCGTACTCGGCCTTGCCGGGGGTGGCCGCGCACCGGACCTGGTCCGAGTCCAGCCAGCCCAGTTTCCACTTGTGCCAGCCGAGGAGGTCGTTGTTGGCCCCCCAGTCCTCGCTCATGATGTCCCAGTGGCCGACCGCGCCCCCGCCCTCGGCGGTGTACAGGTCCGGCAGGCCGAAGACGTGGCCGTTCTCGTGGGGGAGTACCCGGTAGCCGGTGCGGTGGTAGGTGCCGGAGCCGTCGTCCTGGCGGGAGTAGACGAAGGACGCGTTGGTCACCGAGACGCCGTCGGCCACCGGAGCCTCGGCGTTGCCCGCGAAGGTCACCGACAGGACCGTGTCCAGGGCCGACGGGCCGGCGTTCGGGGTGACCAGGACGTTCAGGAAGTCGTACGACCGGAAGTCCACCTTGGGGTCGGCCGCGATCACGAGGTCCTGGACCAGTTGCCGGTACCCGGGGTCGAAGGGCGCGCCGCGCTCTATGCCGTACGCCCGGAACGACTTGGGCATGCGCAGCCAGCGGGGTATCGGGGTGTCGGGGCGGTAGTCGAGGCGGCCGTAGGAACTGGTGCGGAACCACTTCTGGGTCTGCGGGAAGAACTCCCCGAAACGGTCGAGCGCCTTGCCCGTGCCGGGCGCGTCGGGGAAGTCGACCATCAGGGTGAGGGCGCGGACGGTTCCGGTGGAGCGGGCGTAACCGCGCGGTGTCGGTACGCCCTCCGACATCTGGACCGTCGGCCGGCCGCTGATCATGCAGGGGCCGAGAGCCGCGGAGTGGCCCGGTGGTATCGGGCTCGCTCCGGCCGCCGTGGAGGTCCCCGCCGTGAGGTGCCCGGTGCCTGCCGAGGTGCTGACCGCCAGGGTCAGGGCGGTCACGGAGGCAAGGGCGGCCACACGGCGGGGGCGTATCCGACTGGTCGGCTGCATGCATGGGCCTCTCGTCCATGGCAGCCGCCGACTGCGTACTGCACCCTCTCGATCACCCTGTGTCGAGGGCTGGACGTGCGCGCGTTGGAGGAGACCGAACGTGGGTCCCCGGCCGCGAGAGGCGGGCGAGATTGTGACTCAGGTCACAAGGAATTCCTTGCGGGTTTGGGAAATAACCGGGGAGCCCCTCCCCGTTTAGTCATGTGTCCGAGCGAAACGGGGACAGCTTCCCCGGATCGCCACCAGAGAACTCAGGAGTACGCCGTGCAGACCGCAACCCCCGCACCGCGCAAGGCGACCCGGCCGCGCGCCGACGCCCTGCGCAACCGGGAGCGGATCGTCACCGCCGCCCGGGAGATGTTCGTCGAGTTCGGCCCTGACGTGCCACTGGACGACATCGCCCGCCGGGCCGGCGTCGGCAACGCCACGGTGTACCGCAACTTCCCCGACCGCGACGCACTGGTCCGCGAGGTCGTCTGCTCCGTCATGGACCGTACGGCCGCGGCGGCCGAGCTCGCGCTCGCTCAGACCGGGGATGCCTTCGAGGCTCTGGAGCGCTTCGTGCACACGGCCGCCGACGAGCGGATCAGCGCGCTGTGCCCGATGGTCCAGAGCACGTTCGACAGCAACCACCCTGACCTGGAGGCCTCGCGCGAGCGGGTCGAGCAGCTCATCGGGGCGATCATGGACCGCGCCAAGGTGGCCGGCCAGCTCCGCTCCGACGTGGACGTCGGCGACGTCATGATCGCCGCCGCCCAGCTCAGCCGGCCCCCGGCCGGCACGGGCTGCGACATCGCCGACCGTTACGTCCACCGCCATCTGCAGCTGTTCCTGGACGGGCTGCGGGCCCCGGCCCGTTCCGCCCTGCCGGGCACGCCGCTGACCATGGAGGACCTGCGCCAGGCCTGACCGATCAGTTCAGAGCACAACGGCAGTCATCAGAGCGCCACGGCAGCCGATAGACCGAACCACAAAGCCACCGACTGACTCTCACCGGCCGTCACAGCCGACGAGCCGTCCCCTTTCCTTTCACTTTTTCCGTCACGAAGTCCCGAAGTGGGTAGACCCATGTCTGAAACGGCCGTAAAGGCTTCCGGCGGCACCCTCGGTGCCGCTGATCCCAACCGCTGGAAAGCGCTCGCGTTCATCGCGATAGCCCAGCTGATGGTCGTGCTCGACGCGACCATCGTGAACATCGCCCTGCCCTCCGCCCAGCAGGACCTGGGTATCTCCGACGGCAACCGGCAGTGGGTCGTCACGGCCTACGCCCTCGCCTTCGGTGGTCTGCTGCTCTTCGGCGGCCGTATCGCCGACCTCTGGGGCCGTAAGCGGGCGTTTGTCATCGGTCTGGGCGGCTTCGCCGCGGCCTCCGCGCTCGGTGGCGCGGCCACCAACGAGGCCATGATGTTCGGCGCCCGCGCCCTGCAGGGTGCGTTCGGCGCGCTGCTCGCTCCTGCCGCGCTCTCGCTGCTCGCCGTGATGTTCACCGATGCCAAGGAGCGCGCGAAGGCGTTCGGCATCTACGGTGCGATCGCCGGTGGTGGCGGTGCCGTGGGTCTGATCCTCGGCGGTTTCCTCACCGAGTACCTGGACTGGCGCTGGACGTTCTTCGTGAACATCCCGTTCGCCATTCTCGCCGCGGCCGGTGCCTGGTTCGTCATCCGTGAGCCCAAGGGCGCCCGCAACCGCTCCGCGCTCGACATCCCGGGCGTGATCCTGTCCACCCTCGGTCTGGTCGCGCTGGTCTACGGCTTCACCCGCGCCGAGTCCAACGGCTGGGGCGACTCCCTGACGGTCGGCATGTTCGTCGCCTCCGGTGTGCTGCTGGCGGCCTTCGTCCTGGTCGAGTCCAAGGTCAAGGCCCCGCTGCTGCCGCTGCGCGTGGTCACCGAACGCAACCGCGGCGGCATTTACCTCTCGCTCGGCCTCGCGATCATCGCGATGTTCGGCCTGTTCCTCTTCCTGACCTACTACCTGCAGATCGTGAAGGGCTACTCGCCGGTCAAGACCGGCTTCGCCTTCCTGCCCATGATCGCGGGCATGATCGCGGGCTCCACCCAGATCGGCACCCGCCTGATGACCCGGGTCGCGCCGCGCCTGCTGATGGGCCCCGGCTTCCTGGTCGCCGCCCTCGGCATGCTGCTGCTGACCCAGCTGGAGATCGGCTCCTCGTACGCCGCGCTCCTGCTGCCGGCGATGCTGCTGCTCGGCCTCGGCATGGGTACCGCGTTCATGCCGGCGATGTCGCTGGCCACGCAGGGCGTCAAGCCGCAGGACGCCGGTGTGGCCTCCGCGATGGTGAACACCTCGCAGCAGGTGGGCGGCGCGATCGGTACGGCGCTGCTGAACACGATCGCCGCCTCGGCGACCACGGCGTACGTCGCCGACCACATCGCCGGTGCCACCAGCCGGTCCCAGCAGCAGCTGGTCCAGCTGGAGGCCATGGTGCAGGGCTACACCAGCGCCATCTGGTTCGCCGTCGGCATCCTGGTCGCGGCCGCGGTCATCGCCCTGACCTTCGTCAACGCCGGCCGCCCGGGCGGTACGACGGTGGCGTCCTCCGAGGAGGGCGCCGAGGACGAGGTGCCGGTGCCGGTCGTCGCGCACTGACGTAGCACCGAGGCCGGCGGCGACCGCCGGCCACCCCTTCGGGCCAGGCGTACGTACGGGGATGGGGACGCTCCGTACGTACGACCCCCAGGACCTGCCCCGGCTCGCTGAATGAGCGGTTCAGCGGAGCCAGGGCAGGTCCGCACCCGCTTCGCTGGGCTGCAGGCCCTCGGCGACGATCCGCATGATCTCGCCGAGGGCCTTTTGCTGTTCCGGCGTAAGCCGGTCGAACATCGCCTGCCGCACGGCCTCCACATGGCCAGGCGCGGTCTGCTGCAGCACCTCCAGGCCCGCGTCCGTCAGCACCGCGAACTGGCCCCGCTTGTCATCGGGGCAGTCCTCGCGCCGGACCCAGCCGTTCTTCTCCAGCCGGGCGATGGCATGCGAGAGACGGGAGCGGGTGATCTTCGCGTACATCGCCAGCTCGGTCATCCGCAGCCTGCGGTGCGCGGACTCGGCGAGCTTGACCAGCAACCCGTAGTAGATGTGCGGCATGCCCGCGTCCCGCTGGAGCTGACGGTCCAGGTGGTCCTCGAGCAAGGTGGCCGCATCCAGGTAGGTGCGCCAGACGCGCTGCTGCTCGTCGGTGAGCCAGCGCGGTTCCGGTGCGGATGCGGGGTCGGGCGAGGGTGGCGCGGAGGTCGATGCCGTATTCATGTACTCCACTGTACGAGAGCTCTCCTTGAAATTTTAACTACTGCGGCGTACCGTCTCTGGCAGAGAAGCTTTAGATTTGAAGCAAATGGCTTCAAGTCCCCGGAGGGAGCCGTCGCCATGTCCGCCGCCACGCAGGAGCGCATGCCCGCCCTCTATCTCAGTCACGGCGCCCCGCCCCTTGCGGACGATCCGCTCTGGCCCGCCGAGCTCGCCGCCTGGTCCGCCGACCTGCCGCGCCCGAAGGCGATCCTCATGGTCTCCGCCCACTGGGAGGAGGCCCCGCTCGCGATCGGTGCCACCGGGACCGTTCCTCTCGTCTACGACTTCTGGGGCTTCCCCGAGCACTACTACCAGGTGCGATACGCGGCCCCCGGCGCCCCCGAACTCGCCGAGTCCGTACGCAAACTGCTGCGCGCCCCCGGCATCCCCGTGCAGGACATCCCGGACCGCGGCCTCGACCACGGCGCCTACGTCCCCCTCGTCGAGATGTACCCCACCGCCGACATCCCCGTCCTGCAGATCTCCATGCCGACCCTCGACCCGGTGCGGCTCATGGAGATCGGCCGCAAACTGGCGCCGCTGCGCGACGAGGGCGTGCTGATCGTCGGCTCCGGCTTCTTCACCCACAACCTGGCCGCCCTCAGGCAGGGTGGAATACCCGCGTGGTCGGTGGAGTTCGACGACTGGGGCCGCCAGGCGCTGGAGAACCGCGACTGGGACGCCCTGCTGGACTTCCTGCGCAAGGCTCCGGCCGGCCGCTACGCCCATCCGCGCACCGAGCACTTCGCCCCGCTGTTCGTGACGATGGGCGCCGCGGACGCGACCGGTGAGCTGGAGGCGACGCAGAAGTCGGTGATCGACGGGTTCTGGATGGGGCTCGCGAAGCGCTCGGTGCAGTTCGGCTGAGGTCCGGCCTTCCGGCCCGGCTCACAGCTCCTTCTCGTACCAGGCGACGTCCCAGTACCGGCCGAACTTGCGGCCCACCTCGCGGTACGTGCCGACGTACCGGAAGCCGAACCGCTCGTGCAGCCGGGTGGACGCCTCGTTCGGCTGGGCGATACCGGCGTAGGCGCGGTGCACGTCCTCGCCGTCCAGGGCCTCGAACAGGGCCTTGTAGAGGAGGGTGCCGACGCCTCGGCGTCCGGCGTCCGGTGCGAGGTAGACGGTCACCTCGACAGAGGTCTCGTAGGCGGGCTTCGGCCGGAAGGCGCTGGATGTGGCGTAACCGAGAATCCGCTGTGAGTCGGCCCCAGGAGCCCCCTGGGTGGCAACCATCAACCGGTGCGGGCCGTCTTCAGGGTGGGAGAGCAGCCAAGGGCGGCGCTCTTCCGGCGTGAAGAGGGCGGTATCGAATGTGATCGGCGTCTCACGTACATAGTGGTTGTAGATGTCGGTGAGGGCTTCGAGGTCACTCTCGACTCCCGGTCTGACCTGCACCTCTGTACGTGCCGACGGCATCATGCCTCCTCGTGTGGCCGGACAGGGTACTGCAAGATCAGAAAAATACGGGGGTGGGTTGGGAATTCTGTCCTGATTCCAGTCGTTGTTTCCATCGGATGCAGGGCACTCGAGAAGAGTCCCAAGCGTTCACGAATCACCCGCCCGCCCACATCGCAAGGGAGCACGCATGGCAACCCGTGCCGTCGCCCGTCGTCAGTCCGCCACCGGCGAGACCGTCGACAAGGCACGCAGTGTTCGCGCCCATGGCGGCGAGATCGCGGACCGCGACCTGGTCGGCATGTACCTCGACGAGATCGCGCGCACGCCGCTTCTCGACGCAGCCAAAGAGGTCGAGCTGTCACAGATCATCGAGGCGGGTGTGTTCGCAAGGCAGGTCCTCGACGGCTACGAGGAGGCCAGGGCGGACGCCACCCGCGAGGAGCTCGAGGCCCTGGTCGCCGACTCGGAGCGGGCCAAGGACATCTTCATCCGCTCCAACCTCCGCCTGGTCGTCGCGGTGGCCCGCCGCTACCCGCGCAGCGGCCTGCCCCTCCTCGACCTGATCCAGGAGGGCAACGCCGGCCTGGTGCGCGCGGTGGAGAAGTTCGACTACCGCAAGGGCTTCAAGTTCTCCACGTACGCCACCTGGTGGATCCGCCAGGCGATCACCCGCTCCATAGCTGACCAGTCGCGCACCATCCGCCTCCCCGTCCACCTGGTGGAGGAGCTGGGCCGCATCCGCCGAGTGCAGCGCGAGTTCAACCGCGAGCACGGCCGCGACCCGGAGCCCGCGGAGATCGCCGCCGAGCTCGGTTCGAACCCGGACCGCGTGGTGGACGTCCTGGACTGGGCCCGCGACCCCGTCTCCCTGAACATGTCGGTGGACGACGAGGGCGAGACCCAGTTCGGCGACCTGCTGGAGGACACCTCCGCGGTCTCTCCGGAGCAGTCGGTCCTCACCCTCCTGCGCAGCGAGGAGCTGGACGACCTGATCGGCCGCCTCGACCAGCGCACGGCGTCCATCATCAAGATGCGGTACGGCATCGAGGACGGCCGCGAGCGCACCCTGACCGAGGTCGGCAAGGAGCATGGCCTCACTCGCGAGCGCATCCGCCAGATCGAGAAGCACGCTCTGCTGGAGCTGAAGAAGCTCGCGCGCAGCACCGGCTTCGACGCCGCGGCGTAACGTCACGGCCACAGGGCGTGCAAAGGGTGCGGCCGCGTACGCCGGGTGGCGAAAGACCGCGCAAACATGGCGCGTAACGCCGCTTTCAACCGACAGGACCCCGGGAACAAGACCTCCAGGCAAGGGAGTTCAGCCTCCGAGGCCACTGACCCGCACCGCACCGGGTCCCACTGACCAAGTCCCGACGCACTCCCCCCGGCGCCGGGACTTTCCCCGAGCCGGGCTTCGGCGCCCAACCCCCCTGGGTGCCGGGCCCGGCTCTCTCGCACGCCGGGGCAGGCCTGGAAGGGCGGGCCACCCCGTACCTGAACCACGGGGTGGCCCACCCGAATGGCAGATTGTGCCACATGGGCATAGCCTGCCGAGCGTGAGCAGCCCCACCCCCGCTTCCTCCCCGTCCCTCACGGAGCGACGCAAGGCGGCAACCCGCATGGAGATCGCCCGCGCCGCGGCCGGCCTCTTCGTGAAACGCGGCCTGAAGGCCACCCGAGCCGAGGACATCGCGCAGGCCGCCGGTATCGCCCCGCGCACCTTCTACCGCTACTTCGCCACCAAGGAAGAGGCGGTGGCCCCCCTCTACGCGGCAGGCGCCGACCGCTGGTCGCAAGCGGTCCGCAAGGCCCCGCCCGACCTCCCCCTTCCCCAGGCCCTGGAACACGCGGCCCGCCACACCCTCACCCCCGGCACCGCGGTCTCCACAGCCTCCTGGGACTGGGTCCGCACCCTGGTCCGCCTGGCCAACTCGAGCCCCGCGCTGAGGAAGGTGTGGGCGGAGGTCTGCCACGAGTCGGAGACGACGCTGGCGGAAGTACTCGCCGCGAGGTCGGCGGCCCCCGGCACCGACGACAACGTTGCCGAACGCCCTTCCCCCTCCCTCCACTTCGCAGCCGCAGTGGCCGCCGCCGCAGTACGAGTGGCCGTAGAAACCTGGGCAGCAGGCGACGCCCCACCAGAGGGCCCGCAGGGCCCGGCGGCCCTGGCGATGCGCAACCTGGCGACGCTGAGGGACTTTCCCTGGGAGGACGTATAGCCACGGCCGAAGCGATGGCGGCCCGCAGTCGCGTACGGCGGCAAGGGGACGCGTCGGGGGGCGTCCGCCCGCAGCGGCGGGCGTCAAGAAGCGGCCCCTCTTGAGTGACTTCAACCGCCCGACCGAGGACGGACACCCCCCCGACGCGGCCCCGACCCACCCCCCACCCGCAGGCGCTACGCGCACCCCCACTCACCCGGGCGGGCCGCCGCAGGCATGCCCTCACCCACCCCCGGACTCGCCAGCCCTCCTCAGCCGTCCCCCCAACTCCCGCACAGCCCGCGCCAGTTCGCCGGGCGACTCCACCACGAACTCGCACCCCACCATCGCCAACCGCACCCCCATCCACTCAACGGGATCACTACTGCTGCCCCGCAGCCGGCACCGCTCCGCCCCCACCGCCTCGGGCACCCCCAGCCACCCCGGCAACCGAGCCCCCACCACCTCGGCAGACGCCGCGAACGTGACCACGAACTCGTACGACTCCTGCCGCCGCCACATCGACTGCCGCAGATACTCCGCCGCACTCCCCGTAGGCAACTCCCGCGGAGCGAACCGCGCCCCCGTGGCGAACGGTTCGCTCACCCGGTCGACCCGGAACGTCCGCCAGTCCCCCCGGTCGAGGTCGTACGCGACGAGGTACCAGCGCCGCCCCGTCGACACCAGCCGATACGGCTCCACCAGCCGCCGCGACCCCGTCCCGTCCCCCGCCCGATACGCGAAGCGCAACCGCTCCTGCCCCGCCACACTCGCCGCCATCACCGTCAGCGTCTCGGGCGCGATACTCGCCCCGTCCCCACTGGTCAGCGGCGTGGTCGCGGCCTGCAGCGTGGAGACCCGATGCCGCAACCGCGACGGCAGCACCTGCTCCAGCTTCGCCAGCGCCCGCACGGACGCCTCCTCCACTCCCTCCACTGCGTGCCCGGCCCCCGCCCGCAGCCCGACCGCGATCGCCACGGCCTCCTCGTCGTCGAGGACGAGCGGCGGCATCGCCTTGCCCGCGACAAGCCGGTAGCCGCCGTCGGCGCCCATGCTCGCCTGCACGGGATATCCCAGCTCCCGCAGCCGGTCGATGTCCCGCCGCACCGTACGCCGGGACACCCCGAGCCGGTCGGCGAGTTCGCCGCCGGGCCATTCGCGGGGCGTCTGAAGCAGGGAGAGAAGAGTCAGGAGCCGTGCCGGAGTATCCGTCGTCATGTATCCGAGGATCCCCCAGAAGTAGGACACGGCCTGACCTAGTGCGGTCCTATCTTCGATGCATGACCTCCTCCGAAACGTCACCCGCACCTCAGCCCGCCCCAGGCGACCGCCGCCGATGGTTCGCCCTGGCGATCGTGATGACCGCGGCCTTCATGGACCTCGTCGACGTCACGATCGTCAACATCGCCATCCCGTCGATCCAGCGGGAGGCCGGCGCGAGCTTCAGCCAGATCCAGTGGATCACCGCCGGCTACGCACTCGCCTTCGCCGCGGGTCTGATCACGGGTGGCCGTCTCGGCGACATCCACGGCCGCAAGCGGCTGTTCCTCATCGGCATCGGCGGCTTCACCATCGCCTCGGCGCTGTGCGGCTTCGCGGCGAACCCGGAGATGCTGGTCGCCTCCCGCATCCTGCAGGGCGCGATGGCGGCGCTGATGGTCCCGCAGGTCCTGTCGATCGTGCACGCCACCTTCCCGGCGCACGAACGCGGCAAGGTGTTCGGCCTGTTCGGAGCGGTCGTGGGACTCGGCGCGGTCACCGGCCCGCTGCTCGGCGCCCTGCTGACGGAGTGGAACCTGTTCGGCCTCGAATGGCGCCCGATCTTCCTCATCAACCTCCCGGTCGGCATCGCGGGCCTGATCCTCGGCGGCCGCTACATCACCGAGTCCAAGGCGCCGAAGGCACTGAAGCTGGACCTGGTCGGCGTCGCCCTTGTCACGCTGGGCCTGCTGATGCTGCTGTACCCGCTGACGCGCGGCCGTGAGCTGGGCTGGCCGCTGTGGGGGTACGTGTCGATGGCGGGCGCGCTCGTCGTCCTCGCGGTGCTGGTGGCGTACGAGAGGCGGAAGGCGACCCGCGACGGCTCCCCGCTCGTCGAACTGTCACTGTTCAAGGTGAAGAGCTTCGCGGCGGGTATCGCGGTGCAGACCGTGTTCGGTGTGGCGCTCGGCATCTTCTTCCTGGTCTGGACGATGTACATGCAGTTCGGTCTGGGCTGGAGTCCGCTCAAGGCGGGCCTGACCGGGATCCCCTTCTCGATCGCGGTCTCGGTGGCGGCCGGCATGTCCGTGCAGGCGCTGGTGCCGCGCTTCGGCCGCAAGGTGCTGCAGGCGGGCGCGCTGGTGATGGCGCTCGGCGTCCTGCTCTACATCTGGGAGTCCGACCACTACGGCCTTTCCATCGCGCCCTGGCAGATGGCCCTGCCCCTGATCGTCATGGGTGTCGGCATGGGCCTGATCGTGGCCCCGCTGACGGACGCGATCCTGTCGGAGGTGCCGCGCGAGCACTCCGGTTCGGCGTCGGGCCTGATCAACACCGTGCAGCAGATGGGCAACGCGCTCGGCCTCGGCCTGGTGTCCGTCGTCTTCTTCGGCGTCATCGACGATCAGCTGGCCGAGGCGGCGCAGCGTCCGGCGGTGGGCGCGGCCTTCGTGGACGGCTTCCAGCACGCGCTGGGCTGGGTGGCCGCGGTGATGGCCGTCATCTTCCTGCTGATGTTCGCGCTGCCGAAGCGGCCCGCGCAGCACGTGGAGGGTGCGGGGGAGGAGGCGTCGCCGGCACCGGAGCAGGAGCCCGTGCTGGTGCCCTGAGAGCGGGGAGAGCGGGGCGGCGAGCGGAACCGCGGAGCAGCTCCCGAGAAGCGGGGGAGGGGCCCGGCACTTCGGTGCCGGGCCCCTCGGCATTCCCGTTCATGCCCGATTGAGCCCGAACCTGTTTACTTTCCGGAAATCCAGGCGTAGCCTCCCGCTGAAACCACAAGTTCGGGCACAGTTCGGAGGCGAACGGACATGTACGCACCGGAGCGGCAGCAGGAGATCCTCCGCCTCGCCCGTGACGGCGGCCGGGTGGACGTCCTGTCGCTGGCCGAGGAGTTCCAGGTCACGGCGGAGACGATCCGCCGTGACCTGAAGGCCCTCGACCGCGCCGGGCTCGTGCGCCGTGTGCACGGTGGCGCGATCCCCGCCGGGCGTCTGGACTTCGAGCCGGATCTCGCCGAGCGCGAGTCGACGGCGGCCGACGAGAAGGACCGGGTCGCGAAGGCGGCCGTCGCCGAGCTGCCGACCGAGGGCACGATGATCCTCGACGCCGGTACGACGGTGGCCCGCCTGGCCGCCGCGCTGCCGCTGGAGGCGTCCCTCACCGTCGTCACGCACAGCCTGCCGATCGCGGCCCGCCTCGCGGACCACCCCGGCATCCAGCTGCACCTGGTCGGCGGGCGGGTACGGCACCGTACGCGCGCCGCCGTGGACGCCTGGGCGCTGCGCGCGTACGGCGAGATCCGCGCCGACGTCCTGTTCGTCGCGGCCAACGGCTTCTCCGCCGAGCACGGTCTGACCACCCCGGATCTCGCCGAGGCCGCGGTGAAGCGGGCCGCGGTGGCCGCGGCCCGCCGCGTGGTGCTGCTCGCCGACTCCTCCAAGCACGGCCAGGAGCACTTCGCCCGCTTCGGCGACCTGAGCGACGTGGACCTGCTGATCACCGACAGCGGGTTGAGCCCGGAAGACGCCACCGCGATCGAGCGCGGGGGCACGGAAGTAGTGCGCGCATGATCCTCACCGTCACCCCGAACCCGTCCCTGGACCGCACCTACGAGGTGCCGTCCCTCGATCGCGGCGAGGTCATACGCGCCACCGGCGAGCGCATGGACCCGGGCGGCAAGGGCGTGAACGTCTCGCGCGCCGTCACGGCCGCCGGGCAGCGCACGGTCGCGGTCCTGCCCCTGGGCGGCGCGCCCGGCGCGCTCGTCGCCGACCTGCTCGACGCGCAGGGCATCGAGGTCGCCCCGGTGCCGGTCGCCGGGGCCACCAGGTCCAACATCGCGCTCGCGGAGTCGGACGGCGTGCTCACGAAGATCAACGCGCCCGGGCCGCAGCTGTCGGCCGCCGAGCAGGAACTCCTGCTGGAGACGGTCCGCGAGCAGTCGCCCGACGCCGACTGGATCGCCTGCTGCGGCAGCCTGCCGCGGGGGCTCGCCCCGTCCTGGTACGCCGATGTCGTCACCCGGGCGCACGCGGGCGGCGCGCGGATCGCGCTGGACACCTCCGGGCGCGCTCTCCTCGAAGCGCTGCGTGCCCGGCCCGACGTGGTGAAGCCGAACGCCGAGGAGCTCTCGGAGGCCGTCGGGCGCCCCCTGACCACCGTGGGCGACGCGCTGAAGGCCGCCGAGGAGCTGCGCGCGATGGGCGCCGGCGCCGTACTGGCGAGCCTGGGCGCCGACGGGCAGCTGCTCGTGGACGGCTCTGGCGCCTGGTTCGGCAGCGCGCGCGTGGACGTCGTACGCAGCAATGTCGGCGCCGGTGACTCCTCCCTCGCCGGCTTTCTGATCGCCGGGGGAGCCGGGCCCGAGGCGCTGGCCTCCGCGGTCGCGCACGGTGCGGCGGCCGTACAGCTGCCCGGCAGTGTGATGCCCTCGCCGGCCGATCTGGACCCGACCGCGGTGACGGTCACCGCCGAGGTGCCGGTGGACCGCGTACTGAAGGAGCCGGTGTCATGACGAATGTCGTGGTTGTCACAGTTCTTGCCGATCCGGATCGTGACCGGCGAAGCTCGGCGTTACTCACGGCCACCGACGGACGGCAGAGCGACCTGAGCCGCTCTGCCGCCCGTGGGAGGCGGGTTCTCCCCGACCCCGCCTCCCTCGACCTCGCCTCCCCCCACCGCATTCATGCCGCCCCCCACGGCACCCCCGTCCCCTTCACCGCCCACCAGACTCCCCGGGCGATACGCGTGCGAAGGAGCCCGCGATGAGCGACATGATCACCGCGGACCTGGTCGATCTCGACCTGTCCGCCGACACAAAGGACGCGGCGGCGCGTGCCCTCGCCGAGCGCATGGTGGCCCTGGGCCGGGTGACCGACCTGGAGGGCTTCCTCGCCGACGTGGCCGCCCGCGAGGCACAGATGCCGACCGGCCTCGACGGTGGCATCGGCATCCCGCACTGCCGCAGCGAGCACGTCACCGAGCCGACGCTCGCCTTCGGGCGCAGCACCGCCGGCATCGACTTCGGCGCCGCGGACGGCCCCGCCGACCTGATCTTCCTGATCGCTGCTCCGGCGGGCGCGGACGACGCCCACCTGACGATCCTGTCGTCGCTGGCCCGGCAGCTGATGAACCCCGAGTTCACGGACGCGCTGCGGTCGGCGGGGGACGCGGCGTCGGCGGCGGCGCTGATCCGGGGGGAGGAGCCGGAGGCGGAAGGGCCGGCCGAGGCGGAGGGGCCGGCCGACACCACCGGTTCCGAAGGCTCTGGAGTCATTGAAGGCTCCCAGGACTCCGTGGCGTCGTCGGTGGCGGCCTCCGCCGACGACGCCACGGGCACCACCACCCCTGCCGAGGGCGCTTCCTCCGAAGCCACCACGGAGACCCCCGGCGACCGCCCCTTCCGTATCGTCGCCGTCACCTCCTGCCCGACCGGCATCGCCCACACGTACATGGCGGCCGAGTCGCTGGAGAACGCGGGCCGCGACGCAGGCGTCGAGCTCGTCGTCGAGACGCAGGGCTCGGCCGGCTTCACCCGCCTGGACCCGGCCGTCATCGCGGCGGCGGACGGCGTGATCTTCGCCCACGACGTGGCCGTACGGGAGAAGGACCGGTTTGCCGGAAAGCCCACCGTCGACGTCGGCGTGAAGGCGGGCATCAACCGCCCCGCCGACCTCATCTCCGAGGTCCGTGCCAAGGCCGAGCGCGGCGAGGCCACCGCGGCCGCCCGGCCCGGCACCCCCGTCGAGCGCGCCGGCGAGCCCGGCGAGGGCTACGGCACCAAGCTGCGCAAGTGGCTCATGTCCGGCGTGAGCTACATGGTCCCGTTCGTCGCGGCGGGCGGTCTGCTGATAGCCCTCGGGTTCGCGATCGGCGGCTGGGAGATCGACAAGGCTCAGCCGGTCACTGAGCACTTCGACTGGCTCCAGGTCGACAGCTGGGCTGCGCTGCTGTTCCAGATCGGTGGCGTCGCCTTCGGCTTCCTGATCCCCGTCCTCGCCGGGTACATCGGATACGGCATGGCGGACCGGCCGGGTCTCGTCCCGGGCTTCGTCGGCGGCATGATCGCGGCCAACATCAACGCCGGTTTCCTCGGTGGTCTGGCCGCCGGTCTGATCGCCGGTGGCGTGGTCCTCGGTATCCAACGGATCAAGATCCCGCCGGTGCTGCGCGGCATCATGCCGGTGGTCGTGATTCCGCTGATCTCGTCGATGGTCGTCGGCTTCCTGATGCTGGTGGTGATCGGCAAGCCCATCGCCGAGGCTCAGAAGGCCATGACGGACTGGCTGGGCGGCCTCTCCGGCACCAACGCCGCCCTGCTCGGCATCCTGCTCGGCCTGATGATGTGCTTCGACCTGGGTGGCCCGGTCAACAAGGTCGCGTATGCCTTCGCCACCGCCGGTATCGCCGTGCAGGATCCCAGCGACTCGGCGATGAAGGTGATGGCCGCCGTGATGGCCGCCGGCATGGTCCCGCCGCTCGGCATGGCCCTCGCCACCACGATCCGCAAGAAGCTGTTCACCACCGCCGAGCGCGAGAACGGCAAGGCCGCCTGGGTCCTGGGGGCCTCCTTCATCTCCGAGGGCGCGATCCCCTTCGCGGCCGCCGACCCGCTGCGCGTGATCCCCGCCTCCATGGCGGGCGGCGCGGTCACCGGCGCGCTGACCATGGCCTTCGGCTCGACGCTGCGCGCCCCGCACGGCGGCATCTGGGTCACCTTCCTGATTGGCAAGCCGTTCCTCTACCTGCTGGCCATCGCGGCCGGTACGGCGGTCACGGCGGGCTTGGTCATCGTCCTGAAGGGCATGCGCAGGACGGTTCCCGAGGGCGCCGCAGCCGCTGAGCCCTCGGCGGCGACGACCGCGGAGGCGAAGCAGCCGGTGGCCGCATAAGCCCTCCGCCGGGCAAGTCGCCGGCTTGTCCCTTTGCGGGCGCCGTGAGTTGTTCACGGCACCTGCGAGATACGTCACGGTCCGGGCCCAATGGCCCGGACCGTGTTGTCTACTGGAGCGTATGCCTGAGAACGTCTCGATCATCCAGCTGCTGGGCCCGGTCGTCCTCGCCCTGGCGGCCGTGCTGTGGGTGATGGGGCTGGCCCGCCTCCTGCGCCGCACCCGCCCCGAGGCCGCCCCCGGGACGCTCCCCGGCCTCCCGCACCAGCGGCAGACCGCCCCGGCCCTGGAAGCCGTGGAACTGACCCCGGCAGAACGGGACGCGTTCGCCGGCCTGGTGCGCCAACTGGACGACAGCCGCTGAAGGGTTGAGCCGCTCGGACGGGCTGCCTCCGGCGCCCGCGCCGCCCTCGCGGCCCCAGCGCCGCCCTCGCGGCACTCGCGCCGCCCTCGCGGCACCTGCACCAGGCCTCACGGCACCTGCACCAGCCCTCGCGGCACCCGCGCCGCCTGCGCAGCCCTGAGGCACCCGCATCAGCCCCGCGGCACCCGCGCCGCCCCTGAGGCACCCGCACCAGCCCTACGGCACCTGCCGCCGCCCCCTGAGGCACCCGCGCCAGCCCTACGGCACCTGCGCAGCCCGCCGTTCCATCGCGTCGCGTGCCGCGTCCTCGCTGGTGTACACCTCGCACATGTGCCGGCCGTCGGGCGTGGCTGTGTGCTCGACCTCCCAGAGGGAGATCTCCTTGCCGTCGCGGAGCAGGAAGGCGTGCTCGTAGAGCGAGAAGCACAGCCCGGGGCGCCCCGCGCGGCCGGGGCGGCCGAATGCCTGGGTGATCTGGTGCGCGAACGCCGTGGCCAGCAGCGCGGCCGTGGCCGCGTCCGGCCGGTCCGGGTTCTCCGCGCGGCGCAGCAGCCGGCGCGCGTGGTCCGCCGAGTCGTCCGGCACATAGGCGTGCCGGGGCGCGGGGATCGGCGACAGCTGCACCGTCACCGGCAGTTCGAAGTCCGGCGCGTCCGGCGGCAGCGGCAGCCGCCCGGTCGCGGCGCGCAACTCCTCCTCGTCGACGTACACCTCGTGCTGCGGGGCCCGGCCCCGCGCGGTGTTGTGGACGAGCTCCCACAGTGTGAGTGCCGACCCGTCGGCGAGCAGCCAGGTGTGCCGGTACGTCTCTCGATGCAGCCCCGCGCTGTGGTGCGCGGAGTGCAGTGAGCTGTCGTGAGCCAGCGCAGAGTCGAGCCGCCGTATCGTCTCGTCGGGCAGCTCGAACGAGTTCAGGGCACGGCCGAGGAGTCGCGCGAGGTGCTCCTCCGGAGACTCCGGCGACTCGGGTGGTTCGTACGCTGCCGTCTCGTACGGAACGCTCAAGGTTTCTCCCGGCGTTGCTGCATGTCACCTTGTGGGTGCATACCGTAGCCCCTCGGTCGGACATCATGTCCGGGAACCGAGAAAACGTACGTCCGGTAAAACGCGCGGGCCGCGCGAGAAGTTCCCGCGCGGCCCGACGAACTGTCAAGAATCCCTGCTCGGACGGCACTTCAGTGGGTCACGCGGCGCTGCCCGCGACCCACTCGTTCCACGACATGTTCCAGCCGTTGAGTCCGTTGTCCGGCGTCACGGTCTTGTCGGGGGAGTTCTTGACGATCACCACGTCACCGAGGATCGAGCTGTCGTAGAACCACTTGGCGGGGGTGTCCCCCTGCCCGCCCTTCATGTCCTGCAGACCGACGCAGCCGTGGCTGGTGCCCTGGCGGCCGAAGGGCGGATTGCCCTGGCTGTACCAGTAGTTGCCGTGCAGGAAGGTCCCCGACTGCGTCAGTCGCATCGCGTTCGGCACGTCCTTGATGTCGTACGCGTTGGCGAGATCGACCGTGCGGCTGTCCATGCGGACCTTCTTGTACTTCTCGGAGATCACCATCTGCCCGTTGTAGGTGGAGAACTCCGAGCTGCCCGCCGAGATCGGCACCGACTTGACCGTCTTGCCGTCGCGCACGACCGTCATCGTCTGCGTGTTGACGTCGACCGTGGAGACCTGCGAGCGCCCGACGGTGAAGGTGACCGTCTTCTTCTGCACCCCGTAGACGCCGTTCGCGCCCTCGACCCCGTCCAGGTCGACCTTCATCGTGACCTTGGAGCCGGCCTTCCAGTACGCCTCGGGCCGGAAGTCGAGCCGCTGCCCGTTGAACCAGTGCCCGACCACCTTCTGGCCGCTGCTGGAGGTGACGGTGATGTGCGACTGGACGTCCTTCTTGTTGCTGATCGCCTTGTCGAAGTTGAACGACACCGGCATGCCGACGCCGACCGTGGTGCCGTCGTCGGGCGTGTACGTCCCGACGAAGCTGTTGGCCTTCGACACCGTCGTGAAGGTCGAGTCGGCCGCGGCGTTGCGCCCGTCGGCATCCTTCGCGGTGGCCGAAATCTGGTATTTCGTCCCGCGCTCCAGCTGCTCCTTCGGCTTCCAGCTGACCCCGTCGGCGGCCAGCGAGCCCGGCACGGCCTGCCCGGTCCCGGCCACCGTCATCTTCACCTCAGTCAGCTTGCCGTCACTGACCTTCACACCGGTCGAGTTGATCGACGCCCCCGTCGAGCCGTCCTTCGCCGAGATCGCGATCTGCGCTGCGGAAGTCTTGGACGAACCATTGCCGCCCTTTCCGTCCTCGTGATCGGCGTTGGCGCTCCCACCGCAGGCGGTGAGCGTCAGAGCGCCGATCATCAGGGCGGCACATGCCCCCACTGTGCGCCGCGCTGCTATGTCCGGCGTTGTCACGAGATACTCCATCTTCATGCGATCTACGGGATCCGTTCCGTTCCACGGTGGAAGAGGCCACCGCCACGGGACCGGGTTCCCAACGTGCGCCGTGAACGCCATCACGTGACACAACCGGGACAATCGGCCGCGGCGCCCGCACCGGAGGCCTACGTTGCCGGTCCCTGTCACCGTTGCCCGTACAACTCCCCGTACGACGGCCACACTCCACCCGGCCCGTCCACCGGCACAGCCGCCCGCACGGCCCGCACGATCGCCCGCGTCAGCACGTCCGCGCCCGCCGCGAGAAGCTCGTTCAGCGCGAGGGGCTGCCCGGCGTCGAGCGGGCGTTCCCCGGTGGCCAGCGCGAACACGGTGTCCCCGTCATTGAGCAGATGCACCGGTCGTACGGCCCGCGCGATGCCGTCGTGCGCCGTGCCGGCCAGCTTCTGCGCCTGCGCCTTCGTCAGGTCCGCATCGGTGGCGACCACAGCGAGAGTGGTGTTGAGCGGTGGCGGCGCGTTCTTCGCCGCGATCTCGGCGAGGCTTTGGCGCGCGGCCTCGTGGACGCTCTCCTGCGGGTAGTCCACGCGCCCCTGGAACAACTCCCCGTACAGGACCCCGGTTTCGGGATCCACGACCGAACCCGCCGCGTTGGCCACCACCAGCGCGGCCACCGTGATCCCCGAGTCGAGGACGACGCTCGCGGTGCCGATCCCGCCCTTGACCGGTCCGACAGTCGCCCCCGTGCCGGCGCCCACGCAGCCCTCCCGCACCGGGTCGCCGGGTTCGCTCGCCGCGGCCGCCTCGACCGCCGCCCGCCCGGTGGCCGCGTCCGGCCGCGCCCGGAAGTCACCGCCCCGGCCGAGATCGAAGACACACGCGGCGGGCACCACCGGCACGACATGAGCCGGATCCACCCCGACGCGCACGCCGCGCCGCTGCTCCTCCAACCAGGCCATCACCCCGGACGCCGCGTCCAGCCCGTACGCGCTGCCCCCGGTCAGCACGATCGCCTCGACCTTCTGCACGAGGTTGCGCGGATCGAGGGCGTCCGTCTCCTTGGTGCCCGGACCGCCGCCGCGGACGTCCACGGCGGCGACGGCCCCGCCCTCGGGCGCCAGGACGACCGTGGTGCCGGTCAGCCAACCGTCGCCGGTACGCGTCGCATGCCCCACCCGCAGCCCGGCGACATCTGTCAGTGCGTCAACTGTCATGGGCCCAGTCTCGTCCAGTCACCTGCGCGGCCCCGCGAAGACCGGCCATACGTGGCCGGCCGGGGCACGGTGCCTGACCGGACCCAACTGTCAGGCGACCGGCGTCTCCGCCGTCGTCCCGTGTCCTCGGGCCGACCTGGTGGCCGTCAGCGTCTCCCCGGTCACCACCGCCACCGCCGTGACGATGCCGGCCACGAGAACCGCCCAATCGCCCAGGAAGGTGCAGCAGATCACCAGCAGAGCCGTGGTCGGCAGCACCAGCTGCTGGGTGATCCCCACCTTGAAGTAGCGCGAGTGCAGCGCCCACACCGTGAGGAGATAGAGGGCCGTAGGCAGGGTCACCGCGGCCGACGCCGCCAGCGTCGAGATGTGCGCCTTGCCCACGGTCTGCTCCACCGCCACCTCCAGACCCGCGCCGATCGCGGCCGCCGACGCGAACACCACGTAGTGGCCGTAGCCCCACAGGAACGCCTGTCTGTTGGAGCGCAGATGGCCGTGGATCGGCACCACGAAGTAGATCCACCAGGCGGCGAAGATGATCAGCAGTCCGCCCGCGGCGATCGGCAGGACATCGCCCAGCGCGTCGTTCTCGTCGATGCCGGTCTTCACCGCCACCGTGGCCGCGGCGATGGTCTCGCCGAGCACGATGATCGTGAACAGTCCGTACCGCTCGGCGATGTGATGCGGGTGCCAGGACGTGGGGTGCTCCCTCTCCGCGAACGGAGGCACGCACATCTCCAGGATCGCCATCACCAGGAACAGCCAGGGTCTGGCGTCCTCGGGCAGGAGCACCAGGCCCACCCAGCCGGCCTGGCACAGCAGCACGCCGCCGGCGTACCGCAAAGCCATTCTCCGCTCCGGGCCCTCACTCGACCTGGCCACCCGCAGCCACTGCGTCACCAGGGCAAGCCGCATGATCACATAGCCCAGCAGCACCGCCACGTACTCGCGGCTTTCGAACGCCCGCGAGATCCCGGCCGCCAGGACCAGCACGCCGGCGATCTGGACCAGGGTGACGACCCGGTAGAGGATGTCGTCGTTGTCGTAGGCGGAGGCGAACCAGGTGAAGTTCATCCAGGCCCACCAGATGGCGAAGAAGACCATCGCGTAGTCGAGGATCCCCTGGCCCGCGTGGCTCTCGGCGACCGCGTGCACCAACTGGATGCCGGCCTGGGCGATGGCCACGACGAAGCACAGGTCGAAGAAGAGCTCCAGTGGAGTGGCGACCCGGTGCTCCTCACGCCGGCCACGGGCGGTGAGCCTGCGCAGCGGGCGGCGGTGCCCGGGTGGGCGGGGAGCGCCCGACGCGGGAGTGGAACTGGACGTCATGGGGACAAGCACAGCAGATGGAGCGGGGAATTTCTCCCGTAAGGGATCACCCGTGTGCGAGGGCGGGGGGCATCACCGCGCGGGCCGTACTCTGGACGTATGAGCACCGCCCCCGCCGCCCCCGAACCGCGTGAGCCGAAGCCCGCGCTGGTCTTCGACGACCCGCTGGACCAGCAGTCCTCGGACGACACGGACCGCGGGTGGGGCGAGCGGCCCGGTACCGGCGGCGACAGCGCGGCCGACCTGAAGCGCTTCCTCGACGAGAAGCCGCCCCACCACCTCTGAGCCCCTACTGCTGGCTGTGCCCCGAGCCGCGCTGGGCGATCAGGGCGTCGCGGATCTCCTTGAGCACCTCCAGCTCGGTCACCTCGATGACCTCCTGCGTGCCCTCCTTCGCCTTGCGGCGGGCCTCCACTCGGGCCAGGTACTTCGCCATGGGCAGGACCATCAGGAAGTAGACGACGGCCGCGGTGATCACGAAGCTGAGGGCCGCGCCGAGGACGGTCCCCCACAGGATCTGGATGCCCTGCTCGCCCTGGCACGTCGAGCTCAGGCACGAGCTGTAGTGATCGAGGTTCTTGGTGCCGATCGCTCCGACCAGTGGGTTGATGATCCCCTTCACCACCGCGTTGACGATGTTGGTGAACGCGGCGCCGATGACCACCGCTACCGCCAGGTCGACAACGTTCCCGCGCATCAGGAAGGCCTTGAAGCCGTCCCAGAGGCCCGGTTCCTTCTTCTCGCTCACCGCGGAGTCTCTCCTCGCATACGCAGGTTGTGGAACGAACAGCTCCGCAACCTACGTCAGCGTTACGCCATCCTGTCCAGTCAGGCCACCTGAACGAGGGGCTTGACAGGGCATCCAGCGCCATGTGCACGACATGCGCGATCCGGCTCAGCACAGCGTCACCGCCAGCCGCGCCGTAGCGCTCGCGCCGGCCAGGCGTGCCGCGGTGGAGCGCGGAACCGACAGCACGACCAGCGCCCCGCTCTCGCTCGCGGCGTCCAACGGCTCCGGCACCTTCGTCACCCGCGCCCCGCGCGCGACCACCCGGGCCTCACCGCCCGCCACGCTCTCCTGCGCGGCGATCACGTCGATCCGATCGCCGGGCCGCAGCAGCCGCACGGTGGCCCCGTCGGAGATCCGCACCGGCGCGGACACCCGCTCGACGGCACGCGCCCGCTCGACGGCCGGGTGCCGGCGGACCGGCTCCGCCACCGGATGCCCGCGCGCCCGGTCGGCCGCACCCGGGCCCGCTGCCACGAGCGCCGCCGCGGTCACCGCGAGCCCGGCGGCCACGGCTCGCCTGCGCTGCCGTACGAGCCGGTGCAGGCGATACCGCCCGCCGCGCACCCGCACCGGGGCGAAGTGCGGCACCTCGCAGACGGCGGGGGCGTCCGTGCCCAGCGGGAGCGGAGCAGCGGGGACGGGGGAGGGGGACGAGGGTGCAACGGACACGTGGACCACCACCTGCGACGACGGGAACGGCTTGCGAAGCCACGATGAGGCATCGCGCCGCCGCCCGCCGGAGCTCGTGGACTACCGACCGGTTGTGGACAACTCCCTCGCCCGAACGAGGAGTTCCGCCCTCCCGCGGACCCCCTACGGCAGCGCGAACCCCGGATCCATCCCGCCCAGCGCCTTGGTGCACAGGCAGTCCCGCTCGTCGTTCGCCGGCAGCGCGGCCACCGCGTCGAACAGCACGCCCCGCAGCCGGTCCACGTTCGCCGCGAACACCTGCAGCACCTCGTCGTGCGAGACGCCCTCGCCGGTCTCGGCACCCGCGTCCAGGTCGGTGACCAGCGTCAACGAGGTGTAGCAGAGCTCCAGTTCCCGGGCCAGCGCCGCCTCGGGGTGACCGGTCATGCCCACCACCGACCAGCCCTGAGCCTGGTGCCACAGTGATTCGGCACGGGTCGAGAAGCGGGGCCCCTCGACCACGACCAGAGTGCCGCCGTCCACCGGCTCCCAGTCCCGTCCCCGCGCCGCCTTCAGCGCGGCCGCGCGACCGGTGGGGCAGTAGGGGTCGGCCAGGGAGACGTGTACGACGTTCGGCACGGCGCCGTCGGGCAGCGGCAGTCCGTCGAAGTACGTCCCCACCCGGGACTTCGTACGGTCGACCAGCTGGTCCGGCACCAGCAGCGTGCCCGGTCCGTACTCGGGCCGCAGCCCGCCCACCGCGCACGGGCCGAGCACCTGGCGCGCGCCGAGCGAGCGCAGCGCCCACAGGTTGGCCCGGTAGTTGATCCGGTGCGGCGGCAGATGGTGGCCGCGTCCGTGCCGGGGCAGGAAGGCGACCCGCCGGCCGGCGATCTCGCCGAGGAAGAGTGAGTCGCTGGGCGGCCCGTAAGGGGTGTCGACCTGTATCTCGGTCACGTCGTCGAGGAACGAGTAGAAGCCGGAGCCGCCGATCACGCCGAGTTCCACGTTCGCCTTGTTCGCCATGCCCGCACCCTAACCGCACCGGGAAACGCCGAGGACCCCGTCGCCGGACGGCGAAAGGGTCCCGTAAGGAACGAGTCCTACGCGGCGGAGCTGCTGGAGGAGGTGCCGGCGCTCGACGGCTTCGAGTCCGAGGAGGACGAAGACGACGAGGAGGCGGACGAGGACGAGTCGGACGAGGAGGTCGTCGACGACTTCGACGACGCCGGCGAGCTGCTCGACGAGGAGCCGCGGCTGTCGTTCCGGTAGAAGCCGGAGCCCTTGAAGACGATGCCGACCGCGGAGAACACCTTCTTGAGGCGGCCCTGGCAGCTGGGGCACTCGGTCAGGGCGTCGTCGGTGAACTTCTGCACCGCTTCGAGACCCTCGCCGCACTCGGTGCACTGGTACTGATAGGTGGGCACTGTCTTCCTCCTGGCACTCTCACTCGATGAGTGCTAACGACGGTCCATAGTGACGTATTCCAGCCGCTCAGTCCACTGCCACCGGCACGCGGTGACCCACGCCACGTGCGACCGTCCGGCTGCCGGACCGTGTCTCCAGCCGCGACCGCAGCGCCACCAGGGTCGCGAGGGCAAGGAGAGTGCCGCCCATCGGCACCAGGAACCCGGCGCCGCCCCAGAAGCGGTCCTCCAGCTGACCTGCGACGGTGACGGCGGCGGCCTGGCCGAGCGCGACCGCACCCGTGAGCCAGGTGAAGGCCTCGGTGCGGGCACCGGCCGGGACCAGGCTCTCGACCAGGGTGTATCCGGTGATCAGCGCGGGTGCGATGCACATGCCGACGAGCAGACCGAGGCCGGCCAGGACGAGCACCGAGTGCGCGGCCCACAGGCCGGACGCGGTGAGCGCGAGGGCGGCGTATCCGATGAGCAGGCGGCGCTGCGGGGCGACCTTCCAGGCGATGGCTCCGCAGGCGATGCCCGAGAGCATGTTGCCCGCGGCGAAGGTGCCGTACAGGACGCCGTTCAGGCCGGGCTCGCCGATGGACTCGGAGAAGGCGGTCAGCGAGACCTGCATGCCGCCGAAGACGGAGCCGATGCCGAGGAAGGTCACGATCAGCACGCGCACGCCGGGGATGCGCAGCGCGGAAGTCTGCTCCACGCGCGTGTGCCCGACGGCGGTGACCGAGGGCTGCGTGCTCTTCTGCGCGGCGAACAGCAGACCGCCGAGCAACGTGAGCGCGGCCTCCGTGACCAGGCCCGCGGCCGGGTCGACAGCGGTGCACAGGGCGGTGGCCAGCAGCGGGCCGACGACGAAGGTCAGCTCGTCGGTCACCGACTCGAAGGCGGCGGCCGTCGTCATCAGGGGGGAGCCCTGGAGCTTCACGCCCCAGCGGGCCCGCACCATGGGTCCGACCTGCGGCACCGAGGCGCCGGTGGGCACGGCGGCGACGAACAGGGCCCACAGGGGCGCGTCGGTCAGGGCGAGCGTCGTCAGGGTCAGGCCCGACAGGGTGTGCAGCAGGATGCCGGGGATCAGGACGGCGCGCTGGCCGTAGCGGTCGGCGAGGCGGCCGCTGTAGGGCGCGAACAGCGCCATGGAGACGCCGGTGACGGCAGCGGCGGCGCCCGCCGCACCGTAGGAACCCGTGGTGTGCTGCACGAGCAGCACGATGGAGATGGTCAGCATCGCGAACGGCTGGCGTGCCGCGAAGCCGGGGAGCAGGAACGTCCAGGCGCCGCGGGTGCGCAGCAGCTGTCCGTATCCCGGGCGGGAGGAGGCCGGCGCGTCCTTCGACGGCTCGGTGGTGACCGTGGATGCCACGGCCCGTGCCTTTCTGCCGCCTGGTAGCGCGGCCCCTACGGGTGGGGGGCGGCGCCGAGAGCTGTCCTCTTGCGCGGAACTGCGGTAGATACCGGCGCCCACTTGAGGAAGGACGTCCCGGCCGCCATACGGTCGCGCCAGCTCTGCTTCAGGCAGAGTTGGTTCGATCTGGGTGCTCCTGCATAGTACAGGGGAAAGCGGCCGTTGATCCTGTGAAAATGAGCACTACGTGGCGCTCCACCTGCGATTGGGCAGGCGTCTCCGGCCGCCCCCGGCCGTCGCTCGGGCCGCCCCTCAGGCCTTCCCGTTCGTCCCCAGCCACCCGGCCAGCTTGCCCCCGGCGCCCACGGCGCGCAGCCGGCGCTCGGCGGCGTCCCGCACCGGGTCCGTGGCGACGACGAGCAGTTCGTCCCCGTGCCGCAGCACCGTGGTCGGCAGCGGAACGAACGACTTTCCCTCGCGGACGACGAGCGTCACGGCGGCCCCGGCGGGCAGCCGCAGCTCGTTGATCTCGACGCCGTGCATCTTCGAACCGTCTGGGATCACGAAGGACAGCAGGTGCCCGCGCAGCCGCTCCAGCGGCGCCGACTCGATGCCGAGGTCGTCGGCCTCGGGTCCCCGGCTCAGGTGCAGCTTGCGGGCCAGCCAGGGCAGGGTCGGACCCTGGACCAGGGTGTAGACGACGACCAGCACGAAGACGATGTTGAAGATGCGGCGGCTGTCCTCGACGCCGGCGACCATGGGGATCGTCGCCAGGATGATGGGCACGGCCCCGCGAAGCCCGGCCCAGGACATCAGGGCCTGCTCCCGCCAGGCGACGCCGAACGGCGTCAGGCACAGGACGACGCTCAGCGGGCGGGCCACCATGGTCAGCGCCAGCCCGATGACGAGGGCGGGCAGGATGTCGTCGCCCAGCTCGTGCGGGGTGACCAGGAGGCCGAGCAGGACGAACATGCCGATCTGCGCGATCCAGCCGACCCCGTCGGCGAACCCGCGCGTGGCGGGCCAGTGCGGCAGCTTGGCGTTGCCCATCACCATCGAGGCGAGGTACACGGCCAGGAAGCCGCTGCCGTGCGCCATCGCGCCCGCGGCGTACGCGGCGACGGCGATGGCCATGACCGCGATCGGGTAGAGACCGGAGGCGGGCAGCGCCACGTGCCGCAGGCCCCAGGAGCCCAGCCATCCCACGGCGAGACCGATGGCGGCGCCGATGGCCAGCTCCAGCAGTATCTCGCCCAGCAGCACGTACGAGTGCTCGATCGGACCGTGCGCCGAGAAGGCGACGACCAGGATGACCACGGGGGCGTCGTTGAAGCCGGACTCGGCCTCCAGCGTGCCGGTCACGCGCGAGGGCAGGGGAATCCGCCGTAGCACCGAGAAGACCGCGGCGGCGTCGGTCGAGGACACGACCGCCCCGATGATGAGCGCCTGCCGCCACTCCAGCCCGACCAGATAGTGCGCTGCCGCCGCCGTGACCCCGACGCTCACCGTGACCCCGGCCAGTGCCAGCGCGGTGGCGGCCGGAAGCGCAGGCTTGATCTCTGTCCACTTCGTGCCCAGACCGCCTTCGGCCAGGATCACGACCAGCGCCGCGTACCCGATGACCTGGGTCAGCTCGGCGTCGTTGAAGCTGATGCCGCCGATCCCGTCCTGGCCCATGAGGACGCCGATCCCCAGGTACACGAGCAGGCTGGGGAGCCCGCTGCGCGAGGAGATCCGGACCGCGGCGACCGCGACGAGCAGGACGAGCGAGCAGACGAGCAGGAGCTGGTTGAGGTCGTGGACAGTCAGCGGCCGTTCCCTTCCCTGGCCCGCACGCACGCGCGCGTGGGCTCACGTACATAGGACACGAAGTGGCGGTTCTCCGCACCCAACTACTTCGTTACCTTACCTAACTCTTGACGATTTCTTGACACTCGGGCAGGCATGATCGAACGTCCGTCCGCGCTGGTTCCCCACTCCGCGTCAAGGTGGAGCGGGCCCTGCGCCTATGGTTGCTCCAGCACTCCAGGACCGCCTGCCGCTCGCGTTAGGACAGCAAGGACAGCGATGCCCCCCAACACCACCGCCTCCACGGGTCAGCAGCCCGGCAAGTCCGGCAGGAAGAAGGGGCGCAGAGGCCGCCTGATCGTCATCGTGCTGGTCCTGGCCGTCGTGGCGGGCGTCACCGGCGGTGCGTACTGGTCCATCAGCACCGTGCGCGCCTCCTTCCCGCAGACCAAGGGGTCGATAACGCTCGACGGGCTGTCCGGGCCCGTCGACGTGAAGCGCGACGGCTACGGCATCCCGCAGATCTACGCCTCCTCCGACGAGGACCTGTTCATGGCGCAGGGCTTCGTCCAGGCGCAGGACCGGTTCTACGAGATGGACGTGCGCCGCCACATGACCTCCGGACGCCTGTCGGAGATGTTCGGCAAGAGCCAGGTCGACAACGACGAGTTCCTGCGCACACTGGGCTGGAACCGCGTGGCCGAGGAGGAGTACGAGAAGACGCTGTCCGACTCCACCAAGAAGTACCTCCAGGCATACGCCAAGGGAGTCAACGCCTACCTGGACGGCAAGAGCGACAAGGACATCTCCCTGGAGTACGCGGCCCTGGGGTTCGCCAACGACTACAAGCCGCAGAAGTGGACCCCGGTCGACTCGATCGCCTGGCTGAAGGCGATGGCCTGGGACCTGCGCGGCAACATGCAGGACGAGATCGACCGCGCCCTGATGACCAGCCGCCTGGGCCCCAAGGAGATCCAGGACCTGTACCCGGACTACCCCTACGGCCGGAACAAGACGATCGTCCAGGCGGGCCAGTACGACGAGGTCACCAAGACCTTCGAGCAGGGCTCCACGGCCGGCGCGGGGTCCTCCGCCGACAGCTCCGCGAGCGGCACGGGCACGGCCGCCGGCTCGGACGGCGCCGGGCTGCAGAGTCAGCTGTCGGGCCTCCAGGACGTCCTGGACGACCTGCCGACCGCCGTCGGCGTGAACGGCAACGGCATCGGCTCCAACTCCTGGGTGGTCGGCGGGAAATACACCATCACCGGCAAGCCGCTGCTGGCCAACGACCCGCACCTGTCGGCCTCGCTGCCGTCCGTCTGGTACCAGATGGGCCTGCACTGCCGCTCGGTCTCCAGCAAGTGCCAGTACGACGTCAGCGGCTACACCTTCGCGGGCATGCCCGGCGTGGTCATCGGCCACAACCAGGACATCTCCTGGGGCATGACGAACTCCGGCGTCGACGTCACCGACCTCTACCTGGAGAAGCTCTCCGGCGACGGCTACCTCTACGACGGCAAGACGCGCCCCTTCACCACGCGCGAGGAGACCATCAAGGTCGCCGGCGGCTCCCCCAAGAAGATCGTCGTCCGCGAGACCGGCAACGGACCGCTGCTGTCCGACCGCAGCAGCGAACTGGTGAAGGTGGGCAAGAAGGCCACCGTCGACACCGCCGCCCCCGACCGCGGCGACGGCTACGGCATCTCGCTGCGCTGGACCGCGCTCCAGGCGGGCACCACCATGGACGCCGTCTTCGCCATGGACAAGGCGAAGAACTGGACCGACTTCCGCGCCGCGGGCGCCCTGTTCGACGTGCCCTCGCAGAACCTGATCTACGCCGACACCGAGGGCAACATCGGCTACACGCTGCCCGGCAGGATCCCCACGCGCGCGCAGGGCTACGACGGATCCGTCCCGGCGCCCGGCTGGGAGTCCAAGTCCCGCTGGACCGGCTACATCGACGACGACGAGCTGCCGTACGAGTACAACCCGTCCCGCGGCTACATCGTCACCGCCAACCAGGCGGTGGTCGACAAGGCCAAGTACCCCTACACGCTCACCACGGACTGGGGTTACGGCGCCCGCAGCCAGCGCATCACCGATCTGATCCAGTCGAAGATCGACGACGGTGGCAAGATCTCCACCGAGGACATGCGTCAGATGCAGCTCGACAACAGCAGCGAGATCGCCAAGCTGCTGGTACCCAAGCTGCTGAAGATCGACATCGACGACAAGAACGTCCGGGACGCGCAGGAACTGCTGGAGGGCTGGGACTACACCCAGGACGCCGACTCGGCGGCCGCCGCCTACTTCAACTCGGTCTGGCGCAACATCCTCAAGCTCGCCTTCGGCAACAAGCTGCCCAAGGAGCTGCGGGTCAAGGGCCAGTGCCTGTGGGTCGACCCGGTCAACACCACCGGTCCCGCGGACGCGACGGAGAAGGTCCGCGAGTGCGGTGAGCGCGACGCCGACCAGGCGCAGCCGGACGGCGGCGACCGCTGGTTCGAGGTCGTGCGCAGCCTCATGGACGACGAGAAGAGCGACTGGTGGACGACGCCGAAGAACGGCACCCGTCCCGCGGCCACCGACCGTGACAGCCTGTTCGAGCGCGCCATGATCGACGCCCGCTGGGAACTGACCGCCAAGCTCGGCAAGGACATCGACACCTGGAGCTGGGGCCGGCTGCACCGCCTGTTCCTGAAGAACCAGACCCTCGGCACCGACGGCCCCGGGTTCGTCCAGTACGCCCTCAACCGCGGACCCTGGAAGCTCAGCGGCGGCGAGGCCACGGTCAACGCCAGCGGCTGGAACGCCGCCGGCGGCTACGGCGTCGTCTGGGTGCCGTCGATGCGGATGGTGGTCAACCTCGGCGACCTCGACAAGTCGAAGTGGATCAACCTCACCGGCGCCTCGGGGCACGCCTACAACGCTCACTACACCGACCAGACGAACAAGTGGGCCGACGGCGAACTGCTCGACTGGTCCTTCTCGGACGACGCGGTCGAGGAGAGCACGAGCGACACCCTGGTGCTCAAGCCGTGAGCCGCTGACGACCCACAGCCGAAGACGAACGCCGAAAGGGCCCTCCACGCACGCGTGGAGGGCCCTTCGCCTGTGCCGCCCGGGGGACTCAGTCCTCGCCGAACCTGCGCACACCGGACGGCGTCACCACCGCGTCCACCGGACGATCGTGCGGCTCTGCGGGGACGTGCTCGACGACCTCGGAGTCGTACAGCAGCACCACGCGCGCGGGATGCGCCCCCGCGCCCTCGAGGCGGGCCAGAACGCGGTCGTACGACCCGCCCCCGCGCCCCAGACGCATCCCGCGCGCGTCGACCGCGAGGCCCGGCAGCAGCACGACGTCGGCGCCGGTCACGGCGTCCCGGCCGAGGCGTTCGCCGGAGGGCTCGAAGAGGGCCATCTTTGCGGCGTGTTGGACGCGGGCGAGGGAGTCCTGCCCGAAGTAGGCACCCCAGTCGAGGTCGTTGTCGGGCAGGAGGGCGGGGAGCAGGACGCGTACGCCGCGGGCGCGCAGCGCGTCCAGCAGCGCGAGCGTGCCGGGTTCACTCCCCACGGAGACGTACGCCGCCACCACGCGCGCGTGCGCGAGCTCGGGCAGCTCCAGTGCCCGAGCCGCCAACGCGGTCGCCGTTTCCCGCAGGTCATCGGCCGTCAACCTGCTTCTCACCGAGATGAACTCTCGCCGCAACGTTCGCTTGTCAGTCTCGGCCGGACGTCCGGAGTGAGTCACTGGTCGCACCCGTACCCTTCCTAATGCGCTCATATGAGAGTGAATTAACCGGAGCCTCAGATTCACTGCAAAGGCACCGGATATGGTGTCGGGCATGACTCAGTCGCACCCTCGGATCAGCAAGGCTGTCATCCCCGCAGCGGGCCTCGGCACCCGCTTCCTGCCGGCCACCAAAGCCACTCCCAAGGAGATGCTGCCGGTCGTCGACAAGCCGGCGATCCAGTACGTGGTCGAAGAGGCCGTATCGGCAGGCCTCGACGACGTCCTCATGATCACGGGCCGCAACAAGCGTCCGCTGGAGGACCACTTCGACCGCAACTACGAGCTGGAATCCGCTCTTCAGAAGAAGGGCGACGCCGGCCGGCTCGCCAAGGTGCAGGAGTCCAGCGACCTCGCGACGATGCACTACGTCCGCCAGGGCGACCCCAAGGGCCTCGGCCACGCCGTCCTGTGCGCCGCCCCGCACGTCGGCCACGAGCCCTTCGCCGTCCTCCTCGGCGACGACCTCATCGACCCGCGCGACCCGCTGCTCAAGCGGATGGTCGAGGTGCAGGAGCAGCACGGCGGCAGCGTCATCGCACTGATGGAGGTCGCGCCCGAGCAGATCCACCTCTACGGCTGTGCGGCCGTGGACCCCACCGAGGACAGCGACGTGGTCAAGGTGCACGACCTCGTCGAGAAGCCGGCCGCCGCGGACGCCCCGTCGAACTACGCGATCATCGGCCGCTACGTCCTCGACCCGGCCATCTTCGACATACTGCGCAAGACCGAGCCGGGGCGCGGCGGTGAGATCCAGCTCACCGACGCCCTGCAGCAGCTCTCGCAGGACGAGAAGGTCGGCGGCCCGGTGCACGGCGTCGTCTTCAAGGGCCGCCGCTATGACACCGGCGACCGTGGCGACTACCTGCGTGCCATTGTCAGACTCGCATGCGAACGTGAAGACCTGGGCCCGGACTTCCGGACCTGGCTTCGCAGTTACGTAGCCGAGGAGATGTAGCGAGTTGAGCACCGCCGCCGCGCCCCGCCCCGCCGGCCAGGACCACCTCTGGTCGGTGGACGAACACCTGGAGGACATCCTCGCGACCGTCCGCCCCCTCGAACCCATCGAGCTGCAACTGCTCGACGCCCAGGGCTGTGTCCTGGTCGAGGACGTCACGGTGCCGGTCTCCCTGCCGCCGTTCGACAACAGCTCCATGGACGGGTACGCGGTGCGGGTCGCGGATGTCGCGGGCGCGAGCGAGGAGTTCCCGGCGGTCCTGGATGTCGTGGGGGACGTGGCGGCGGGCCAGGCCGACCTGGTCCACGTGGGCGCCGGCCAGGCCGCCCGCATCATGACCGGCGCCCCGCTGCCGCCCGGCGCGGAGACGGTCGTTCCGGTGGAGTGGACCGACGGCGGACTCGGCGAGGGCCCGGTGACCGCGATGCGCGCCCGCAGCCTTGCCCCCGACGGCGCACAGGGCCAGGTGCTCGTCCACCGGCCGGCCGAGGCGCGCGCGCATGTGCGCGCGAAGGGCAGCGACGTCAAGGCGGGCGACCGGGCCCTCGAGGCGGGCACCGTCCTCGGGCCGCCCCAGATCGCCCTGCTCGCCGCTGTCGGACGGGGCACGGTGCGCGTGCGCCCACGTCCGCGCGTGGTCGTCATGTCCACCGGCAGCGAACTCGTCCAGCCCGACGAGGCGCTGGGCGGCGGGCAGATCTACGACTCCAACAGCTTCGCCCTCACCGCCGCGGCCCGTGACGCCGGCGCCATCGCCTACCGCGTGGGCGCCGTCGCCGACGACGCCGAGACCCTCCGGTCCACCGTCGAGGACCAGCTCGTGCGCGCCGACCTCATGGTCACCACCGGCGGCGTGAGCGTCGGGGCGTACGACGTCGTCAAGGAGGCGCTGTCGCACGTCGGCGACGAGGACGAGGCCGGCAGCGGCATCGACTTCCGCAAGCTCGCCATGCAGCCCGGCAAGCCCCAGGGCTTCGGCTCCATCGGCCCCGACCACACCCCGCTGCTCGCGCTCCCGGGCAACCCGGTGTCCTCGTACGTCTCCTTCGAGCTGTTCGTGCGCCCCGCGATCCGCACCCTGATGGGCCTGGAGGACGTCCACCGGCCGCGGACGACCGCGACCCTTGCGGCGGACGAGGCGCTGAGCTCGCCCAAGGGCCGCAGACAGTTCCTGCGCGGGACGTACGCCGACGGCGAGGTGCGGCCGGTCGGCGGTGCCGGATCCCATCTGGTCGCCGCCCTCGCGCACGCCGACGCGCTGATCGTCGTCCCGGAGGATGTGGAGAGCGTCGAGCCCGGCGCCGAGGTCGAGGTGGTCCTGCTCGGCTGAGGGGCTCCGGCCCGCGATACCGTGTCGCGCACAGCAGGCCCGTGCGCCGCACCGCGACGGGCCCGGACCGGGAGCGCCACACGATCATGACTGTGCCTTCCCGGGGGGAGACCCCCGGACCCCATGAGCACGACCGACCCACGCAGGAGCGGCTGACGCACATCGACGACGCGGGAGCGGCCCGCATGGTCGACGTCTCCGAGAAGGACGTGACCGCGCGCACCGCCCGCGCCAGCGGACGCGTCCTCGTCTCGCCCCGCGTGGTCGAGCTGCTGCGCGGCGAGGGGGTACCCAAGGGCGACGCCCTCGCCACCGCGCGTATCGCGGGCATCATGGGCGCCAAGCGCACACCGGACCTGATCCCGCTGTGCCACCCCTTGTCGGTGTCCGGTGTGAAACTGGATCTGTCGGTCGCGGACGACGCGGTGGAGATCCTGGCCATCGTGAAGACGACGGACCGCACGGGCGTCGAGATGGAGGCCCTCACCGCGGTCTCCGTCGCCGCGCTCACCGTGATCGACATGGTGAAGGCGGTCGACAAGGGAGCGGTCATCACGGACGTACGGGTGGAGGAGAAGACGGGCGGCAAGTCGGGCGACTGGAGCCGGGCATGACACTGGACGCGTCGATCGGTGGTGCACTGCTCGCGCCGTACAGCGCCCTCGTGGTCACCGCCTCCAACCGAGCCGCCGCCGGGGTCTATGAGGACAAGGGCGGCCCGCTGGTCGCCGACGGCCTCAAGGGCTTCGGCTTCGCGGTCGACGGACCGCAGATCGTGCCCGACGGCGACCCCGTGAAGGCCGCTCTGCGGGCCGGGGTCGACGCCGGGTACGACGTCATTGTGACCACCGGCGGCACCGGCATCTCGCCGACCGACCGCACCCCGGAGGCGACCCGTGCCCTCCTCGACTTCGAGGTGCCGGGCATCGCCGAGGCGATCAGGGCGTTCGGACGGGACAAGGTGCCCACGGCGGCACTGTCCCGCGGGCTCGCCGGAGTCGCCGGAGGCACACTGATCATCAACCTGCCCGGCTCCAGCGGCGGGGTGAAGGACGGACTGGCCGTCCTCGAACCCCTGCTGACCCACGCCGTCGACCAGATCCGCGGCGGCGACCACCCCAGACCCAGCGGGGGTGCGAGCTGAACAGCCCATCCTGGCCCGTCGTGCTGAGGGACGGCGACGTCGTCCTGAGGCCGATAAAGATGCGCGACCAACGGGCCTGGCGCGAGGTCAACCGGCGCAACCGGGACTGGCTGCGGCCCTGGGAGGCGACCATTCCGCCGCCCACGCCCAGCGGACCGATCACGCACCGGCCGACCTACCGCCAGATGGTCCGGCATCTGCGGTCCGAGGCGCACTCGGGCCGGATGCTGCCGTTCGTCATCGAGTACCAGGGGCGGCTGGTCGGGCAGTTGACCGTCGCCGGGATCACCTGGGGCTCGATGTGTTCGGGACACGTCGGCTACTGGGTGGACGAGGCGGTGGCGGGCCGCGGCGTGATGCCGAGTGCGGTGGCACTCGTGGTGGACCACTGTTTCCGCACCGTTGGTCTGCACCGCATCGAGGTCTGCATTCGCCCCGAGAACGGGCCCAGCCGCCGGGTCGTGGAGAAACTCGGATTCCGCGAGGAGGGGCTGCGTCCGCGCTATCTCCACATCGACGGAGCCTGGCGCGACCATCTCGTCTTCGCGCTCACGGCGGAAGAGGTCCCGGAAGGGCTGGTCGGCCGCTGGCACCGGGCGCGCTCGCAGAAGACATCGCAGTCGAACCCGCAGGACACCCGCCAGAACAGCCAGGGGAATCCCGCCTGGCCCGGAAATTGAATAAGTGTTCGAAATTGATCGCCGGATGACCGGCTCAGGGCATTAAATTCGCGCCTCGGCGGGCTGCTGATCGCATCGGTCACAAAAAAAGTTCGAAATATCAGCCAGATCGTGCGACACACCGGCTCAATTGGCGGATGGCCTCACGCAAACCCCTCTACCGTGTGAGACGTGAGCAGCAGCGGCCTCATCTACGCAGTCATTGTCGGGGCCTGGGCCGCCTACTTGGTGCCGATGTGGCTCCGTAGGCAGGACGAGCTGAACGAGGCCCGTCCGACGGAACGCTTCAGCACAGCCATCCGGTTGCTGTCCGGACGGGCGGGGATGGAGCGCCGGTACGCCAAGGACCTGCGCGCGCGCTCCACCGAGGAGGGGGAGCCCAGCGCCGATGACCCGGGCGACGTCACCGAGTCGGTGGACGTCCGGGCCTTCGCCGTGCCTCCGACCCGTCAGCAGACCCAGGCTGCGGTACCGGCGCAGGCACCGGGGCGCCCGGAGCCGGCACGGGAATCCGCGCGGGAATCCTCGCGAGAACAGGGGGGCAAACCGGCACCCGAACACGGGTCCGGGCAGGCCCCCGAACGTGCGGGCGCGCCCACGGCCGAAGCGGGCTCCGGCCCGGACTCCAAGGCACGCAAGCGCGTGCCCGCCGCCCGGCGGGCGCCCTCGGCCTCGGAGGAGGCGGCAGCAGCGCGCGCCCGGCGCTTGAAGGTGCTCGCGCGCCGTCGGCGTACCACCGTCGTCCTCTTCCTCGCCTTCACCCTCGGCGCGATCGTCGCCGCGGTCGGCGGGCTCGCGTTCCTGTGGGCGCCCGGCGTTCCCGCCGTGATGCTCAGCGGGTACATCGCGTATCTGCGGTCCCAGGAGCGCCGTCGCTTCGCCTACCAGATGGACCGGCGCCGCGCCGAGGTCGCCGCGCAGCGGCTTCGCGAGCATGCGCGCCAGTCGCGCCGCCGCGGCGCCGCCGAAGCCGGCGCCGGCCTCGACGCGCCCGACGAGGGGCCCGAACCAGCCACCGACCCCGGGCTCTCCGCCCTCGCCGCGGACCGGCGTGCCCTCGTCGAGCAGACCGATCACGCCGAATGGGTCGACCAGCAGCGCGAGCGGCAGCGCAGGCCCGGCCACGGGGACAGCTGGGACCCGGTGCCGGTGCCCCTGCCGACGTACGTGACCGCGCCGGTCGCGCCTCGGGCCACATCCGACGTGGACCTCGGCGCGCCGGACACCTGGAGCTCGGCCCGTTCCAGCCCCGTCGGCCGGGACCGGGAGGCGGCCGCCGAGGCTGCAGACGGGTCCGCGCCGGGTGCCGAGCCGGGCGACGCCGGCCGCGAGGAGGAGAAGGGCGAGGGGGGCGGTCGTAGCGACGCACGCCGGGCCGCGTCCGCTCGCCGGGCGCGTGAGCGCGGCCGGACGCCGCTGTTCGACCAGTTCGAGGACGGTGAGCGGCCGCGAGCCGCGAACGAGTAGCCGCCCCCCGTCCGGCCAGGGAACGGATTTCCAAGCAGGCCGATCGGGGTGCTAAAGTTTCACTCGTTGCAAGGGCCTGTGGCGCAGTCCGGTAGCGCACCTCGTTCGCATCGAGGGGGCCAGGGGTTCAAATCCCCTCAGGTCCACCGCAACAACTTTCCAAGGAAACTTGGGCAGTTGAAAGATCCCGTCCGATCGGTTGATCGGGCGGGATCTTTGTTGTTCCCAAGTGCTTCCCAAGTGCTTCCCAAGTGGTTCCCAAGGGGTCACGTCTTGAGGGGGGACTGTGCAGAAGGCCACCGCGGAGTTACCGACGAGGCCCGCGACGCCGCTACGCAACGCACGCTTCCGGCGGTTCGTGACCGCCAGTCTCATCTCGGCCACCGGATCCGCGATGGCTCCCCTCGCGCTCGCCTACTCCGTGATCGAGCAGGGCGGTGGAGCCGCGGAGCTCGGTGTGGTGCTCGCCACGAACACCGTGCCGACCATCGTCTTCCTTCTCGTGGGCGGAGTGCTCGCGGACCGTGTCTCCCGGAGCAGACTGCTCTTCCTCGGCAACCTGCTTGCGGCCGCCGCGCAGGGGGCACTGGCCGTGACCGTCGCCATCGGGCAGGCGACGACCACGTCCATCGCGGTCTGCGGCTTCGTCTCGGGGACGGCCATGGCCTTCACCGTGCCGGCCACCCAGGGGGCCGTACCCCAGATCGTGCCGGCGGAGCAGTTGCAGCAGGCCAACACGCTGCTCAGGCTGCCGAGCAACGCCGTCAAAGTCCTCGGGCCGGCCATCGGTGGAGTCGTCGTCGCGGTCAGTGGCCCGGCCTGGGCGCTGGCCTGGGACGCGCTCACCTTCGCCGTGGCCGCCGTCCTGCTCCTCGGGCTGCGCCTGGACGCACCCGTCACCCTCACCAGTGCGCTGAGTGACCTGCGGCACGGCTGGACCGGCTTCTGGTCGCGGACCTGGCTGTGGACCTACACGGTCGCCGGGGCCGTCCTCGTCGCCGCCTGGCTGGCAGGCTTCCAGTTGCTGGGGCCGGTCGTCGCGGCGGAACAGTACGCGGGGGCGCGTGACTGGGGGCTCGTGGCCGGCTCGTTCTCTGCTGGGCTGCTGGCCGGGACCGTGGTGTGCCTGCGGTGGCGGCCCTACCGGCTGATGGTCGTGGCAGTCGTGGCCGGTGTACCGCTTGCCGGGCCGTTGCTCGTCATGGCGTGGGAACTGCCGCTGCCCTGGCTGCTGTTGGCTGCCCTGCTCGCCGGGATCGCCTTGGACGTGGCGATCGTCGCGTGGACGACCGCCTTCCAGCAGCACGTTCCGCAGGGCGAGTTGGGGCGCATGAGCGCGTTCAACAGCATCGGGGAGCGACTGGCCATTCCGCTCGGCTACCTGCTCACCGCGCTCGCCGCGGGCAGCTGGGGCAACCGGACGGTGCTGCTCGCGTGCGCCGGGCTCGTCGTCGCCGCCACCGTCCTCAACCTCTGTGTGCGGGACCTCTACCGCGTCAACGCCGCACGGAACTGACCGCTCACAGCGCCTTCGCGTAGCACAGGCTCAGCTCGTGGAAGCGGTAGTAGCCGAACTTCCCGCACGGCTCATAGCCGCTGGACGTGTACAGCGCCACCGCCTCCGGCTGCTTCGCCCCGGTCTCCAGCACCATGCGCGTGCGGCCCGCCGCCCGCGCGTCCTCCTCCAGCGCCGCCAGGACTTGTCTCGCCAGGCCTCGCCCACGCATCTGCTCGATGACGTACATCCGCTTGAGCTCGGCGTCCCCGTCCTCGTTGCCCTCGCCGTTCTCGTCCTGTGACCGCCAGCCGCCGGAGGCGACGGGAGTGCCGAGCGCGTCGTACGCGATCAGGTAGAGGCCGTTCGGCGGCCTGAAGTCCGCCGCGTCCAGGGGCGTGGCGTCGCCGTCGTCGCCGTAGCGGATGCCGTACTCGGCCTGCACCTGGTCGTTGAGCTTGACGGCGTCGGGGTGGTCGAACGGGACGGGACGTATATGCATGCTAGATACCGTATATCAATTCAAGATCAAGAGGTTCCAGAATCGGACACCGTCCAGTGTGCCGGTAAGGTGCCCGAGTGCTCACTGTGACCTCTGTGAATGTGAACGGGCTGCGGGCCGCCGCGAAGAAGGGCTTCGTGGAGTGGCTCGCCGGCACCGAGGCCGATGTGCTGTGCCTTCAGGAGGTGCGGGCGGAGCCGCAGCAGCTGCCGGAGTCCGTCCGCACGCCCGACGGCTGGCACGTCGTGCACGCGCCGGCCGCCGCGAAGGGCCGAGCCGGCGTCTCCCTCTATACCCGCCGCGAGCCCGACCGGGTCCAGGTCGGCTTCGGGTCGAGTGAGTTCGACGACAGCGGGCGATACGTCGAGGCCGACCTGCCGGGTGTGACGGTCGCCTCGCTCTACCTCCCCTCCGGCGAGGTGGGCACGGAGCGGCAGGACGAGAAGGTCCGCTTCATGGGCGAGTTCCTCGCCTACCTCAAGGCCCTGCGCGAGCGCGCCGCCGCCGACGGCCGCGAGGTCCTGGTCTGCGGCGACTGGAACATCGCCCACCAGCAGGCCGACCTGAAGAACTGGCGCGGCAACACCAAGAACTCCGGCTTCCTGCCTCAGGAGCGGGAGTGGCTGACCGAGGTGTTCGCCCCGGCCGCGGGCGGCTACGTCGACGTCGTACGGTCACTGCACCCGGATGTGGAGGGGCCGTACTCGTGGTGGTCGTACCGCGGGCGGGCCTTCGACAACGACACGGGATGGCGCATCGACTACCAGGTGGCGACGCCGGGGCTCGCCGCCAGGGCGCTCAAGGGGTACGTCGAGCGCGCCGCGACGCATGCCGAGCGATGGTCGGACCACGCGCCGGTGACGGTGGTCTACGGCCGCTAGTCCGGCCCTCGCCGTCAGTCCCGATCGCTCTGCTTGCGCAGCCGTCGGTCCAGCGCCAACGACAGCTCCGCCTCCACCACGCTCCGCGCCAGCGGGCGCAGGCGGTGGAGGTCGTCCTCGTGGGCGTGGCGCAGGACCAGGTCGGCGAACATCTCCGCGAGGTCGTCGACGTGTTCGCGGACCTGCTTGCCCGCCGCCAGAACTTCCGCGAGGGGGATGCCCTCGCGGACCAGGGCCGAGGAGACGTCCAGGAGGCGGCGGCTGATGTGGACGATCTCGCCGCCGTCGGTGCCGAGGTAGCCGAGGTCCAGGGCGGCGGCGAGGTTGTCCGGGGTGACCTGGCCCTCGAAGCGGGCGGCGAGTTCCTCGGGGGTGAGGCGGACCGGTTCCTCCTCCGTGGGGGCGGCGCCGAGGAGGTCGGCGACGTCGCGGCCGTGGTCGAGGGCGTCGGCCAGTTCCGCGATGCCGTTCAGCGTGTGGCCGCGTTCCAGCAGTGCCGAGATCGTGCGCAGGCGGGCCAGGTGGTGGTCGTCGTACCAGGCGATGCGGCCCTCGCGGCGGGGTGGCGGGATCAGCTTGCGTTCGCGGTAGAAGCGCAGGGTGCGCACCGTGATGCCGGCCAGGCCGGCCAGTTCCTCCATGCGGTACTCACGCTTCTGGGTCACCCGGGAACCTTAATTCGTACCGGCGGTAACTTTCCTCGATCCGACCCCTACCGGTCGGTACGGACCTCCTCTACTCTCCCCATTGTGCCAGTGTTCACTGGCATGGTTCCGGGTTCCGGGTGAAGCAGGGAGGCACAGGCATGGCCGAACGCGAACATGTGCGGGTCGCGGTGGTCGGGTCCGGGTTCGGTGGGCTGGGGGCCGCCGTACGGCTGCGGCGCGAGGGCGTCACCGACTTCGTCGTCCTGGAGCGGGCCGACAGCGTCGGCGGCACGTGGCGGGACAACAGCTACCCGGGGTGTGCGTGTGACGTGCCCTCCCATCTGTACTCCTTCTCCTTCGCGCCCAATCCCGACTGGCCGCGCACCTTCTCCGGCCAGCAGCACATCCGCGCCTACCTGGAACACGTCACCGACGTCTTCCGGCTCCGGCCGCACATCCGCTTCAACTCGGAGGTGCAGCGGATGACCTGGAACTCCGAGCGGCTGTGCTGGGACATCGAGACCAGCCAGGGGAATCTGTCGGCCGACCTCGTCGTCTCCGCCACCGGGCCGCTGTCCGACCCGAAGATGCCGGACATCCCGGGGCTCGACTCCTTCCCGGGCAAGGTCTTCCACTCCGCTCGCTGGGACCACGACTTCGACCTGCGCGGCAAGCGCGTCGCGATGGTCGGCACCGGCGCCTCCGCCATCCAGATCGTGCCGTCCATCCAGCCGCAGGTCGAGCGGCTCACGCTCTTTCAGCGCACCCCGCCGTGGGTCATGCCCCGCGTCGACCGTGCCATCAGCGGCGTCGAGCGTTCCCTGCACCGGGCCCTGCCCCTCACC
This sequence comes from Streptomyces sp. NPDC012935, assembly GCF_042900345.1. Classification (NCBI taxonomy): domain Bacteria; kingdom Bacillati; phylum Actinomycetota; class Actinomycetes; order Kitasatosporales; family Streptomycetaceae; genus Streptomyces; species Streptomyces sp. NPDC012935. Next base: position 268,296 of record NZ_JBIBBC010000006.1, read on the forward strand.
GCGCAACTGCGCCGCGGACTGCTGTGGGGCATCCGGGAGCTTCAGGTCCAGGCGTTCACCAAGCGCCCCAACGAGCTCGGCCTGATCGAGCAGTTGGCCAAGCGCAACATGGCCCGCTCCATCAAGGACCCGGCCCTGCGCGCCAAGCTGACCCCCGACTACCGCATCGGCTGCAAGCGGATCCTGCTGAGCAGTGAGTACTACCCGGCGCTCGCCCAGCCCAACGTGGACCTCGTCGCCAGCGGTCTGAGCGAGATCCGCGGCTCGACCCTCGTCGCCGCCGACGGCAGTGAGGCCGAGGTGGACGCGATCGTCTTCGGTACGGGGTTCCACGTCACCGACATGCCGATCGCGGACCGGGTGGTGGGTGCGCAGGGGCAGACCCTCGCCGAGTCGTGGAAGGGCGGGATGGAGGCGCTGCGCGGCGCGTCCGCCGCCGGGTTCCCGAACTGGATGACGATCATCGGGCCCAACACGGGGCTCGGGAACTCGTCCATGATCCTCATGATCGAGTCCCAGCTGAACTACCTGGCCGACTTCGTGAAGCAGTTGAACGTCCTCGGCGGACGCGCGGCTCTGGACGCCCGGCCCAGCGCCGTGCACGCCTGGAACCGGCGGGTTCAGGAGCGCATGAAGCGGACGGTGTGGAACACGGGCGGCTGCACCAGCTGGTACCTGGACGCCAGCGGCCGCAACACGACCGTCTGGCCCGGTACGACGACCGAGTTCCGGCGGGCCACGCGGCGGGTGGATCTGGCGGAGTACGAACTCCTGCGAGCGCCGGACGGGAAGGACGCCACGCCACAGGACGTCAAGTCACCGGGCAGCAGGGCGAAGAGCGGCAAGTCGAAGGACACCAAGTCCAAGGACGCCAAGTCGGGGGTGACCGCGTGAGCCGGCTGACGCACGTCGCTTCCGGGCCGTACGCCCCGCCCGCCCCCGCCCGTGAGCTGACGGCGATATCCGCCGACGGCGCCCGTCTGCACGTGGAGGTGCACGGCCGCGTCGACGAGGCCGCGCCCGCTGTCGTGCTCGCGCACGGCTGGACCTGTTCGACCGCCTTCTGGGCGGCGCAGATCCGGGAGCTGGCCGTCGACCACCGGGTCATCGCCTACGACCAGCGCGGCCACGGACGCAGCCCGGCGAGCCCGGCGTGCAGCAGCGACGCCCTCGCGGACGACCTCGAAGCCGTACTGGAGGCGACCCTCGCACCCGGCGAGAAGGCCGTGATCGTCGGGCACTCCATGGGCGGCATGACGGTGATGGCCGCCGCCGATCGCCCGGGGTTCCGTGCGCACGCCGCCGCGGTCCTGCTGTGCAGCACGGGCGCCTCGCGGCTGGTCGCCGAGTCCACGGTCGTACCGATGCGGCCGGGGCGGCTGCGGACCTGGCTGACCAAGCACATCCTCGGCTCCCGCGCGCCGCTCGGGCCGGTCACGCCGGTCGCCAGGTCGATCCTCAAGTACGCGACGATGGGCCCCGGTTCGGCCCCGCACATGGTCGAGGCGTGCGCGCGGATCGTGCACGCGTGCCCGCGCAGGGTGCGACACGCCTGGTCGAACGTGCTGGATCTGCTTGATCTCGACCACCGCGTACGGGAGTTGACGGTGCCGACCGCGGTGGTCGTCGGCACGGCCGACCGGCTGACTCCGCCGGTGCACGCCCGCTCGCTGGCCGCCGCGCTGCCGCACTGCCTCGGCGTCACCGAACTGCCCGGCCTCGGGCACATGACACCGGTCGAGGCGCCCGAGCTGGTGACCGGGAAGATACGCGAACTGGCAATGACGTACCCGCAGGCCAAGACGTACACGCAGGTCAAGGAGGGCGCATGAGCAGGGTGAGCCTCGAAGGACAGGTCGCCGTCGTCACGGGGGCGGCGCGGGGAGTCGGGGAGCTGCTCGCCCGCAAGCTCTCGGCGCGCGGTGCGAAGGTGGCACTCGTGGGGCTGGAGGCGGACGCCCTCAAGCAGGTCTCCGCACGGCTGCACAGCGACAGCGACCACTGGTACGCCGACGTGACGGACCACGAGGCGATGGCGCGGGTGGCGCGGGAGGTGAAGGAACGGTTCGGGAAGGTCGACATCGTCGTCGCCAACGCGGGCGTCGCCAGCGGCGGACCGTTCGTGGACTCCGACCCGGAGGCGTGGCGGCGGGTCATCGAGGTCAACCTCATCGGGTCGGCGGTGACGGCTCGCGCGTTCCTGCCGGTGCTGATGGAGAGCCGGGGCTATCTGCTGCAGATCGCCTCGCTCGCGGCCATCACGCCGGCGCCCATGATGACCGCATACTGCGCGTCCAAGTCGGGTGTGGAGGCGTACGCGCACAGTCTGCGGGCCGAAGTCGGTTACAAGGGCGTGCGGGTGGGGGTCGGGTATCTGTCGTGGACCGACACCGACATGGTGCGCGGCGCCGATCAGGACGACGTCATGCGGGAGTTGAGGAAGCGGCTGCCGTGGCCGTCCAACAAGACGTATCCGCTGGGGCCGGCGGTCGACCGGATCGTGGCGGGTATCGAGCGGCGCTCCAGCCATGTCTACGGGCAGTGGTGGCTGCGCGGGATGCAGGGGGTCCGCGGTTACCTGCCGGGGATCATCGGCACCGTGGGGCAACGGGAGATGCGGCGCTTCGGGGACCGGCTGGCGGGGGTGCGCACGGGGCTGGTCGGAGCGGGCGGCGCCGCCGATGAGCAGGAGCGAATTACGCGGCGTAACTGATCGACATGCGCAGGGTTATCGCCCGTGTGAATCTGGTCGAGGCCCCACCGAGGGGCCAACCCCCACTCACTACGGGAGTGAACCCACATGGGCATGAAGGACCAGTTCAAGGAGAAGTCCGAGCAGCTGCAGGAGCGTGCGCGTCAGCACGGTCAGCAGGAGCGGGAGCGGGAGCGTCCGCAGGGGCAGCCGGAGCGGGGCCGTCCGCAGGGGCAGCCGGAGCGGGGCCGCCCGCAGCGGCCGCAGCGGGACGAGGAGTCCGACCGCATGCGTGAGGACGAGGAGCGCTTCGACCACGACTACGACCGGTAGTCAGTCGGTTCGCTGAACGCGACGCGGGGTGCCCCCTGTTCGGTGGGTGCCCCGCGTTCGTGTGGGTGTCCGGGGGTGCGTTGTCGGGTGCGGGCCGGTGGGGGTTTGTCGCGCCCGCGCGGCGGAGCCGCAAGTCGATACAGCCTCGCGCCCCTGGGGGTGGGTGCCGCCGCCCCTCAAGAACGCGGCGGCAATTTTGGTCTTGATCGGTCCGGTACGTGTGCGTAATCCGGCGGTGTCGCCGGGGGGTTGGTCTCCAGGAGCTCCAGCGCCAGCTCCACCGCGTCCTTGAGCTGCGCGTGCTTCCCCTCGGCCCAGTCCAGCGGTGTCCGCAGGACCTCGACATCCGGGCTCACCCCCTTGTTCTCGATGCTCCAGCCGTACGCGTCGAACCAGGCCGCGTTCATCGGGACCGTGATCACCGTGCCGTCGCCCAAGCGGTGGCGGCCGGTCATGCCGACGACTCCGCCCCAGGTGCGCTGGCCGACGACCGGGCCCAGTTTGAGGAGTCTGAAGGCGGCCGTGATCATGTCGCCGTCCGAGGAGGTCGCCTCGTCGGCGAGGGCGACGACGGGGCCGCGCGGGGCGTTCGAGGCGTACGACACCGGCTGGGCATTGCGGGTGAGGTCCCAGCCGAGGATCGTGCGGGTGAGTTTCTCCACGACCAGCTCGCTGATGTGGCCGCCCGCGTTGCCGCGCACGTCGACGATCAGTGCGGGGCGGGACATCTCCATGCGCAGGTCCCGGTTGAACTGGGCCCAGCCCGAGCCGCCCATGTCCGGGATGTGCAGGTAGCCGCAATGGCCGCCGCTCAACTCCCGTACGACGGCACGGCGTTTGGCGACCCAGTCCTGGTAGCGCAGGGGGCGTTCGTCGATGAGGGGGACCACCGCCACGCGGCGTGCCCGGCCCGCCTCGCCCTCCGCGGGCGTGAACGTCAGCTCCACCGTCGTGCCGCCGGCGCCGGCCAGGAGGGGGTAGGGCCCGGTGACCGGGTCCACGGGGCGGCCGTCGACGTGGGTGAGGACCGCCCCTTCCCGGATTCCGGTGCCTGCCAGTGGCGAGCGGGCCTTGGAGTCGGAGGACTCGCCGGGGAGGATGCGCCTGACCATCCAGCCCTCGTCGCGGCGTACGAAGTTGGCGCCGAGCAGGCCCTGCCAGCGCTGGTAGTGGGCCGGGCCCTCGTTGCGGCGGGCCGCGGAGACGTAGGCGTGCGACGTGCCGAGTTCGCCGAGGACCTCGCGGAGCAGGTCGGCGAACTCGTCGGGGGAGGCGACCCGTTCGACGAGCGGGCGGTACTGGGCGAGGACCGCGTCCCAGTCGATGCCGCACATCTCGGGCTCCCAGAAGTACGCCCGGATCAGCCGGTCGGCCTCCGCGTAGGACTGCCTCCACTCCGCCGCCGGGTCGACCTGGTGCAGGATGCGGCGCAGGTCGATCCACACCGTGGTGTCGCTGTCGCCGGACTCGGAGGCCGGAACTCCGCGCAGGTCGCTCTCGTCGACCACGACCAGGCGGCTGCCGTCGCCGCTCACCGCGAACCAGTCGAGATGGTCGACCAGTTCGGACTTCTTCGCCTTGCTGATGTTGAAGTGTTCGAGGGTCGGCCGGCCGGTCATGTCGTCGGGGTTGGCGAACGTCTCGCCCAGCGCGCCCGAGATCGGCCAGCGCAGCCAGACCAGCCCGCCGCCCGCGACCGGGTACAGCGCCGAGTATTTGGAGGCGGTGACCGGGAAGGGGGTCACCCGGCTCTCCAGGCCCTCGAGCTCGACGGTCGGCGCGCCCCCGTCGCCGCCCTCCTCGTCCTCCACCGGGTCCAGGCCGCCGGCCGCCGGGCGGCCCTCCGGGTTCAGGGCGAAGGGGGAGGGGGTCGCAGACGACAGGGGGACCAGGTAGGGGCGGCAGCCCAGCGGGAAGGACAGGTCGCCGGTGTGGACGTCGTACACCGGGTCGAAGCCGCGCCAGGAGAGGAAGGCCAGGTAGCGGCCGTCCCGCGTGAACACCGGATTCTCGTCCTCGAAGCGGCCGTTGGTGACGTCGACGATCATCCGGTCCTTTATGCGCGCCAGCTTGATCTGGCGCAGGGTGCGGCCGATGCCGGGGTGCGACCACGTCAGCCAGCTGCCGTCCGGGGAGAAGGCCAGGTCACGCACCGGGCCGTTGACGGACCGGATCAGCTCGGTGACCTCGCCGTTGGAGTCCTCCGTCACGTCCAGAAGCAGGAGACGTCCGTCGTGCGCGGCGATCGCGACGCGCTCGCCCTGCGGGTCGGCGACCATCTCCAGGACCCGGCCCAGCTCGCCCGAGGCGAGTCGGCGGGGTTCGCGGTCGCCGGTCGCCCTGGGCAGGTAGGCGATCTCGACGGCGTCCTCGCCCTCGGCGTCCGTCACATACGCGACCTGGCCGACCGAGCCGAGCATCTCCGGGAGCCGGACCCGTACGCCAGGGGTGTCGATGATCGTGCGGGCGGGGCCGTCCCGGTGGGTGAGCCAGTACAGGCTGCCGCGCACGACCACGGCGCTCGCGCGGCCCGTCTCGTCCACGGAGATGCCGTCGACGTGCTGGGCGGCCGGCACCTGGTACGGACGGCGGCCCGCGCGCGGCCCGCTCAGCCGTACGTCGAGCCGGCGCGGCTCGGAGTCCGCGGCGAGGTCGTCCACGATCCACAGGTCGCCCGCGCACTGGTACACCACCCGGGTGCCGTCGCTCGCGGCGTGCCGGGCGTAGAAGGCGTCGTGGTCGGTGTGCCGGCGCAGGTCGGAGCCGTCGTACGCGCACGAGTAGAGGTTGCCGACGCCTTCGTGGTCGGAGAGGAAGGCGATCCGGCCGCCGACGAACATGGGGGAGGCGAGGTGGCCGCCGATGTCCGCGAGCAGGCGTTCGCCGTGCAGCCACAGTCTGCCCATGGCACCGCCCCGGTAGCGCTTCCAGGCGGCCGGTTCGTGCGGCGGGGTGCCGGTCAGGAGCAGGGTCTTGCGTTCGCCGTCGAGGTCGGCGACCTGGAGGTCGGAGCACGGGCCCCAGGGGAGCTTGCGGCCGGGGTCGCCGTCCGGGCGGACCTTGTAGGCCCAGGTGAAGTGGGAGAAGGGCTCGCCGTGGGAGGCGACGGCGAGGATCACGCCGTCGGGGGTCCAGCCGCACACCTGGGTGTCGGCCGAGCCCCAGTGGGTGAGCTGGCGGCCGGGGCCGCCGTCCACCGGGACGAGGTGGATCTCGGGGACCAGGCTGCGCCAGCTCGTGTACGCGATGTGGCGGCCGTCGGGGGAGAAGCGGGGGTGGCCGCTCTTGGTGCGGTCCACGGTGAGCCGCCAGGCGCGGGCCGGGCCGTCGAGGGGGGCCAGCCACAGGTCGTCCTCGGCCACGAAGCACAGCAGGTCGTCATGGAGGTGCGGCAGGCGCAGATAGCTCACCTATCCATGCTTTTCCCGGGGACGGACCTGAGCAACTCGTGACCTGGAGGTGCACGTGACCCAGGACACGAACGAAACCGTTTCGTTTCGCTCGCGGAATGGGGTACCTTCTAGGTGTACGAAACCGTGTCGTTCGGAGTTGGGAAGGTGAGGACCGTGACCGAGGTGGCAACCACGCGTCGCAGTCGGATCACCCCTGAGCGCGAGGCCGAGTTGTACGAGGCCGTGCTCGACCTGCTCCGGGAGGTCGGCTACGACGCCCTCACCATGGACGCCGTGGCGGCCCGCACCCGGTCCAGCAAGGCGACGCTCTACCGCCAGTGGGGCGGCAAGCCGGAGCTGGTGGCGAAGGCGATCCGGCACAACAAGCCGGGGAACATCGCCGACGTCGACACCGGATCCCTGCGGGGCGACCTCCACGCCCTCACGTCACGCGAGGACGACTGCCACATGCAGCAGAACGCCGCGCTGATGCGGGGTCTGTTCATGGCGGTGCACGCCAACCCCGACCTTCTCCGGGCTTTCAAGGAACTGCTCATCGAGCCGGAGATGGAGGAGTTCAACCGGGTCGTCCAGCGGGCCGTCGACCGCGGCGAGGTCCGCGCCGACTGCCCCGCGCTGGACTACGTGGTGCACATGCTCGTCGGCGCGTTCGCCACCCGGACGCTGATCGACGACCAGCCGCCGACGCAGTCCTTCCTCATGTCGTACATCGACGCCGTGGTCCTCCCCGCCCTCGGCGTGCCCGTCACCTGACGAGAACCGACGAGTCCCCTTTAGGCAAGCCCTCCACCTGACGTATCCGCTCACGTCGTCGGGCTGATCACCCCTGCCCTCAGTACCAACTCACGACCTGACCGGGAGTCGCCCTCGTGGCCACGTTCCTCTACAAACTCGGCCGGCTCGCCTTCAGGCGACGGCATTTCGTCGCCCTCATATGGGTCGCGCTGCTCACCCTCGCCGGTGTGGGCGCGGCCAGCGCACCCGCCGCGGGCACCACGTCCTTCTCGATCCCCGGCACCGAGGCGCAGAAGGCCTTCGACCTGCTGGAACAGCGCTTCCCCGGCATGAGCGCCGACGGCGCCACCGCCCGGGTCGTCTTCAAGGCGCCCGACGGGCAGAAGATGACGGACGCCGGCAACAAGGCGACCGTCGAGGACACCGTCAAGGAGCTGTCCGACGGCTCCGAGGTGGCCTCCGTCGCCGACCCGTACACCGCGAAGGCCGTCAGCAAGGACGGCACGGTCGCCTACGCGTCGGTGAAGTACGACGTCTCCGGCATGGAACTGCAGGACTCCTCGCGCGACGCCCTGGAGGACGCCGCGCAGGACGCGCGGGACGCCGGGCTGACCGTGGAGATCGGCGGTGACGCGCTGCAGACGGTGCCGCACACCGGCGCCACGGAGATCATCGGCATCGGTGTCGCCGCCGTCGTCCTCGTCATCACCTTCGGCTCGCTCATCGCGGCCGGGCTCCCGCTGCTGACCGCCCTGATCGGCGTCGGCATCGGCATCTCGACGATCACCGCCCTGGCGAGCACGCTGGAGCTGGGCTCCACGACCTCGACGCTGGCGATGATGATCGGCCTGGCGGTCGGCATCGACTACGCCCTGTTCATCGTCTCCCGCTACCGCGCCGAGCTGGCCGAGGGCCGCGAGCGCGAGGAGGCGGCCGGCCGGGCCGTCGGCACCGCGGGTTCGGCGGTGGTCTTCGCCGGCCTGACGGTGGTCATCGCGCTGGTCGGCCTGTCGGTCGTCAACATCCCGATGCTCACGAAGATGGGCATCGCGGCGGCGGGCACGGTCGTGATCGCGGTGCTGATCGCGCTGACGATGATCCCGGCCCTGCTGGGGTACGCCGGCAAGAAGGTGCAGCCCGCCGGGAAGAAGAGCCGGTGGATGGGCGGCAAGCGGGCCGAGAAGAAGGCGGCCTCCGGCAGCGAGGCGGGCAGGCCGGCCAAGCCGAACCTGGGCACCCGCTGGGCCAGCTTCGTCGTACGCCGTCCGATCGCCATCCTCCTCCTGGGGGTCGTGGGCCTCGGCGCCGCGGCCATCCCCGCGACCTCCCTCGAACTCGGTCTCGGCGACGACGGTTCGCAGCCGACGTCCACCACCCAGCGGCGTGCCTACGACCTCCTGTCCGACGGCTTCGGGCCCGGCTTCAACGGCCCGCTGATGGTGGTGGTCGACGCCAAGGGCAGCGGTGACCCGGACGCCGCCTTCAAGCAGGTCGGCGACGACATCAAGGGCATCAAGAACGTCGTGGCGGTGACACCGGCGACGCCCAACAAGACGGGTGACACGGCGACGATCACGGTGATCCCGGACGCCAAGCCGTCGTCCGTCACGACCGAGGACCTGGTCCACGCCATCCGCGACAAGGGCGCGGAGGTGAAGGCCGACACGGACGCGACCGTGCTGGTCACCGGCTCCACCGCGATGAACATCGATGTCTCGGAGAAGCTGAACGACGCTCTGCTGCCGTATCTGGCGCTGGTGGTCGGCCTCGCCTTCCTGCTGCTGATCGTGGTCTTCCGCTCGATCCTGGTCCCGCTGAAGGCGGCGCTCGGCTTCCTGCTGAGCGTGATGGCGGCGCTGGGCGCGGTGGTCGCGGTCTTCCAGTGGGGCTGGTTCGCGGGCCTCCTGGGCGTGGAGGAGACCGGCCCGGTGATGTCCATGATGCCGATCTTCATGGTCGGGGTGGTCTTCGGCCTGGCGATGGACTACGAGGTGTTCCTCGTGACGCGGATGCGCGAGGCGTACGTCCACGGCGAGAAGCCGAGCCAGGCGGTGGTGACCGGGTTCAGGTACGGCGCCCGGGTGGTCTCCGCGGCCGCGGTGATCATGATGGCGGTGTTCGCCGGCTTCATCGGCTCCAGCGAGTCCATGGTCAAGATGATCGGCTTCGGCCTGGCGATCGCGGTGTTCTTCGACGCGTTCATCGTGCGGATGGCCATCGTCCCGGCGGTGCTGGCGCTGCTCGGAAGGAAGGCCTGGTGGCTCCCGAAGTGGCTGGACCGTGCCCTGCCGAACGTGGACGTGGAGGGCGAGGGCCTGCGCACGGACGCCGAGGCGAAGGGATCCGAGGACCCCGACGAGGACCGGGCACTGGTGCGCGCCTGACGGGCCGCACCTGAGGTACCACCCTTGAAGTGACAGGCCGGCCGGTGAGGGCTCCGTGGGGACGGGGCCCTCACCGGCTTCTTCATATGTCCGAACTGCGGCCTCCCGACGGGCCCGAGCGGCCGAGACGTCGGCCACACAACGGAATCGAAGGCCCCGCACCCGTGTTGGGATGACTGTCGTAGGCGGACGAGCCGGCCGCACAGCGAAGCCGGCCGGCCGCGGAGCGAGACAGTGGCAGGGGAGCACGGGCGTGGACGTGAACGGCACAGTGGCCGAGGGCTTCGAGCCGGTCCGAGAGGCGTTCATACGGAACTTCGGCACGCTCGGGGAACGCGGCGCGGCCGTCGCCGTGTACCGGGACGGGCGCAAGGTCGTCGACCTGTGGGCCGGCACGAAGGACGTCGACGGCACGCAGCCGTGGCAGCACGGCACCGCGCAGGTCGTGCGCTCGGCGACCAAGGGCGTCGCCGCCGCCGTACCGCTGATCCTGCGGCAGCGTGGGCAGCTGGACCTGGACGCGCCGGTGGGTGCGTACTGGCCGGAGTTCAAGGCGCACGGCAAGGAGCGGCTGCTGGTCCGGCATGTGCTGAACCACCGTGCCGGGCTCCCGGTACTCGACCGCCCGCTCACGCCCGAGGAGGCGCTGGACCCGCACCGCGGCCCCGAGGCGGTGGCTGCTCAGGCGCCCGCGTGGGTGCCCGGCACCGATCACGGCTATCACGCGCTGACGTATGGCTGGCTGCTCGACGAGCTGGTGCGCCGGGTGACCGGACGGTGGGCCGGCGAGTGGCTCGCGGCGGAGATCGCCGGTCCGCTCGGCCTGGACCTGTGGCTCGGACTGCCGGAGTCCGAGGCGGGCCGGGTGGGCCGTACGGGCCGCGTCGAGGGACCCGAGCCGGCGGGCGGGCTCCGCGCACGTCCGAAGCGCTCGGTCACGGAGGCATACCAGGACCCGGCCTCCCTCACGCGCCGCGCCTTCGCCGCGATCACCCCCTTCCCCGACCAGAACGACCCCGCCTACCGCGCCGCCGCCCTCCCCGCGACGAACGGCATCGCGACGGCCGACGGACTGGCCCGCTTCTACGCCGCGCTCATCGGCGAGGTCGACGGGGTACGGCTCTTCGACCCGGCGACGGTGGAGCTGGCGCGGGCCGAGGAGTCGGCGGGGCAGGACCGTGTCCTGGTGGTCAACACCCGTTTCGGGCTTGGCTACATGCTGCACGGCAGCGCGTCCCCGCTGCTGGGCCAGGGTTCCTTCGGCCACCCCGGCCGTGGCGGCGCCCTCGGCTTCGCCGACCCGGAGACGGGGATCGCGTTCGGCTATGTGACGAACGGTTTCCGCAAGACGGTGACGGCGGACCCGAGGGCGCAGGCGTTGATACGGGCGGTGCGGGCGGCGCTCGCCTAGCTCGCGGACACGGCCTGGCGTGCGGTGTTCGCGCGGCGATCGGTTCAGACGTGGATGGGGTGCGACGTACGCCCCGACGCCTGGTCGATCTCACTGTGCGCTTTGGTGAGCATCTGCATCGCGAGCTCGTTCAGCGCACGGGCGGCGGCGATCTCCTCGCCGACGCGTGGCTGATTCGAGTCCGTGTGGTGCCGTGTGGCGTGTCCGTGGGCGCGTACCTCGCTGCCGTCGGGGAGCCGCACCATCGCGACGGCCCTGGTGTGGGTCTCGTCCTCCTGGAACTCCATCTCGACGTGCCATCCCACTGTGGTGTGCAACATGACGATCACCTCCGGAATGTCTGCTTCCAGGGTGCGCCTCCGAGGGTGCCGCCGCATAGCCGGGGTCGCCGAACTGTTCGGGTCGCGGGGCGCGGTGGGGCGCCTGGTGCCGTAGGGGACGCCCGGGGTGCAAAGAGCGCAACTCGGGATCAGTGAGACTCGGCACATCCGCTTCGGGGACCGGCTTCGCCCTGCTTCCATGGAGATGTCGCGTTCCATGGAGATGTCGTGCGCCGGACCTGGCCCCGCCGTCACCGCCACCTCCCCCGTTAACCGCACAGGGCCATATCGAGGACATGCGCTGCTGCTTCTCCGCCCACCTCCCCGCTCTCGCAGCACTGTCGGCCTTCCCCGGCCCCTGCGAGGTGCTGCGCTCCGGTGCCCGCCTCGCCCCCGCCCTGCTGCGCTCGGCCTCCGCCGCCATGCAGCGGGCCCGCTCGCACCATCCCGACGCCCTGACCGCGGTCAACCTCGAACTGGTCACCCTCACCGAGGACAGCGCCGTCATCACCTGGTACACCGGCATCCCCGGCACCGACGACGGCCTGGGCCACCCGCTCCCCGCGATCACCGAGGGCGAGGTCGTCTACGGCACCCACCCCTCCCGGCTCAACCGCACCGCGTCCGTCGACCGGCCGACCGCCCATCACCAGGTCGAGCTCACCGGCCTGGAGCCGGGGCAGACGTACTACTACCGGGCCCGCTCACGGGGCGTGACCGCCACACCGACGCCGCTGCATCTCGTGCGCGGCAACGCGGTGGGCACGTCGACGTTCGGGTTCGGCGCGAGCGGCGGGCCGTACTCCTTCACCACCCCGCAGCCCCCGCCCGGCCGTCATCTGCTGTCGATCGCGCTCTGCAACGACCTGCACCTCGGTGAGACCACCGCCGGCCTCGTCGGCGGCCTGCCCCTGTTGCGCGGGGTGCCGCAGCAGCCGGGACGCGCGCCGTATCCGGAGCTGATGAGCCGCGCCCTGGTCGAGGAGGCCCGGCGGCGCGGAGCGGACCTGCTGCTGGCCGGGGGTGACATCTCGGCCGGCGGTGCGGCGCACGACCTGGGCGAGGCCCGGCGGATCCTGGACGGTTTCGGCACCCATGGGCAGGACTACTTCGTCGTACGCGGCAACCACGACCGCTCCGCCGACAACTCCACCTTCCGCACCGCCTTCCCGGGCCTGACGGGCAGCGACGGGCCCGGGTACTTCGCCCGCGACCTCGGCGGGCTGCGGATCATCGGCCTCGACACCTACGTCAAGACCGGCAACGGCGCCGACGCGGGCGGACTCGGACCCGAGCAACTGGCTTGGTTCCAGGCCGCGTTGAGGGAGGCGCCGGACCAGCCGACGGTGGTGTTCGGCCACCATCCGCTGACTGTGCGGGACTCCGTCTTCCCGGTGACCCGCGGCCAGTGCCTGGAGCGCCGCCAGGCCCGCACCGTCGTCGACGCCTACGCGAACGCGCCCGGTGTCTTCCTCCACCACGCGGGCCACACCCACCGCAACAAGCGCACCGTGCTGGTGCGTGCCCCGCACGTCACCCAGCAGGAGGTCGCCGCCGCCAAGGAGTACCCCGGCGGTTTCACCCTGCTGCGCATCCACTCCGGCGGCTACGCGCTCAACCACTACAAGGCCGGCGACCTGGCGGCCCGGCAGTGGAGCGAGCGCAGCCGCCGGGTGGCCGCGGGCCTGTGGCCGCACCACGCCCTGGGCCGCTCGGTCACCGACCGCAACAGCGTCGCGGCACACGACCTCTCGGGCGTCACACCACCCTCACCACTCTCACGGAGCGTGAATCGCGAGCAACGGTGAGTGTCCGTAGCATCGGAGCATGGCGACCCTCTGGGACCTCATGCGGGACTGCATCCCCGACGACCACGCCCGACAGGTCACCTCGCGGTACTACGTCGACGAGGTGATGAGCGCCCCCGGTGCGCCCGGGCTGGTCGTCGACCTGGGATGCGGGCGCGGCACGTCGGCCGCGCTCTTCCGCAAGCACGACCCCGAGGTGCGGTGGGTCGGGGTCGACATCCGGGACTCACCGGAGGCGGGCCAGCGCACGCCCGGCGGCGACCCGGTGGTGCACTACGACGGCGTCCGCCTGCCGCTCGCCTGCGACTCGCTGCCGCTGATCTACTCGCACCAGGTCTTCGAACATGTCGCCCGCCCGCGCGAACTGCTCGCGGAGATCGCCCGGGTGCTGGCGCCCGGCGGTTGCTTCATCGGATCGACGTCCCAGTTCGAGCCGTACCACTCCTTCAGCCTGTGGAACTACACGCCCTACGGCTTCCGGGTGCTGGTGGAGGACGCGGGGCTCGCGCTGCAGGAGATCCGGCCCTCGCTCGACGGGGTCGCGCTGATCATGCGCAGCTACCTCGGCAGGCCGCCGGAGTACAGCCGTTACTGGGACGAGCAGTCCCCGCTCAACTCCGAGATCGACCAGTGGGCGCGGGGCGGGCGCCGCAGGACGGCCCTGGTGAACCTGCGGAAGCTCACCTACTGCGGCCAGTTCGCCTTCCGGGTGGCCAAGCCGGCGCTTGCCTAGGCCGCCGCACTTCCGGTGCAACATCACGAAACTCGGCGCGCCGCAGGATGATTTGGGGCATTTCTTACTTAATCTCCCTTAATCGTAAGGGGTCACCCTTCACGCATTGCATCCACCTCACTCCACCGGAGATGACATGCACAAGCTTCGTAAGGCCGCCGTCCTGGTCGCCGCCCTCAGCACTGTCGGGCTCCTGGGCGCCGGCACGGCCCACGCCGCCGGCGACGACTACAAAGTCCAGCAGAGCACCCAGTGCAAGTCCCACGACCTGAACATCGACATCCTCGGCGCCGTCGGTCTGCTCAACGGCCTGCTGGGCAACGGCCTCAACGGTGAGGGCGACACGGCCGCCCAGAGCACCCACCTCGGCTCGACGATGGGCTGCAACAACAGCGCCTTCGGCGGCTGACCGCCTGACGGGTACGGAGCCCCGGCCGACGGCCGGGGCTCTCACCCGACCCGCCCCTAACTCGTGTGCAGCATCAGCCCGATGCCCACGACCAGCAGCGCAGCCGCCGCGATCCGCGGCGCCCCGAACCGCTCCTTGAAGAACACCGCCCCGATCGCGGCCCCCACGATGATGGAGGACTCCCGCAGGGCGGCGATCGGCGCCAGTTCGGCCTTCGTCTGCGCCCACAGGACCAGCGCGTACGCGGTGACGGACAGCGCGGCACCCAGCAGACCCAGCGCGGCGAACGGCCGCAGCACGGCGACGGTCTGTCCGCGCCAGCGCCAGACCGCGTACGCCGGGATGACGAGCCCCTCGACCACCATCAGCCAGGCGATGTAACCGAGGGACGATCCGGAGGCCCGTACGCCCAGTCCGTCGATGACGGTGTACGCCGCGATGCTCAGCCCCGTCGCCAGCGCGGCCCCGATCGCGGCCCAGTTGGGCCGTCGCCCGCGCAGCCCCCACAGGGCGACACCGGTCAGTCCCGCGCACGACAGGGCGATGCCGGCGGCCCCCCAGCCGTTCGGCACCTCGTGTGCGAACACGGCCGCCAGTACGGCGACCACGAGCGGCGCGGTGCCGCGTGCGAGGGGGTATGCCTGCCCGAAGTCGCCCAGCTGGAAGGACTTCATCAGCAGCGCGAAGTAGACGATGTGGACGAGGGCGGAGGCGAGCAGATACGGCCACGCCTCGGCCGCCGGGAACGCCCCGAAGGGCATGAGGGCCAGCCCGATCACCACCCCGCCGCCCGCGATGAGCGTGAACCCCACCAGCTTGTCGGTGATCTTGTGGGCGATGGCGTTCCAGCCGGCGTGCGTGACGGCCGCGAGCAGGACGGCGGCCGTGACCAGCGGGGTCACGAAGTCTGCTCGCGCACGTCCACCAGGGTGGCACCGGCATGGGCGACCAGGTCCAGGGGTGCCATGGGGAACACCACGTGCGGGTTACCGGCGGCGGCCCAGACGACGTCGTGCCCGAGCAGCGACCGATCGGCGAGCACGCGCGTCTTCGTCCGGTGCCCGAAGGGCGGTACGCCGCCGATGGCGTACCCGGTGGTCTCCCGTACGACGTCGACCTTGGCACGGGTGACCTTCTCGGCGCCGAGTTCCTTCCGCACCAGCTCCAGGTCGACCCGGGAGGCCCCGTCCATCAGGACGAGCACGGGGACCCCGTCGGCCGCGAAGATCAGCGACTTGCAGATCTCGCTGAGCTCGCACCCGATCGCTGCGGCGGCCTCGGTCGCGGTGCGGGTCGCGTCCGGGAACCGGCGCATCCGGGCGTTCAGATCGCTCAGCCCGAGCTCGTGCAGAGCCTCGGCGAAACGTGGGTGGGCATGTGATTCCGATGCTTCCGAGGACGTCATGCCCGGCAGGCTAGCTGTCGGATACGTGTGCCACGAACGAATTCCAGGTGCTGAGAGAGCGGGACCTCAGCCGAGCAGGATCGTGACGTCGATGTTGCCGCGGGTGGCGTTGGAGTACGGGCAGATGTCGTGCGCCGCGTCCACCAGCTTGGCGGCGAGATCCGCGTCCAGCACCGGCAGGGAGACACTGAGGGCGACCGCGAGGCCGTAGCCGCGCTGCTTGTTGGGGCCGATGCCGACCTTCGCGGCGACCGTGGAGCCGGTGAGGTCGTAGCCCTCGCGGTTGCCGACGAGGATGAGCGCGTTGTGGAAGCAGGTGCTGTAGCCGGCGGCGAACAGCTGCTCGGGGTTGGTGCCGTTGCCGTCGCCGCCGAGGGCCGGGGGCATCGCCACCTTGAGCTCGATCTGGCCGTCCTGGCTGGTGACATAGCCGTCGCGGCCGCCGTGCGCGGTGGCCTCGGCGACGTACATGATCTTCGTCGGACGGGTGTCGACGGCGGTGCCCTCGTCGGTCATGGTTGGCCCTCCCCCCAGACAGCGCGCATCGGAAAAGGCGCGCACAAGTGCATTGTGCACAAGGTACTGGCCGGTCGGTCGGTGACCGTTACCAGGGGGTAGGAACCGGGGGTAACCCGATTTCAGGGGGTGGGGTCCGCGGTGGGGTGTGCTCGGTGCGCGAGCTGCCACAACTCCTCGCGCAGTCGCGCGACTCCCGCCGCGTCGAGCCCCGTCGCGGTGAGCAGTGCGCCGGGCACGCACTTCGCGCGCTCCCGCAGCTCCGCCCCGTGCCCGGTGAGGGTCACGAGCACGGACCGCTCGTCCCGCGCCGACCGCTCACGCCGCACCAGGCCGGCCGCCTCCAGCCGCTTCAGCAGGGGAGAGACGGTGCCGTAGTCGAGCCGCAGCGCGGCGGCCAGCTCCTTCACCGTCGCCTCGCCCCGCTCCCACAGCACCAGCAGCACGAGGTACTGCGGGTAGGTGAGGCCGAGTTCGTCGAGGAGCGGGCGGTAGGCGGCCGTCACCGCCCGCTGGGCGGCGTACAGCGCGAAGCAGAGCTGGTCGTCCAGGGACAGCGACCCCGCGTCCTCTTGATGCGTCACGCGCCCATTGTCACGGACCGCGGGTCGAATCCGAACGGCAGCTCGAGGCGATGGGCGCGCATCAGCTCGTCGTCCGCGAGGAGTCCGGCCGTCCTCCCGTCCGCCGCGATCACGCCCTCGCTCAGGATCAGGGAGCGGGGGCACAGCTCGAGGGCGTACGGCAGGTCGTGCGTGACCATCAGGACGGTGACGTCCAACGAGCGCAGGATGTCGGCCAGTTCGCGGCGGGAGGCGGGGTCGAGGTTGGAGGAGGGCTCGTCCAGGACCAGGATCTCCGGTTCCATCGCCAGGACGGTCGCCACCGCGACCCGGCGCCGCTGGCCGAACGAGAGGTGGTGCGGCGGACGGTCCTTGAACTGCGCCATGCCGACCCGCTCCAGCGCCCGGTCGACGCGCTCCTCCAGCTCCGCCCCCTTCAGCCCGGCCGCCGCCGGCCCGAAGGCGACGTCCTCACGGACCGTCGGCATGAACAGCTGGTCGTCGGGGTCCTGGAACACGATCCCGACCCGGCGCCGGATCTCGGCCATGTGCTGCCTGCCGACGGGCAGTCCGGCGACCTTCACGCTGCCGGTGCCGCCGGTCAGGATGCCGTTGAGGTGCAGGACCAGGGTCGTCTTGCCGGCGCCGTTCGGGCCGAGCAGCGCGACCCGCTCACCGCGCGCGATGGTGAAGTCCACGCCGAACAGGGCCTGGTGACCGTCGGGATAGGCGAAGGCGAGGCCAAAGACCTCCAGGGAAGCAGTACTCACAGGGCCCATCCCAACACGCAGACGACAAGGGCGGCGAAGGGCAGCGCGAGGGCGTACGACCACTGCGCCCGGGACGCGGTCACCTCGTCGATCACCGGCATCGAACCGGCGTACCCCCGGCTGATCATGGCCAGATGCACGCGCTCACCCCGCTCGTAGGACCGGATGAACAGCGCGCCCGCCGACTTCGCGAGCACGCCCCAGTGCCGCACGCCCTTGGCCTCGAAGCCGCGTGACTCCCGTGCGATGCGCATCCGCCGCATCTCGTCGGCGATGACATCGCCGTACCGGATCATGAAGGACGCGATCTGCACGAGGAGCGGCGGGAGTCTCAGCCGCTGCAGGCCCAGCAGGAGTTCGCGCAGCTCGGTGGTGGAGGCGAGGAGCACGGAGGCGGCGACGCCCAGGGTGCCCTTCGCGAGCACGTTCCAGGCGCCCCACAGCCCGCTGACGCTCAGCGACATGCCCAGCACCTCGACCTGCTCGCCCTCCGCCACGAACGGCAGCAGCACGGCGAACGCGACGAACGGCACCTCGATCAGCAGCCGCTTGAGCAGAAAGCCGGCCGGCACGCGCGCGACACAGGCGACGACCGTGAGCAGTACGGCGTACAGGCCGAACGCCCACATCGCCTCCCGCGGCGTCGACACCACGACCACCACGAACGCGAACGTCGCGGCGAGCTTGGTG
Organism: Streptomyces sp. NPDC012935; assembly: GCF_042900345.1. Lineage (NCBI taxonomy): Bacteria > Bacillati > Actinomycetota > Actinomycetes > Kitasatosporales > Streptomycetaceae > Streptomyces > Streptomyces sp. NPDC012935. The sequence continues at coordinate 286,478 of NZ_JBIBBC010000006.1, forward strand.
TGCGGCGGCAGGCCGTGCACGGGCGAGTGCCCGTGCCGGTAGAGCCTGTGCGCGTGCCCGGCGCCCATGTCGCGTCTCAGACCTTCGTGCTCGTGGGCGACACGTCGGCGGCCTCGTCCGTACGACGCCGGCGCACCGCCCAGAAGATGCCGGTGCCGGCGACGACGGTCGCGCCGACGCCGATCACGCCGGCGAGACCGCCGGACAGCCGGACGTTGTCGACGTCCTTGACGCCGTAGTCGGCCAGCGGGGAGTCGGCGTTCGCGTGCTCCTCCGCGGACTCGGCGAAGCCCTTGTCCTCGGCGACCTTCTCCAGACCGTCGGGGCTGGCGGAGGCGTAGAAGCTCACGAACCCGGCGAGGACGAGGGAGGTGACCAGACCGCTGATCCACAGGGTGCGGCGCGAGGTCCGGGCCGCGACCGGCTGCTCGGCCTCGGCGCCGGGAGCGTCGACGAGCTCGCCGCCGACCCGCAACTTCAGCGGCTGGCGCAGGTCACGGGCGCCGTACACGAGGTCGGGCCGTACGGCGATGACGGCGCCGATCGTCAGCGCGGTGATCGCCGCTTCGCCGATGCCGATCAGGAGGTGGACGCCGCCCATCGCGGTGGCGACCTTGCCGATCGGGACGTCGGTGGTGCCGCCGATCCAGAACAGCAGCGTGAACGCCAGCGCGGCGGCCGGCACCGACACCAGCGCGGAGACGAAGGAGGCGGCGGTGATCGAGCGACGGGTCTTCGGTAGGACCTTCACCAGGGCCCGGAAGACGGCGTAGGCGACGACGACGCCGACGATCGCCATGTTGGTGATGTTCACGCCGAGCGCGGTGAGGCCGCCGTCCGCGAAGAGGATGCCCTGCATCAGCAGGACGACGGAGATGCACAGCGCGCCGGTGTAGGGGCCGACGAGTATCGCGGCAAGGGCGCCGCCGAGCAGATGTCCGCTGGTCCCGGCTGCGACGGGGAAGTTCAGCATCTGCACGGCGAAGATGAAGGCGGCCACCAGGCCGGCCAACGGGGCCGTCCGCTCGTCGAGTTCACGGCGTGCGCCGCGCAGGCTCACGGCGACGGCGGCAGCGGCGACCACTCCGGTCACGGCGGAGGTCGGGGCGTCTATGAATCCGTCAGGTACGTGCACCCTTCGATGGTGTGGCTTGATGCGAACTGTTCGCAAGAGCGTCTCACTCTCTGTTGTAAACACGAGATAAGACGCTCCGGAGGGTGTAATCCCGGAAATATGGGACATTGAAGGGGAAGCGGATGCACGGTTTCCGCCTAGGTGACGTACGGTAAGGGGTCGTCCGATGTCCGTAGTCGAGCAGTACGCGCGAGCCCATATCGTCACGGACGCGGACCTCCTGGCGGAGGAACAGGATGCCGTGCCGGTGGTCCTGAAGTACGACCCCGACGCCGACCCGCGTTCGGTGTGCGTCAGGTTGCCCGGCCGCCAGGCACACGAGTGGACCTTCTCGCGCTCCCTGCTTGAGCAGGGGCTGCGCGCTCCCGCGGGCAGCGGGGAGATAAGGGTGTGGCCGTGCGGCCGGGTGCAGGCCGTGGTGGAGTTCCACTCCGCGCAGGGTGTCTCGGTGGTGCAGTTCGACATGAAGGCCCTGATGAGGTTCCTGCGGCGGACGTACCTGGCTGCCGCACCTGCCGCACCTGCTGCATCCGCCGCCCCCGTCGAGCGTGAGGCTCAGGCTCAGCTGCGGGGCTGAGTCGCTGAGTCTCAGCCGCCCAGCTTCAGCAGTTCCGCCACGATCGGGCCCGCCGTCTCGCCGCCGTGGCCACCCGCCTGGACGACGCCCGCGGCCGCGAGGTCGTTCCGGTACGCGGTGAACCAGCCGTTCGGCTTCTTCTGGGCGTCGACCTCCGCCGAGCCGGTCTTCGCACCGACGTCACCGGTGACCCCGGACATGGCCTCGGCCGCCGTGCCGTAGGCCGCCGTGTAGGACATCAGCTCGCGCAGCTGCGACAGCGCGGACGCGGACATGGTGCGGGAGGCCGTGGCGAGGGTGCGGTTGTCGACCGTCGGAGCGACCAGGTACGGCTGCTTGAAGGTGCCCGTCTTGATGGTCGCGGAGACCGACGCCATGTTCAGCGGGTTCATCCGCACCCCGCCCTGGCCGATCAGCGAGGCCGCCATCTGGGCCTGCGACTGGACCGGGACGGAGCCGTCGAAGGTGGGGACGCCGACGGACCAGTTGTTCAGGGAGAGACCGAAGACCTGCTGGGCCTGCTTGGTCAGGCTGTCGTTGTCCAGCTCGGGCGCCTGGCTGATGAAGGCCGTGTTGCAGGAGCGGGCGAAGCTCGCCTTGAAGGTGCCGCCCTTGATCTCGAACTTGTCGTCGTTCTGGAACTTCCAGTGCCCGTACGTGAAGTACTTGGGGCACGGGTGCTCCTTGTCGGCCTCCGCCAGGCCCTTCTCGATCAGCAGCGACGAGGTGATGACCTTCATGGTGGAGCCGGGCGCGAGGGAGCCCTGGAAGGCGATGTTGAAGCCGTGCGAGGAGTTCGCGACCGCCAGGATCTCGCCGGTCGAGGGGCGCAGCGCGACCACCGACGCCTTCGACTTGGCGGCCACCTGCTTCTCCGCGGCGGCCTGCAGCGTCGGGCTCAGCGTCGTCTCCACCGTGCCCGGCGTGCCCTTGCTCAGCTCCACCAGGGTCTTGTCGGACAGCTCGGCCTTCTTGGACTCCTTGCCCCGGATCACCTGGAGCTCGATGCCCGCCTTGCCGCCCGCCTTCTCGCCGTACTTCTCGCGCAGCCCGTCCAGGACCGAGCCCAGCGACGGGTACTCGTCCTCGGTCAGCTCACCGCCGTCCCGGTCGAGCGCCTTGACCGGCGGGGTGCCGGACTCGCCGGTGACGAGGGTGTCGCCGTCCTTCAGGTCGGGGTGCACGACCGCGGAGTGCCAGTCGACGAGCGGCTTGCCGTCCTCGGCCCGCCGCACGACGGTCAGCGCGCTGTCGTACGTGAGCGGCTTGGTGGTCCCCTTGTACGACACCGTGCCCTTCACGGAGAAGGGGACCTTGGCGCCGGTGCGGGTGCCGGTGGTGAGGGTGACGTCCTTGATGTGGGCGTCCTTGGCGTAGCCGGCCAACAGGGCCTTGGCGGCCGTGGTGTCGTCCGTGGCGGCGGCCGCCTCGGTCACCTTGCCCTGCTGCCAGGCGGTGAGGAACTCGCGGGCCGCGGTCTTGACCTCCGTCGCCGACAGCGGGCCGGTCTTGACGGACTTGGCCTTCTCCGAGCTCGACGACTGCGCACCGTTCTCGGCGGCGGCTCCGCTGCCGAGCAGGGCGTAGACGCCGACCCCGGCGCCGCCGAGGACCACGGCGATCATCCCGCCGAGCACGGCGGGGTTGGTCTTCCGTCGCTCGGCGACGCGCCTTCTGTTGCCCACTGCTTTCCGTTCCCTCGCGTATTCCAGGGGCCCCCGCCCGCCCCGCCTGCCTCACGCATACCAACGACGACGACCACCCTAGAGTCCCGTGCCGCGAGGGATAAGTTCACCCGGACGCTCGTAGCACGGCTGCGACAATCGGCCCGGCCGCGTCGCTGCCGTGACCGCCCTGCTGGGACATGGCCGCGGCCGCCACATCACCCCGGAATCCGGTGAACCAGCTGTCGGAGGTGGCCTCCCCGTCGACCTCCGCGGACCCGGTCTTGGCGCCGATGTCGCCGCCGAGCCCGGACATGACCTGCACGGCGGTGCCCTGGGGCGCGGTCGCGGTCAGCCGCATCATCTGCTTCAGCTGGGAGGCGGTGCTCGCCGGCAGCCCCTTGGCGGTGGCGAGTTGGCGGTCGTCGAGGTCGGGTGAGACCAGATACGGCTGGCGGAACTCGCCGGTGATCGCGGTGGCTGTGACCGATGCCATGTTCAGCGGGTTCATCTGGACCTGGCCCTGGCCGATGGCGTTCGCGGCGCGGTCCGGGCCGGTGGCGGCGGGGACGCTGCCGTCGAAGGAGCTGATGCCGGTCTTCCAGTCGCCGCCGAGCCCGAACCGCTCCTGCGCCTCCGTCGTCAGCGAGGCGTCGGTGAGCGGCTCCTCGTCGACGAGCTTGATGAAGGCCGTGTTGCAGGAGCGTGCGAAGCCGTTGGCCAACGTGGCGTTCGCGGTCTCGTCAGGCTCGAGGCCCGTGAGGTTCTTGAAGGTCTGGCTCTTCCAGGTCGCCGTGTCCGGGCAGGGCGCGGGGCCGTTCATCGTGGTCACGCCGTTGTCGATGAGCGTCGCCGCGGTGATGATCTTCATCGTGGAGCCGGGCGGGACGCGTCCCTCGAAGGCCGCGTTGAAGGCGTCCGCACGGTGGTTCGCCACCGCCAGCACCTCGCCGGTGCTCGGCTTGAGGGCCACGACGGAGGATTCGGCGTACCGCTTCACCGCCTTCTCGGCGGCTGCCTGCACGCTCGCGCTGAGCGTCGTCCGCAGTTTGCCGGGCCTGCCCTTCGCGAGGGTCAGCAGCGAGGTGTCCGGCGACTCGTCGGCGTGCCGGATCGCGAGCTCGACGCCGGGTGAGCCGCCGGCCTTGCTGCCGTACCTGTCGCGCAGGGTGTCCAGGACCGGGCCGAGGGAGGGGTACTTGTCCTTCGTCAGCACCGTGCCATTGCGGTCGACGGCCTCGATGGGCGGGGCTGCCGCCTCGCCGGTGACGAGGGTGTCGTTCCTCTTCAGCTGCGGATGGATCACGGTGGGCTGCCAGTCGACGAGCGCCCTCCCGGTGGTGCGGCCGCGGACGACGGTGAGCTCGCTGCGGTAGGACAGCGGCTTGGACTTGCCGTCGTACGACACCTTCGCCTTCACGGTGTAGGGCACCGTGTCGCCGTTCGCCTTGCCGGGCGTGATCTTCACGCCGGTTATGTGGGCGTCCTGGCCGTAGGACCTGAGTACCGGGGCGGCTGCCGCGTCGTTGTTCGTCAGCTGTGCCGCCTGCGCCGCCTGCCCCTTCTCCCAGGCCGCGAAGAACTTCGCGGTCGTCTCCTCGACCTCATCCGCGCTCGGCGGCCCGGACCGCACCGGCGCGGGCCCGCTCGCCCCCGTCGCCCCACCGCCGTTCAACGCCGACATGATGTTGTACGCGCCGTACCCGGCACCGCCCACCATCACGGCGAACACGCCGCCTATGACGGCGACTTTGACCCCCTTGGACATGGTCCCCTCCCCGTTTTCGTCCACCGCACTGTAAGTGGCATGGGGGAAAGGTGTGAGAGGTGTTTTCTTTTGTTGGCCGAACTATTGACCGAATAGTGACCGTTTGGCCGGTCAGACCCAGGTGTCCAGCCACATCCGCGACCGCCAGTCGTCGACCGGGATCGCCGTGCCCGTGTAGATCGGCCAGAAGTAGATGAAGTTCCAGGCGATGAGCAGCACCAGCACACCCGCGCCCGTGGCCCCCGCCACCCGGCGGGTGTCTCCGGCGCGTGGCGGGCCGATGATCGCGCCCAGGAGCATGGCCACGGCGAGGCAGAGGAAGGGGAGGAAGACGATGGCGTAGAAGAAGAAGATGGTGCGTTCCTGGTAGAGGAACCAGGGGAGGTAGCCGGCCACGACACCGCAGGCGATGGCGCCGGCGCGCCAGTCACGGCGGAAGGCCCAGCGCCACAGGACGTACAGGACCGCGAAGGCGGCCACCCACCACAGCAGCGGCGTGCCGAGTGCCAGTACCTCGCGGGCGCACTTCTCGCCCGCGTCGACGGGGCAGCCGTCCTTGCCGGGCGTGGGGGACTCGTAGAAGTACGAGACCGGGCGGCCGACGACCAGCCAGCTCCACGGGTTGGACTCATAGGTGTGCGGGGACGACAGGCCGACATGGAACTCGTACACCTGGTGCTCGTAGTGCCACAGGCTGAGCCACCAGTCGGGGAACAGCCAGGACCAGCTGCTGCTGCGGCCGTTCGCGCTCGCCCAGTCGCGGTAGTAGCCGCCGCTGCCGTCCGTGGAGGAGAGGATCCAGCCCGCCCAGGAGGCGACGTAGGTGACGATCGCCACCGGCACGGTCGCGAGGAAGGCAAAGCCCAGGTCGTGCTTGAGCACCGCCAGGTAGGGGTTGCGGGCACCGGCGACCTTGCGGGCGCCGACGTCCCACAGGACCGTCATCAGGCCGAACGCGACCAGGAAGTACAGGCCGTTCCATTTGGTCCCGATGGCCAGGCCCAGCATCAGGCCCGCCGCCCAGCGCCAGGGGCGCCACCCGAGGCGCAGGGTCCCGGCGATGTGCGCGTCGGGGCGGAACCTGCCGTCGGGGTCGGCCGGGAGCGCGGCCGCGAGTTTCGCGCGTGCCCTGTCCCGGTCGATGACGAGGCAGCCGAACGCCGCCAGCACGAAGAACATCAGCACCCCGTCGAGCAGCGAGGTGCGGGCCATCACGAAGGCCAGCCCGTCCACCGCCATCAGCGTGCCCGCGAGGCAGCCGAGGAAGGTGGAGCGGAAGATCCGGCGGCCGATGCGGCACAGCATCAGCACGGCCAGCGTCCCCAGCAGCGCCGTCATGAACCGCCAGCCGAACGGGTTGAACCCGAACATCAGCTCGCCGAGCCCGATGACGTACTTGCCGACCGGCGGATGCACCACGTACGCCGCGTCCGTCGGGATCTGGACCTGGTCGCCGACCTTGAGGATCAGGTCGTTGGCGTTCTTGTCCCAGTTGACCTCGAAACCGCGGTGGACGAGCGCCCAGGCGTCCTTGGCGTAGTACGTCTCGTCGAATATCACCGCCTTCGGGTTGCCCAGGTTCCAAAAGCGCGTCACTCCCGCCAGCAGCGTCACCAGCAGCGGTCCGACCCAGCCCGACCAGCGAGCGATCCGCTCGGCGAGCGGGCGCGGGACGCCGAGGAACTGCCACATCCGCGGGCTGGGCTGGACGTAGGGCGGCACGAGCCGGTCGCGGACGTCGCTGCTGGGCGCAGCCGTGTAGCCGAATCGGCGCAGCCGCTGCTGCCACGACGGCCGCTGCTCGTGGGTCGCCTGGCCCTGCCGGGTGTCCGTGGAGGACGCGGTACTGGTCACCGCGCCATCGTAGGGAACACGTCTGTGACAGTCGCGTGGATGCGCCCTGCGAGGATGGAAACGTGACAGGAACCCTTGTTTTGGCAGGCACCCCCATCGGCGACGTCAAGGACGCCCCGCCCCGGCTGGCCGAGGAGCTGGCCGGAGCGGACGTGGTCGCCGCCGAGGACACCCGGCGGCTGCGGCGCCTCACCCAGGCGCTGGGCGTGCAGCCCGCCGGGCGGGTCGTGTCGTACTTCGAGGGCAACGAGTCGGCCCGGACGCCCGAGCTGGTCGAGGCGCTGCTCGAGGGCTCGCGCGTGCTGCTGGTGACCGACGCGGGGATGCCGTCCGTGTCCGACCCCGGGTACCGGCTGGTCGCGGCGGCGGTCGAGAAGGACATCAAGGTCACCGCGGTGCCGGGGCCGTCCGCGGTGCTGACCGCGCTCGCCCTGTCCGGGCTGCCCGTCGACCGTTTCTGCTTCGAGGGGTTCCTGCCCCGCAAGGCGGGGGAGCGGCGCTCGCGCCTGAAGGAGGTCGCCGAGGAGCGGCGCACCCTCGTCTACTTCGAGGCGCCGCACCGGCTCGACGACACGCTGGCCGCGATGGCCGAGGTGTTCGGCGCCGAGCGGCGGGCCGCCGTGTGCCGGGAGCTGACCAAGACGTACGAGGAGGTCAGGCGCGGCGGGCTGGGGGAGCTGGCCGAATGGGCGGCCGAGGGCGTGCGCGGGGAGATCACCGTCGTCGTCGAGGGAGCGCCCGAGAAGGGGGCCGAGGAGGTCGACGCCGCCGAGTTCGTCCGGCGGGTTCGCATCCGCGAAGAGGCGGGGGAGCGGCGCAAGGAGGCCATCGCGGCGGTGGCGGCGGAGGCCGGGGTGCCCAAGAGGGAGGTCTTCGACGCCGTTGTGGCGGCGAAGAAGGCGGGGGCGTGAAACGCCGTGTGAGCAGGGCGTATATCGCATGAGCGTGCGCCCCATGCCGGGGTAAAGGGACCCGGCCCTTTCGGCAAGGAACGTCCAAGTCGGCGCCAACACTGGACAGATCCCGTGCGTTCACTGCTGCGGAGCAGTCCACTGGGTTCAGGGACGCGACCCGTCCCACCCAGCGGACCACAGGAGCTGGCATGAGTGAGATCGCACAGCAGACCACGGGCCTTCGCAGCGCCGCGACCGCCGTCGTCCACGAGTCGTATTCGTTCGCCTGCATGCACTGCGGGCACGGCTGGGAGCAGTCGTACGAGATAGAGCACCACATGGACGGTGACGGCCACGAGTTCGTCATGTACGTGGCGAACGGCCAGGTGGTGCCCTCCCCGTTGAGCCGGCCCACGTGCCAGAACTGCGACGGCCACGTCGTGCGGATCATGCGGCCCGGTCAGGTGTCCTCCGTGCAGAACTCCCTGCACCGCGCCCGCCCGATCCCGACCCAGCCGAAGGGCGAGCACGAGTCGGAGCCGGCGGCGGCGCCGGTCGAGCCGCACCACTGGCATCTGTCCGATCTCCTGCACGTCTTCCACCGCAAGGCGAGCTGAGCCGAGCACCCGGCGCTCGGGCATGCCCCTTTCGTAGGATCGGGGCATGCCTTCGAACGCCGCCGACAAGCACGCCGCCCCGCCGCTCCCGCAGCCTCTGCGGGTGCCGGTCGCCGACTCGCACACCCACCTCGACATGCAGTCCGGCACGGTCGAGGAGGGGCTCGCCAAGGCGGCGTCGGTGGGCGTGACGACGGTCGTGCAGGTCGGCTGTGACGTACGCGGCTCGCAGTGGGCGGCCGAGACGGCGGCCCAGTACGACGCGGTGCACGCGACCGTCGCCCTGCATCCGAACGAGGCGCCGCGCATCGTGCACGGCGACCCCGACGGCTGGTCGCGGCAGGGGGCGCGTGAGCCGGGTGGTACGCGGGCGCTCGACGAGGCGCTCGCCGAGATCGACCGCCTGGCCGCGCTCGAGCAGGTCAAGGGCGTCGGCGAGACCGGCCTCGACTACTTCCGCACCGGGCCCGAGGGCAAGGAGGCGCAGGAGGCGTCCTTCCGTGCCCACATCGAGATCGCCAAGCGGCACGGCAAGGCGCTGGTCATCCACGACCGCGAGGCCCATGCGGACGTGCTGCGGGTGCTGAAGGAGGAGGGCGCCCCGGAGCGGACCGTCTTCCACTGCTACTCCGGGGACGCCGAGATGGCCCAGGTGTGCGCCCGCGCCGGATACTTCATGTCCTTCGCCGGCAACGTCACCTTCAAGAACGCCCAGAATCTGCGGGACGCGGTGGCGGTGGCTCCGCTGGAGCTGCTCCTCGTGGAGACGGACGCGCCTTTCCTCACGCCTGCCCCGTACCGCGGACGGCCCAACGCTCCGTATCTCATTCCGATCACGGTGCGGGCCATGGCAGCCGTACGGGAGATCGACGAGGACGTGCTGGCGGCGGCCCTGGGCTCGAACACGGCACATGCCTTCGGCTACTGACGGATAACCGCTCGATAACGCTCGCACGGGTTCACCTCGACCCGGCCGCAACTGTGCGTAGTCGCGTCGCCTTGGAGAGTAATCGACGCTCCGCTAGGTTCTGGGGGCCCTAAACGGACCCCTCCGCTGGAGCGTGTCGTCGTGAGCAACGCGCAGTTCGAGACGTATGGCCCGAGCCCGGCCCGCGAGCCTGCGGCGTACGGCGGCTTCGACCCGCACAGCGCGCAGACGCTGGGTTACGGGGTGCAGGCGGTGTACGAGACGCACGACGCGTACGGCACGTACAGCGCAGCCCCTGCCTACGCCACTTATGAGGACACCTACCGGCCCGCCTACGAGGCGTCCGAAACGGGGTCCGAAACGGCGTACGAGACGGCGTACGAGGCGGAGTACGAGCCGGTTGTGCGCCCCAGGAGCGGACGTCGGGCCGCGCACCGGCGCAGGGCGCGGGCCGCCGAGCGGGGGGACGGGCCCATGCGCAGGCTCGTCCCGCAGGCGCTGGTCGTGGCGTTCCTCGCGGGCGGCACGAGCGCCTTCGTCGCCAAGGACAAGGCGATCGAGCTGAGCGTCGACGGCACGCCGCGCACTCTGCACACCTTCGCGGACGACGTCACCGAGCTGCTCGCCGAGGAGGGCGTCGACGTCGGCGCGCACGACGTGGTGGCGCCCGCTCCCGACGCGGCGCTCACCAGCGGTGACGAGGTCGCGGTGCGCTACGGCCGCCCCGTGCGGCTCACGCTCGACGGGCAGCGCCGCGAGGTGTGGACGACCGAGCGCACGGTGGAGGCGGCGCTCAGACAGATCGGGGTGCGCGCGGAGGGGGCGTACCTCTCGGCGTCGCGATCCCGGCGCATCGGGCGTGAAGGGCTCGCGCTGGATGTGCGTACCGAGCGCGCGGTGACGGTCATGGCGGACGGGCGGGCGCGCACCATCCGTACGAACGCGGCGACCGTGAGCGAGGTCGTGGAGCAGGCCGGCATCACCCTGCGCGGTCAGGACGCGACGTCCGTGCCGCTCGACAGCTTCCCGCGCGACGGGCAGACGGTCACGGTCCTGAGGATCACCGGCCGCAAGGAGATCCGCGACGAGGCGATCCAGTTCGCCGTGCAGCGGATCGAGGACCCCTCGGTATTCAAGGGGACGGAGGTCGTCGAGCGGGCGGGGCAGCTGGGGCTGCGGCGGGTCACGTACTCGCTGCGCACCGTCAACGGCGTCCGGCAGAAGCCGCGGCGGACCAGGTCCGAGGTGGTGCGCGAGCCGCAGACGCAGGTGGTGAAGGTCGGCACCAAGCCGCTGCCGACTTCCGTGCGCGGTGCGGGAGGGCTGAACTGGCAGGGTCTCGCGGCGTGCGAGTCCGGGGGCAGGGCGGACGCGGTGGACTCGTCGGGGACGTACGGCGGGCTGTACCAGTTCGATACGCACACCTGGCGGAGCCTCGGCGGGAAGGGCCGTCCGCAGGACGCGCCGGCGGCGGAGCAGACGGCACGGGCGAAGAAGCTGTACGTGCGGCAGGGGGCGAGTCCCTGGCCGCACTGCGGGGAGCGCTTGCACGGGTGAGCCGTGTGAGGTGACGGGCGGCCGGAGGCAGCTGTACGGCCCCGTACCCTTGTCGGGTGAGCAGCCCCACCCCCGACGCCCTCCTGGGCCCCGCCGACATCCGTGAACTGGCGGCCGCCCTCGGTGTGCGCCCCACCAAACAGCGCGGCCAGAACTTCGTGATCGACGCGAACACGGTCCGCCGCATCGTCCGCACCGCGGGCGTCCGCCCCGACGACGTGGTGGTCGAGGTGGGACCGGGACTCGGCTCGCTCACCCTGGCGCTGCTGGAGGTGGCCGACCGCGTCACCGCCGTCGAGATCGACGACGTCCTCGCCGCCGCGCTGCCCGCGACCATCGCGGCCCGCATGCCGGAGCGCGCCGACCGGTTCGCGCTGGTGCACTCCGACGCGATGCAGGTCGCCGAGCTGCCGGGCCCGCCGCCCACCGCACTGGTCGCCAACCTCCCCTACAACGTGGCCGTCCCGGTCCTCCTGCACATGCTCGAAACCTTCCCGAGCATCGAACGCACCCTCGTCATGGTGCAGTCGGAGGTCGCCGACCGACTGGCCGCCGCGCCCGGTTCGAAGGTGTACGGCGTCCCCTCGGTCAAGGCCAACTGGTACGCCGAGGTAAAGCGGGCCGGCGCCATCGGACGCAACGTCTTCTGGCCCGCCCCGAACGTCGACAGTGGGCTCGTGTCCCTGACCCGGCGCGCCGAGCCGCTCAGGACCACGGCCTCCAGGCGTGAGGTCTTCGCCGTCATCGACGGCGCGTTCGCCCAGCGCCGCAAGACGCTCCGGGCCGCACTCGCCGGCTGGGCGGGCTCGGCGGCCGCCGCCGAGCAAGCCCTTGTCGCAGCCGGCGTCTCACCGCAGGCCCGCGGAGAGGCCCTGACGGTCGAGGAGTTCGTCCGGATCGCCGAGCACAAGGCGGCCGGCACCCGCCCGCAGGAGTCCGGCGCGCGGGACGAGGAGTCCGGCGCGCGGTCGCAGGAGTCCGCCGTTGCGCGCAGCGAGCCCACCGCCGAATCGACGGGGGCCGCCGCCCGGGACGGAGAGTCCGGCGCGGAGTCGGCTGTGTCCGACGCCCGGTCGCAGCAGCCCGGCGTCCCGCCCGCCGAGTCCGCCGCCCGGTCCACCGCCCCGCACAAGGAGTCCGAGTAAGTGAGCGCGAGCGTCACCGTACGTGTCCCCGCCAAGGTCAACGTCCAGCTCGCGGTCGGCGCCGCACGGCCCGACGGCTTTCACGACCTGGCCAACGTCTTCCTGGCGGTCGGGCTGTACGACGAGGTCACCGTGACCCCCTCGCCCGACGGGCTGCGCGTCACGTGTGAGGGGCCCGACGCCGACCAGGTCCCCCTCGACCGGACGAACCTCGCCGCCCGCGCGGCGCTCGCCCTGGCGCAACGCCGTGGCCTGGACGCCGCCGTCCACCTCCACATCGCCAAGGACATTCCGGTCGCCGGCGGCATGGCGGGCGGCAGTGCGGACGGCGCGGGCGCGCTGCTGGCCTGCGACGCGTTGTGGGGTACGCACGCCTCCCGTGAGGAACTCCTGGACATCTGCGCCGAGTTGGGCAGCGACGTGCCGTTCAGCCTGGTCGGCGGGGCGGCTCTGGGCACCGGGCGGGGCGAGAAGCTCCGTGCGCTCGACGTGGGCGGCACCTTCCACTGGGTGTTCGCGATGGCCGAGCGGGGTCTGTCGACGCCGGCCGTGTTCCGTGAGTTCGACCGGCTCGGCGAGGGCACCGACATTCCCGAGCCCATCGCCTCCGAGCCGCTCCTCGCCGCCCTCGCGAAGGGCGACCCCGACGCCCTCGCCGCGGCCGTCTCCAACGACCTGCAGCCCGCCGCGCTCTCCCTCTTCCCGGAACTCGCCGGCACCCTCGCCGCCGGCCGTGCTGCCGGTGCGCTCACGGCGCTGGTCTCCGGCTCCGGCCCGACGACGGCGTTCCTCGCGCGCGACCCCGAGTCGGCGGAGAAGGTGGCCGACACCCTGCGGTCGTCCGGCACCTGCCGGTCGGTGCGCACGGCGTCCGGGCCCGCGCAGGGTGCCACGGTCGTGCGGGCCGCCGGAGCGTGACGCCGTACTCACAAGTACGCGTTCTTCGCCCGATCTCCACACGGAAGTACTGCGATCGCAGTACCCGTGGGGCGGCTGAGGCGTTTAGGGTCGCTTGACGTTTCAACTTTCGGGCTGTCATGCCCGGCTCACCGTCAAGTGCACTTCTGGAAGGGGACACTCCTGTGTCCGAATCCCCCACCCCCGCCCAGCCGTCTCACCGTAGAAAGCGCTCCCTGTCCCGTCGCGGCATGATGGCCGCGGGTGGGGCGGTGGCCGCCGGAACCGCGCTCACACCGATGGTGTTCGCCGCGGGCGACTCCGGCGAGACAGACAACTCCACCTCCGATTCCGGTGGATCGGGCACGACGCCGGAGAAGTTCCCCGCCACCCGGACCGAGGCCGCCACCGGCACCGGCGAGGCCACCACCGCCTTCGCCGCCTCCTACGTCGGTGTGCGCTGGTCCGGCGCCAAGGAGGGCGCCGCCATCCGGCTCGCGGACGGCAACTGGCAGACCCTGACCCACGGCTGCGCGGCCGTCGAGGACGGCGGTACCGCCCTGGTCGCCGCCGACAACGCCAAGGCCTACGAGGTGAAGGCCCCGACCGACATCAACGGCGTGCGCTCGCTGGCCATCGACACCACCGACGGCCCCGAGCGCACCTACCAGGTGCCGAGCGAGCCCACGCGCGTACGCGGCGTCGGCTACCTCTCGCGGCCGGCCTGGGGCGCCGACGAGTCCAAGCGGTACAAGGACGGCAAGGTCAACTCGCCCGAGACGTACTACCCGCTCCAGGTCATCACGGTCCACCACACCGCGACCCCCAACGGCGACCCCGACCCGGCCGCGACGGTCCGCGCGATCTACGAGTTCCACGCGATCACCAACGACTGGGGCGACATCGGCTACCACTTCCTCATCGACGAGGCCGGCACGGTCTACGAGGGCCGCTACTCCGGCGACGACGGCATCCCCGCCTTCAACCCGGACGGCGACCTCGTCACCGGCTTCCACTCCGTGGGTTACAACTCCGGCGCCCTCGGCATCGCCCTGATCGGCAACCTCGACCAGCAGGCCCCCACGGACGCGGCCAAGGCCTCCCTGATCCGGCTGATCAAGGTCATATCCCGGTTCCAGGGCCTGGACCCGCAGGCGAGGGTGACGTACACCAACCCCGTCAACGGCACCAGGAAGGACACGAACACGGTCGGGGGTCACCGCGACTACTTCGACACCGAGTGCCCCGGCCAGGTCATGTACGACCTCCTCGCCGAGGTCCGCGCGGCGGCCGCCCGCCACTGACACCGGCCTCCACGCCCCCGCGCCCCGAGGCCGCCGGTCCCCGGGGCGCAGGGGCTGTCGTACGGGCCGACTAGGCTGGGTGGCTGACCGACCCCCTGGGCAGGAGAGAAATGGCCGTCAATCTGGTCAATGTCGAGAACGTCAGCAAGGTGTACGGCACCCGTGCCTTGCTCGACGGTGTGTCGCTCGGCGTCTCCGAGGGGGACCGCATCGGCGTCGTCGGTCGCAACGGCGACGGCAAGACGACCCTGATCCGGATGCTCGCCAAGCTGGAGGAGGCCGACACCGGCCGGGTCACGCACTCCGGCGGGCTGCGGCTCGGGGTGCTCACCCAGCACGACTCGCTGGACCCCGAGGCGACCGTCCGGCACGAGGTCATCCGGGACATGGCCGACCACGAGTGGGCGGGCAACGCCAAGGTCCGGGACGTGCTCACGGGCCTGTTCGGCGGCCTCGACCTGCCCGGCTTCCCGCAGGGCCTCGACACCGTCATCGGCCCCCTGTCCGGCGGCGAGCGGCGGCGGATCGCGCTCGCCAAGCTGCTCATCGAGGAGCAGGACCTCATCGTCCTCGACGAGCCCACCAACCACCTCGACGTCGAGGGCATCTCCTGGCTGGCCCAGCACCTGCGCGAGCGCCGCTCGGCGCTCGTGTGCGTCACCCACGACCGGTGGTTCCTCGACCAGGTCTGCACGCGCATGTGGGACGTGCAGAAAGGCGACGTCTACGAGTACGAGGGCGGCTACTCCGACTACGTCTTCGCCCGCGCCGAGCGCGAGCGCATCGCCGCCACCGAAGAGGTCAAGCGGCAGAACCTGGTCCGCAAGGAGCTCGCCTGGCTGCGCCGCGGCGCCCCCGCGCGCACGTCCAAGCCGCGCTTTCGCGTCGAGGCCGCCAACGAGCTCATCAAGGACGTCCCCCCGCCCCGGGACAGCAGCGAGCTGATGAAGTTCGCCTCCTCCCGGCTCGGGAAGACCGTCTTCGACCTGGAGGACATCACCGTCCAGGCCGGCCCCAAGGTGCTGCTCAAGCATGTGACATGGCAGCTCGGGCCGGGGGACCGGGTCGGTCTCGTCGGTGTCAACGGCGCCGGCAAGACCTCCCTTCTGCGGGCCATGGCCGAGGCGGCGCGGACGGAGGGCGAGGCGCAGCCGGCCGCCGGACGGATCGCCGTCGGAAAGACCGTCAAGCTCGCCTACCTGTCCCAGGAGGTCGCCGAGCTCGCCCCGAACCTGCGTGTGCTGGAAGCCGTGTCGCAGGTGCGTGAGCGCGTCGACCTCGGCAAGGGACGCGAGATGACCGCCGGACAGCTGTGCGAGACCTTCGGCTTCAGCAAGGAGAAGCAGTGGACGCCGGTCGGCGACCTCTCCGGTGGTGAGCGGCGCAGGCTGCAGCTGCTGCGCCTGCTGATGGACGAGCCCAACGTCCTCTTCCTCGACGAGCCCACCAACGACCTCGACATCGAGACCCTCACCCAGCTGGAGGACGTCCTCGACGGCTGGCCGGGCTCGATGATCGTCATCTCCCACGACCGGTTCTTCGTCGAGCGGACCACGGACCGGGTGTTCGCCCTGCTCGGGGACGCCACGCTGCGGATGCTGCCGCGCGGCATCGACGAGTACCTGGAGCGCCGCCACCGCATGGAGGCCCAGGTCGCCACCGGCGCGGTGTCCACCCCCGTCGCCGCGAAGGCCGTACCGGAGAAGAGCGCCGCCGATGTGCGCGCCGCCAAGAAGGAGTTGCAGAAGATCGAGCGCCAGCTCGACAAGATCTCCGAGAAGGAGACCAAGCTGCACACGCAGATCGCCGAGCACGCCACCGACTTCGGAAAGGTCGCCGAACTCGATGCGGAACTGCGCGACTTGGCCGGTCAGCGGGACGAGCTGGAGCTGCGCTGGCTCGAACTCGCCGAGGACGCGTAGCGTTTCGCCGGGAAGAGCGCGACTGCCGAGGTGGCACTGTGTGTCGGCTGTCGTCTGCGGTGCCGTCGTGGCTGGTCGCGCTCGCGCGGCGGTAGCCGCATATCGATACAGCCCCGCGCCCCTTCAGGGCGCATCCGCGCCCCGCGTGAAGGGCGCGTGAAGGCGCATAACGGGGGCATCACAGGCCGGTCCTCCCTTGGGAACAGGGGGCGGGACGACCCGGTGCACTGTCGTCGGCGGGTGATAGAAAGAGCCGTCTGAGAACAGTCTGAGAACCGTCGGTGTGGCGGAAACGCGACGGCACATGACGTGGCACCACACCGGTCACGAGGGGGAACCGCTCATGAGCCAGCCGCCCAACCAGCCGCCCCAGGGCGGTTTCGGCGCACCGCAGGATCCGCGGCAGGGCGGCTTCGGCGCCCCGCAGCCGGACGCGCCGCAGACCCCGCCCCCGCCGCAGGGCCCGCCGCAGACACCCCCGCCGCCGCAGGGCCCGCCGCAGACGCCGCCGCCCCCGCAGAGCCCGCCGCCCGGCGCCCCGCAGCCCGGCTACGGCTACCCGCAGCAGCCGGCGCAGCCGGGCCCGTACCAGTCCGGCCCGTACGTACAGCCGCAGCCGCAGCAGCAGCCGGGGCCGTACGGCTATCAGCAGCAGCCCGGCCCCTACGGCCAGCAGCCCGCCCAGGGTTACGGATACCCGGGGCAGCCGCAGTACCCGGGCGCGCCCGGCGCTCCCCAGCCCGGCTCGCGCAACCCCTTCAAGGGCAAGCCCGCCCTCGCCATCGGTGCCGCGGTGGCGGCGTTGCTCGTCATCGGCGGCGGCGTGTACGCGGTGACCAGCGGCGACGACGACCCGAAGAAGCCGGTCGCCCAGGAGAGCGGTGACTCGAAGAACACCGAGTCCCCGTCCGACGACCCCGAGGGCAGCGGTGGCAGTGGCGGCGGCGCCGACCCGGAGAACCTCAACGGCGGTCGCCAGTCCGGCGACTCGAAGGTGCTCTGGTACAAGCCCGCGCCCGACGCGCCCGCCTCCGGCGCCGACGCCCCCGGCATGTGGATCACCGACAAGGCCGCGGTGAAGGCGGCGTACAAGCAGCTCTTCGCCTACAACGTCGGCGACGGCGAGGCCACTTGGGACCCGATCGCCTTCCCGGAGAAGATCTGCGCGGTCACCCCGCAGAAGTCGTCCGACGACAAGATCGTCGTCGCGTACATGAGCGGCGGCAGCGACCGCGCCAAGTGCAACCAGCTCCAGCAGGTCGACCTCAACACCGGCGCCAAGGGCTGGAAGGCCTCGGTCGCCAACGGCGCGCTGTTCGACAGCACGCTCGACGTCGAACTGTCCATCACCGGCAAGACGCTGATGGTGGGTCGCTCGCAGTCCGGCACGGCGTACGACGTCAACAGCGGCAAGAAGCTGTGGGACAAGACGCGGTTCGGCGACAAGTGCTTCCCGGACGCCTTCGCCGGCGGAGACAAGCTGATCGCCGTGGCGGGCTGTGACGCCACCGGCAGCAACGAGCACGACGAGGTGCAGGAGCTCGACCCGGCGACCGGCAAGGTCAAGTGGACCTGGCAGTTCGACAAGGGCTGGAAGGTCGCGCGCGTCTTCTCCCTCGACCCGCTGGTCCTCTACAGCACCAACGAGGACAAGAAGCAGTGGAACATCTCCACGCTCGGCGACGACGGAAAGCGCCGCTCGCAGGTCGAGGTCGCTCTGGAGATCGGCGCCCAGTGCGGCTGGGCCATCCTCCAGCGTGACCTCCAGGGCTGCAGCGGTGTGGCCTCGGACCCCGACACCCTCTACATGCCGACCAAGGCGACCACCGGGGCCAACGAGATCGTCGCGATCAACCTGGCCAACGGCAAGGAGAAGTGGCGCGTCAAGTCCCCCGCCGAGGAGCCGATGCTGCCGATCAAGGTCGAGGACGGCAAGCTCCTCGCCTACGTCGACCCGTCGTACGACGCGGGCGGCCAGGTCGTGTCCATCCCGGTCGCCGGCAGCAACCCCAAGCCGACGACGCTGCTGCAGAACCCGGCCGGCGCCGCGGATGTCGAGAACGGCTTCTTCTCCAAGGCGTTCGACTGGGCCGACGGGCGCTTCTACCTCTCGAGCACCCGGCTGAGCGGCAACGACGAATCCAAGGAGAAGCTGATCCTCGCCTTCGGTAAGTGAGCCGAGCGGCAGTCCTTCCCTTGCCGTCGTCCCCCTCGTCCCCGCCGTGCCCGTCGCCCCCTCCCCTGAGGTACCCACGCCATGACCCAGCCGCCGCCTCCGCCGCCCAACCAGCCCCCGCAGGGCGGGTTCGGCCCGCCGCAGGACCAGCCGCCCCACCAACAGGGGGGTGGCGGCTTCGGCCCGCCGACACCGCCGCCGCCTGCGCAGACGCCGCCGCCCCCGCAGGGTCCGCCGTCCGGGGCCCAGCAGCCGGGGTACGGCTATCCGCAGGCACCCCAGGGTGGGCAGGGGGGTCAACAGCCGACTCCGCCCGCCGGGTACGGCTACCCGGGCCAGCAGCCCGCCACCTACGGGCAGCCGCAGAACCCGTACGGCCAGCAGCAGAACCCTTACGGTCAGCAGCCCGGCTACGGCTATCCGCAGCAGACCGTGCCGATGCACCCCCAGTCCGGCGGGCCGGGCGGTGGCGGGCAGCGGTCCAGCGGGCAGCTCGCCGTCATCGTGGCGGCGGCCGTCGTGGTGATCTCGCTGATCATCGGTGGCGTGTTGTACGCCAAGTCCGGTGACGAGGGCGGCAAGGACGACACCGCCAGCTCCAGCGGCGGCACGGGCGGCGGGGACAACGGTGACGGTGACGGCGGCGGCGTCGATGCCCCCGACGGCACCGAGAAGGTGCCCGCCGACACCAACTCCGATGTCCTCTTCCAGGTCAAGGCGCCCGACGTCGAGGACGACACCAGCGTCGTGGTGTCCGGCTCGTGGCTGACCGACGACGCCTACGTCAAGAGCGGCGTCGCCGAGATCGTCGGCTACGACCGCGACAAGGGCACCAAGCTGTGGACCGTCAAGCTGCCGGGGCCGGTCTGCCAGGCCAGTAAGCACGTCAACGAGGACGGGCTGACGGCCGTGGCCTTCCAGCCCGACATGCCGACCAAGGAACGGCCCTCGTACGGCTGCAGCGAGGTCGCGGCGATCGATCTCGACGCCGGCAAGAAGCTGTGGACGAAGAGCACCGAGGTCGACGGCTCACCGCTGCGCTTCGACAACATCACCGTCAGCGGCGGCACCGTCGCCGCCGGCGGTACGAGCGGCGGCACCGCGTTCGACCTCGAGACCGGCAAGCAGCTGTGGGTCCCGAAGGCCGAGGACGGCTGCTACGACCTCGGGTACGCCGGTGGCGAGAAGCTGGTCGCCGTACGCAAGTGCGGTTCCTACGCCCAGCCTCAGCTGCACATCCAGACCATCGACCCGAAGTCCGGGAAGGTGATCTCCGAGTACAAGATGGCCGAGGGCGTCGAGTACGCGAGTGTGGTGTCCACCGAACCGCTCGTCGTCGCCGCCGAGGCCGGGCAGTCGGACGCCATCGGCATCTCGGACGTCTTCTCCATCGACAACAAGACCGGCAAGCTGCGTATCCGCATCTCCGTGCCCGCCGACCAGTTCGCGGCCAAGTGCTCCGGCGTCACCACGATCGAGCAGTGCAAGGGCGTCGTGGTGGGCAATGACCGGCTCTACGTGGAGACCGAGCAGCACAGCAGCGGTGGTGCGCGCGGCCGGACCAACGAGATCGTCGCCTTCGACCTGGCCACCGGCAAGCAGACCGGGCAGCGGGCGGACGCGGGGGACGGCTACACGATCACGCCGCTGCGGATGGACGGCGGCAACGTGATCGCGTACAAGCGGCCGCCGTACGACAAGGGCGGGCAGATCGTCAGCGTGGACGGCGGCAGCTTCAAGGAGACGAAGCTGCTGGAGAATCCGGCGGCGCGGTCGGTGCGGGATGTGGAGACGCGGATGTCTCCGGAGTACTCCGAGTTCATCTACTCGCAGGGGCATCTGTACATGTCCGCCGTGTTCGCGAGCGAGTTGACGAGTTCCGCCGATCCGAAGGCTCATGTGATCGCGTTCGGTACGACCGCCGAGTGAGCTGACCCCTCCGGCGACCATGGCCCCGTTCCTGTTCAGGAGCGGGGCCGTGTGCGTACGTACCGTCGTACCGTCTCATCGTCCTCGAATGCGGGGAACGCCAGAAAATCCGCCGTTCCGGGGCACTTCTCACCAGTAGGGGGAGCGTAACGTCGAACAAGCGTGTAGCTTCCGGGGGCATGAAGGGCGGGGGAGCCGGGAGGGGGCTTCTGTCCGCGCGGCCAGTGGGTATCCGTGGTGGGGGCTCCGTGGTGGGCGTTCACCGGGTTCCATTGGCGGGACAGGGGGACTGGGGGACTTGGGGGGTTGGTCGATGGGAGTGCGGCTCATGGTGGTCGACGACCACCGATTGCTCGCGGAGGCGCTGGCCTCGGCGCTGAAGCTGAGGGGACACCGGGTGCTGGCCGCGGCGGCGCCGGCCGCGGGGGCGGCGGAGCTGGTGATCACGCGGGCGCCTGAGGTGTGCCTGTTGGGGACGGCGACACCTGCGGAGCCTGGGATGTTCGATCCGGTGGTGAAGATCAAGCGGGAGCGGCCGCAGGTGGCTGTCCTGGTGCTGGGGCCGGTACCGAGTCCGCGGGGGATTGCGGCGGCGTTTGCGGCGGGGGCCTCCGGCTATGTGCGGCACGACGAGCGGATAGAGGGTGTCGAGCGGGCGATCATGAAGGCCAGGGCGGGGGAGGCGGCGGTGGCGCCGCAGCTGCTGCAGGGGGCCTTCAGCGAGTTGCTCAATCCGGCGGCCCAACCGGACGACGAGGGGCAGCGGTTGCTGCAGATGCTCACGCCCCGGGAGGTCGAGGTTCTGGTCCGCGTGGCCGATGGCGAGGACACCCGCCTGATCGCGGCGGGCATGGGCATCGCACCGTCGACTGCGCGTACCCATGTCCAGCGGGTGCTGATGAAACTGGGCGTGGGGTCGCGGCTGGAGGCGGCTGCGTTGGCGGCGCGGACAGGGTTGCTGGATCGGGCGGGGGAGGGTGGTGCGTGACGCGTACTGCCTGCGGCGGCCTGTGGCTGTTGGGTGGGGGTTCGCGTAGCGCCCGCGGGTGTGTGGTGGGTCGGGGCCGTGCCGGGGGGTGTCCGTCCTCGGACCGGCGGTCGGGGCCGGGCAGGGTGGTGCCGTTTCTTGACGCCGGCCACTGCGGGCGGACACCCCCCCGGCACGTCCCCTTGCCGCCGTGGGCGGGTGCGGCGCCGCGGCGGCACGCCACCGCCATCAGGGCCCGTGTGGGACGGCGGTCCCGGCCTTGCAGCCTGTCCGGCGTTTGAGGACGAGGCCGTTCAGGCCGATGGGGGTCCAGGGGGCGCAGCCCCCTGGCGGGGTCGAAGGGGCGGAGCCCCTGGGACGGGACGGGTAGGGGCGGCGGGGGCGAAGGAGTTGTGGGTTGCCCCCCGCCGGCGGGTTACTGGGCCGGCTCGTCCTCCTGTGCGGTCTCCGGAGGAGGCGGCGCCGTAGGCCGCAGCTTCAGCCAGGCCAGGAAGAACAGGCCCAGGAGCAGCATCCCGAGCCCGGTCCAGAGGTTGATGTTGACGCCCTGGGCCTTGTCGATCGCGGCGTCGTCGTCGGTGATGCCCGCGATCGTGACGATGACGCCGTAGAGCACGAAGAGCCCGCCGATGATGCGCCGGATGTCGAACAGCCGGGCGGCCGTCGCGGACTTGCCCTCCAGGTCCGTGACTTGTCGCAGCAGGTCCTTCTCGGAGGAGCCGGGGCGTTCGGAGTGGTGGTCGGTCATGGGTCTCGGACCTCCGTCGTCAGAAGGAGAACGGGATGTAGCAGGCCGCAGCGAGGACCACCGCGCCCCAGCCGAGCAGCGCCGGTTTGCGGTACCAAGCCTCGTCCCCCGGCGCGGGCGGCTCGGCCATGCCGGGGGAGCGGGTGCCGTAGACCAGGCCCTGGAGTTCCTCCGTCGGCTTGGGGGCCGTGAAGAGGGAGACGGCCACCATGACGACTGCGCCGGCCACGAAGCCCGCGATCGCGGAGACGAAGTTCGCCCCCTGGTCGGAGGGGATCGAGATGATGTCCTGCTTGTAGAGGACGAAGTAGTTGATCATCGCCGCCGTCGTGCCCGCCAGCAGGCCCCAGAAGCCCGACTTCATCGAAGCCCGCTTCCAGAACATGCCGATGATGAAGACCACGAACATCGGCACGTTGAAGAAGGAGAAGAGGGTCTGGAGGTAGCTCATGATGTTGGAGAAGGACGACGCCAGGAACGCCGTGCCGATCGACGCCAGTACCCCGATCGCGGTGATGAGGCGGCCGAAGCGGACGTAGTAGCCGTCCTCGCGGTCCGTGACCACGTACCGCGCCCAGATGTCGGTCGTGAACACCGTGTTGAAGGACGAGACGTTCGCCGCCATGCCCGCCATGAACGCGGCGAGGAGGCCGGTCACGGCGATGCCGAGGACGCCGTTGGGCAGCAGGCCCTCCATCAGGTACGGGATGGCGTCGTTGTACTGGTAGCCCGATTCCTCGGTGCCGAAGCCGGGGACCAGGGCCGCAGCCGCGAGCCCCGGGATCATCACCAGGAACACGATGAAGATCTTCGGGAACGCCGCGATGAGCGGGGTGCGCTGGGCCGCTGAGAGGTTCTTGGCCGAGAGCGCCCGCTGGACCTCGGCGAAGTTGGTCGTCCAGTAGCCGAAGGAGAGCACGAAGCCGAGGCCCAGGACGATCGTCAGCCAGTTCGCGCCCAGCGGGTTCGCGTCGCCGATGCCGGTGCCGCCCCAGGCGGTGACGAAGTCGTCGCCGTGGGACTTGGTCAGGGTGTCCGTCAGGCCGTCCCAGCCGCCCACCTTCTTCAGGGCCAGCACGGTGATCGGGATCAGCGCGGCCAGGATCACGAAGAACTGCAGCACCTCGTTGTAGATCGCGGAGGACAGGCCGCCGAGGGTGATGTAGGCGAGGACGAAGAAGCCCGCCACGACGATCGCGACCCATTGGGGCCAGCCCAGCAGGGCCTCGACCACGATCGCCAGGGCGTAGAGGTTCACGCCGGCGATCAGGATCGCGGCGAAGGCGAACAGGAGCGAACTGAGCAGGTGCGCCGCCCTGTCGAAGCGCAGCAGCAGGAATTCCGGGACCGAGCGGACCTTGCTGCCGTAGTAGAAGGGCATCATCACCAGGCCGAGGAAGACCATGGCCGGGATGGCGCCGATCCAGTACCAGTGGACGGTGTAGGCGCCGTACTGCGCGCTGTTGGCGGCCATCCCGAGGATCTCGGTGGCGGCCAGGTTGGCGGAGATGAAGGCGAGTCCCGTGACCCAGGCGGGCAGGGAGCGGCCGGAGAGGAAGAAGTCGAGGCTGGTCTTCACCGAACGGCGGGCGGCGAAGCCGATGCCCAGCACGACGACGAAGTAGATGCCCAGCAGCGTGTAGTCGAGCCAGTTCGTGGGGAGCCGTAGCTCGGCGGCGAGGTAGGTGGGGGAATGTGTGGGGGTTTGCATAAGTACCCGCTTCGTTGCGCGAACCGATACAGAGCGGAACCTACGCCGCCGTGTTCAGTAATTGAACACGTTAGGTGATGGTCTTTGTTTGATTGTGATGTTGACTGAGGTGGTGAGTTGTGTTTCTCTGTGTTTAGTTATGTTTGATGGAGGAGTCCAGCGTGAAGAAGACCTCGACCCGGCTGGCCGACGGTCGTGAGCTCGTCTACTACGACCTGCGCGACGACACCGTGCGGGACGCCGTGGACCGGCGGCCGCTGGACCGGACCGTCACCACCTCCGAGGTCCGCGAGGACGCGCTGCTCGGGGACGCGGTCGCCATCGCCTCGCACCGGCAGGGGCGGACGTATCACCCGCCGGCCGACGAGTGCCCGCTGTGCCCTTCGCAGGGTGAGCAGCTGAGCGAGATCCCCGACTCGTCGTACGACGTCGTGGTCTTCGAGAACCGCTTCCCCTCGCTCGCCGGTGACTCCGGGCGCTGCGAGGTCGTCTGCTTCACCTCCGACCACCACGCCTCCTTCGCCGACCTCACCGAGGAGCAGGCCCGGCTGGTCCTCGACGCGTGGACCGACCGGACCTCCGAGCTGTCGTCCCTGCCCTGCGTGGAGCAGGTCTTCTGCTTCGAGAACCGCGGCGCCGAGATCGGTGTCACCCTCGGCCACCCCCACGGGCAGATCTACGCCTACCCCTTCACCACCCCGCGCACCTCCCTGATGCTGCGCTCGCTGGCCGCCCACAAGGACGCCACCGGCGGGGAGAACCTCTTCGACGCCGTCCTGGAGCGTGAACTCGCCGACCAGCGGGTCGTCCTGGAGAGTGAACACTGGGCGGCCTTCGTGCCGTACGCCGCGCACTGGCCCTACGAGGTCCACCTGTACCCGAAGCGCCGGGTGCCCGATCTGCTCGCGCTCGACGAAGAGGCGCGCTCAGAGTTCCCCAAGGTTTATCTGGAACTCTTGAGGCGCTTCGACCGGATCTTCGACGGGCGGGACGGAGGGGAGAACTCCGGGGGTGAGCCTCCGACGCCGTACATCGCCGCCTGGCACCAGGCGCCGTTCGGCACACTGGAGGAATTCGAGGGCGTGGTGCGTGAGGACTTCGCTCTTCACCTCGAGCTTTTCACCATCCGCCGCACTTCCGGCAAGCTTAAGTTTCTCGCGGGTTCCGAGTCCGGCATGAACGTGTTCATCAACGACGTGCCGCCGGAGCGCGCGGCCGAGCGACTGCGAGAGGTAGCGAGTTCATGAGTGGGAAGTACCTGGTCACCGGTGGCGCCGGCTATGTGGGCAGCGTGGTCGCCCAGCATCTGCTGGAGGCGGGAGACGAGGTCGTCGTCCTCGACAACCTCTCGACCGGATTCCGCGAGGGCGTGCCGGCCGGGGCTTCCTTCATCGAGGGCGACATCCGCGACGCCGCCAAGTGGCTGGACTCCTCCTTCGACGCCGTGCTGCACTTCGCCGCGTTCTCGCAGGTCGGCGAGTCGGTCGTGAAGCCGGAGAAGTACTGGGACAACAACGTCGGCGGCACGATGGCGTTGCTCGGCGCGATGCGTGACGCCGGTGTGCGCAAGCTCGTCTTCTCCTCCACCGCCGCCACCTACGGCGAGCCCGAGGAGGTGCCGATCGTCGAGTCGGCCCCGACGCAGCCCACGAACCCGTACGGCGCCTCCAAGCTCGCCGTCGACCACATGATCTCCGGCGAGGCGGCGGCCCACGGGCTCGGTGCCGTGTCCCTCAGGTACTTCAACGTGGCGGGTGCGTACGGCGACTGCGGCGAGCGCCACGACCCCGAGTCGCACCTCATCCCGCTCGTCCTCCAGGTCGCCCAGGGCCGGCGCGAGGCGATCTCCGTCTTCGGCGACGACTACCCGACGCCGGACGGCACCTGCGTGCGCGACTACATCCACGTCGCCGACCTCGCCGACGCCCACCTGCTGGCGCTCAGGGCCGCCGAGCCGGGCGAGCACCTCATCTGCAACCTCGGCAACGGCAACGGCTTCTCCGTCCGCGAGGTCGTCGAGACCGTCCGCCAGGTCACCGGGCACCCGATCCCCGAGGTCGTGGCCCCGCGCCGGGGCGGCGACCCGGCGGTCCTGGTCGCCTCCGCCGACACCGCCCGCGAGCGGCTCGGCTGGAACCCGTCCCGCGCGGACCTCGCGGGGATCGTCGCCGACGCCTGGGAGTTCGCCCAGCGGCGCGCAGGCTAAGTCCTACGGCCGGTAGCGACGGCCGTACGTTCCAGGGCTGTTCGGCCGGTCAACTCACCGGCCGCTTCGGCCCCCGCCGCGTAGCGGCTGTCGGATGCAGCAGCAGGGAAGGTCAGGGTCAGGGGATGAGCGTCGACACGTCAGCCGCGGTCGCCGAGCGGTTCAGGGAGCTGTACGGGGCGGAGCCGGACGGGGTGTGGGCCGCGCCGGGCCGGGTCAACCTGATCGGCGAGCACACCGACTACAACGACGGCTTCGTCATGCCGTTCGCGCTGCCGCACACCGCGGTCGCGGCGGTCGCACGGCGCACGGACGGCGCCCTGCGGCTGCACTCGGCGGACGTCGAGGGCGGCGTCGTGGAACTGCGCGTCGAGAAGCTGGAGCCCGAGTCGGACCGGAACTGGACGGCGTACCCGGCGGGTGTCATCTGGGCGCTGCGCCAGGCCGGCCATGCGGTGACCGGCGCCGACATCCACCTGGCCTCGACGGTCCCGGCGGGTGCGGGCCTGTCGTCGTCGGCGGCGCTGGAGGTCGTCGTGGCGCTCGCCCTGAACGACCTCTACGACCTCGGCCTGAAGGGCTGGCAGCTGGCCCGTCTGTGCCAGCGCGCGGAGAACGTCTACGTGGGCGCCCCCGTCGGCATCATGGACCAGACGGCGTCCGCCTGCTGCGAGGCCGGGCACGCCCTGTTCCTCGACACCCGGGACCTCTCCCAGAAGCAGATCCCCTTCGACCTGGCCGCCGAGGGCATGCGCCTGCTCGTCGTCGACACCCAGGTCAAGCACTCGCACAGCGAGGGGGAGTACGGCAAGCGGCGCGCGGGGTGCGAGAAGGGCGCGGCGCTGCTGGGCGTGGACGCGCTTCGGGACGTGGCGTACGACGAGCTGGACACGGCGCTCGACCGGCTCGGCGACGACGAGGAGGTGCGCCGGCTGGTGCGCCACGTCGTCACCGAGGACCAGCGCGTCGAGCAGGTCGTCGCCCTGCTGGAATCGGGCGACACCCGCGCGATCGGCCCGGTCCTGACGGCCGGCCACGCCTCACTGCGCGACGACTTCCGCATCTCCTGCCCGGAGCTGGACCTGGTCGTGGACACCGCCCTGGCGAACGGCGCCCTGGGTGCCCGCATGACCGGCGGCGGCTTCGGCGGCTCGGCGATCGTGCTGGCCGAGGCGGCCGACGTCGGGACCGTCACCAAGTCCGTCGAGGAGGCCTTCGCCGCCGCCGGGTTCACGGCACCGCGGGTGTTCGAGGCGGTGCCGGCGGCGGGTGC
Organism: Streptomyces sp. NPDC012935; assembly: GCF_042900345.1. Lineage (NCBI taxonomy): Bacteria > Bacillati > Actinomycetota > Actinomycetes > Kitasatosporales > Streptomycetaceae > Streptomyces > Streptomyces sp. NPDC012935. The sequence goes on from NZ_JBIBBC010000006.1 coordinate 313,770, forward strand.
GCGGCGGGTGCGCTGACCCGCTCACCCCAACCGCTTGGTGAGCGTGTACTCCGTGATCCCCGGCGGATAGTCGGGGATCACGCACACCACGTCGTACCCGCGCTTGCGGTAGAACTCCGGCGCCTGGAAGTCCCAGGTCTCCAGGCGTACGGCCGTGCAGCCGCGTTCGTCGCGGGCCATGCCCTCTGCAGTTGCGAGCAACTGCGAACCAAGGCGGGCACCGCGGTGGCGTTCGTCGACCCAGAGGTACGTGACGTGGAGCCAGGTCGTCCAGGTGTGACCGACGAGGCCGCCGGCCACGGCACCTGAGTCGTCCAACGCCCAGACCTGGAGCGGGTGTTCGCGTTCACCTGGGGTTCCGCGCAGGGCGCGCAGGATCGGGGAGGCCGCGGTGTTGGTGTCCCGCAGCCGCCGGCGGAGCAGATCCTGGCGAGACTTGTCGACTTCTGTCTCCAGACGAAACATGCGGCTCACCATAAACGCGTCGGCCAACCAGTTCTGCAAATTACCTTCCGCTCCTGCCCCCCGCCCGTACTCTGATGAGCAGCACCGGTGGGGGCCGGTGCTGATCAGGGGGCGAGACGGGTCGGGTACGACGCCCGAAGTGGGGGTAGCAGTTCTTGCACGGCGGCGGCCGTGCGGTCATCCACGCTTCGGGCGCCGTGCCCGCGACGGTGTTCGTCTCCCGGTGTCGTCCTCATGACGATGGGGTATCCCCTGCTCTTCGGGAGCTTGGGGAAGGGGGTTTCGTGGTTCGCATCCGAGTCCTGGTCGTCGACGACCATCGCATCTTCGCCGAGTCACTCGCCGCCGCGCTGGCGGCCGAGCCCGACGTCGACGTCTCCGCCGCCGGCAGCGGCCCGGCCGCGCTGCGCAGCCTGGAGCGCGCGGCCGCCGAGGGGCGCCGGTACGACGTGCTGCTCGTCGACGCCGACCTGGGCGGCAGCGTGCCGGGCGTACGGCCCGCCGTGCCCGTTCAGGAGGTGGGCGACGACGGGCTCGTCGACGGCATCTCGCTGGTCGTCGGCGTCCGCTCCGCGCAGCCGGCGGTACGGATCGTCGTCCTCGCCGAGAAGGACGATCCGCGTCGGGCCGCGCTCGCCCTGCAGGCCGGGGCCTGCGGGTGGGTCGCCAAGGACTGCTCACTGTCCCGGCTGCTCACCGTCATCCGCGGGGTGCTGCGCGACGAGACGCATCTGCCGCCGGCCCTGCTCACCGGGGTTCTGCGGGAGCTGACGGCCGCGCGTAAGCACCGCACCGAGAGCGAGCGGCTGGTGGAGTCGCTGACCCCGCGCGAGCGGGAAGTTCTCCGGTGCATGGTGGCGGGACTGGGGCGCAAGGCCGTCGCCGAGCGCCTGTATCTCTCGCCGCACACCGTCCGCACCCATATGCAGAACGTCCTGGGCAAGCTGGGCGTCCACTCCACACTGGCCGCGGTAGCGCTCGCACGACGGGCGGGGGTGGGGCCCGTCGACCTGGGGCCCGCGGGACGGATCCTGCCCGAGGAAAGCAGCAGCGCCTGATGGAACGCCGCTGAGCGGCAACCCCTTCAGGGGCGCGGGGAACTGCGCGGCCAGCCACGACGGCGCCGCAGACAACCAACGACACAACCCGGCACTACCCATCCGGCCCTACCAGCGGAGCGCCTAGCCAGGGATGTTGTCGAACGGCGCCGTCAGCTGACGCAGCAGCCCGGCCAGTTCGCCCCGCTGCGCACGCGACAGTTCCGCAAGGATCGCGCGCTCCTGGTCCAGCAGGCCGGCGAGGGCCTGGTCCGCGCGGTCGCGGCCCTCGTCCGTGAGGCGGACCAGCACTCCGCGCCGGTCGCTGGGGTCGGGGAGCCGCTCCACCAGGCCCTTCTTGGCCAGCCGGTCGATGCGGTTCGTCATCGTGCCCGAGGTGACGAGGGTCTGTGTCAGCAACTGTCCCGGTGAGAGCTGATACGGCGTCCCCGCGCGCCTGAGCGCGGTCAGCACGTCGAACTCCCAGGGCTCCAGGCTGTGCTCGGAGAAGGCCAGCCGGCGTGCGCGGTCCAGATGGCGGGCCAGCCTGCTCACCCGGCTGAGCACCTCGAGCGGTTCCACGTCGAGGTCCGGGCGCTCCCGGCGCCATGCTGCGACCAGCCGATCGACCTCGTCCTCCATGACGATCAGTGTAGTGGTTGTGTCGATGTGAAGTCTCTTGACGTCAAGATATCTTGCGGGGCAGGCTGGAGAGCGACAGAAGCGACAGACAGGAGACCCCGCCATGTCCGCTGCCGCCACCCCCACCTGGGACCCCGCCCAGTACCTGCGCCATGCCGACCACCGCGCCCGCCCCTTCACCGACCTCCTCGCCCGCGTCCCCGGCCTCCCGGGCGACCGGCCCCGCATCGCCGACCTCGGCTGCGGCCCCGGCAACGTCACCGCGGTGCTCGCCGAGCGCTGGCCCACCGCGCACATCACCGGCCACGACAACTCCGCCGAGATGCTCGACAAGGCCCACGTCGAGCACGAAGGGCCGACAGCCGGTGGAGGTCGCCTCGACTTCGCCCATGCCGACGTACGGACGTGGACGCCCGACGAGCCGTACGACCTGATCATCAGCAACGCCACCCTGCAGTGGGTACCGGGGCACGCGGACCGCTTCGGCGAGTGGGTGACCGGCCTGCGCCCCGGTGGCACCTTCGCCTTCCAGGTCCCCGGCAACTTCGACGCCCCGAGCCACCGCCTGATGCGCGACCTCGCCCGCCGCCACGGCCTCACCGACACCCTGCGCCACACGGACGCCGTCCTCACCCCGCAGGACTACCTGGCCCGCCTGACCGACCTGAACTGCACGGCCGACGTGTGGGAGACGACGTACATCCACCTCCTCACCGGCGACGACCCCGTCCTCGACTGGGTGAAGGGCACCGGCCTGCGTCCCGTCCTGACAGCCCTCGCCGACGCCCCCGACCAGCGGGAAGCCTTCCTGCACGACTACCGGGCGGCCCTGCGCGAGGCCTATCCGCCCGGCGCGCACGGCACACCCTTCCCGTTCCGGCGGATCTTCGCCGTGGCCCGCAGGGGAGCGTGATGATCACCGCCGTCGACCATGTCCAGCTCGCGGCACCCCCCGGCTCGGAGGAGCGGCTGCGGGCGTACTACGTGGGCGTCCTCGGGATGACCGAGATCCCCAAGCCGCCCGTGCTCGCCGCGCGCGGAGGCTGCTGGTTTCCGGGCGGGGCCCGTGCAGCTGCACCTCGGTGTCGAGACGGACTTCCGGGCCGCCAAGAAGGCCCACCCCGGTCTGCGGGTCACCGGCATCGAGGCCTGCGCCGCCCGGCTGACGGCCCGAGGAGCGGCCGTGACCTGGGACGAGAAACTGCCGGGGCACCGCCGGTTCTACTCGTACGACCCCGTGGGGAACCGGCTGGAGTTCCTGGAGCCGGTCGCCGCGAGGCCCGGGACCCCGGTTTGAGGGACCCCGTGGCGGGTCACCCGCCGGGGTGAAACCGACGTCGAGCCTTACGGGAGTGAGGAACGTGGCGAAGGAAGAGAAGAGCCGGGCCAAGAAGGAACAGCTCAAGGGCAAGGCCAAGGAAGCGATGGGTCGCATGGCCGGCAATGAGCGGATGACCGCCGAAGGCAAGGCCGACCAGATGAAGGGTGACGCGCGCCAGGCGAAGGAGAAGGGCAAGGACACCTTCAAGCACTGAGTACGCCGGCACCGCGGAGCGCGTCAGCTCTTGCGGTGCCCGATCAGCCGCGGCTTCGGCTCCAGCCCGTCCAGCCCGTGCCATGCCAGATTCACCAGGTGGGCGGCCACCTCCGCCTTCTTCGGGCGGCGGACGTCCAGCCACCACTGGCCGGTCAGGGCGACCATCCCGACCAGGGCTTGCGCATACAGCGGGGCCAGCTTGGAGTCGAAGCCGCGGTTCTTGAACTCGCGGCCCAGGATGTCCTCCACCTGGGTCGCGATGTCAGAGATCAGCGAGGCGAAGGACCCCGTCGACTGCGGGATGGGCGAGTCGCGGACCAGGATGCGGAAGCCGTCCGTGTACTCCTCGATGTAGTCCAGGAGAGCGAACGCCGCCTGCTCGCACAGTTCACGCGGGTGGCCGGCCGTCAGCGAGCTGGTCACCATGTCCAGCAGCCGCCGCATCTCGCGGTCCACCACCACCGCGTACAGGCCCTCCTTGCCGCCGAAGTGCTCGTACACCACCGGCTTGGACACCCCGGCCTTCGCCGCGATCTCCTCCACCGACGTGCCCTCGAAGCCCTTCGCGGCGAACAGGGTCCGACCGATCTCCAGCAACTGCTGGCGGCGCTCCGCACCGGTCATCCGGGTACGGCGCGCCCGCCGCTGCTTCTCGTTGCCGGTGTTGCTGCTGGAGTCGGTCGCCACGGCGTCAATCATGCCGCCTTCGCGGGCTCCTTCCGGCGCCGGGAGCCGCCTTCCCCGGTGTTCCGGCGCGAATCGATACGCGAGCGTGACGGCCAGCGCACGTCGTAGGCCAGGCCGAGCTGCTCGCACCAGCGGATGATCCGCGCCGAGGAGTCGATCTGCCCGCGCTCCACACCGTGCCGAGCCGACGTGGGGTCCGCGTGGTGCAGGTTGTGCCAGGACTCACCGCAGGACAGGACCGCGAGCCACCAGACGTTGCCGGACATGTCGCGCGACTTGAAGGGGCGCTTGCCCACGGCGTGGCAGATCGAGTTGATCGACCACGTCACGTGGTGCAGCAGCGCCACCCGGACGAGCGAGCCCCAGAAGAAGCCCGTGAACGCGCCCCACCAGGACATCGTCACCAGACCGCCGATCAGGGCGGGCAGCGCCAGCGACAGCACCGTCCAGTAGAGGAACTGACGGGAGATCGTCCGGATCGCCGTGTCCTTGATCAGATCCGGCGCGTACTTCTCCTGCGACGTGCGCTCCTCATCGAACATCCAGCCGATGTGCGCCCACCACAGGCCCTTCATCAGAGCCGGGACCGTCTCCCCGTAACGCCACGGGGAGTGCGGGTCACCCTCCGCGTCGGAGAACTTGTGGTGCTTGCGGTGGTCCGCGACCCAGCGGACCAGCGGGCCCTCGACCGCCATCGAGCCCGCGATGGCGAGAGCGATGCGCAGCGGGCGCTTCGCCTTGAAGGAGCCGTGGGTGAAGTAGCGGTGGTAGCCGATCGTGACGCCATGGCAGGCGAAGAAGTAGAAGAAGACCAGCAGACCGAGGTCGAGCCAGCTCACGCCCCAGCCCCAGGCCAGCGGCACCGCGGCGGCGAGCGCCAGGAACGGGACGACGATGAAGAGGAGGAGCGCGAACTGCTCGAGCGATCCCTTCTTCTCACCGCCGAGCGTGGCAGAGGAGGTCGTGGTGTCGTCGTTCGCCTTCGGGGCGTCTTCGATCACATCGGAGCTCGTGGTCATGGGCGTCCCCTGTGGGGTTCGAGGGTTGTGGCAGGTGCCGGGGTCGCAGGAACTGTTCCCAGGTTCCGTTACATCGGTCCCTACGGCTACGTAACCTACGGCGTCGTAAGTATGGCAGTGCGTCGCCCGGCGGCAAGAGCCCGACAGTCTGCGCGTCCGCATGGACACCTATCCTTGGAGTCGGTCGGACAGCGCGGTCCGCTCTGAATTCTTCCCGGATGCCAGGAGCCGTAAGCGGCCCCCGCCGCGCGGCCCCCAGGCGCCGGGTTCCCTCCCGGACGAGCTTCAACACTGCAAGGAGCCGCACCTGTGAGCAGTGCCGACGACCAGACCACGACGACCGGCAGTGAGCTGCGTGCCGACATCCGCCGACTGGGTGACCTCCTCGGGGAGACCCTCGTCCGGCAGGAAGGCCCCGAGCTCCTCGACCTCGTCGAGAAGGTCCGCCGCCTCACCCGCGAGGACGGCGAGGCCGCCGCCGAACTGCTGCGTGGCACGGAGCTGGACACCGCGGCCAAGCTGGTCCGCGCCTTCTCCACCTACTTCCACCTGGCCAACGTCACCGAGCAGGTCCACCGCGGCCGCGAGCTGCGCGCCCGCCGCGCCGCCGAGGGCGGCCTTCTCGCCCGTACGGCCGACCGCCTCAAGGACGCCGACCCCGAGCACCTGCGCCAGACCATCGAGCACCTCAACGTGCGCCCCGTCTTCACCGCGCACCCCACCGAGGCCGCCCGCCGCTCCGTCCTCAACAAGCTGCGGCGTGTCGCCGCGCTCCTGGAGACCCCCGTCCTCGAAGGGGACCGGCGCCGGCACGACACCCGACTGGCCGAGAACATCGACCTCGTTTGGCAGACGGACGAGCTGCGCGTCGTACGCCCCGAGCCCGCCGACGAGGCCCGCAACGCCATCTACTACCTCGACGAACTGCACGCCGGCGCCGTCGGCGACGTCCTGGAGGACCTCACCGCGGAACTGGAGCGCGTCGGCCACAAGCTCCCCGACGCCACCCGCCCCCTGACCTTCGGCACCTGGATCGGCGGCGACCGCGACGGCAACCCGAACGTCACCCCTCAGGTGACCTGGGACGTCCTCATCCTCCAGCACGAGCACGGCATCAACGACGCCCTGGAGATGATCGACGAGCTGCGCGGCTTCCTGTCGAACTCCATCCGCTACACCGGCGCCACCGAGGACCTGCTGACCTCCCTCCAGGCCGACCTGGAGAACCTCCCCGAGATCAGCCCCCGCTACAAGCGCCTCAACGCCGAGGAGCCCTACCGGCTCAAGGCCACCTGCATCCGGCAGAAGCTGGAGAACACCAAGCAGCGCCTCGCCAAGGGCATCCCGCACGAAGCCGGCCGCGACTACCTCGGCACCGGCGAGCTCCTGCACGACCTGAAGCTGATCCAGACCTCGCTCAGGGAACACCGCGGCGGCCTCTTCGCCGACGGCCGCATGAACCGGACCATCCGCACCCTGTCCGCGTTCGGCCTCCAGCTCGCCACCATGGACGTGCGCGAACACGCCGACGCCCACCACCACGCCCTCGGCCAGCTCTTCGACCGCCTCGGCGAGGAGTCCTGGCGCTACGCCGACATGCCCCGCGACTACCGCGCCAAGCTGCTGGCCAAGGAACTGCGCTCCCGCCGTCCCCTCGCCCCCACCCCCGCACCCGTGGACGCGGCCGGCGAGAAGACCCTCGGCGTGTTCCAGACCGTCAAGCGGGCCCTCGAGGTCTTCGGGCCCGAGGTCATCGAGTCGTACATCATCTCCATGTGCCAGGGCGCCGACGACGTCTTCGCGGCAAGCGTGCTCGCCCGCGAGGCCGGCCTGATCGACCTGCACGCCGGCTGGGCGAAGATCGGCATCGTGCCGCTCCTGGAGACCACCGACGAGCTCAAGGCCGCCGACACGATCCTGGAGGACATGCTCTCCGACCCGTCGTACCGGCGCCTCGTCGCGCTCAGGGGCGACGTCCAGGAAGTCATGCTCGGCTACTCCGACTCCTCCAAGTTCGGCGGTATCACCACCTCGCAGTGGGAGATCCACCGCGCCCAGCGCCGGCTGCGTGACGTCGCCCACCGCTACGGCGTCCGCCTGCGCCTCTTCCACGGCCGCGGCGGCACCGTCGGCCGCGGTGGCGGCCCCTCCCACGACGCGATCCTCGCCCAGCCCTGGGGCACCCTCGAAGGCGAGATCAAGGTCACCGAGCAGGGCGAGGTCATCTCCGACAAGTACCTCGTGCCCTCCCTGGCCAGGGAGAACCTGGAGCTGACCGTCGCGGCCACCCTCCAGGCCTCCGCCCTGCACACCGCACCCCGCCAGTCCGGCGAGGCACTCGCCCGCTGGGACGCGGCCATGGACGTCGTCAGCGACGCCGCCCACGCCGCGTACCGCAAGCTCGTCGAGGACCCGGACCTGCCGACGTACTTCCTCGCGTCGACGCCGGTGGACCAGCTCGCCGACCTGCACCTGGGCTCGCGGCCCTCCCGCCGCCCCGGCTCGGGTGTCTCGCTCGACGGGCTGCGCGCCATCCCGTGGGTGTTCGGCTGGACCCAGTCGCGGCAGATCGTGCCCGGCTGGTTCGGTGTGGGCTCCGGTCTCAAGGCGCTGCGCGAGGCGGGCCTGGACACGGTTCTCGACGAGATGCACGAGCAGTGGCACTTCTTCCGCAACTTCATCTCCAACGTCGAGATGACCCTCGCGAAGACCGACCTGCGGATCGCAGCCCACTACGTCGACACCCTCGTGCCCGACGACCTCAAGCACGTCTTCGACACGATCCGCGCCGAGCACGAACTCACCGTCGCCGAGGTCCTGAAGATCACCGGTGAGAAGGAGCTTCTCGACGCCGCCCCGGTCCTCAAGCAGACGTTCACCATCCGCGACGCCTACCTGGACCCGATCTCCTACCTCCAGGTCGCCCTCCTCAAGCGCCAGCGCGACGCAGCGGCCGCCGGCGTCGAGCCCGACCCGCTCCTCGCCCGCGCCCTGCTGCTCACCGTCAACGGCGTGGCGGCAGGCCTGCGCAACACCGGCTGAGTCACCCGCACATGACGGTGCCCCCGTGCTCGTACGCAGAGCACGGGGGCACCGTTCGTTTCACCGCCGTGGCGGTCAGGCCCTGCGACGCCGGAACACCAGGTACCCGCCCGCACCCAGCAGCGCCGCGGCGGCCGCGGACAGCAGGCCCACCGGCGCGCCGTTCCCGGTCTCGGCGAGGTCGCCCTCGGTGCCGCCCTGCGGAGACGGGGACGACGACGGGACGGCGGCCGGCTCGGTCGAGTCGTCCGGCGCGCCGGGCTCGGACTCGGTGCCGGACGGTGCCGTGGACGACGGGGCGGACGGCGTGGGGGTGCTGCCGCCGCCCGGCTCCTCGTCCTCGCAGTCCGTCCAGAACACCTTGTGCTTGGCGGACCCCTTCTCGTTCTCGAAGTTCCAGAACAGCTTGTAGTGCCCGTCGGGCAGGGTCATGTCCCCGGTCCGGCCATGACCCTCGCCGTCCAGGGTGATCGCACCGGACTTCACGGTCTCGCCCTTGACGGCGGCCGTCGGAGCCCAGGCCTCGATGTGCCAGCCGACCTGCTGGGCGCTGTCGAAGCCGAAGGCGTCAAGGTAGAACTCGCACACGTGCGGTTCGTTCTTGCGCAGTTCCTCGCCAGTGGTGGCGTCATGGATCTTGACGGTCCCGTTGTCGCCGGGAGCGGTGGCGTGGGCGGCGGACGGAGCGGACAGCACCGCGGCCGCGGCGACGGCGGACAGGGCACCGACGCGGTTGAGGGTACGCATGAGGCAGTAGTCCATCTTCGAGAAGGAACGGGAAGATGTGGAGGGGGCGGCTCAGCATCCAGCCCGCGCTGACTCCTGGTCAATCACGGACAGACAACACTCAGTTCCTCCACAGACATGGAGAACGGCACACACCTCAGACCGTCACGAACGCCGCCGTCAGCAGCGCGACCCCCGACCCCGCCATCACCCACGCCAGCCGCGTGCGCCGCAGCCCGCCCGCGACGACGATCGAGGCCAGCAACAGCGCACCGCCCAGCGGCACCCACGAGTACAGGATCCCCGCGGGTCCGGACCGCACGACAGTGTCACCACTCGGCTTGATCACGACCGTGTACGTCTGCCCCTTGCGCACGGCCACGTTCTTCTCGATGACGACCGACCTGCGCGGCTGCGACCCCGCCGAGATCGGCGTATACGGCCCGGTGCACGAGTCCGCGCCACACCGCGACACCTCGATCGTGCCGCTCTCGCGCCCCTTCGTGAGCATCACATGCTGCGCGGTGCCCCACGACGCCCACACACCCGCGATCAGGATCAGCACCGTGACCGTACCCATCGCCGCGAGCCGCCCGAACCGCAGCGCGGCGAAAGCGCCCTGACTGGAGACAACGGCAGAAGGCATGGCCGCGATCCTTGGCCATGCCCCTACTGCCGGTCAACCTGGGCCCGTTCGCGTGGGCGGACAAGTCAGGAGTTGTACGTGCTTTGCGCCCGCTCCAGCCCCTCGATCACCAGAGCCTCCACCGCATCCGACGCCCGGTCCACGAAGTAGTCCAGCTCCTTGCGCTCCGCCGCCGAGAAATCCTTCAGCACAAAGTCCGCGACCGGCATGCGCCCCGGCGGCCGGCCGATCCCGAACCGCACCCGGTGGTACTCCGAACCCATCGCCTTGGTCATCGACTTGAGCCCGTTGTGCCCGTTGTCCCCGCCGCCCAGCTTCAGCCGCAGCGTGCCGAAGTCGATGTCCAACTCGTCATGAACAGCGACGATATTGCCCACCGGGACCTTGTAGAAATCCCGGAGAGCGTTCAACGGGCCGCCGGAGAGATTCATGTACGACATCGGCTTCGCCACGATCACCCGACGGTTCAACGGCCCCGGCGGCCCGATGCGGCCCTCGACGACCTGCGCCTGAGCCCGGCCGGCCCGCTTGAACTTCCCCCCGATCCGCTCGGCCAGCAGATCCACCACCATGAACCCGACGTTGTGCCGGTTCCTGGCGTACTCCGGTCCGGGATTACCGAGGCCGGCGATCAGCCAAGGGGCGCTCGGGTCGGTCGTCACGTCCATGTCTCCTTGCTGTGCTTTGCCGGGGGACGACCCCCGGACCCTCAGCAGAAACGCCGGTCCGCCGGGATGACCGGCGCGGACACTGCCAGGCAAGCTTGAGTGATACACGCCAGCCGCTGCCCCCATCGGGAACAGCGGCTGACGAACCGATGACAGAGCCGAGGATCACGCCTCTGCCGGAGCCGATGATCAGGCCTCGGCGACTTCCTCGCCCTCGGCGGCCTCTTCGCCCTCGGCGGCCTCCTCGGCCTGCGCGGCCAGGACCTGAAGGACGACAGCGTCCTCCTCGATGGCCAGCGTGGTGCCCTTCGGCAGCGTGATGTCCTTCGCCAGGATGGAGGCACCGGCCTCCAGGCCCTCGACGGACACGGTGACGGCCTCGGGGATGTGCGTGGCCTCGGTCTCGACCGGCAGAGCGTTCAGCACGTGCTCCAGCAGGTTGCCGCCCGCGGCCAGCTCGCCCTCGGTGTGGACGGGGATCTCGACGGTGACCTTCTCGCCGCGCTTGACCAGCAGCAGGTCGACGTGCTCCAGGAAGCCCTTGATCGGGTCACGCTGCACGGACTTCGGGATCGCCAGCTCGTTGGCCTTGCCGTCGATGTCCAGGGCGATCAGGACGTTCGGCGTACGCAGGGCGAGCAGCAGCTCGTGACCCGGGAGGGTCAGGTGCAGCGGGTCGGTGCCGTGGCCGTACAGGACACCCGGAACCTTCGAGTCACGACGGATACGACGGGCGGCACCCTTACCGAACTCGGTGCGGGTCGCGGCGGAGATCTTGACCTCGGACATGATCACTCCTCGTAGAACTGGAGACGGACGTGGTCACCCGGCCACGAACGGCCTGCTACGAAGAGCGCGTCGATAACGGATCGCCGACACCTGCGCGAACAGGTACGGCCTCCCTCGCCGAGCAACTGAAGCAGTCTACTCGGACAGGGAGGCCGTACCAAAAGGATCTCTACTGCTCGTCGAACAGGCTCGTCACCGAACCGTCCTCGAACACCTCACGCACCGCGTTCGCCACCGTCGGCGCGATCGACAGCACCGTCAGCTTGTCCAGGTCACGGCTCAGCTCACCCGGCGTCGGCAGCGTGTTCGTGAACACGAACTCGCTCACCCGGGAGTTCTTCAGCCGGTCCGCCGCCGGACCCGACAGCACACCGTGCGTCGCCGTCACGATGACGTCCTCGGCGCCGTGCGCGAACAGCGCGTCAGCCGCCGCACAGATCGTCCCGCCGGTGTCGATCATGTCGTCGACCAGCACACACACCCGGCCCTTGACCTCACCCACGACCTCGTGGACCGTCACCTGGTTCGCCACGTCCTTGTCACGACGCTTGTGCACGATCGCGAGCGGCGCACCCAGCCGGTCGCACCACCGGTCGGCCACCCGCACACGCCCCGCGTCGGGAGACACGACCGTCAGCTTCTCCCGGTCCACCTTGCGGCCCACGTAGTCCGCGAGAAGCGGCAGGGCGAAGAGGTGGTCGACGGGACCGTCGAAGAAACCCTGGATCTGATCGGTGTGCAGATCCACGGTCAGGATCCGGTCCGCACCCGACGTCTTCATCAGATCCGCGATCAGACGCGCCGAAATCGGTTCACGCCCACGGTGCTTCTTGTCCTGACGTGCGTAACCGTAGAACGGCACAATCACGGTGATGGAGCGCGCCGACGCCCGCTTCAGTGCGTCGATCATGATCAGCTGCTCCATGATCCACTGGTTGATCGGAGCCGTGTGGCTCTGGATCACAAAGCAGTCCGCACCGCGCGCCGACTCCTGATAGCGGACGTAGATCTCACCGTTCGCGAAGTCGAAGGCCTTCGTCGGGACAACCCCGACACCCAGCTGCTGGGCGACCTCCTCGGCAAGCTCGGGGTGGGCGCGGCCGGAGAAGAACATCAACTTCTTCTCGCCGGTCGTCTTGATCCCGGTCACAGCACTGTCTCCTCAGAGGTGTCTCAGCTGCCTGTAGAGCGACCTCGGCTGGGCATGGTGGAGGCCGTCTCAGCTGGTGGGGTGCGGGTGTGCACTTATCACGGTACGCCGTGTTTGACGCACCTGTTTCCGGTCAGCCCTCGCCGTCCTCCCGGCGAGACGCCTCCTCAGCCGCCTTCGCGGCCGCACTGCCCGGACGCTTACGGGCCACCCAACCCTCGATATTCCGCTGCTGACCGCGGGCCACAGCCAGCGAACCGGGCGGCACGTCCTTCGTGATCACAGACCCGGCCGCCGTGTAGGCACCGTCCCCGACCGTGACAGGCGCCACAAACATGTTGTCCGAGCCGGTACGGCAGTGCGAGCCGACCGTCGTGTGGTGTTTGTCCTGTCCGTCGTAGTTCACGAAGACACTCGCGGCACCGATGTTCGTGTACTCGCCGATGGTCGCGTCACCGACGTAAGAGAGGTGAGGCACCTTCGTCCCCTCACCGATCGAGGCGTTCTTCGTCTCGACGTACGTACCGATCTTGCCCTTCGCGCCCAGCCGCGTTCCCGGCCGCAGATACGCGTACGGCCCCACGGTCGCGTTCGGCCCCACATGAGCGCCCTCGGCCACCGTGTTGTCCACCCGGGCACCCGCATCGACACGCGTGTCCTTCAGCCGGCTGTTGGGGCCGACCTCCGCGCCCTCGCCGAGGTGGGTGGACCCAAGCAGCTGGGTACCGGGCTGGACGATCGCGTCCTGCTCGAAGGTCACGGTCACGTCGACCCAGGTCGTCGCCGGGTCCACGACGGTGACGCCGGCCAGCATCGCGCCGGTCAGCAACCGGTCGTTCAGGATCCGACGGGCCTCGGAGAGCTGCACGCGATTGTTGATCCCGGCGATCTCACGGTGATCGCCCGCCACGGAGGCACCGACCCGGTGACCGGCCTCGCGCAGAATCCCGAGCACGTCGGTCAGGTACTCCTCGCCCTGCGAGTTGTCCGTACGGACCTTCCCGAGGGCGTCGGCCAGCAGTTGCCCGTCGAAGGCGAACACACCCGAGTTGATCTCCCGGATCGCCCGCTGCGACTCGCTCGCGTCCTTGTGCTCGACGATGGCCGTCACAGCACCCGAGGCACCGTCGCGCACGATCCGCCCGTACCCGGTCGCGTCCGGGACCTCGGCGGTCAGCACCGTCACGGCGTTGCCGTCGGCGGAGTGGGTGGCGGCGAGATGGGTCAGAGTCTCGCCGGTCAGAAGGGGAGTGTCGCCGCAGACGACCACCACGGTCCCGTCGACGGCCCCGCCGAGCTCCTCCAGGGCCATCCGTACGGCGTGTCCGGTGCCGTTCTGCTCCGCCTGGACGGCGGTGCGTACGCCGGGGTCGATCTCACCGAGGTGCGCGGAGACCTGCTCGCGGGCGTGCCCCACGACCACGACCAGGTTCTCGGGCTGCAACTCACGCGCGGCGGCGAGCACATGACCGACGAGGCTGCGTCCGCAGATCTCGTGCAGGACCTTCGGTGTGGCCGACTTCATACGGGTGCCCTCACCCGCTGCGAGAACGACGACGGCTGCCGGGCGAATGGCGCTCACGGGATGCCCTTCGGCTGTGGAGGGGGGTGGGTGACATCCGCAGGATACCGGGGTGTTTCGTGGGGGACATGGGAGCGGGCCCTGACTGAGCTGTCAGGGCCCGAACCGAGCATGTGCTCCCCCGCCAGGACTCGAACCCGGACAGATGGCACCAAAAGCCACAGTGCTGCCAATTACACCACGGGGGAATTAACTCGGCTGAACCGGACATTTGGTCAGGTCGCCGAGTCGGCACCCAACACTATGCCGTAAAGGGCGCCTCCCACGCGACGGTACAGGTCGGCCCGGCGATGGCCGGTGCTCCCGGGGCTGTGCCCGCGTCCGGCTTCGCAGTTCGAGGGATATCGGGTCGTTTCGCTTACGTTCGGTTACGGAGTGTGGTGTAGGCCAGTCCACAAAAGTCGCCGGAAAACCACGGCTGCCCGCCCGTAGGCTGGAGGCATGACCACGACGGGGGAAGAGCAGGCCGGGGACCCGCCACCGGGGGCGGGGCCGTGGTGGTGGGGCAGGTTGCGCAGTGCCGTGCTGGACGTGAGTCTGGCCGTCGTTTCCGCGCTGGAGTGCGGGGCGGAGGGGGTTCGATTCGCGCGGGACGCCGGGATTCCGGTGGCCGCGGGGGTGGTGTTCGGGGTTCTGGCCGGGTCGGTGCTCGTGGTGCGGCGCCGGTGGCCGATAGCGGTCGTGCTCGTTTCGATCGCCGTCATGCCCGCCCAGATGGGCATCCTGCTGGGCATCGTCGGCCTCTACACCCTCGCCGCGTCCGAGCTGCCGCGGCGGATCATCGCGTCGCTCGCGGGGATGTCGTTCGTCGGGACGCTGATCGTGACGTTCGTGTGGGTGCGCCAGGACGTGGCGCGAGGGAATCTGACCTTCGGGGACTGGGTGATTCCGTTCGCGTCGGTCACCACGGCTCTCGGCGTGACGGCGCCCCCGCTGCTGCTCGGGCTGTATGTGGGTGCCCGGCGGCGGCTGATGGAGAGCCTGCGCGAGCGGGCGGACAGTCTCGAGCGGGAGCTTCAGTTGCTCGCCGAGCGCGCGGAGGAGCGCGCGGAGTGGGCGCGCAACGAGGAGCGGACGCGGATCGCACGGGAGATGCATGACGTCGTCGCGCATCGGGTGAGCCTGATGGTGGTGCACGCGGCGGCGCTCCAGGCCGTGGCGCGTAAGGACCCCGAGAAGGCCGTGAAGAACGCCGCGCTCGTGGGAGACATGGGGCGCCAGGCGTTGACCGAGCTGCGGGAGATGCTCGGGGTGCTGCGCAGCGGGGGTGCCGCGCGGCGGCCCGCGGACGTGGGTCGGCCCCCTGGGGCCGCCGTACCGCTTGCCGCTGTGGGGGCCGCTGCCGCGGCCGCGGCGGATCGGGGGCGGGGTGTCGGCGGGGACGACGTCGGCGCCGAGGGACCTTGTCTGTCGGAGTTGGACGAGCTGATCGGGCAGTCGGCCGCGGCCGGAATGGTGGTGGATCTGTCCGTGGAGGGGGAGTCGCAGGGGTATGCGCCGGAGATCGAGCAGACCGCGTTCCGGGTGGTGCAGGAGGCGTTGACGAACGTCCACAAGCATGCGGCGGGTGCGAAGACGCATGTGCGGCTCGCGCACCGGATGTCGGAGATCGCGATGCAGGTGGAGAACGAGCCGCCGCCGGAGCTGTCGTCGGCGTCGCTGGCACGGCTGCCGTCGGGCGGCAACGGCCTGGTGGGGATGAAGGAACGGGTCGTGGCGCTCGGCGGGGTGTTTGTGTCGGGGCCGACGGATGCCGGGGGTTTCCGGGTGTCGGCGGTGATTCCGGCGGCGTAGCCGCAGGCCACGGTCGCTGGGCCGGTTGTTGCCGTGGTGGCCGTTCCCGTGTGTCAGCCCGCTGTGAGCCGTGCCGGTTCTATGCCGGCGACGAGGCCGGCCAGGGCCTGGTCGATGTCGGGGCCGAGGTACCAGTCGCCGGTGTGGTCGAGGGCGTAGATGCGGCCCTCGGTGTCGATGGCGAGGAGGGCCTGGGTGTCGGTCTCGGCGCCCAGGGGGCAGACCTCGGTGTCGAGGGCACGGCCGAGGTCGCCGAAAGTGCGGGCCATATGGAGGCCGTGGAGCGGGTCGAAGTGGAGGGCGGCGGGGGCGACCTGGCGGCCGGGGCCGGTGGGTGCGAGGTGCAGGCCGCCGAATTCGGCCCACGCTTCCACGGCAGCGGGGAAGACGGCGTGGCGGTGGCCCGCGGGTGAGGTGTGTTCGCGCAGGGTGTCGGCCCAGATCTCCGCTTGCTTGATGTCCCAGCGTCCGGGTTGCCAGCCGGCAGCGCGCAGGGCGGCGTCGACGGGGACGGGGAAGCGGGTGGTGGAGGTGCGGTCGGTCTGCATCTGCCCTTCGTTCGTCGGTGCCTATGGGATGTGCGGGGGGTGCGAGGTGGGGGTGGGCCCGCCGGTCTGTGGCGGGCTGCGGTCAGCCGTCTGCCGCCGCCGGGTCGACGATGCGTACGCCGAAGTGGGCGCTGAGGGCCGTGCAGGCGCGGCATGGGGTGGCGAAGCTGCCGTGCAGGGGATCGCCGTCCTCGCGGATGCGGCGTGCGGTCAGTTTGGCCTGTTTGAGGGCTTTGCGGGCTTCGCCGTTGGTCATGGGTTTGCGGGCGGCGCGTTTGCTGCGGGTGGCGTCGGCTGCCGCGATGTGGCGTGAGATGAGGATGGTTTCGGCGCAGCGGCCGGTGAAGCGGTCGCGTTGGCCGCTGGTGAGGGTGTCGAGGAAGTCCTGGACGAGGTGGTGCAGTGCGGGGGGCTGGTCGCCGCGGGCGGCGGTGCCGGTGAGGGTTTCGCCGCGGACGGAGAGGGCGGCGGCGACGGTGGGGAGTATGCCGTCGCGGCGGTGGCGGAGGACGGGCGCGTGGGGGTTCTCGGTGGCGCTCCAGCCGATGCGGGGGTCGCCGGACCTCGCGGCGGGTTGGCCTGTCTGCGTCGCGTTCATGTTCATCATCCCCTCCCGAGCATCCCCCGGGCATGCTCTCGGACGTCACAGAGTGCCAAATGGCGTGGCGGGTGCGGAAGCTGGGGCGTCGCGACACGCCCGGGTTTGGGCGGGCTGTCACGGCAGGGTGACGGCTGGTCACGGAAGCGGAGGGGGTCACAACCGGCGCCGGTGACCGGTGTCGTCGTACCGCATAGGCTGTCGGCACCGCTTTCCATGCGGTGACGCGTGGATGGGGACGAGACAGTTGATACGGGGCGTTGTGACCGAGAGTGGTCATGGCGGACCGTATCTGAACGCCGCAGGGGGCAACCGCCATGACGACAGGTCGGCTCGGGCTGGGGGCACCTCCCGGCCGCCAGGCCGGGGGACACGCCGCGCCGCCGAACGCGGCCTACGCCGGGCAGGTCGTGAATTTCCCGGATCCGGTTCGCGCGTCACGTCACCCGAGAGGAGTACGGGTGGACGAGCGTGGTCACCCCGACTTCTCGCCGTATGCGCGCGCGGCGGTGGAGATCGCGGAGCCGCCGGAGGGTTTCGGTGTCGACGAGTTGCGGCTGACGGACTATGTGTCGGCGAACGCGGCGCTGGCGGCGTCGGGGCACGCGTTGTGGGACACGGTGCCGGCGGTGGCGACGCCGCATGGCTGGACGTGGCACCACGTGGTGGGTTCGCGGCGGCTGGAGCTGGTTCCGGTCGAGGTGAAGGCGTTGCTGCGGCATCACGGTGGTATCGCGACGTCGGCGGTGGACCATGACAAGCGGGGGACGCGGCCGTTGCAGGAGACGCGGCCGGCGCACTTCCGGCTGCCGAAGTCGGGTGTGGCGGTGACGGAGGCGCAGGCGCTGGGGGTCGAGGAGGATCTCGGGTACCGGCTGCCGGGCGCGTATCGGTCGTTCCTGAAGGCGGCGGGCGGGTGCGCCCCGGTGGGCACGGCGTTGGACGCGGAGTTGGGCCTGCTGGTCGACCAGCCGCTGTTCACGGTGCGGGACGAGGCCGCGGTCAATGACCTGGTCTATGTCAACAAGTGTCTGCGCGACCATCTGACCAAGGACTACCTGGGTGTCGGGTTCGTGCAGGGCGGGTTGCTGGCCGTGAAGGTGAAGGGCGACCGGCTGGGTTCGGTGTGGTTCTGCGCGTACGACGACGCGCGGGATGCCGATCCCTCGTGGTCGCCGGCGGAGCGTGTGGAGCGGCTGCTGATGCCCTGCGGTGAGGACTTCGACGCGTTTCTGTCCCGGTTGGCGGGTTCTCCGCCGGAGTTGGAGACGGTGGCGAATCTGATGGTGGACGGTGGGTTCGCGCGTGTGGTGCCCGTTGCTGCCGCGGCTGTGGGGGAGTGAGCTTCGCGATGGTGACGTTCGCGCAGGCGCAGGAGCGCGCGGAGGAGTGGATCAACGGCGAGGTGCCGGCGTACCAGCATCGCGAGGTGCGGGTGCGGGAGTTCGGGCTCGGGTTCGTGGTGTGGGCCGAGGACCGTGCGGACGGCGCGCGTTCGGACGGTGGCGCACAGCGGCTGGTGATCGCCCGGGACAGCGGGGAGGCCACGTTGTGGCCGGCGCTGCCGGTGGGTGAGGTGATTCGCCGGTACGAGGAGGAGTACGGCCGTGGGGACGCGGCCGTTGCTCCGGCGCCGGCGGCTCCGGCGCGGGTCGATCTGAACCAGACGTCGTTCCTTCTGACTCCGCCGGAGTGGCTGCAGGAGGCGGCGGACCGGATAGGGGTTCCGGACCGGCGGGACGGGGGCTCGGGCTCCGGTTCGGGCTCCGGCCCGGGTTCGGTCGCGGACTTCGACGATGGTGCGGCCGGTGGTACGTCGGGTGCCGGGTCGTTGCCCGAGACGCAGGGCGGGGTGCCGGTGGGCGCCGCGTCTTCGTCGACTCCTCCGCCGCGGGAGCCCGGGGTGCCCGAAGGGGCGACTCCCTGGGCCGGTACGGACACCAACGCCGATCCCGGTGAGGACCGTTCGGTGCCGTTGCCGGAAACGGTGTTCGCGCCGCCGCTGAGCGGTGACGACGCCACGCCGCCGGACGCCAAGACGGCGCTGATGTCGGGCGGCAGCCAGCTTCCGAAGACCGCGGTCTCGCCGGCGATGGACGGTTCCGACGCGCCGGGCGCGACGCCTCCGCCGCCGGGGGCGCCTCCTTCGTACGGGTATCCGCAGGGTGCGGGCGGCCCGGGTACGCCGCCTCCGCCTCCGGGTGCGCCTTCGTACGGGTATCCGCAGGGGCCGGGTGCGCCGGGAATGCCCGCGCCGGGTACGCCTGCGCCGGGTGTCCCTGGGGCGGGTGCCACGCCGCCGCCTGCGCCCTCCTACGGCTACCCGCAGGGTGCGCCGCAGGCTCCGCAGACGCCCGGACGGCCGCTCGCGCCCAACGCCGGGGACATCGCCGACGCCGCGACGAGCAAGGCGGCGCCTCCTCGTGCGCGGAGTGGGGCCACGCCGCCGCCTCCGCCGGGCGCTCCGGGGACACCGGGTGCTCCGGGTACACCCGGGGGCGGGTACGTTCCGACGCAGCTGGTGTCGTCGCTCGGCCCCGACGGGCCCGAGGGCGCTGCCGGGCCGGGGGCCCCTGGCGCGCCCGGCATTCCGCAGCCGCCCGGAGCCCCGGGCGCACCCGGCCTGCCCGGCGCACCGCAGCCTCCTGGTGCCCCCAACCCGCCCGGCACGCCCGGCGGTACGCCCCCGGGCGGTGTGCACCATGCCGCGACCGTGCTGGCCGACCCGAGCCAGATGGGCGGCGCCCCGCAGCCTCCGGGGCCCCCTGGGGCGCCGGGTGCGCCGCATCCGTCCGGACTTCCCAACCCGCCTGGCGCTCCTGGCGCTCCGGGTATGCCTGGTGGGCCGAACGTGCCTGGCATCCCGAACCCGCCCGGCGCTCCGGGTATGCCGGGTATGCCGCATCCGCCGGGTGCCCCTGGTGCGCCCGGTGCTCCGGGCGCCCCTGGCGGCGCTCGCGAGGGCGTTCACCACGCGGAGACGGTGCTCGCCGCCCCCTCGGTGGGCGGGCCCGGTGTGCCGCCGCCACCGTCGGCGCCCGGCGCGCCGCAGCCGCCCGGAGCTCCAGGCATGCCGCCGGGCGCCCAGGGCACGCCGCCCGGAGCCCCTGGTGTTCCGCCCGGCGCCCCCGGAATGCCGCCGGGCGCACTCGGCATGCCGCCCGGCGCCCCCGGTACCCCGCCCGGGGCTCCGGGTATGGCTCCCGGCGCTCCGGGTATGCCGCCCGGCGCCGCCCAGCACCCGATGCCGCCCGGCGCGATCCCCCCGCCCGGTCAGCCCGGACCGGGTCAGCCCGGCCCGGGTCAGCCTCCGGCATACGGCTACCCTCAGCCGCCCGCCGGTCAGCCGACCGTGGGACCCGGCTACCAGGCCGTTCTCCGTTACCGTGCGCAGGATGGCTCCGAACAGCAGCTGATCCGGCGTTCGGCGCCGGGTACGCCGCATCCGGAGTGGCAGATCTTCCACGAGCTGCGGGGCATGAACGTGCCCCCGGACCAGGTGCTGGAGCTGCACACGGAGCTGGAGTCGTGTGAGCTGCCGGGCGCGTACTGCGCGCGGATGATCCGGGAGCAGTGGCCGCAGGCGCGGATCACCTCGATCGCGCCGTACGGCACGGATCACGCGAGCCGGCAGCAGGGCATGCAGCAGCTGATCGCCCACCAGGGCGAGTTGCACCAGGTGGCCGACGGGCCCGCCCGGCCGGCTCCGGCGCGGGTCCCGGTGCAGCCGGTGCAGCCCGTGCCGCCGATTCCGCCGGAGGGTGTGGCGCAGGAGCTGGCGGGGGCGTTCGGGCCGGGACTCTTCCGGTTCGAGCAGGCCGCCGTGTCCCGGCAGGGCGTGCCGCCGGTCGTGGCGCACTGCCTGGTGGTCGGTGGTCTGCCGATGGACATGGGTCCGTTCTTCTGGGCGCAGGCCCAGCCGGGGCGGCCCGTTCCGACGCTGGCGGAGCTGGCGCAGGAGCGCGGCGTGCAGCCGGCGTCGGACGCCGGGTCGTACCTCGTCATGGGCAGCGACTTCGGCAAGGCGATCTGTGTGCAGTACGGGACGGCGAACATCGTCGCCGTGCCCGTGGAGGCGGGCCCGGGCGGCGCGCCCGTACCGCCGCAGTTCGTGAACACGGGTCTGCCCGAGTTCCAGCGCTGTCTGGCGCTGCTGGGCCAGATGTGGCGTCTTCGCTTCGGCCTGAACCAGGAGCAGGCGGGCCGCTGGACCGTCGACTTCCAGGCCCAGCTCGCCTCGCTCGACCCGGCGGCGCTCGGGTCGCCGGAGAGCTGGTGGTCGGTGCTGCTGGAGCAGATGTGGGACGGACTGTTGTGACGCCGTGCCCGCTGCTCGATGTGAGGTGATGTCACCCGACTGCCGCTGACGGCGGCGTGCGGGTTGTGAAAGGGCCGGCTCCCGGTTGTGCGACCGGGGCCGGCCCTTTGCGTATGCGCTGTTCGTCGCGCCCTTGTGCCTCTGTGCCCACCGTGCCGTGCCTTCTGCGCGGAGTGTCGCGTTATGAACGCTTCCGCCCGATACATCAAGATGTGCGCTAAATCATCATTTCGCATCCGTTCGGCGGTGAGGGGTTCAAGGATGAGCAGCGCACCGGTCCCGCTCTACGACTTCGTGGTCGTACGAGGGCGTGGCTACCGTCCCGAACAGGTCGACACCTACATCGATGCCCTGTTCCGGGACCGCGACGCCGCCTGGGAGCGGGCCGCCCGGCTCACCGTGCTCGCCAGGGAGATGGATGCGAAGGCGGAGCGGCTGCGGGAGGTCGTGGCGGAACTCGAGCCGCAGACGTACGAGGAACTCGGGCATCGGGCGTGGCGGCTGTTCGAGATGGTGCAGGAGGAGGCCGCCGCCGTGCGTGAGGGTGCGCGCAAGGAGGCGAAGCGGCTGATGGAGGAGGCCCAGACGTACGCGGACGAGGTGCGTGACGCGGCACAGGCGCACGCCGACGCCGTGAGCGCCGAGGCCGAGGAGTACGCCCGTCAGCGGTTGCTCGCCGCGCGCGGTGAGGCGGGCGAGATCCGTATCGCCGCCCGGCGCGAGGTGAAGGAGGAGCGCGGGGAGGTGCTCGGCCCGATGCGCGAGGTGCGCCAGCGCGCCAAGGTGTTGCTCGCCCAGCAGGCCAAGGAGCACACCGAGCGGGAGGCGGAGGCCGAGCGGGAGGCCGAGAAGGGGCTGGCCGCGGTGGAGGCGTGGGAGGAGGAGGGGGTGGCCCGGGCGGAGGCCGCGTTGGCCGAGGCGCAGCAGGAGTTGGCGGACGCGCAGACCACGGCGAAGACCCTGCAGGAGGAGGCGCGGGTGCGTGCGGAGGAGGTGGTCGAGCAGGCTCGGCTGCGGGCGCAGGAGATCGCCCGGGACACGGAGCAGGTGCTGCGCGAGCACGGGGAGACGTGGGACGAGGTGCGGATGCAGATGGACCAGATGCGCAACAGCCTCTCGACGCTGGAGCGGCAGGCGGCCCTGGAGTGAAGCGGGGCCGGGATCCGCAGGCGGACCCCGACCCGGGCCCCGTGAGGCAGGCTCAGTTCCCCCTGCGTACCGCCCCCGCCAGAATCCACCCCTCCACGGCCTCGTACTGCCGCCGCTGTTCCTCCGACTTGCCCTGCCCCGACAGGACCGTCCCCAGCCAGCCGAAGAGGAAGCCGGCCGGAATCGACACGAGCCCGGGCGTGGTGAACGGGAACCAGTTGAAGTCGGCTTCGGGGAAGGCCGAGATCGGCGACCCGGAGACCAGATTGGTCCCCGGCATCAGCACCAGCACGACCAGCGAGCCGCCGATCAGCGTCCACAGCAGACCGGACCGCGTGTACCGGCGCCAGAAGAGGCTGTAGACCAGGGCCGGGGCGATCGCCGAGGCGCCCAGCGTGAAGGACAGCGTCACCAGCGGCTGAAGGCTGCGGTGCTGGACCATCGTCGCCAGCACGATCGCCGGGACGCCCACCGCCAGCGCCGCCAGCCGGGCCACCATCATCTCGCGGCGGCCGGACAGCTCCCGCAGCCGGGTGGCGAACACGTCGTGGGCCAGGGAGTTGGCGCAGGCGAGGATCATGCCGGCCACCGAGGCGAGCACGGTCAGGAAGATGGCCGTGGTGACCGTCGTGAACAGCAGCGTCTCCGCGGTGGAGACCTCGGCGCCGAACGCGGCCCTGGAGCCCAGCAGATACGCCGTGTTGCCCTGCGGGTCCGCCCCGGCGATCACCTCACGCCCGATCAGCGCCGTCGCGCCGAAGCCGACCACCGTGATCACCAGCACGAACAGTGCCACGCTCGACACCGCCCACGACATGGAGCGCCGCACCTGACGAGCGCCCGACGCCGTGTACATGCGCATGGTGATGTGCGGCAGGACCGCACCACCGAGGACGACCGCGAGCTGGGAGCTGATCATGTCGAGCCGGGGATGCGGACCGCCCGCGAACTGCAGACCCGACTCCAGGAACGCCGGGCCGACCCCGCTGCCGTCCGCCGCCGCGTTGAACAGGGCGCCCGGATCCCAGGCGAACCGGTCCAGTATCAGTACGGCGACCACGGCGCCCGATCCGAGCAGCATCACCAGCTTCAGGATCTGGATGAGTGCGGTGCCCTTCATCCCGCCGATCGCCGCGTAGCTGATCATCAGCACGCCCAGGCCGACGATGCACCCCGTCTTCAGGGTGTCGCTGGAAAATCCGAGGATGAACGCCAGCAGCTGCCCGGTCCCGGCCAGTTGCACGAGCATCAGCGGCACCAGCGCGGCCAGCGTCACCGCGCAGGCCGCGATCCGTACGCCCCGCCCCGGCATCCGGCGCGCGAGGGCGTCGCCCATGGTGAACCGGCCCGCGTTGCGCAGGGGTTCGGCCAGCAGGAACATCAGCAGCATCAGCGACAGGGCGGTGCTCAGGGCCAGCACGATCCCGTCGTAACCGCACAGCGCGACCACACCGGTGGTCCCGAGCACGGTGGCCGCGCTGATGTAGTCGCCGCCGATCGCCAGGCCGTTGCGCATCGGGGACAGGGAGCTGTAACCCGTGTAGAACTCGTCGAGGTCGTCCCGGTCCGGGCCCGTCATCACGCACAACAGCAGCGTCACGGTGGCCACCGCGCAGAAGGCGACCAGCGACATCGCCTGTGCGTTATCGCTGAATTCCGTCATCGCCACGTCTCCCTCTGCCCCGTGTCCCGGCTGCCCGTCTCCCGCTTGCCCGACTCCCGCTTGGCGTCCACCGCGGCCTCCTTGCGGATGCGGTCCGCGAGCGGGTCGACGTAACGCCGGGCGGTGTGCTCGTACAGCCATATCGCCAGCCAGGTGACCGGCAGTTGGAGCAGCGCGAGCAGCATGCCCGCGGGCAGGCCGTCGGCGACCGTGCTCGACATGAAACCGGGCGCGAAGGCGGACAGGATCAGGAAGAGGGTGAAGTAGCCGAGCGCGGTGAGCGTCGCCACGCGCCGCTGCCAGCGGTAGGCGGTGCGCAGGATCCGCAGGTCACGGTGGTGCCCGAGAGGTGGGTGATCGGGGGTTCGGTGGTGTGGGGACGGGGGTGGTTGCGGTGGGTCGGGGGGTTGCCAGGGGTAGCCGGCGTATGGGTCGTACGGGGAGGACATCCCGGTGCTCCTTGCGTGGCTCGGGTCCGGTGCGGCGGACCGCAGGGAGTGTGGGGGGCGGGCGAGCCACGCACGTTACTTCGGAGTACCTATCGAGCGCGAGGGTTTCATCGAACTGAGTGGTCGGTATGCACTTCCTTCACCGAACCGTGTCTGACCTGGAGTGTTACCGCCGTTAACTCAGACTTTTGAGTCGGCTGTGAGCAACAGCAAGCAACCGCCGCACTACTTCAGGTGAGCCAGCATCGGCTGCCGGCGTCAGGGTGGCGGCTTCAGGCCGTGTCGTCGGGGAGGGGCGCTTGCGAGCGCCGGTAGCGGATCCCGGGCCGGCCGTCGATCGTGATGTCCTCCACGGCGGTGAAGGCATTCCTCTCCAGGACGGTCCGGGAGGCGAGGTTGTCCAGGGTGGTCTTGGCGACCAGGGACGTCAGTCCGTACGCCGTCGCGGCCATCCGGCACACCTGCCCCACCGCCGCCGTGGCGACGCCCTTGCCGGCCGCCCGCTCGCCGACGCGGTACCCGAGTTCGGCGCAACCGTCCTCGACGTCCATCAGATTGACCCGCCCGACGATGCGCCCCTCGTCGTCCAGCACGAGGTGGAAGTGGCAGATCCCGGCGTCCTGTTCGGCCAGCAGTGCCTGGTGTCTCGCGGCGAACCCGGCGGCTTCGAAGTACGCGTCGCCGCGGTCCGGGACCGTACGCGCGAAGTACTTCCGGTTCTCCGCCTCGAAGGCGAGCAGGGCGGGTGCGTGGTCGGCGCGCAGGCGTTCGAGGGTCAGCATGACGGCCAGGGTATGCGTCCGTCCGCGGTACCACGGGGCTTTAAGGGGAGGGGACTTCAGGGCGACGCCCGGCCAGGGGGCCGCGGCCTAGCGTCCTTTGCATGACCAGATCACGTTTCCTGGCGGTCGCCGCGTCCGCCGTCCTCACGCTCGGGCCCGCGCTGACCCTGCCCGCCGTCGCCGCGGGGCCCGCCTCCGCCGCGCCCCTGTCCGCTGCCTCCGCCCTCGCCGACTCCGCAGCCTCCACCACCACCCCCGCCGGGTCGGCCCGACTCCCGCGTCCCACCGGCCCGCACGCCGTCGGCCGCAGCACCCTCCACCTCGTCGACCACGACCGACCGGACCCCTGGGTGCCGTCCGCGGGTGCCCGTCGGCTGATGGTGTCCATGTACTACCCCGCCCGCCCCGGCACGGGCGGACCGACGGCTCCCTACATGACCCCCGAAGAGGCCCGTCTGCTGCTGGAGTTGAGGGTCCCCGACGCCGGCGTTCCGCCGGAGGCCATCAGCGGCGTACGCACCTGGGCGCACACGCAGGCCCGTCCGGCGCACGGTCGGTTCCCGCTCGTCGTGCTCTCGCCCGGGTTCACGTTTCCCCGCGCGACCCTGACCGGTCTCGCCGAGGACCTCGCCGGCCGCGGATACGTCGTCGCGCTGGTCGACCACCCGTACGAGAGCGCCGGTACCACCCTTCCCGACGGGCAGACACTGCCCTGCGCCATCTGCGACGAGTCCCCCTCGATCGGCGGTTCGACCGTTGCGGAGAGCCGTGCGCAGGACGTGTCCTTCGTGCTCGACCGGCTGACGGGGCGGCACCCCGCATGGCGGTACGCGCGCGTGATCGACGCGAAGCGGATCGGCATGGCCGGGCACTCCATCGGTGGCAACGCAGCCGCCGCGACGATGGCCGCCGACGCGCGCGTACGGGCCGGCGTGAACATGGACGGCACCTTCTTCTCCCCGGTGCCCGCCGGCGGACTCGACGGCCGGCCCTTCCTGATGATCGGGGCCGAGAACAGGCCCCCGCTCGACACGACCTGGGACGAGACCTGGGTCGAACTCGACGGCTGGAAGCGCTGGCTGACCTTCGCCGTAGCAGACCACGGCTCCTTCACCGACGTGCCCCTGCTCGCGGAGCTCATCGGCGTCCCGGACACCGCGCCGCTGCCCTACGGGCGCTCGCTGGCCCTCACGCGCGCGTACGTCGCCGCGTTCTTCGACCTGCACCTCAAGGGCGTCCCGCAGCCCGTACTGGACGGGCCGTCACCGGCCAACCCCGAGGTCACCGTCCGTCTTCCCTGAGCCGTCCTCCTTGAGCACCGGGAACCGTCTCGGCGCCAGCAGCAACAGCACCAGAAAGGCCAGCGCCGCCGCACCGGACGCCCCCAGATACACGGCGTGCACGGCGTCGGCGATGGCCCGCCTGGTCGCCTCCGGTGCCGCACTGCCGGAGTCCAGGGCCCGCGTCACCGAGTCCAGGTCGCTCGCCCCGCCGAGCCGCGAAGCCAGCACCCCGTTGGCGACCGCGCCGAAGATCGCAGCGCCGAGGGTCTGCCCCGTCTGGCGGCAGAACAGCACCGACGCCGTCGTCGTGCCCCGCTCCGACCAGCCCACCGTCGACTGCACGCCCACGATCAGCGGCAGTTGGAACAACCCCAGCGCCGCCCCCAGCAACAGCATCAGCAGCGTCGGCTGCCACGCCTGCCCGGGATACGGCAGGAACGGAAACGCCAGCAGGATCAGCGACGCCGTCCCGATCCCCAGCATCGCCGTGTTGCGAAAGCCGATCCTGCGATACACGTGCTGACTGAGCGCCGCCGACACCGGCCAGCTCAACGTCCACACGGACAGCACGAATCCGGCCGCCACCGGCGCCAGACCGAGCACCGACTGGGCGTACGTCGGCAGGAACACCGCCGGCGCCACCATCAGCAGCCCCAGCGCGCCGAGCGCCAGATTCACCGCCGCGATCGTCCGGCGCCGCCACACCCACCCGGGGATGATCGGGTCGGCCGCCCGGCGCTCCACGAGCACCACGACCGCCGCGAGCGCAAGTCCCGCGGCGAACAAGGCGATCGACGGCACGGACAGCCACGGCCACGCCACCCCGCCCTGCACCAGCGCCGTCAGCAGCACGCCACCGCACGCGAACACCGCCAGCGCGCCCGCCCAGTCGACACGCGCGCGCGTGACCGTCGTATCCGCATTCGCGCCCCTGGCACGCTGCGGCTCGTGCAGGTACCGCACGATCAGCCACAACGCGACCGCCCCGATGGGCAGGTTGATCAGGAAGATCCAGCGCCAGTCCGCGTACGCCGCCAGGACCCCGCCCACCCCGGGACCGGCGACTGCCGAAACCGCCCACACCGTCGACAGCTTGGACTGGATCTTCGGGCGTTCATCGAGCGGGTACAGGTCGGCGGCCAGCGTCTGAACCGTCCCCTGAAGAGCTCCGCCGCCCAGCCCCTGCACGATCCGGAACGCGATCAGCGCCCCCATGTTCCAGGCCACCGCGCACAGCAGCGACCCCAGCAGGAACAGCGCCGCGCCCGCGATCAGCACCGGCTTGCGGCCGAAGGTGTCGGAGAGCTTGCCGTAGACCGGGAGGGTCACCGTCACGGCCAGCAGATAGCCGGAGAACAGCCAGGAGAAGACGGAGAACCCACCGAGGTCGCCGACGATCTGCGGTACGGCGGTGGAGACGATGGTGGCGTCGAGTGCCGCCAGCGCCATCGCGAGCATCAGGGCCGCGACCACGGCTGACCGCTTCGGGGTTCCGGTGCGCTGTGCGGTGTCGCGTATCGCGGGTCTCGTACTGCCCACCGGGGTCCTCTCCTGTTGCTTTCCCCTTGCACCTATCCGCCGCCGAACAGCTTCCCACTTGACCCTCACGCGGCGGGAGGGTGGAGCCTTGATGGGTCCGAGGGAGGAGACAACCCCGAGACGCTCTCCATCGAAGGGTGGAGTGCCCCTAGGGGTACCTCCGTACCAGGGGTCGGGGAGGGTTCGTACCGGCGGAGGACGAGACGCCCCGCTGTCCGTCCTTAACCTGGCTTTACGCCGCTGGGGGGCGGCTCACCGAACCGGCGGGGGTGGGGTTTTCCCCCGCACAAGAGGGGGCTGGGCACCAGCGCGCCGGCCCCTCTCCCGCGACAAGACTGACGGTCGTAGCAGTGACCGACCGTCGCAAGACATAGGAGACATACCGTGACATCGGCTGTAACCATTCCCAGGCACGGGGGTACTGGAGGGCGTACGGCCGTTGCCGCGCGGGCGCGGCAGGTCGTCAAGGCGTACGGGTCGGGGGAGACCCGGGTCGTCGCCCTCGACCACGTCGACGTGGACATCGCGCGTGGCCAGTTCACCGCGATCATGGGCCCCTCGGGGTCCGGCAAGTCCACCCTGATGCACTGCCTCGCCGGGCTCGACACCGTCACCAGCGGCCAGATCTACCTCGACGAGACCGAGATCACCGGGCTGAAGGACAAGAAGCTCACGCAGCTGCGCCGGGACCGGATCGGCTTCATCTTCCAGGCGTTCAACCTGCTGCCGACGCTCAACGCCATCGAGAACATCACGCTGCCCATGGACATCGCCGGCCGCAAGCCCGACCGGGCCTGGCTGGGACGTGTCGTCGACACCGTGGGGCTCTCCGACCGGCTCAAGCACCGGCCCACCCAGCTCTCCGGCGGCCAGCAGCAGCGTGTCGCCGTCGCCCGTGCGCTCGCCGCGCGGCCGGAGATCATCTTCGGTGACGAGCCGACCGGAAACCTCGACTCGCGCGCGGGCGCCGAAGTCCTCGGCTTCCTGCGGCGATCCGTCACCGAGCTCGGGCAGACCATCGTGATGGTCACGCACGACCCCGTCGCCGCCTCGTACGCGGACCGGGTGCTGTACCTCGCCGACGGGCGCATCGTCGACGAGATGTACAAGCCGACCGCCGACGCCGTCCTGGACCGCATGAAGGACTTCGACGCCCGGGGGCGTACGTCATGACCGTCCTGAAGACCTCGATGCGCAACTTCTTCGCGCACAAGGGACGCATGGCCCTGTCGGCCGTGGCGGTGCTGCTGTCCGTCGCCTTCGTTTGCGGCACCCTCGTGTTCACCGACACGATGAACGCCACCTTCGACAAGCTCTTCGCCGTCACCTCCTCCGACGTCACCGTCAGCCCCAAGGGCGGCAAGGTTGAGGACGACGGTGGCGGCACCGGCAAACCCGCCTCGCTGCCCGCCTCGGCCGTCGAGCAGGTCGCGGCCGTGGACGGCGTGAAGAAGGCGGAGGGCGCGGTCGCCTCGATGAGCGTGACCGTCGTCAACTCCGAGAACAAGAACATGGGTTCCTCCACCGGCGCGCCCACCTTCGCCGGCAACTGGACCGACAACGAGCTGAAGTCCATGGAGATCACCTCCGGGCACGCCCCGCGCGGGCCCACCGAGGTCATGGTCGACGCGGACACCGCCGACAAGCATGACCTCAAGCTGGGCGACGAGTTGCGCACCATTGCCGCCACCGGCGACATCCGCGCGCGGATCGTCGGCATTGCCTCATGGAAGGTGACCAACCCGGGCGCGGCCGTCGTCTACTTCGACACCGCCACCGCCCAGCGCACCCTGCTCGGCGCCACCGGCCGCTTCACGCAGGTCTACGTCAGCGCGGCGGACGGCGTGAGCGACGCCAAGCTCAAGCAGACCCTCGCGCAGTCCCTGGACGGCACGTACAAGATCCAGACGGCCAAGGAGACCGCCGACGAGAACCGCAAGGACGTCGGCGCGTTCATGGACGTCATCAAGTACGCCATGCTCGGCTTCGCCGGGATCGCGTTCCTGGTCGGCATCTTCCTGATCATCAACACCTTCTCGATGCTGGTGGCCCAGCGCACCCGCGAGATCGGCCTGATGCGGGCGATCGGCTCCTCTCGTCGGCAGGTCAACGGGTCGGTGCTGGTGGAGGCGCTGCTGCTCGGCTTCATCGGCTCCGTCCTCGGTGTGGGCGCCGGTGTCGGTATCGCGGTCGGCCTGATGAAGCTCATGTCGATGGCCGGCATGAACCTCTCCACCGACGACCTCACGGTCAAGGTCACGACCCCTGTGGTCGGCCTGATCCTCGGCGTCGTGGTGACGGTGCTGGCCGCCTACCTCCCGGCCCGCCGCGCCGGCAAGGTCTCCCCGATGGCCGCCCTGCGCGACGCCGGCACGCCGGCCGACGGCAAGGCGGGCCTGATCCGCGGTCTGGTCGGACTGGTCCTGACGGGCGCGGGCGCCTTCGCCCTCTTCGCGGCCGCCACCGCCGACAAGGCGAGCGACGGCGCGCTGATGCTGGGCGGCGGCGTGGTGCTGTCCCTGATCGGCTTCGTGGTCATCGGCCCGCTGCTCGCGGGCGCCGTGGTCCGCGTGATCAGCGCGGTACTGCTGCGCGCCTTCGGCCCGGTCGGCCGCATGGCCGAGCGCAACGCCCTGCGCAACCCGCGCCGTACCGGTGCCACGGGCGCCGCCCTGATGATCGGCCTCGCGCTGGTCGCCTGTCTGTCGGTGGTCGGCTCCTCGATGGTCGCCTCGGCGACGAGCGAGCTGGACAAGTCGGTGGGCGCGGACTTCATCGTCATGCCCCAGCAGGGACGGATCGTCCCGCAGGCCGAGAAGGCCATGGAGCAGACGCCGGGCCTCGCCCACGTCACCCGCTACAAGGACGTCGATGCCACCCTGACCTCGCCGGACGGCAAGACCGACGACCACGGGCTCGCGGCCGCCGACCCGACGTACGCCGAGGACCTGCGCCGCACCACCACGGCGGGCACCCTCTCCGCCGCCTACGGCAAGGACGCCATGTCGGTCGGCTCCGACTACGCCAAGAAGCACGGCGTGCGGGTCGGTGACACCATCACCGTCGCGTTCAAGGGCGGCGAGACGGCGAAGCTGAAGGTCGCGGCCATCACGGACGACGACACCTCCATCGACCAGGGCGCTCGCTACATGAGCATCGAGACCCTGTCGAAGTACCTCCCCGCCGACCGCGTTCCGCAGAGCGTGATGATGTTCGGCAAGGCGAAGGACGGCCAGCAGGAGGCGGCGTACGCGGCCCTGAAGAAGTCGCTCGACGGCTACCCGCAGTACCAGGTCCGCGACCAGACCGACTACAAGGAGGAGCTGAAGGACCAGGTCGGCCAGCTCCTGAACATGGTCTACGGCCTGCTGGCCCTGGCGATCATCGTCGCGGTCCTGGGCGTGGTGAACACCCTGGCCCTGTCGGTGGTGGAACGCACCCGCGAGATCGGCCTGATGCGCGCCATCGGCCTCTCCCGGCGCCAGCTGCGCCGCATGATCCGCATGGAGTCGGTGGTGATCGCCCTGTTCGGTGCCCTGCTGGGCCTCGGGCTCGGCATGGGCTGGGGCGCGACGGCTCAGAAGCTGCTGGCTCTGGAGGGCCTGAACGTCCTCGAGATCCCGTGGCCGACGATCATCGGGGTCTTCATCGGCTCGGCCTTCGTGGGCCTGTTCGCGGCCCTGGTGCCGGCGTTCAGGGCGGGCCGGATGAACGTATTGAACGCGATCGCGACCGAATAGCCACCGCACACGGGGGTTGCGGGGGACGGGCCCGGTCCGAGGGTGACACCTTCGGACCGGGTCCGGACGTGTGCGGGGCCCTGCCGCTGCGTCCGCTATCCCGACCGGCGTTCCAGGAGTACGACTCCGTAGGCGGTGCCCTTGATCGTGTACCGGGCGTCGGGGTGCAGGGTGCGGGCGTAGGCCTCGACATCGCGGTAGCGCTTGCGGGAGTTGTCGAGGGCGATGAAGTCCGGCTCGATGCCGCGCGTGTTGGTGACCCAGAAGACACGGCAGCGCGACGTGAGCCGGCTGATCGGAGCGATGTTCGCCTCCACGGAGGCGCCGTCCGGAACCGTGCCCAGCAGCCGCTCGATGGCACTCACGCGCGCGGGCTTGCGGTAGATCTCCCCCTCGGCCAGCGCGGACAGCGGCAGCGCGGTCGTCAGTGCGACCGAGGCCGCGGCGACGGCGGCCGGCAGGTGCTGGACGTACGACCGCAGCCAAGCGCGC
This sequence comes from Streptomyces sp. NPDC012935, assembly GCF_042900345.1. Taxonomy (NCBI): domain Bacteria; kingdom Bacillati; phylum Actinomycetota; class Actinomycetes; order Kitasatosporales; family Streptomycetaceae; genus Streptomyces; species Streptomyces sp. NPDC012935. Next base: position 346,115 of record NZ_JBIBBC010000006.1, read on the forward strand.
GGGCTGTGCCTGGTGGTGTCGAGCGCGTCGACGAGCGCGAGGGTGACGACGGGCATGAGGACGGCGCTGTAGTGCCAGTCGGTGCCCCAGTACTGCGCGTAGGAGGAGACGAATCGCCAGCCGATGGTGGGCAGGGCGATGAGCAGGATCGGGGACCGCAGTGCGAGCAGCCCGGTGGTGGGGACGATCAGCCAGCACAGCGTGCGCAGCTTGGTGTCGAGGCCGTCGAGGGGTCCGCCGCCGCCGGACTCGCTCACCTTGTTCCAGTAGTCGTAGGTGCCGGCGGAGTTGAAGCTCGGTATGACCAGGAGCAGCGTGAGAGCGACGGCCACCACGCCGAACAGGGCGACGCCGAGCGCGTAGCGGAACGCGCGCGGCGAGAGGTGGCGTGCCCGCCAGGCGACGACCAGGGCGAGGGCGGTGACGGTGAACCCCAGGTCCTCCTTCACGAGGACGAGCGGAACCGCCCACAGCAGAGCGGCGCGCCAGCGCTGCCCGAGAAGCGCCTCGAGGCTGAAGGCGATCAGGGGGACGGCGAAGCAGATCTCGTGGAAGTCGAAGTCGACGGCCTGCTGAAGCCCCCATGACAGCCCGTACGCGATACCGATCGCGAGCCCCCGCCGCCGCCCGAGCAGCAGGGCCGCGGCGCGCGTGACGGGCACTGCGGACAGCGCGAACAGCGCCGCCTGCGCGACGAGCAGCGTCACCGAGGAGGGGAACACCCGGTACACCGGCGCCAGCAGCGCGGTCACCGGGCTGAAGTGGTCCCCCAGGATGTTGAACCCCGGCCCCTTCAGATCGGCGACGGGCGCCTGAAGATGCGCGTACGACCGGATGACCTGCTCGAATATCCCCAGGTCCCACGACCGCTGCCCCAGATGCCGGTAACGACCGACCGAGACGACCGCATACCCGACGAACAGCACGACGGCGAGCACCCAGGGATCACGCCGCCCGGGAGCGGGCTGCGCGTGCTCCGGCTCGCGCGGGGCGGGTACCGGTATGTGGGGGTCCGAGGAGGTGTCCCGGGTCGGGGAGGTGGCGGGGGTGGGCATGGGGGGACCTTACGCGGTACGCGCGTTCGGGTATTCGCCCACCCGTACGAGTCAGTCACTTCCCCGGCGCCGGTCCACGCGCTCCGGCCGGTCGGACGTGTGAGGCGCCGGACCGCGCAATCCAGCCCGTCCGGCGTTTGAGGACGAGGCCCGTCCAGGGCCGAAGCGGGGTCCGGGGCGGCAGCACCGGCGGGGTCGAAGGGGCGGAGCCCCTTCACGACGTCACGTCAACGCCGGGGACCGGAGAACGGACGTTATCCACAGCTCCGGCGCCCGCCCGCGCAGCGACGTACGCTGGAAGCCCCCGGCCCGCAACACGTGTCGGGCCCTTCGTGTTGCCCACCCAGGACGGAAAGCCCCCCTCCATGAGCCTGCACGGTCTGCTCGACGCCGTAGTCAAGGACACCGCCCTCGCGGAAGCGATCACGGCGGCCGCAGACGGCAACCGCATGCACGTCGACCTGGTCGGGCCCCCGGCGGCCCGCCCGTTCGCGATCGCCGCTCTCGCCCGCGAAACGGACCGCCCGGTCCTGGCGGTGACGGCGACGGGCCGGGAGGCCGAGGACCTGGCGGCAGCCCTGCGCTCCCTGCTCCCCCCTGAGGGCGTCGCGGAGTACCCGTCCTGGGAGACCCTCCCGCACGAGCGCCTCAGCCCCCGCAGCGACACCGTCGGACGCCGTCTCGCGATCCTGCGCCGCCTCGCCCACCCCAGCACCGACGACCCCGAGACCGGCCCGGTCTCCGTGGTGGTGGCGCCCGTACGCTCCGTCCTCCAGCCGCAGGTCAAGGGCCTCGGCGACCTGGAACCGGTGGCGCTGAGAACCGGCCGGACGGCCGATCTGAACGCCGTCGTGGACGCCCTCGCGGCAGCCGCGTACGCGCGCGTGGAGCTCGTCGAGAAGCGGGGCGAGTTCGCCGTACGAGGCGGCATCCTGGATGTCTTCCCGCCCACCGAGGAACACCCCCTGCGCATCGAGTTCTGGGGCGACGACATCGAGGAGATCCGCTACTTCAAGGTCGCCGACCAGCGCTCCCTCGAAGTCGCCGAGCACGGCCTGTGGGCCCCGCCCTGCCGCGAGCTCCTCCTCACCGACGACGTGCGCGCACGCGCGCGTGCCCTCGCCGAACAGCACCCGGAGCTCGGCGAACTGCTCGGCAAGATCGCCGAGGGCATCGCGGTCGAGGGCATGGAATCCCTCGCCCCCGTCCTCGTCGACGACATGGAGCTGCTCCTCGACGTCCTGCCCAAGGGCGCCATGGCCGTCGTGTGCGACCCGGAGCGGGTACGCACGCGTGCCGCCGATCTGGTGGCGACGAGTCAGGAGTTCCTGCAGGCCTCCTGGGCCGCCACGGCCGGCGGCGGCGAGGCGCCCATCGACGTCGGCGCGGCCTCCCTGTGGTCCATCGCGGACGTCCGGGACCGGGCGCGCGAGCTGGAGATGATGTGGTGGTCGGTGTCGCCGTTCGCCGCTGACGAGACGCTCGACGCGGACACCCTCAAGGTGGGCATGCACGCGCCCGAGTCGTACCGTGGCGACACCGCGAAGGCCCTCGCCGACACCAAGGGCTGGCTCGCCGACGGCTGGCGCACGGTCTTCGTGACCGAGGCGCACGGTCCCGCGGCCCGCACGGTCGAGGTGCTCGGCGGTGAGGGCGTGGCGGCCCGCCTCGAGGCCGACCTCGGGGAGATCTCCCCGTCGGTCGTTCATGTCGCCTGCGGCTCGATCGACTACGGCTTCGTGGACCCGGCGCTCAGGCTGGCCGTCCTGACCGAGACCGACCTGTCCGGGCAGAAGGCGGCCGGCAAGGACGGCGCCCGCATGCCCGCCCGCCGCCGCAAGACGATCGACCCGCTCTCCCTGGAGGCGGGCGACTACATCGTCCACGAGCAGCACGGCGTCGGCCGCTACATCGAGATGGTGCAGCGGACCGTGCAGGGCGCCACGCGCGAGTACCTCGTCGTGGAGTACGCCCCCGCCAAGCGCGGCCAGCCAGGCGACCGGCTGTACATCCCCACCGACCAGCTGGAGCAGATCACCAAGTACGTCGGTGGCGAAGCCCCCACCCTGCACCGCCTGGGCGGCGCCGACTGGACGAAGACCAAGGCGCGGGCCAAGAAGGCCGTCAAGGAGATCGCCGCCGACCTGATCAAGCTCTACAGCGCGCGCATGGCGGCCCCCGGGCACGCCTTCGGCTCGGACACCCCCTGGCAGCGCGAGCTGGAGGACGCCTTCCCGTACGCCGAGACCCCCGACCAGCTGACGACCATCGCCGAGGTCAAGGAGGACATGGAGAAGTCGGTCCCGATGGACCGCCTGATCTGCGGCGACGTCGGCTACGGCAAGACGGAGATCGCGGTCCGCGCCGCCTTCAAGGCGGTGCAGGACGGCAAGCAGGTGGCCGTACTGGTCCCCACGACCCTGCTGGTCCAGCAGCATTTCGGGACGTTCTCCGAGCGCTACTCGCAGTTCCCGGTCAACACCCGGGCCCTGTCCCGCTTCCAGACCGACACCGAGGCGAAGGCGGTCCTGGAGGGCCTGCGCGAGGGCTCGGTGGACATCGTGATCGGCACGCACCGGCTGTTCTCGTCGGAGACCAAGTTCAAGGACCTGGGCCTGGTCATCGTCGACGAGGAGCAGCGCTTCGGCGTCGAGCACAAGGAGCAGCTGAAGAAGCTGCGCGCGAACGTCGACGTCCTGACGATGTCCGCGACTCCGATCCCGAGGACCCTGGAGATGGCGGTCACGGGCATCAGGGAGATGTCGACGATCACGACACCCCCCGAGGAGCGCCATCCGGTCCTGACCTTCGTCGGCCCCTACGAGGAGAAGCAGATCGGTGCCGCGATCCGTCGTGAACTGCTGCGCGAGGGCCAGGTCTTCTACATCCACAACAGGGTCGAGTCGATCGACCGGGCGGCCGCGCGCCTGCGTGAGATCGTCCCGGAGGCCCGTATCGCCACGGCACACGGCCAGATGTCGGAGCAGTCGCTGGAGCAGGTCGTCGTCGACTTCTGGGAGAAGAAGTTCGACGTGCTCGTATCGACGACGATCGTCGAGTCCGGCATCGACATCTCCAACGCCAACACCCTGATCGTGGAGCGCGGCGACAACTTCGGCCTGTCCCAGCTGCACCAGCTGCGCGGCCGTGTCGGGCGTGGGCGCGAGCGCGGGTACGCGTACTTCCTGTACCCGCCGGAGAAGCCGCTGACCGAGACCGCCCACGAGCGCCTCGCCACCATCGCCCAGCACACCGAGATGGGTGCGGGCATGTACGTGGCGATGAAGGACCTGGAGATCCGAGGCGCCGGAAACCTCCTCGGCGGCGAGCAGTCCGGGCACATCGCCGGCGTCGGCTTCGACCTGTACGTCCGCATGGTCGGCGAGGCCGTCGCGGACTACCGGGCGTCCCTGGAAGGCGGCGTCGAGGAGGAGCCCCCGCTCGAGGTCAAGATCGAGCTCCCGGTCGACGCCCACGTCCCGCACGACTACGCCCCCGGCGAGCGCCTCCGCCTCCAGGCCTATCGGGCCATCGCCTCCGCGAACACGGAGGAGGACGTCAAGTCCGTACGCGAGGAACTCGTCGACCGTTACGGCAAGTTGCCCGAGCCCGTCGAGAACCTCCTCCTCGTGGCAGGCCTGCGCATGCTGGCCCGCGCGTGCGGCGTCGGCGAGATCGTCCTGCAGGGCACCAACATCCGCTTCGCCCCCGTGGAGCTGCGCGAGTCCCAGGAACTCAGGGTCAAACGCCTGTACCCCGGCACCGTCATCAAGCCGGCGGCGCACCAGCTGCTGGTGCCCCGCCCGAAGACAGCGAAGGTGGGCGGGAAGCCGCTGGTCGGGCGGGAGTTGCTGGGGTGGGTCGGGGAGTTCCTGGCGTCGATTCTGGGGTCGTGAGCGGTGCGGTGCCGGGATTGTGAGCGGGGCGATCCCGGGATTGTGAGCGGCGATCCCGGGATCGTGAACGGGGCGATCCCGGGGCCGTGAACGGCGCGATCCCGGGGCCGTGAACGGGCGGTCGGCGGGCGCGGGCGGGTCCTAGTCGACCCGCACCTCGGTGTTCTGGCAGGCGTGCAGCAGCCACCGTCCGTCGTCCTGCTTGGTCATGACGTACAGCGGCGCTCCCGCGGTGTCGCCGCTCGGTGAGTGGTACACCTGCCGGACCTTGACGGCCGCCACGTCCGGCCGCAGGAACTGCGTGTGTGCCACCTCGTAGGTGACCTGGCCGTCCCAGGTGGCGGTGGGCAGGACGGCGCGGGTGAACTCGGCGATGGCGTCGAGGCCGATGAGGACCTTGCCGTGGGCGGTGGTCCACAGCGCGTCGGGGTGGAAGAGGGCGAGGAAGCCGTCGGGGTCCTTGGCCCGCTGGGTGCGTTCGACGGTGGCCACGACCTGAGCGATGGCCTTGAGGTCGGCGGCGTCGCCGGGCTTGGTACCTGTGGTGTCGACGGCCTTGTCGTGTGCGCTTTCGGTGTTCATGAGGGCCACTCTGGGACCTCAAGTGAACTTGAGGTCAAGCGATGTCGGCGACGTCTCAGGGCGCGGTCCGGAACAGCATCGCCGCCAGTGTCCGGAACACCTCCTCGGGGTCTTTGTCGCCGACCGGCCCGTCCAGGTTGTGGCCGAGCAGCAGCGTGGCGAAGCCGTGCGCCAGGGACCAGGCCGCGACACCGGCCAGGCGGGAGTCGATACCGAGGCTCTCGGGCCGTACGGCGGCGACGGCGCCGCGCAGTGCGTCGCCTGCCAGGGTGCGGGCCGTGGTCAGCTCCAGGTCCTCGGCACGCAGCAGCTCCGGCGTGAACATCACCTGGAAGTGCGCGGGATGCTCGCGCGCGAAGCGGACGTAGCGCACGCCGGCGTCCTTGAGGTCCGCCGCTTCGTTGAGCGTGTCCGCGAGCAGCCCGAACCCCTCGGCGGCGATCGCCGTCAGCAGCCCGGTGCGGTCCTTGAAGTGATGGGCCGGCGCCGCGTGCGAGACACCGGCACGGCGGGCGAGGTCACGCAGGCTGAGTGCGGACGGGCCGTCTGCGGCGATGGCGTCCAGCGCGGCGGTGAGGATGGCTCGGCGCAGGTCGCCGTGGTGATAGGGGCGGCGAGGGCTGCGGGATTCGCGCGGGGCGCCGGGGGACTGCTGTTTGGGCGCGTGCTCGTGCTTGTGCTCGGGCTCGGGCTCGGGCGGCTGCGGTGCGGGGGGCATGGCAAGCAGCGTACGCGCAATCTAGGCATTGACAAGTTTTGCCGCGTCGGGCAATCTTGGCAGTGTCAAGTTCCAAGAGTCGGGGATCCGGGACTTCGACTTTCGAGCCTGTGAACTGGGGGACTGCGTCATGACGAATACCGAGGCCCATCTGGAGCCCGATCGCGTACGTCAGCTCTGGCATCTGCTGGAGCCTCTTCACGCGGTGCTGTATTACGCGCCGGAAGCCTTCGAGGAGGCCGCCGCCCTCGGATTCGGCACCGGGGAACGCTGGCCGAGCTACTTCCCTTACCGGGCAGCCCCCTTGGGGGTCGTGGGCGCGGAGCAGGTGTCGTCCGCCTTCTACAGCTTCAGCCCCCGCATGGTCGCCGAACACATCGACCCCGCGTGGAAGATCGCGAGTCCCGAGGCCCTGCTTGAGGCGCGGGCGCGGGGAATCGACCGGGCCTACCGCGCGATATTGGGCGACCGGGTGGACAGTCCCGAGCTGGCGGAAGCCGCAGCCCTCGCACGCCGTGCGGCGGAGGCGGCGGACAGCGCGGGCCGACCGCTCGCCGCGGCCAACGCCGCGCTGGACTGGCCGCAGGCCTCGCACCTCCAGCTCTGGCACGCGGCGACCCTCCTGCGTGAACACCGAGGAGACGGTCACATCGCCGCCCTGATGGTCGCCGGCCTCGACCCCGTCGAGTCACTGGTGTCCTTCGCCGCGATAGGCGCTGCGTCGGTCGCGCGCTTCGAGAGCCGTGGCTGGACACCCGCGGAATGGGCATCCGCCCGGGAACGGCTCATCGTCCGGGGCCTGGTGGACGTCGGCGGTGCGGCCACGGAGGCGGGCCGCGAACTGCGCGGCACCGTCGAGGAGCACACCGACCGACTCGCCGCCGCTCCTTGGCAGTCGCTCACGGCGGACGAGGCGGGCCGCCTCGTGGAGCTGCTGGGGGAGTTCTGGGTCGCGGTGCTGTCGTCGGGGCTGCTGCCCTCGGAGACGACCCTGGGGATCGGGAAGGTCTGAGGAGGGGCGGCATCGGGCGGGGTCCGGGAGGCATCCCCTCGGCGTCGAGGAGTGGCGCGCTGCGGCAACTCTGAAGCCGCCCGCGGGAGGTGAGTCTCCGCGGACGGCCTCTGTCGGAGGTGGGCCGGTGAAAGCCCGGCCCGGACGCGGGCGTCGGCGGGTGCGCTGTGATGTGCCACTGCGTCGGCGCCCTGCCCGGCAGCCGAGTGGTCCTTCGCGTGCCTTGGGGCCTATTGCTGCTCGGGCGGCCGGTCGCGGTCCATTCCCATTCCGCGCTCCATACGTTGCTGCGCGTCGTCGACCTGGCTCTCGTACTTGTTGCCCGTCTTCTCGTTCGCCTTCCGTTCCGCGGTGTCGGACATGTCCCCGGCCTTGTCCTGCGCGTGACGGTTCTTGAACTTGTCGAAGATGCCCATGCACAGCTCCTTCCCGAGGTGACTCCCCACCGACGATACGCCCGGCTTGTGAAGTATGCCCGCCTGGCCGCAAGGTGGTCTGGACCTCTCGAATGCCGCCGTGCGCCTGGTCGCTACCGTGTGTACGACGGTGTACCGGGGAAGGCCGCCTGTGCGGGGCGGAACGGCGGCAGGGGAGGGGCGCATCGTGATGCGTCGAAGGGGCGGGGCGGCGAGCGCCGCGGCGATGCTCGGCATGGTGCTCGTACTGGCGGGGTGCGAGAACGTCGATCTGCGCGTGGACGAGGAGCCCTCCGGCTCCGCCCCGGCCGCGGGCAACGGCCGGGCTGTGAGCCCACTGGACAATCCGGACGGCACGAAAGCGGGGCTCGCACCCCTCACCTCGGACGCCGACCGGGCCGAGGCACGGGCCCTGATCGAGAAGGTGGCGACCAAGGGGCGCGGGCCGAAGACGGGCTACGACCGCGACGAGTTCGGCTACGCCTGGATGGACTCGGCCCCGGGCGGCATCCCGTTCTCCCGCAACGGTTGCGACACCCGCAACGACCTCCTCAAGCGCGACGGCGAAGAGCTCCGGTTCCGTTCCGGCTCAGACTGTGTCGTGGCTTCCATGACCCTGCACGACCCGTACACGGGCCGGACGATCGAGTGGGCCAAGTCCCGCGCCACGAGCGTTCAGATCGACCACATCATGCCCCTGTCGTACGACTGGCAGATGGGCGCCGCCCGTTGGTCGAAGGGCAAGCGCCAGGACATCGCCAACGACCCCCTCAACCTCATACCGGTCGACGGCCCGACCAACAGCTCCAAGGGCGACTCCGGCCCCGCGTCCTGGCTGCCCCCGAACAAGCGGATCCGCTGCTCGTATGCGGTGCGTTTCGCCCAGGTGTCGCTGAAGTACGAACTTCCGGTGACGGCAGCCGACAAGGAGATGATGCTGAGCCAGTGCGGTGGGTGACGCCCCTGGTCCGCCCCCGAAAACGACTTCCGGGCGCGGCCGTCCCACGCCTACGGTGACCGGCATGGAGCCGAAGGTATCGAGCCTCGCAGAACGCCCCGAGATGCTCGAACGGGTGGTGGAAATGCCGGACACCTGGCCGCAGTTCACGACCCAGGACCCCGTGGGCAACGCACACTACGGCCGGATCCCGCGCGAACTCCCCGAGTACGCGCTGTTCGCCGAGGACGAGCGCGGCGAAGTCGTCGCCCACGCCTACAGCGTCCCGTTCGCCCTAGCCGCCGAGGGCCGTGGCCGGCTGCCCGCCCGAGGCTGGGACGAGGTGCTCGTGTGGGCCTTCGCCGACCTGCGCGCCGGCGTCCGCCCCGACACGGTCAGTGCCATCTCCGTCGTCATCGCGCCGCACGCCCAGGGCAGCGGCCTGTCCGCCCGGATGCTCCGCGCGATGCGCGACAACGCCCGGGCCCACGGCTTCGGTGAGGTCGTCGCCCCGGTCCGCCCCAGCGCCAAGCACCTCGAACCGCACACGCCCATCGAGGAGTACGCCCACCGCGTACGCCCCGACGGCCTGCCGCACGACCCGTGGCTGCGCGTCCACGCCCGCGCCGGCGCCACCATCGACTCGATCGCCCCGGCCTCCATGACCGTGGCCGGCTCGCTGGAGCAGTGGCGTGGCTGGACCGGGCTGCCCTTCGACACGGCGGGCGACATCGAGGTGCCGGGCGCGCTGGTGCCCGTGCGGTGCGAGCCTGCGCGGGACCAGGCGGTGTATGTCGAGCCCAACGTGTGGATGCGGCACCCGCTGTGAGCCGGAAGCGAGGCCTCCGCGACCTGTGCCGTCGTACGAAGTGATCAGCTCGGCAACGGTTCGGTACAACCGGTGACCGTATGTCGGTGTCGGCCTATACGCTCGAAGCGACAATCGCACGACCGAGATCGCCCCGCGGGCAGGACCGGCCGTCCTTACGCCCACTTCAGGCATCAGGAGCAGCCATGCAAGGCCACGGCTACACGCAGCCGGTGAAGCAGCCGCCGCCCACCGGGTGGCTGGTCTTCCTGCGCCTGCTGTTCGTCGTGATCTCGGTGCTGAGCTTCGGCCTGCTGACGTGGACGATGATGCTGCGGCTGGCCATCGTGACCCGCAAGCCCCTCGACTGGGGCTTGTTCGCCGCATCGATCGTGGTGGAGTTCCTCGGCCTGTACATGATCGGCTCCGAGCCCGGCGACGAGATCCACACCGCGGGCGGCTGGACCGGCCTCGCCCTCCTCCTGGGTGGTCTCGTGGCCGCGATCGCGTACTACCTCTCCGCGGACATACGCCACTTCCACCAGCTCCGCTTCCCGGGGTACAGCGCCCAGCGGCCCTCCGTCCCGGCCCAGTCCTACGGCTATCCGCAGGCCGGGTCGCCGTACACCGCCACGACGGTGCCGATACCCCAGGGGCCCGGCCCGCAGACGCCGATACCCCAGGCACTGGGCCCCCAGACGCCGACATCTCAGACGCCGACATCCCAGACGCCGATGTCCCGGACCCCCGTCCCGCCGCCCCCGCAGCGCCCCGCACCCGCGCGTATCGACCAGGTGCGCGCCGAGCTCGACGAGCTCAGTGACTACCTGCGCAAGCACGACGGCCGCCAGGACGGCAACCACGAGGGCGACAGGTGACCGTGACGACAGGACGTGTCGTCGCCGACCGCTATGAACTGTCCACGCTCATCGGGCAGGGCGGCATGGGACAGGTCTGGACGGCGTACGACCAGCGGCTCGACCGGCGCGTGGCCGTGAAGCTGCTGCGCCCCGACAAGGTGGCCGGGCAGGAGGCGGGCGAACTGCGCCGCCGGTTCGAGCGCGAGTGCCGGGTCACCGCGCAGGTCGACCACCCCGGGCTCGTCACCGTGCACGACGCGGGCAGCGAGGGCGAGGAGCTGTTCCTCGTCATGCAGTACGTCGACGGCGTCGACCTCGCCGGCCATCTCGCCGAGCGCGACCCGTACCCCTGGCAGTGGGCCGTGGCGGTCGCCGCGCAACTGTGCGCCGTACTCAGCGCCGTGCACGCCGTGCCGATCGTCCACCGCGACCTCAAGCCACGCAACGTGATGGTGAAGCAGGACGGCACGGTCACCGTCCTCGACCTCGGCGTCGCCTCCGTCATGGACGCCGACACCACCCGCCTCACCCACACCGGAACCCCCATCGGCTCGCCCGCCTACATGGCGCCCGAGCAGGCGATGGGCGGCGCGGTCGGCCCGTACACCGACCTGTACGCGCTCGGCGTGGTCCTGCACGAACTCCTCAGCGGCGACGTGCCGTTCTCCGGATCGACCGCGCTCGGCGTGCTGCACCGGCACCTGTACGAGCCGCCGCTGCCGGTGCGCCGTATCCGCCCCGAGGTTCCCGAGGCACTCGAAGCCCTCGTCCTGCGTCTGCTGACGAAGGACCCGCAGCACCGCCCCGCCTCCGCGCAGGAGGTGTACGAGGAGTTGGCGCCACTCCTGCCCGCGCGCGGGACGCCCACCGGCTCGCCGCTCGACCCCACGCGCCCCTTCCTGCGCCCGCACGCACCCTGGCCGGACCTCGCCCGCACCCCCGCGCCGCAGCCCGCCCCGGCCACACCCGGCCCGCCCGCCACGGACAAGCCGGACGTCGCGCGCGCCGTCGACGAGGTCAAGCGCCTCCTCGGAGAGGGCCGTATCACCCAGGCCGTCGACATCCTCGGCTCGATCCTGCCCGCCGCCGCCGAACAGCACGGCGAGCACTCCCCGGTCGTGCGCACCCTGCGCAAGCAGTACGCGGCCACGCTCATGGACGACGGCCAGTACCGGCGCGCGCTGCCCGAGCTGCGCCGCCTCGCCGACGAGCGCGCTGCCGAGGCCGGCCAGGCCGACCCGCAGTCCCTGCGCTTCCGCTACGACGCCGCCCAGTGCCTGGAACAGCTCGGCGAACCGGCGGCCGCGCTCGCGGAGTACCGCCGGCTGCTGCCGTACTACGAGAACCAGTACGTCTCCGGCGACCCCCAGCTCGCCCACGACGTCCGCCGCCGCATCGGCCAACTCCTGCTCGCCCTCGGCGACCGGCCGGCCGCCCACGACACCCTGGCCCGTCTGCTGCACGACGTGGAACGCCTGCACGGCCCCGGCCACCCGCTCGCGACGGAGGTACGGCGGACGCTGCAGTGGCTCGGGCAGATGCGCGGCTAGTTCCTGCCCGGCCGCCCGGCACCGGTGGGCCGGGCGAGGGTGCTTCGGTGCCCGAAGTCGTGGCGAATCGTTGGTCGAATGGGTTGGCCAGAGCTTGCCCACTGCCTACCATCGATCACCGCAAGACTTTGTGCACCGCCGCACAAGCTCCCTCAGGAGGTCTCCTTGCACCGCCGCCGTCGTACCGCGCTCCTTCTCTCCGCCGCGATCGCCGCGGCGCCCCTGCTGACCGCCTGCGGAAGCGACGCGCATCCCGGTGCGGCGGCCGTCGTCGGTGGCCAGCGGATCACCGTCGCGCAGCTGGAGAACCGGGTCGGCGAGGTACGCGCCGCACAGCGCGAGGCCGTCTCCGACGACGCCCAGTACGCACAGGTCATCGCCAAGTCCGGCACCCTCCCGCGGGACGTCCTGCACACCATGGTTCTCGACCAGGTGCTGCACCGGGCCGCCCAGGACGCGGGCGTGACCGTCACCCGCAAGGAGCTCCAGGAAATGCGCGGCGGCCTGGAGAAGCAGGTCGGCGGCGCCAAGGCACTGGAGACGGCCTGGCTCCAGCAGTACGGCATTCCGCCGCAGCGCCTCGACGAGAACCTCCGCCTCCAGCTCGAGGCCCAGAAACTGGCCACCTCCCTCGGCACCGACACCGGCAAGCCCGCCTTCTGGAACGCCCTGGCCGAGGCGTCCAAGAAGCTCGACATCGACCTCAACCCGCGCTACGGCACCTGGGACGTCCAAAAGAGCGGCCGGGCGGATGCGAAGACGCCGTGGGTGCGCGAAGTGACCGCGACCGGGACGCAGCAGACGGCGTAGCGCCGGGGGCCACCGCCGCCCATGTGAACAGGCGAGGGAAGCAGCCCCCACAGCCCGCCACGGCGGGAAGCAGCCCGCACGGCCGGCCCCTGTGAACCTGCGAGGGCAGATCCACCCGACCCACCCAGCCTGTGGACAATCTGCCTGTGGATAACTCGGGGGGCCGTCGGCGACGTGGGTTACGTTCGGATCGTGAACGCAACCAGTCCCGAAGCCGCCCCCGGCCGCATCGTCCTGCTCACCACCAGCCACCGTGTCGCACCCGGCCTGCTGTCCTGGCCGGCCTGGCAGGCCCTGCACGCGGCCGACCGTGTGCTGTGCGCGGACGGCGCGCATCCCCAGCTGCCGTATCTGCGTGAGGCCGGCATAGCGGTCGACGAGACCGCCCCGACCGCCGAGCAACTGATCGACGCGTGTGCCGACGGCCACACGGTCGTGGTCGTGGCGACGGGCGAGGGCGAGCCGGCCCTGACGGACGGCCTGGCACGCCTCGCGGGCTCCGGACGGGTCAGCATGCCCGAATTGGAACTGCTCCCCGCCTCCTACGATCTGCCCGGCGCCCGCCTCCTCGACCTGGTCCAGGTCATGGACCGCATCCGCGTCGAGTGCCCGTGGTCCTCCCAGCAGACCCACAAGGGCCTGGCGAAGTACGGCATCGAGGAGGCCTACGAACTCGTCGAGGCGATCGAGGAGGGCGACCGCGACGAACTCCGCGAGGAACTGGGCGACGTCCTGCTGCAGGTCGTCTTCCACGCCCGGATAGCCGAGGAGGACCCGGAGTCCCCCTTCTCCATCGACGACGTGGCCGGCGGCATCGTCACCAAGCTCATCCACCGCCACCCGCACGTCTTCGGCGACGAGACGGCGACGACCCCCGAGGAGGTCAAGGAGCACTGGCTGCGCACGAAGGCGGCGGAGAAGCGGCGCGAGTCGGTGACGGACGGCATCCCGCTGGGACAGCCGGGCCTGGCACTGGCCGCGAAGTTGGCGTCCCGGGTTCGTACGGCGGGTCTGGAGGTGCCGCTGCCCACGGGCGACGGCCTCGGCTACGAGCTCCTCGCCATGGCGGTCCGCGCGGAGGCCGCCGGGGTCGACCCGGAGGCCGCCCTGAGAGTCGCGGCTCGGACCTACCGGGATGCCGTGCGGACTGCCGAGGGGGTGTCCCCGTGACCGGGGGTGCCCCGCAATAGGGAGCGTGCGCCGGCAGAGGGAGCGGGCGCCGGATCAGGGAGCGGGCCCGGGTCGGTGACGGTTTGCAGGAGCAGGGGCCGGACGGGGGAGGGCTGGCAGGGAGCGGGCGCCGGATCAGGGAGCGGGGCCCGGGTCGGTGGCGGTTCGCAGGAGCAGGGGCCGGACGGGGCGAGGGCTGGCAAGGAGCGGGGCCGGGACGGCGACACTGAGCCAGGAGGGCGGACGGACCGGCGACAGTGAGCAGGGAGGGGCGGACAGCCCGGCGACGGTAAGCAGGGAGGGGCGGACGGACCGGCGACGGTAAGCAGGGAGGGGCGGACGGACCGGCGACGGTAAGCCGGGAGGGGCGGACGGACCGGCGACGGTGAGCGGGGAGCAGGGCCGGACCGGCGACGGTCGGCAGGAAGCGGTGCCGGACCGGCGACGGTAAGTGGGGAGGGGCGGACGGACCGGCGACAGTGAGCGGGAAGCAGGGCCGGACCGGTGACGGTCGGCAGGAAGCAGGGCCGGACCGGCAGCGGATACCGTCAGGGAGTGACCAACCAGCCCACCCCCACCGGCACCACCCCCGGACCTCCCGCGCCCCCCGACCTCTTCACCTGGGAGTTCGCGACCGACCCGTACCCCGCCTACGCCTGGCTCCGCGAGCACGCCCCGGTCCACCGGACCCGGCTGCCCAGCGGCGTGGAGGCCTGGCTGGTCACCCGGTACGCCGATGCCAAGCAGGCCCTCGCCGACAACCGGCTCTCCAAGAACCCGGCCCACCACGACGAGCCCGCGCACGCCAAGGGCAAGACCGGCATCCCCGGTGAGCGCAAGGCCGAGCTCATGACGCATCTGCTCAACATCGACCCGCCGGACCACACCAGGCTGCGCAGGCTCGTCTCCAAGGCCTTCACGCCCCGCAGGGTCGCCGAGTTCGCCCCCCGGGTGCAGGAGCTCACGGACCATCTGATCGACGGGTTCGCGGCGAAGGGGAGCGCCGATCTCATCCACGAGTTCGCGTTCCCGCTCCCCATCTATGCCATCTGCGACCTGCTCGGCGTCCCCCGCGAGGACCAGGACGACTTCCGGGACTGGGCGGGCATGATGATCCGCCACCAGGGCGGCCCTCGCGGCGGTGTCGCGCGGTCGGTGAAGAAGATGCGCGGCTATCTGGCCGACCTCATCCACCGCAAGCGGGAAGCCCTGCCCGAGGAACCCACGCCCGGTGAGGACCTCATCTCCGGTCTCATCCGGGCCTCCGACCACGGTGAGCATCTCACCGAGAACGAGGCCGCGGCGATGGCCTTTATCCTGCTGTTTGCCGGTTTTGAGACGACCGTGAATCTGATCGGCAACGGCGTCTACGCGCTGCTCACCCACCCCGAGCAGCGCGCCCGCCTGCAGACGTCCCTCGCCGCCGAGGAGACCGGCCTCCTCGAAACCGGCGTGGAGGAACTCCTGCGCTACGACGGCCCCGTGGAGCTCGCCACCTGGCGCTTCGCCACCGAGCCGCTCACCGTCGGCGGGCAGGGCATCGCCGCCGGCGACCCCGTTCTCGTCGTGCTGGCAGCCGCCGACCGGGACCCGGAGCGGTTCGCCGAGCCCGATGTGCTCGACCTCGGCCGCCGCGACAACCAGCACCTCGGCTACGGCCACGGCATCCACTACTGCCTCGGGGCCCCGCTCGCCCGACTGGAGGGTCAGACGGCCCTCGCCACCCTCCTCACCCGTCTCCCGGATCTCCGACTCGCCGTGGACCCAGGGGAGTTGAGGTGGCGCGGAGGTCTCATCATGCGGGGCCTGCGCACACTTCCGGTGGATTTCACACCAGTTGGGTGAGTTCGTCCACCTCGTCAAACGTGACACGCGCTCAACTCTGTGATCTTCACGTGATCTACGCGGCATTAACTTGTGACAAGTGATCGAATGCCTATACGTTCACGGATCAACGACGGCGCCAGGTTTCGCGCGCCGCGGTCACTGCTGCCTCGTGAAAGGTCCCCGCATGCTCTCCGGGAACGGTCGTCACCGTCGCCCCCGCCAGGCTCCGGCTCTCCTCGTCGCGGCCGGAGTGACCGGGTCCGCCATTGCCATCCCGCTGCTCGGCGCCACGGGCGCCAGCGCTGCCGACGGCACCGTGTGGGACAAGGTGGCCGAGTGCGAGAGCGGCGGCTCGTGGAGCACGGACGAGGGCAACGGGCACTACGGCGGACTGCAGCTGACCCAGGACGACTGGGAGCAGTACGGCGGCCTCGACTACGCCCCGCGTCCCGACCTGGCGAGCCGCTCCCAGCAGATCGCCGTGGCGCAGGCCATCCTCGCCGACCAGGGGACCAAGCCCTGGGGCACCTGCGCGGTGCTCAACGGGCTCACCCCGAAGAACGGCTTGGTCGACCTCGACACCGGAGTGGAGGACGACTCACCCTCCGAGGTGTCCGGATCCTCTGGATTGCTTGATTCGTCCGGCTCGTCGAGTTCGTCCAATTCGTCTAACTCGTCGGGTTCCTCGAACTCGTCGGACCCGACCGACGGCCCGTCGGGTTCATCGGGCTCGTCGAGTGAATCTCCCAGCGGTTCGTCCGAATCGCCCCGGGATTCATCCTCTTCTCCCTCTTCCTCCCCCTCTTCGTCATCCAAGGCGGACAGCTCGGCGAAGCCTGACGCGTCACCCGACGCCAAGGACTCCAAGTCGCCCGACAGCTCCCCCGTGGAGACCCCGGACGGGGATAATCAGGACAACTGGGTGCAAGAGGTGGGCGCCTGGAGCCTCGTCGACACCGGCGCGCTCTCCGGGGAGGCGGCAGGCTCCGGGCGGCACCGCGGGCCGAGTGCCGACGAGAGTGAGACAGCCGACCCGGCGCCCGAGTCCTCCGGTCGCCACGCCTCGTACAAGGTCCGCGCCGGCGACACTCTGGCCTCCATCGCCGACTCCCTTGACCTCGACGGCGGGTGGCGGGCGCTGTACGACGCGAACAAGGGCGCCATCGGTGGCGACGCGAACGACATCGTCCCCGGTCAGACCCTGGACGTCCCCGTCGAATAAGGGCCGAACAGGGCGAAAAACAGTGGGAGTTCGCGCCACCTTTCGCACCCTAATGTCCGTTTTGGATGCGGTGAGAGATAGATCTCAGAAGCCCTGATCGTCTTTGTAATTCCGGGAATCGGGTGTCTACGGTCGTGATCGCTCGTCACCACGAGCCCCGGCTGCCGCAACGCCGAATCCTGCCAGTGGCCGCCCGGGAACAGTCGTCGCGTCAAGCGCCGTAGGCAGGAGCGGGGGACCCAAGGTAAGCGCCGGGTCCGGCAGTTGAGGCCCTTCGGGGCCGCACGGCCGGAGTCGGCTTGGGGTGAAGCCGCGCAACGCGAGCCGAAAGGCGGACGAGCGCGGCCGGGCAACTCATCTGGCCCGAACCCGACAGCTCACCTCGCAGGCGTCGGTGAGGGGATCCAACCATGCTGTTTTCCAGCAAGGGCAAGCACCGTCGTCCGTCCAAGGCCGCCCGCGCCATAGCCGCCGTCGGCGTCACCGGCGCCGCCGCCGTCGCCGCCCCGCTGATGGCGGCCGGCAGCGCCTCCGCCGCCACCGCCTCCGAGTGGGACGCCGTCGCCCAGTGCGAGGCCGGCGGCAACTGGTCCATCAACACCGGCAACGGCTACTACGGCGGTCTGCAGTTCTCCGCCTCCACCTGGGCCGCGTACGGCGGCACGGCGTACGCCGCCACCGCCGACAAGGCCACCAAGGCCCAGCAGATCGAGATCGCCGAGAAGGTTCTCGCGGGCCAGGGCAAGGGTGCCTGGCCGAACTGCGGCACCGGCCTGTCGAGCGCCGCGTACAACGGCTCCGGCGCCTCCTCGAGCGGTTCCTCGCAGAGCACCGAGAGCACCCCGCGCTCCACCGAGCAGCAGTCGGCCTCCCGCTCCGCCGAGCGTCCGGCCGCCAAGAAGTCGACCAAGACCGTCACCACCCCGACCGGCAAGAAGGTCAAGAAGGGCGACGGCGAGTACAAGGTCGCCAAGGGTGACACCCTCAGCTCGATCGCCGAGGCGGAGAAGGTCAAGGGCGGCTGGGAGAAGCTGTTCCAGCTGAACAAGGACATCGTCGAGGACGCCGACCTGATCTACCCGGGTCAGCAGCTGCACCTGAAGTAGTACGCGGCCAATAGCTGAACCACAGTGCCCTCACATCCGTGGAACTCATCATGAAGACCTCGTGAGGGTCACCCCCGTCCCCCACGGGCTCCCCGCTCCGGTGCGTGTTCCCCCGTACGCACCGGGGCGGGGCTTTTTCTTTCCCTGTAAGTCACCCACCCTTTGTTCCGGTAGGGAACAATGGGTACGGTTCGGTCCTGTCCACGGGACGGTCGGTCGGCTGCCGATGTCCCCGGGGCGGTTAGGCTCTAGTCGCAAGGCTCACAGCCCCGCACCACCAGCGACACAGTGCTTCACATCCCAAGAAGGAGATACTCGTGCCGTCCATCGACGTCGTCGTAGCCCGGGAAATCCTGGACTCCCGAGGCAATCCCACGGTCGAGGTCGAGGTCGGCCTCGACGACGGCAGCACCGGTCGTGCCGCCGTTCCGTCCGGCGCTTCCACGGGCGCCTTCGAGGCCATCGAGCTCCGCGACGGCGACTCGAACCGCTACCTCGGCAAGGGCGTCGAGAAGGCCGTCCTCGCCGTCATCGAGCAGATCGGCCCGGAGCTGGTCGGCTACGACGCCACCGAGCAGCGCCTGATCGACCAGGCGATGTTCGACCTGGACGCCACCGACAACAAGGGCTCCCTCGGCGCCAACGCCATCCTCGGCGTCTCGCTCGCCGTCGCCCACGCCGCCTCCGAGGCCAGCGACCTCCCGCTGTTCCGCTACCTGGGCGGCCCCAACGCGCACCTGCTGCCGGTGCCGATGATGAACATCCTGAACGGCGGCTCGCACGCCGACTCCAACGTGGACATCCAGGAGTTCATGATCGCTCCGATCGGCGCGGAGTCCTTCTCCGAGGCCCTGCGCTGGGGCGCCGAGGTCTACCACACGCTGAAGAAGGTCCTGAAGAGCAAGGGCCTGGCCACCGGCCTCGGCGACGAGGGCGGCTTCGCCCCGAACCTCGGCTCCAACCGCGAGGCCCTCGACCTCATCCTCGAGGCCATCAAGGAGGCCGGCTACACCCCCGGCGAGCAGATCGCCCTCGCGCTCGACGTCGCCGCGTCCGAGTTCTACAAGGACGGCGTCTACACCTTCGAGGGCAAGGAGCGCTCCGCCGCCGAGATGACCGAGTACTACGCGGAGCTCGTCGACGCGTACCCGCTCGTCTCCATCGAGGACCCGCTGTTCGAGGACGACTGGGACGGCTGGAAGACCATCACCGACAAGCTCGGTGACAAGGTCCAGCTCGTCGGCGACGACCTGTTCGTCACCAACCCGGAGCGCCTGGCCCGCGGCATCGACGAGGGCGCCGCCAACGCGCTCCTGGTCAAGGTCAACCAGATCGGCTCGCTGACCGAGACCCTGGACGCCGTCGAGCTGGCCCAGCGCAGCGGCTTCAAGTGCATGATGTCGCACCGCTCCGGCGAGACCGAGGACGTCACCATCGCCGACCTGGCCGTCGCCACCAACTGCGGCCAGATCAAGACCGGCGCCCCGGCCCGCTCCGAGCGCGTCGCCAAGTACAACCAGCTGCTGCGCATCGAGGAGATCCTCGACGACGCGGCGGTGTACGCCGGCCGCAGCGCGTTCCCGCGCTTCAAGGGCTGAGCCGCTGAAGCCGCGGAGCCGCTGAGCCCCAACCTGGGGTGAGCCTTAGCCAGTCGTACGTACGTCCCCGTACTCGGTCCCGTACCGTGTGCGGGGACGTACGCATGTGAAACGGGAGGCGGGACATGGCCGTCAAGGATCGGGACCGGTTCTCCACCGCGACCAGGATCCGGTTGCTCGGCGAGCAGACGGCGGCCCGTGTCTACCGCTCCCAGACCAAGCGGCAGGCCCGGCGCTCCAGGCTCACCGGACGCGCCGCGCTGCTCGCGCTGGTCGTCTGCTCCATGGTCGTGGCGCTCGCCTACCCGATAAGGCAGTACGTCTCCCAGCGTGCCGAGATCGCCGACATGCAGCGGCAGAAGGAAGAGGCCGCGCAGCGGGTCGAGCAACTGCGCGACGTCAAGGCACGCTGGCAGGACGACGCCTACGCCGAGCAGCAGATCCGGCTGCGGCTGCATTATGTGATGCCGGGGGAGACCGGCTACGTCGTGATCGACCCGGACGCGGCCAAGCAGTCGCGCGCCGAGCTGGGTGCGGCCGACCGCCCCTGGTACGCGAACATCTGGGACGGGGTCGACAAGGCCGACGCGTCCCGGCAGTGACCCGATCGTCCGGACCGGTCGACAGACCGCCGACGAGAACAGACAGAAAGACAGGCATGGAATCCGCCCCGCCGCCCACCCCGCGCACCGAGCCCACCGACGCGGACGTCGAGGCCTTCAAGCAGCAGCTCGGCCGTCCCCCGCGCGGGCTGCGCGCGATCGCGCACCGGTGCCCGTGCGGGCAGCCGGACGTCGTCGAGACGGCCCCGCGGCTGCCGGACGGCACCCCCTTCCCGACGCTGTACTACTTGACGTGCCCGAAGGCGTCGTCGGCGATCGGCACGCTGGAGGCGAACGGCGTGATGAAGGAGATGACTGCGCGGCTGGAGTCGGATCCGGAGCTGGCCGCCGCGTATCGCTCGGCGCATGAGGACTACATCCGGCGGCGCGACGAGATCGAGGAGCTGACCGGCTTTCCGAGTGCGGGTGGCATGCCGGACCGGGTGAAGTGTCTGCATGTGCTGGTCGCGCACTCGCTGGCTGCGGGGCCGGGCGTGAACCCGCTGGGGGACGAGGCGATCGCGATGCTGCCGCAGTGGTGGAGCAAGGGCGCGTGCGTGACGCTCCCGGAGAAGTCCGAGGCGTCCGAGGCGTCCGAGGCGTCCGAGGCGTCCGGGGAGTCCGAGGAGGGCGGCCGGTGACCCGCGTCGCCGCCATCGACTGCGGTACCAACTCCATCCGGCTCCTCGTGGCCGACGTCGACCCCCGCACCGGGGAACTCGTCGACCTGGACCGCCGTATGACCATCGTGCGGCTCGGCCAGGGCGTCGACCGCACGGGGCGGCTCGCGCCCGACGCCCTGGAGCGGACCTTCGCCGCCTGCCGTGACTACGCGGCGATCATCAAGGAGCACGGCGCCGAGCGGTTGCGGTTCGTCGCCACGTCCGCCTCCCGGGACGCCGAGAACCGGGACGAGTTCGTCCGCGGGGTCATGGACATCCTGGGCGTCGAGCCGGAGGTCGTCACCGGGGACCAGGAGGCCGAGTTCTCCTTCACGGGCGCGACGAAGGAGCTCGTGGGCCGCGAGGACCTGCACCGGCCCTATCTCGTCGTGGACATCGGCGGCGGGTCGACCGAGTTCGTGGTCGGCGAGGAGCACGTCCGCGCGGCACGCTCGGTGGACGTCGGCTGCGTGCGGATGACCGAGCGCCATCTGGTCCGCGACGGCGTCGTCTCCGACCCGCCCTCCGAGGAGCAGATCGCGGCGATGCGGGCCGACATCGAGGCGGCCCTCGACCTGGCCGAGGAGACGGTGCCGCTGCGCGAGGCCAGGACGCTGGTGGGGCTTGCCGGTTCGGTCACCACGGTGTCGGCGATCGCGCAGGACCTGCCCGAGTACGACTCGGCCCGCATCCACCACTCCCGGGTCGGCCACGACCGGGTCCGCGAGATCACCGACTGGCTCCTGCGCTCCACCCACGCCGAGCGCGCGGCCGTACCGTCCATGCACCCGGGGCGAGTTGACGTCATCGCGGCGGGCGCCCTGGTGCTGCTCGCGATCATGGAACGGATCGGCGCCGAGGAGGTCGTCGTCAGCGAGCACGACATCCTCGACGGCATCGCCTTCAAGGTGGCGGAGGACGCGGAGGCGCCCAAGCGCGGCCGCTGATACGCGCTTTGCCGCGGAACGGCCCCGGTACCTCGTGAAGAGGGACCGGGGCCGTTCCGCGGCAAAGCCCGTGCGGGCTTGTCCGTCAGTTGCAGAGGAGGACGAGGAGGCCGCTGCACCCTCCACCGTCGTGGTGGTCGTGGTCGTGGTGGTGGCCGTGACCGCCGTCGGCCGGACTGGACCGGGCGACCTGGTGGGCAGGGGTGGCTGCCGCAGTGGATGCGGCCGTAGTCCCCAACGCAAGGGCGATGCCGAGGGCAGCGCCGACCGAGACTATTCGCTTGGCAGCCCGAAGGGGCGCCTTCTGTGAGGTGATCATGGCTGCACGTTATGTGGCCTTCTGATCAATTTCGCGCGGAGTGTGGCCGACTGGGTGACGGTGCCTCAGATTGCCGCGGCGGGTGTGGTTCGGGCCTCGTTCGTTACTGGTGGGTAGCTTTCGCTTGAGCAGGTGGGCTAGCGTATGAGCGTCTCCGAGGGGGCTTTCGGGCCCCTCGCCGGGCCGCCACGAGCGCCCGCCCGAGAAAGTTCGTGAAGTTCTTCACAAGGAATTCGGCCCTGTCGGACCACAGATCGGTGTCGGTTGACCCTTCCGAGGGGTGAACAGCCCCTTGAACATGTTCAGATGGACGGTGTAAAGAGGCTCTGGGAGCTGCTCGCCCGGGGGTGTTCCGACCCGCTCACAGGGGCCCTGGAGAGGCAGAGAGGCAGCTCACGCGGCATTGACAACGGGGTGCGCGACCTTCCGGTTCCCGATCGTGACCATGACCTGCGTCACGCGGGCCGGGGAGTGTAGCACAGGGGCTGCAAGAGCTTGTGAAGGGGCGCACGAGCGACCCCCCTGAGGCAGGTGGATACTCGATGGCATGAGCACCACGGAGCGTCCCAGGATCCTCGTAGTAGGCGGTGGGTACGTAGGCCTGTACGCAGCTCGGCGCATCCTCAAGAAGATGCGCTACGGCGAGGCGACCGTCACGGTCGTCGACCCCCGGTCGTACATGACCTACCAGCCCTTCCTCCCCGAAACCGCCGCCGGCAGCATCTCCCCGCGCCACGTCGTCGTCCCGCTGCGACGCGTGCTGCCCAAGGCGGAGGTCCTCACCGGCCGGGTCACCACCATCGACCAGGACCGCAAGGTCGCCACGATCGCCCCGCTGGTGGGCGAGGCGTACGAGCTGCCCTTCGACTACCTGGTCATCGCGATGGGCGCGGTCTCCCGCACCTTCCCGATCCCCGGCCTCGCCGAGCAGGGCATCGGCATGAAGGGCATCGAGGAGGCCATCGGCCTGCGCAACCACGTCCTCGAGCAGCTCGACAAGGCCGACTCCACGACCGACGAGGAGATCCGCCGCAAGGCGCTCACCTTCGTCTTCATCGGCGGTGGCTTCGCGGGTGCGGAGACCATCGGCGAGGTCGAGGACATGGCCCGCGACGCGGCGAAGTACTACACCAGTGTGTCCCGTGAGGACATGCGGTTCGTCCTCGTCGACGCGGCCGACAAGATCCTTCCCGAGGTCGGCCCGAAGCTGGGCCAGTACGGCAAGGAGCACCTGGAGGCCCGCGGGGTCGAGGTCTACCTCTCCACCTCGATGGACTCCTGCGTCGACGGCCACGTCGTGCTGAAGAACGGGCTCGAGGTCGACTCCAACACCATCGTGTGGACGGCCGGCGTCAAGCCGAACCCGGCCCTCACGCGCTTCGGTCTGCCGCTCGGCCCCCGCGGTCACGTCGACTGCGAGCCGTCCCTCCAGGTCAAGGGCACCGACTACATCTGGGCCGCCGGCGACAACGCCCAGGTCCCGGACCTCGTCGGCCGCAAGGCGGGCAACGAGAACGCCTGGTGCCCGCCGAACGCCCAGCACGCGCTGCGTCAGGCCAAGGTCCTCGGCGACAACGTGATCTCCGGTATGCGGGGCTTCCCGCAGAAGGACTACTCGCACGCCAACAAGGGTGCGGTGGCGGGCCTCGGCCTCCACAAGGGCGTGGCGATGATCGTCATGGGCAAGATGAAGATCAAGCTCAAGGGCCGTCTCGCCTGGTACATGCACCGTGGCTACCACGGCATGGCGATGCCGACCTTCAACCGCAAGATCCGCGTCTTCGCCGACTGGACGCTCGGCATGTTCCTCAAGCGCGAGGTCGTGGCGCTGGGTGCGCTGGAGTCCCCGCGCGAGGAGTTCTACGAGGCCGCGAAGCCGGCCCCGGTCGCTCCCGCGAGCACCGCCGAGAAGGGCGAGAAGGCCAAGGCCTCCTGACCTCCGGTCACTTGAACGACCCCGAAGGGGGCCACCCGCCATCCGTGGTGCGGGCGGCCCCCTTCGGGCTTTCCGGGAGAGCTCGGCGCGCACCGGTCGCGTACGCCTTCCCAGGGTTTGCCCAGCTGTGACGCGCGTGGGGGACTGCGCACGGGGCTTGCAGGTGTTTACGTGGTGTTGGACATTCCGGGATCCCATCACGGAGGTGTGCGCCATGCCAGACGCCGCGGTGCGGCTGAAGGGCCTGCTCGAACAGTTGCTGGGGGTTCCGCTCCCGGTGCGCATTCGCGCCTGGGACGGTTCGCAGGCGGGTCCGCCGGGCGCGCCGACCCTCGTCGTACGCAATCGCCGCGCCGTACGGCGGCTGTTGTTCAAGCCCGGCGAGCTGGGCCTGGCCCGGGCCTGGGTGGCCGGGGACCTCGACATCGAGGGGGACCTGTACACGGCCCTCGATCTGCTCGCGGGGTTCGTGTGGGAGCGCGGGGAGGATGCCCGCAGCCTGGCTCAGGCGCTCCGGGATCCCGACGTGCGCGCCGCCGTCCGCGGCCTCGTCAAGCTCGGCGGACTTCCGCTGCCGCCCGCACCGCCTCCCGAGGAGGTGCGCCGTGCCCGTGCCCATCTGCACACCAAGCGCACCGACAGACGCGCGATCAGCCACCACTACGACGTCGGCAACGACTTCTACGAGATCGTCCTCGGCCCGTCCATGGTGTACTCCTGCGCCTACTGGTCCGCCCCGCCCCCGCACAGCACCCTCGAGGCCGCCCAGCACGACAAGCTCGACCTCGTCTGCCGCAAGCTCGACCTCGGGCCCGGCCTGCGACTGCTCGACGTCGGCTGCGGCTGGGGCTCCATGGCCATACACGCGGCCCGCGAGTACGGCGTGAGCGTCGTCGGTATCACCCTCTCCCAGGAGCAGGCGGCCTACGCCCGTAAGCGCATCGCCGACGAGGGGCTCACCGACAAGGTGGAGATCCGCGTACAGGACTACCGGGACGTCGGTGACGGGCCGTACGACGCCATCTCCTCCATCGGCATGGCCGAACACGTCGGCGCCGAGCGGTACCTGGAGTACGCCGACGTGCTGCACCGGCTGCTCAAGCCCGGCGGGCGGCTGCTCAACCACCAGATCGGGCGCCGGCCGCAGCGGGACGAATCCACGTACGAGGTGGACGAGTTCATCGACTCCTACGTCTTCCCCGACGGTGAGCTCCAGCCCATCGGCGTCACCGTCACCCAGCTCGAACGGGCCGGTTTCGAGGTGCGTGACGTCGAGTCGATCCGGGAGCACTACGCCCTGACCCTGCGCCGCTGGGTGGCCAACCTGGAGGCGGACTGGGCGCGGGCCGCCAAGCTCACCGGCACCGGACGCGCCCGCGTCTGGCAGCTGTACATGGCCGCCTGCGTACTCGCCTTCGAGCGCAACCGCATCGGCGTCAACCAGGTGCTGGCCACCAGGACACCCGACTCCGGAGACTCCGGGATGCCGCTGCGGGCCCGCAAGTGGAGTGAACCCGAACGCCGTTGATCCGGACGCAAGAGCTCGCAAGCCGAAGGGCCGGGCTCCCCGTCGTGGGGAAGCCCGGCCCTTCGGTGTGCCGGAGTGTGGTCACTCGGCCTTGATCGCGTTCAGCATGTTCAGCCGTGCGGCGTTACGGGCCGGCCACAGCGCGGCCAGGACGCCCACCAGTCCGGCCAGCACCAGGAAGATCCCGATCCGGTCCCAGGGCAGGACCAGCCGGTAGCCCGGGATCTGCTCGGCGATGGTCTCGCCGATCGCCCAGCCGAGGAACGAGCCGAGACCGATGCCGACCACCGCCCCGAACACCGAGATGACCACGGCCTCCAGCCGGACCATCCGCTTCACCCGGCGCCGGTCGAGACCGATCGCACGCAGCATGCCGATCTCCTGCTGCCGTTCGAACACCGACATCGCGAGGGTGTTGACGACACCCAGCACCGCGATGATCAGAGCCATCGCCAGCAGGCCGTACATGATGTTCAGCAGGGTGTTGATGGCCCCGCCGAACTCGTTGCGGATGTCCTGCTGGTCCATGACCTTGATCGCGGGGTTGTCGCCCAGCGCGTTGATGAGGGCCTGCTCGTTCGCGGCGGACTGGCCGCCGTCCACCTTCACGAAGATCTGCTGGATGTACGGCTGCACCTCGTGCGGGTTCACGACCTTCGTGTCGACGAGGACGGGCGAGAGGAACTCGCTGCCCTTGAAGACGGCTCCGACCTTGAGCGTGCCCTTCTTCTCGTCGTTGAACGTGACGGAGACGCTGTCGCCCGGCTTCCAGCCCTTGCTCTTGGCCGTCTTCTCGGCGACCGCGATCCGGCCCTCGGCGAGCGAGTCGATGTTGCCGCTGACGACGTCGACGTTCAGGACCTGCTCGATGTCGCCCGGGGTGACCGCCGAGGCGGACACGTAGTCCTCGTCACCGGCCTGGAAGTAGACGCTCTGCTGCGGGGAGACCGCCGAGACGCCCTTGGCCTTCTCCAGCGCCGTCAGTGCGGACTGGTCGAGGTCCCCGCCGTTCGCCATCGAGACCATGTAGTCGGCCTTGATGTTGTCCGTGGTCATCTTGTCGATGGCCGTGCCGACCGTGATACCGAGCACCGACAGGCCGGTCACCAGCGTCAGTCCGATCGCCAGCGCCGAGGCGGTGGCGCCGGTACGGCGCGGATTGCGGACCGCGTTCTGGCCGGCCAGCTTTCCGGCCACCCCGAAGGGGCCGACGAGCAGCGGACGGACGAGCGCGATCACGGGCCGGGACAGCAGCGGGATCAGGATGATCACGCCGATCAGCGCGAAGAACGCGCCCGCCCCGATGTACATCCGGCCGTCGTCGCCGCCGGTCGAGGCACCCAGCACGATCCCGGCCGCGCCGAGGCCGGTGATGGCCGTACCGATGGAGTTGCGCACCACCAGCGACTTGGTGGTGGCCGCCGCGTGGACGCTGTTCATGGCCGCCACCGGCGGGATCTTCGCGGCCCGGCGGCCGGGCAGCCAGGCGGCGAACATGGTGATCAGCACACCGACGCTGATCGCGGCGATCACCGGCGTGGCGGACAGGACGAGCGGGCCGTCCGGGATCTTCATCTCGAACGCGGCCATCCCGGACCGCAGGCCGACCGCGAGCCCGATGCCGAGGACGAAGCCGATCACCGAGGCGACCAGGCCCACCACGGCGGCCTCGGCGAGCACCGAGCGGGTGATCTGCTTGCGCGACGCACCGACGGCGCGCATCAGGGCGATCTCCTTCGTGCGCTGGGCGACCAGCATCGTGAAGGTGTTGGAGATCAGGAAGATCCCGACGAACAGCGCGATACCCGCGAAGCCGAGCAGGACCTGCTTGAGATTGCCCAGACCCTGCTCGATCTGCTCGGCCTGCTCGTCGGCGAGCGCCTGGCCGGTCTTGGCCTCGGCGTTGTCCGGCAGCAGCGGCTTGACGGCGTCCAGGATCTTCTTGTCGTCCGCGCCGGGGGCGCCGGTGACGGTGGCGCTCTCGAAGTAGCCGGGCTTGAGGTACTGCTTCTGGGCGACCGCGGTGTCGAAGAGGACGAGGCTGCCGCCGGCGTTCACGGCACCGTCCTCGGTGGTGAACACGCCGCTGAGGGTGTACTCCTGCACCGGCCCGTTCGTGGCCACCCGGACCCGGTCGCCGACCTGGTACTCGCCCTTGGCCGCGGACTCCTTGTCCAGGGCGATCTGATCGTCCTTCACCGGGCCGGAGCCGTCGGTGAACGTGTAGGCGGCGTCCTTGCCGTCCTTGCCGGGGGCGAAGTTGGAGCCCTTGTTGGACCAGCCGACGCCGATCAGCTTCCCGTCGGGGTCGGCGACCCCGGCGAAGCCGTCGACGCGGCCGTAGGCGGCTTCGACGCCGTCCACCGCGGCGATCTTGTCGAGGGTCTTGCGGGAGAGACCGGGCTCTTCCTTGGTGTCGTCCGGGTTCGCGTACGAGGTGACGGCGACGGCGACGTCGTCGTAGCTCTTCGCCGACTGGTTGCGGAAGGCGTTGGAGAGGGTGTCGGCGAAGACCAGGGTGCCGGAGACGAACGCGACGCCGAGCATGACGGCGAGCACGGTCATCAGCAGCCGGGCCTTGTGCGCCAGTACGTTGCGCAGGGCGGTGCGGAACATCAGCTGGTGCGGCCCTTCGCGTCGAACTGCTTCATGAAGTCGAGGACGTTGTCCGCGGTCGGCCGGTACATCTCGTCGACGATCCGGCCGTCGGCGAGGAAGACCACACGGTCCGCGTACGCGGCGGCCACCGGGTCGTGCGTGACCATCACGACGGTCTGCCCCAACTCCCGTACGGAGTTGCGCAGGAAGCCCAGCACCTCGGCGCCCGAGCGCGAGTCGAGGTTTCCGGTCGGCTCGTCGCCGAAGATGATCTCGGGCTTGGAGGCCAGGGCGCGGGCGACGGCGACGCGCTGCTGCTGGCCGCCGGAGAGCTGGGCGGGACGGTGGCTGAGGCGGTCGGCGAGGCCCACCATCCGGATGACCGAATCCACCCACTGCTTGTCGGCCTTGCGGCCCGCGATGTCCATCGGGAGGGTGATGTTCTCCAGGGCGGTCAGCGTCGGCAGCAGATTGAACGCCTGGAAGATGAAGCCGATCTTGTCCCGGCGCAACTTGGTGAGCTGCTTGTCCTTCAGGGAGCCGAGCTCGGTGTCGCCGATGCGCACCGAACCGGAGGAGAAGGTGTCGAGGCCGGCCACGCAGTGCATCAGCGTGGACTTGCCGGAGCCGGACGGGCCCATGATCGCGGTGAACTCGGCCTGCCGGAATTCGACGGAGACCCGGTCCAGGGCGACCACCTGGGTCTCGCCCTGTCCGTAGATCTTCGACAGATCCGTGGCGCGCGCGGCCACGGAGGTGGCCCGGCCGGCGATGGATGCGGTGGTCACGAGAAGGCACTCCTGAGGGACGACGGTGTGTACGAGGGGACGTAGTCCATCGTCCCGGCCGAAGTGGGCCGTGTAGTCAGTCGCTGTTCCGGTTCCGAAGGCAGACTGCGGATGGACCGGACCCCGCCGCGTCATACCTGAGGATGACGAGGACCCCTGACGGCCGCTCACGTCAAGAACAGGTGGAGCGTCCTCGTTCGGACGGTGAAATTCCGTCATTCCGTATGCGTCGTCGACCGCCGCACGTAAGGCTATTGGCAAGTGCGGATGGCGTGTTCCGTGGGCTGATGCACCCTCAGACGTCAATAAAATAAGACAACATCGGTCCGCCAGTCCGCTGTTCGGGGGATGTATCCCGATAGGCTCGGAACCTCGATGCGGAGCCCATGGCCTGCCCAGATGGTGGAATGCAGACACGGCGAGCTTAAACCTCGCTGCCCCTTCGCGGGCGTGCCGGTTCAAGTCCGGCTCTGGGCACTTCCGACGTTCTCCTTTCCCCGTGAGCTTCCTGCAAGCTCCCTTCAAGTCTTCACCGAACCGTTGACAGCGGGCGTGTGCGGTCGGAGACTCGCGTCAGGAAATGGTGAATGAATCTTCACCTGACGAACAGTGAAGGAAGGCGACCGATGCGCACCACCGTCGGCATCATCGGAGCGGGCCCGGCCGGCCTCCTCCTCGCCCGGCTGCTCCACAACGCCGGCATCGACTCGGTCGTCCTGGAGAGCCGCGACCGCGCCTACGTCGAACACCGCCAGCGCGCCGGAATCCTGGAGCAGGGCACGGTGGACGTGCTGCGCGCGGCCGGCGCCGGCGAGCGGATGGACCGCGAGGGCCTCGGGCACGACGGCATCGAGCTGCGGTTCGCCGGGAAGCGCCACCGCGTCGACTTCCCCGCACTCACCGGTGGCCGGTCGGTGATGGTCTACGCCCAGACCGAGGTCTGCAAGGACCTCATCGCCCTCCAGTTGAAGGAGGGCGGCCCGCTGCTGTTCGAGGCGGAGGCGCTCGCGGTGGAGGACGCGGACACCGACAGCCCCCGCGTGCGCTTCCGGCACCAGGGGCGCGAGGACGTCCTGGAGTGCGACTACCTCGTCGGCTGCGACGGCTTCTGGGGAGTGTCCCGCAAGGCGATCCCCGCCGAGCTGACCCGGGTCTTCGAGCGGACGTACCCCTTCGGGTGGCTCGGCATCCTCGCCGACGTTCCGCCCTCCCACGACGAGCTGGTCTACGCCCGCCACGACCGCGGCTTCGCCCTGCTGTCCATGCGCTCGCCGTCCGTCTCCCGCCTCTACCTCCAGGTGCCGGACGGCACCGACGCCGAGCAGTGGGGCGACGACGAGATCTGGGCGGAGCTGGAGCGCCGCTTCGAGACGGACGACGACTGGCGGCTCCAGCGCGGCCCGATCACCCAGAAGTCCGTCACCCCCATGCGCTCCTACGTCCACGAACCCATGCGGTACGGCCGCCTGTTCCTGGCCGGTGACGCGGCGCACATCGTGCCGCCCACGGGTGCGAAGGGGCTGAATCTGGCCGTCGGGGATGTAGTCACCTTCGCGCGGGCGCTGACGCGTCAAAGGCAGACGGGTTCGGCGGAGCTGCTCGACGCCTACTCCGAGACCTGTCTGCGCCGCGTCTGGCAGGCCGAGCGGTTCTCGTACGACATGACGACGCTGCTGCACCGGGCCCCCGACGCAACCCCCTTCGAGGACCGGCTCCAGTTGGCGCGACTGGAGCGGCTCGCGTCGTCGCGGGCCGCCGAGACGGACCTGGCGGAGGGGTACACGGGCTTTCCGTTCGGGTGAGCGCGGGTGCGGGCCGGGGGAGTGATCTCCGACGGGTTCCGGCCACGTACCGGGTTGGTCATGAATGATCCCGTCCATGGCCGGGAATCACCCAGCCGCGTACCGTGTTGCGCAGCACGAAGAGGGAAAGATCCTCCGCAGGTATTAGGGTCGATCCTTTGCCAACCTATTACTCTTGAGCCAAGGCCACGCACGGTGGCCATGGAGGAGTGAAATGAGGAGCAGCAACCCGGTCTTCTCGCGACGGGGGTTCAGCCGCGACAACGGCTACGCGGGCTTCAACACCGCGCCGCAGGCCGGGGGCGCCGCTGTCGGCACGCAGGGCAACCCGTATGCCCAGCCGGCCGGCAACCCGTACGCGCAGAACCCTTACGCCCAGACGGACCTTCAGCACGGCGCTCCGCCGCAGGCCCCGGCCACCACCGGCCGGATGACGATGGACGACGTCATCCTGCGTACGGGCACCACGCTCGGCACCCTGATCGTCACGGCCGCGCTCGCCTGGGCGCTGCTGCCCGTCGACGACGCGAACATCAGCCGGTCGTACGGCATCGCCATCGTGGCCGGTCTCGTCGGCATGGTTCTGGCGCTCGTCCAGTCCTTCAAGCGCAAGGCCTCGCCCGCGCTGATCCTGTCGTACGCCGCGCTCGAGGGCGTGTTCCTCGGCGTCGTCTCCAGCGTCGTCGACAACCGCATCGCGAGCGGTGCGGCCATGCAGGCGGTGATCGGCACCATGGCGGTGTTCGCCGCCGTGCTGGTGGCGTACAAGGCGGGCTGGATCCGCGTCAACCGCCGCTTCGTCGGTTTCGTGATGGCGGCCGCGCTCGGCTTCATCCTGCTGATGGCGGTCAACCTGCTGTTCGCCGTCTTCGGCGGCGGTGACGGCCTCGGCTTCCGCAGCGGCCCGCTCGGCATCGTGTTCGGCATCGTCGGCATCCTGCTCGGCGCCTGCTTCCTCGCCCTGGACTTCAAGCAGGTCGAGGACGGCCTCGCCTACGGCGCGCCGCGCGAGGAGGCCTGGCTCGCCGCCTTCGGTCTCACGCTGACGCTGGTGTGGATCTACATGGAGTTCCTGAGGCTCATCTCGATCCTCAACAGCAGCGACTAGTCCGCGACGGCTTTGCAGCAAAGGGCCCCGGGTTCGATCCGGGGCCCTTCGTCGTGTGCGCGCCTAGAGGAATTTGCGCGCCGCCCTCCTCAGGTCGTACTCGTGGACGATCGCCTTCGCGTGGCCGTACGCGAGGTCGTATTCGTGGCGAAGCCAGCTGACCTTCTCCTCGAAGCGGACGAGGGCCGGGCCTTCTTCTACCGTGCGGAGCCAGTCGGAGACTTCACGACCGGTGCAATGGGGGATGCGGGCGAGCATGTTGCGGTGGGTCTCCTCGGAGAGGACGTGGGACATCGGCGCCTCCGGACGCAAAGGGGATGTAAGCCGGTCCTTCAGGTCACCGTGCCTGAGCGTTCGCCCGTTGGCAACAGTCGCGTACGCTCGCGGCGTGGTTGATACGACGCGTCTGACCCGAGCCGTAGATCACTTCGCCGACCGGTTGCGGGCCGCGCCGCAGTCCCGCTTGCAGCGGGGCGCTGCCGCGGAGGCACTGGCGCTGGCCAGGGAGTTGGCCCGCTGGGCGCAGGTTCTGGAGGCACCCGGGGTTGAGCCTCGGGTGATGCCTGATGCCGGGATGTTCGCCGCTGCCGACCAAATCACCGTCGCCGTTCACGACTTGGCAGTCGTACTCACGAACGAGGGTGAGGTCGAGGAAGCGGTGCGGCTGGTGGAGGAGGCGCAGAAGAAAGCGGGGGTCTGAGCGTCATCGGCGACTGACGGCCGTGTGTGGCTGGTCGCGCAGTTCCCCGCGCCGCTGAAGGGGCGCTTCGCCTCCCGGCGTCATCAGGTCAGAGGGACGCTATGACCCGGTCGGCCAGGATGTAGACGTTCTCCTCGCCGCACGCGAACGTCAGCGTGTACGCGCCCGAGACTCCCGAACCGCCGAGCAGCACGGGCGTCTCCCCCGCGCGCAGGGCCGTCGCGAGGCGCTCCGCCGTCTCGCGGTGGCCCGGGGTCATGCACAGGGTCGTGCCGTCCGCGAAGACGTAGACGTCGAGGGTGCCCAGCGGGCCCGGGCGGACGTCGGTCAGTTCGGTGGCGGAGGCAGCGAGGTCCTCGAGGGTGGCCACCGTGCGCTCGTGATCGTTCACGACCGGTGAGGAGACCGGGACGAAGTCCGGGTGGGAGGGGTGCCGGCGGCGGGCCGCGGCCAGTTCGGGGGACTCCCCGGCGAACTCGTCGGCGTCCGCGGTCGACTCGGTCACCGGCTCCAGGTGCTCCAGTCCCGCGAAATCGGCCTGGCGGGGCAGGAACAGCTCACTGTCGGACAGGCCCAGCAGCGTGGGGGCGTCTCCGGCGTCACGGGACTCCTGGGCGGCCCAGAAGGCCCGCGCCTCGGCCAGCTCCCGCTCGCGCTCCTCGGCGAGCGCCTCGGCCACCGCGGCGCGTATCTCATCGGCGTCCGCGGAGAGGCGGGCCTGCGGGACGAGGCCGCGGGCCGAGCCCGCGTTGCTCCGAGCCAGCTCGGTGTGCAGGGCCGCGACCTGTCGGCGCAACACCATGAGGGTGCGCAGGACGGCGACGCCCACGGCGCCGGTGGCGGCCGTGGTGAGCAGCAAGGCGATCGGCATGGCGCTCACTGACGTACTCCCGGTTCAAAGTCGACCCCCGACTTCCTACATCAGCTTGAAGGGCGGACTATCCAGCTGTCAGTGCGTAACGTCACCAAACGGACAGGACTTTGGGCCTGATGTTTAGCGGTGAACGGCTCTGACCTGCGTAAATCCCTTCGTCGAGGGAGATAGGTCACATCCTGGGGGAGATTGGATCACAAAACGGCCCAGAACCGCGGGGTTTCCCGGGTTCTGGGCCGAAGGCTCACACTGGGTCGTGAGTTGACTACCCAGGGCCTCGAACGGGCCGGTTTCAGCTCAGGCGCTCGATGACCATCGCCATGCCCTGGCCGCCGCCGACGCACATCGTCTCCAGGCCGAACTGCTTGTCGTGGTGCTGGAGGGAGTTGATGAGGGTGGTGGTGATGCGGGCGCCGGTCATGCCGAAGGGGTGGCCGACGGCGATGGCGCCGCCGTTGACGTTCAGCTTGTCGATGTCGATGCCCAGGTCGCGGTAGGAGGGGATCACCTGGGCGGCGAACGCCTCGTTGATCTCGACCAGGTCGATGTCGTCGATGCCGAGACCGGCACGGCGCAGGGCCTGCTGCGAGGCCTCCACCGGGCCGAGGCCCATGATCTCGGGCGACAGGCCGGACACACCGGTGGAGACGATGCGGGCGAGCGGGGTGAGGCCGAGCTCGCGGGCCTTGGTGTCGGACATGATCACGAGCGCGGCGGCGCCGTCGTTGAGCGGGCAGCAGTTGCCGGCGGTGACGAGGCCGTCGGGGCGGAAGACCGGCTTGAGGCCCGCCACGCCCTCCATGGTGACGCCGGCACGCGGGCCGTCGTCCTTGCTGACCACGGTGCCGTCGGGGAGGGTCACCGGCGTGATCTCGCGCTCCCAGAAACCGTTCTTGATCGCTTCCTCGGCGAGGTTCTGCGAGCGCACGCCGAACTCGTCCAGCTCCTCGCGGGTGATGCCCTTCGCCCGGGCGAGGTTCTCGGCGGTCTGGCCCATGGCGATGTACGGGTCGGGGATGAGCCCGTCCTCACGCGGGTCGTGCCAGGTCGTGCCCTCCTGCTGGGCGACCTCGGCGGTGCGGGCCTCGGCCTCCGCGAAGAGGGGGTTGTGGGTGTCCGGGAGGCTGTCGGAGTTGCCCTTGGTGAACCGGGAGACCGTCTCGACGCCGGCCGAGATGAAGACGTCACCCTCACCCGCCTTGATGGCGTGCAGAGCCATGCGGGAGGTCTGCAGGGAAGAGGAGCAGTACCGGGTGACGGTGCAGCCCGGGAGGTGGTCCATGCCCATCTGTACGGCGACGATGCGGCCGAGGTTGTTGCCCTGTTCGCCGCCGGGGAGGCCGCAGCCGAGCATCAGGTCGTCGATGTCGCGCGGGTCCAGCTCGGGGACCTTGGCCAGAGCCGCCTGGATGATCGTGGCGGTGAGGTCGTCGGGCCGCAGGTCTTTGAGGGAGCCCTTGAAAGCGCGGCCGATGGGGGAGCGGGCGGTCGAGACGATCACGGCTTCGGGCATCACGGCTCCAGTTGAAAGGTGCGGCGCGCAGCGCCTCGTTGAGGGGTGGCGGTCGGGCGACGGGTGGGCATACCGGGGGGTCGGGCAGGGCTGTGAGGGAAGTTACCCGTACGTACCCATCCGGTCACGAGAATGGGCATGTGACCTTCGCCGCAGCTTTCTAAGCGCTTGCTTTGGCCTCCTGGGGTGCGTCGGACCGGACCTCGTCCTCAGACGCCGGACGGGCTGGACGGTGTGGACGTCGGCTCGGCCTCGTGCACCCGCCGCCGGCGCCGCCTCTTGAGCAGCGCCCAGGGGCCCTTCGGGCCGGTCGGCATGGCTGCCGTGACCTCGGTGCCCGCCTCCGAAGCGGCCTCGGCCGCGGCGCGGGCCACCGGGAGGAAGCCCTCGCGCCGGGTGACGTCGGGGCGTTCCTCCTCCGCCGGCCACAGGCCCAGGGCCGCGCAGAGCGTCGGCAGGACGGCCATCGCCGCCGTGGCATAGCCCTCCGCGGAGGGGTGGTAGTTGTCGGGGCCGAAGAGCTCGCGCGGGTTCGCCGCGAACTCCGGGCCCAGCAGGTCGCCCAGCGACACAGTGCGGCCGCCCTGTTCGACGACGCCGATCGTCTGGGCGGCCGCCAGCTGGCGTGAGGCCCGTCTGGCGAGCCAGCGCAGCGGCTGCTGGACCGGTTCGATCGTGCCGAGGTCGGGGCAGGTGCCCACCACCACCTCCGCGCCTGCCGTGCGCAGACGCCGTACCGCGGCGGACAGGTGGCGCACCGAGCGGGTGGCCGGCATGCGGTTCGTGACGTCGTTCGCGCCGACCATGATCACGCAGATGTCGGGCACCAGGGCCGGATCGGCGAGGACCAGGGCCACCTGGCGGTCCAGGTCGTCCGAGCGGGCGCCCGGCAGGGCCACGTTGCGCAGCACCACCTGGCGTTCCGCCACCGCGGCCAGCCCCGACGCCAGCAGCGCCCCCGGGGTCTGCCCGGCCCGGTGCACGCCCTGTCCCGCGGCCGTGGAGTCACCCAGAATGGTCAGGCGCAGGGGCGGCTCGCCAGGAGTGGCGTACAGGCGGCCGTACCGGCCGTCGGCGTTCGGTACGTGGTTGCTCGTGCCGTTGCCCACGTGGCGCCGGGCCATTCGCACCTCGGCGAGGACCAGACCGACGGCCGCCGCCCCCGCCAGACCGATGCCGCCTCCGCCGTACGCGGCGCCCGCCGCGATCCGCCGTGCCACCCTCGCCCTCGACATGCTCGTCATGCGTCGCCGCCACCTCCTCATAGCCGTACATCAACTGCTTGCCCCGCACGGACCGTGGCCCAATCCCAACGAGGAGTGAACGACCGTCATGGGCCCCGCGCAGGCCATAGGCTGGCTGAACCACTAAGACCACTTCTTTTGCAGCATCCGGAGACAACGGTGCATTTCCACGACTCGATGATCAGTCTCGTCGGCAACACCCCGCTGGTGAGGCTCAACAACGTGACCAAGGGCATCCGGGCTACCGTCCTGGCCAAGGTGGAGTACTTCAACCCGGGCGGCTCAGTGAAGGACCGCATCGCCCTGCGCATGATCGAGGCCGCGGAGGAGAGCGGCGCGCTCAAGCCCGGCGGCACGATCGTCGAGCCGACCAGCGGCAACACCGGTGTCGGCCTCGCCATCGTGGCGCAGCAGAAGGGGTACAAGTGCATCTTCGTGTGCCCCGACAAGGTCAGCACCGACAAGATCAACGTGCTGCGGGCCTACGGCGCCGAGGTGGTCGTCTGCCCCACCGCCGTCGATCCCGAGCACCCGGACTCGTACTACAACGTCTCCGACCGGCTGGTCCGTGAGACGCCCGGCGCCTGGAAGCCGGACCAGTACTCCAACCCCAACAACCCGCTCTCCCACTACCACTCCACCGGCCCCGAGCTGTGGGAGCAGACGGAGGGGAAGATCACCCACTTCGTGACGGGTGTGGGGACGGGCGGCACCATCTCGGGTACGGGCCGCTACCTCAAGGACGCCAGCGACGGCAAGGTGCAGGTCGTCGGCGCCGACCCCGAGGGCTCCGTGTACTCCGGCGGGTCCGGGCGGCCGTATCTCGTCGAGGGCGTCGGTGAGGACTTCTGGCCGACGGCGTACGACCGGACCGTCGCCGACGAGATCGTCCCCGTGTCCGACAAGGACTCCTTCCAGATGACCCGGCGGCTGGCGAAGGAGGAGGGCCTGCTGGTGGGCGGTTCGTGCGGCATGGCCGTCGTGGCCGCGCTGCGGGTCGCCGAGCGGCTCGGCCCGGACGACGTGGTGGTCGTGCTGCTGCCGGACAGCGGCCGCGGCTACCTCTCCAAGATCTTCAACGACGAGTGGATGGCCGACTACGGCTTCCTCGAGGACACCGGCCCGAGCGCGCGCGTCAGTGACGTCCTCAACGACAAGGAGCACGGCGCCATCCCGTCCCTCGTCCACATGCACCCGGACGAGACGGTCGGTCAGGCCATCGAGGTGCTGCGCGAGTACGGCGTCTCGCAGATGCCGATCGTGAAGCCGGGTGCCGGTCACCCCGACGTCATGGCCGCGGAGGTCGTCGGGTCCGTCGTCGAACGCGAGCTGCTCGACGCCCTGTTCGCCAAGCGGGCCTCGCTGGAGGACCCGCTGGAGAAGCACATGTCGGCGCCGCTGCCGCAGGTCGGCTCCGGTGAGCCCGTCGCGGACCTGATGTCCGTCCTGGGCGCGGCGGACGCGGCGATCGTCCTCGTCGAGGGCAAGCCGACCGGCGTGATCAGCCGGCAGGACCTGCTGGCCTTCCTCGCCAAGGGCGGGAAGTAGCGGCAAACCTGCGGTGAACGGCCCGTGTCCGCGGCGAACTTGCGGTGACCGGCGCCGCTCGGGCCGTCGCGGAACTGGTACGAGCGCGTCACGTCCACGCAGCACCCGCTTAACACGGGTCGGGCACATTAGTGGGTGTCGGCAGGGCGGGAGCGGCTCCCCGCCCGGGCCGGCGCCGAACGTCCAAGGACCTCCGGAGCGGCTCCCGGACCTCCATGGACGCCCGGACGTGAGACCTGGCCCTGACCCGGTCGACGTCCCTCGCGGGGACCGCCGTCGTCCCGCCCCCCGGCAACGGGGGTGCGGCGGTCCCCGCGCATAGCTCTGTCCGACGGCCGGTCGAGGTCGTCGGCCGCTGCCTCAGCGCGCCTCCGCCGCGGCCCAACTCCCGAGCAGCGCGAGCCGCTCCGCCGTCTCCGAGCCCGGCTGCGGTGTGTAGACCACCATCGTCTGGTCCGGTTCCGTCTGGATGGTCATGGTCTCGTACGGGAGGGTCAGCAGGCCCACGAGCGGGTGCTGGATGCGTTTCGTGCCGGACATGCAGGGCTCGACCTGGTGGTCCGCCCACAGTCGGCGGAAGTCCTCGCTCCTGTCGGACAGTTCGCCGACGAGCGCACGCAACTCGCCGTCGTCCGGGCGATGGCCGGCGTTCAGGCGGAGGTGGGCGACCGCCTGCGCGGCGATCGCGGGCCACTCCGGGTAGCGGGCCCGGGCGTCGGGGTCGAGGAAGACGTGCCGCGGGATGTTGCGGTCGGCGGGAGCCGTACGGGCGTAGTCGCTGACCGCGTCGGCGAGGGTGTTCCAGGCGAGGACGTCCATGCGGGGGCCGATGACGAAGGCGGGCGTGCGGTCCATGCTGTCCAGCAGGGTCTGGACGCCCGGGCGGACGCGCGCCGTGGCGGGGCGGCGGGTGCCTCGGTCGCGGGGCCGGGCCACCGTACGCAGATAGTCGTGCTCCGTCTCGTCCAGCCGCAGGACTCGCGCGATCGCGTCCAGGACGGCATCCGAGACGCTCTGCCCCCGGCCCTGTTCGAGGCGGACGTAGTAGTCGACGCTCACTCCGGCCAGTTGCGCCACCTCTTCGCGGCGCAGACCCGGAACCCGGCGCCGCCCGTACGAGGGCAGCCCCACCTCCTCCGGCTGGATGCGGCCGCGGCGTGAGCGCAGGAAGTCTCCCAGGTCCCCGTCCATGGTTTCGAGCGTAGCCGGGCATCGGGCCGCGAGCCTGGTACTGCCAGACACAGGAACAACGCAGCCCTGGGTAGGGCGGGCACGACGGCGAAGGGTGAGTGGTGTCCCCGAGGTGCCGGGACACGCCCAGGCGCCTCCCTCACCTGGAGGAATCCCATGTCGTACGAGAACCTGACCGGCCGTACCGCCGTCGTGACCGGAGCGGCGAGCGGGATCGGCGAGGCTGTCGCCGTGCTGCTCGCCGAGCAGGGAGCGCGGGTCGCGCTGCTGGCCCGGCGCCGGCAGCGGCTGGACGAACTCGCCGGGAAGATCACCGCGGGTGGAGGCACGGCGCTGGGTGTCGTAGCCGACGTCACCGACGACGCGTCCGTGGCCGCGGCCGCGGAGCGGGTCCACGAGGCGTACGGGGCCGTGGACCTCGTCGTCAACAACGCCGGTGTCATGCTGGGCAACCCCGTCGAGGCGGGACGGCTCGACGAGTGGCAGCGGATGATCGACACCAATGTGACCGGGGTGCTGCGCGTCGTCAGGGCGTTCACCGGCGACCTGGTGGCGGCGGCCGCCGAGGGCCGCAGCGCCGACCTGGTGAACATCTCTTCCGTCGGCGCGCACCTCGCCTTCCCCAACTACGCGGTGTACGGGGCGACGAAGGCCGCGATCACCCATCTCTCCCAGTGCCTGCGCACCGAGTTCGGTCCGCGTGACGTACGGGTCACCAACATCGAGCCGGGGTTCGTGGAGAGCGAGCTGCGGCTGCACACCGACAACGACGAGATCTCGGCGCAGGTCGACGGCATGGTCGAGGCGATGGGCACGCTGTCGGCGGCGGAGCTCGCCGATGTGGTGGCCTACGCCGCGAGCCGCCCCCGGCATGTGAACCTGCGGCAGATCATGGCCATGCCGACCCGGCAGGCGTGAACGGCGCGGCCGCCGGGAAGGCTCAGTCCTCCCAGCGGTCCTCGTTCCTGGCCGACTTGCGGCGCCAGCCCCGGAACAGGCCGGGGTTGGTGCGCGCCGCCTGGACGACGTTCACGCCGACGATGCCGACCCAGGCGACCAGCAGGCCGGGGAGGTGGGCGACGCCGCCGCCGATCGCGGAGAGCGGGATGGCCAGCACCAGCGAGACGATGCCGAAGCCGAAGCGCTCACCGAAGGAGTCCGTCGGCCTTGGCGACCGGGAGCCCCGGGCCACCACCATCTGCTGCTCGGCCATCTGCCGCCGCATGCGGCGCTCGACCGCCCCGTCGATGCGCTGGTCGACCTTCTCCATGAATGAGTCGACCAGCGCGGACTCGTAGTCGTCGCCCAGTTCCCTGCGGGCCTGCAGGGTGGCGTTGAGTTCCTTCTTGAGCTCGGTGTCCCGCGCGTCCATTCCGGTCATGGGATCCACGGTAGGCAGCGGGGACGGGGGCCGCACTGGGGTTAGCCCCCCTGTTGGACAGGGGGCGTACGGCAGTGCGCCGTCACTTCACCAGCCCGTGCTCCCTGGCGTACTCGTCCGCCACGTCCTGCGGATCCTTCTTGTCCTTGTCGACCAGCCGGTTCAGCTCTGTCAGCTGGGCGGTCGTCAGGGTGTTGCCGAGGCGGGCGAGGGCCTTGCGGACCGTGGCGTCGGCCTTGCGGTCGGCTATGAGGGGGACGACGTGCTGGCCGGGGATGAGGTTCTTGGGGTCGGTGAGGACCACCCAGTCGTTGGCCTGGATGTCGGTGTCCGTGGTGAAGAGGTTGGCCACGTCCACGTCGCCGTTCTTCAGGGCGCCCTTGACCAGCGGACCGGAGGAGTCGAGGGACTTGAACTCCTTGAACTCGACTCCGTACACGTCCTTCAGGCCGACCGCCCCCACCTCCCGCTTCTTCACCTCGGGCGCCGCGCCGATCACCAGCTTGCCGTTCTGCTTCTTCAGGTCGGCGAGGGAGGTCAGGCCGTACTTCTCGGCCGTCTCCCGGGTGACGGCGAAGGCGTCCGAGTCCTCGGCCATGCCGTACGGCAGCACCTGGAGGCCGCTGGGGAGGGCGATCGTGAGGGCGTTCTGCATCTCGCCCTCCTCCGTGGCCGTCGCCTTGGGGGAGACGTAGTGCAGCAGGGCGCCCTGGTACTCGGGGAGCAGGTCGATGTCGCCGCCCCTGAGAGCGGGGATCAGGATCTCGCGGGTGCCGAGGTTGGGGCGGACGGTGACCTTCACGCCGGCCTCCTCCAGGACGGCCGCGTACAGGTAGCCGAGCACCTGGTTCTCCGTGAAGTTGGCGGTGCCGATGGTGATGCCGCCCTTGCTGGAGCCGCCGCCTCCGGAGGACGAGCCCTCCCCGTCGAGGGATGTGATGCCGCTGGAGCAGGCGGTGAGGGCGGGGACGGAGGCGGCTGCGAAGAGGCCGCCGAGGAGCGTGCGTCGGTTCATCGAAAGTCCCTAAGCGGTGCGGTGGCGGAAGAGGAAGCGCTGGAGGCCCGAGAGGCCCAGGTCGAGGACCACGGCGACCACGGCGACCAGCACCGCGCCGCCGAGCACCTGCACGAGGTCGCGCTGGGCGAGGCCGTCGAAGACGTAGCGGCCCAGGCCGCCGAAGGAGACGTACGCGGCGATGGTCGCCGTGGCCACGACCTGGATCAGGGCCAGCCGCAGGCCGGTCATGATCAGGGGGAGGGCGAGCGGCAGTTCCACCTGGAAGAGGACCTGGTGGGCGCGCATGCCCTGGCCGCGCGCCGCGTCCTTCACGTCCGGGTCGACGGCACTCATCCCCGCGTAGGTGTTGGTGACGATCGCCGGGACCGCGAGGGCGACCAGGGCGACGTAGACCGGGAGCATGGACAGTCCGCCGGCCAGGAACACCAGCACGACCAGGCCGACGGTCGGCAGGGCGCGGCCGAAGGACGCGAGGTTGATCGCGACGAAGGCGCCCTTGCCGGTGTGGCCGATCAGCAGGCCGAGGGGGAGGCCGATCGCCGCCGCGATGAGCGTGGCGAGCAGCGAGTACTGGAGGTGCTCGGCGAGGCGGTGCGCGATGCCGTCCGAGCCGGCCCACTGCTCGCCGCTGACCAGCCAGTCGCCGAGGTTCTTGAAGAGTTCGTACATGTCA
Source organism: Streptomyces sp. NPDC012935 (assembly GCF_042900345.1). Classification (NCBI taxonomy): domain Bacteria; kingdom Bacillati; phylum Actinomycetota; class Actinomycetes; order Kitasatosporales; family Streptomycetaceae; genus Streptomyces; species Streptomyces sp. NPDC012935. Next base: position 388,114 of record NZ_JBIBBC010000006.1, read on the forward strand.
GGCTCGCCGCCTCCGCCAGGGGGTCAGGACGTACTGCAGGGCGACCAGGGCCGCGTCCGCGACCACGGCCAGCAGGAGGGTGAGGACCACTCCGGCGATCACCGGGGTGGGGAAGTTGCGCTGGAAGCCGTCGGTGAAGAGCTGGCCGAGGCCGCCGTCGCCGATGTAGGTCGCGACCGAGACCAGGGAGATGGACATGACCGTCGCGATCCGCACGCCGGCCATGATCACGGGGAGCGCGAGCGGGAACTCGACGGTCAGGAGCGTGCGCAGGGGGCGCGTGCCCATCGCCTTCGAGGCCTCCTTCACCTTCACGGGGACCGAGTCGAGGCCCTCGACCGTGTTCCGCAGCAGGACGACCAGCGTGTAGATCGTCAGGCCGATCACGGTGGTGGTGCGGGTGAGGCCCGATACCGGGAGCAGCAGGACGAAGATCGCGATCGACGGGATCGTGAACAGCACGTTCGACAGGCCCAGCAGGAAGCCGCGCAGGGGGCGGATCCGGTGGGCGATCACCGCGAGGGGCAGCGAGATCAGTACGCCCAGCAGGACAGCGGTGAGGGCGGCCTGGAGGTGGGAGACGGTGAGGGTGGTGAGGTCGTCGGTGTGGTCGCCTATCCACGACCAGTCGATGGTCATGCGGCCACCTCGGTCTCCGAGGAGTGGGCGCGGGCCTCGGTGTGCGCCTGTCCGGCGTGCTCGTGGATGTCCTCGCGGGACGAGACGCCGGTGAGGACACCGCCGGCGTCGACGCGGGCTATCAGGCCGGTGGGGGAGGCGATGGACTCGTCGAGGGCCGCGAGGAGGGAGTCGGAGTCCTTGAGCGGCCGTACCGGGATCTCGGCGCCGTCCGTGGAACGCCAGTGCAGCGGCTTGCCGGCCTCGTCGGGTACGAGGCTCCAGTCGCCGCCCTGAGGGGCCGGGCCCTGCGGGACGTCCGCGAGGGTCCGCAGCGACAGCAGCTTCAGGCCGCGCTCGGCGCCGAGGAAGTCGGCCACGAAGTCGTCGGCCGGGCGGGCGAGGAGCTCGGCGGGGGAGGCGCACTGGACGAGGTGGCCGCCGGTGCGGAAGATCGCGATCTGGTCGCCGAGGCGTACGGCCTCGTCGACGTCGTGCGTGACGAAGACGATGGTCTTGCTCAACTCCTTCTGCAGGCGCAGAAGTTCGTCCTGGAGCTGGGTGCGGACCACCGGGTCGACCGCGCCGAACGGCTCGTCCATCAGCAGCACGGGCGGGTCGGCGGCGAGCGCGCGGGCCACGCCGACGCGCTGCTGCTGGCCGCCGGAGAGCTGGTGCGGGTAGCGCTTGCCGGTGTCGGGGGTGAGGCCCACGGTCTCCAGCAGCTCGGCCGCGCGGGCCCGGGCCTTCCTGCGGCCGTGGCCCAGCAGCAGCGGCACGGTGGCGACGTTGTCGAGCACCGTGCGGTGCGGGAACAGGCCCGCCTGCTGAATGACGTACCCGATGGAGCGGCGCAGTTCGGCGGCGTCCTGCCGGGTGACGTCCTTGCCGCCGACCCGGATGGTGCCGGAGGTCGGCTCCACCATCCGGTTGATCATCCGCAGGGTGGTCGTCTTGCCACAACCGGAGGACCCGACCAGGACGGTCACGCCGCCCTCCGGCATCTCCAGGGAGAGATCGTGGACTGCTGTCGTGCCGTTGGGGAAGCGCTTGTGGACCGCGTCGAACTGGATCATGAGTTGTCCCTTGCCCGGCTGTATAACGTCATGCAGAGTTCTTGGTAGCTGAATAGGTTGTCAACGGGTTGGTGTAAATCCGAAGTAACGGATGACCGACAGGCAAGACCCGATGTCCGGATTGAGGGGAGCTTGGGCTTTATGTCGTCTCGGATCGTGGACGCGCCGAGTGCTGTGACTTCTGGGCACACCGCCCTGGTCGTCCTCGACGGGATCGGGCTCGGCGTCGAGGACGTCGTCCGCCTCGCCGACGGGACCGCGCGGCCGGTCGCCGCGACCGACGCGATGAAGCGCGCCGAGGAGTCCTGGGACGCCGCCCGCCTGATCGCCGCGACTGGGCGGGTCTACGGCCGTTCCACCGGCGTGGGCGCCAACCGGAACGAGGATGTGCCCACCGAGGCCGCCGCCGAGCACGGCCTGCGCCTGCTGCGCAGCCACGCCGGCGCCATCGGCGAGGAACTGCCCGCCCGGGAGGTGCGGGCCATGCTCGCCGTGCGCGCGAACCAGCTGCTGGCCGGCGGCGCGGGCCTCAGGCCCACCGTCATCACGGCGATGTGCGAGGCGCTGGAGAGCGGCGCCCACCCGGTCGTCAACGAGTTCGGCTCGGTCGGCACCGGAGACCTCGCGGCGCTGGCGCAGACCGGCCTCGCGCTGGCCGGCGAACACCCGTGGCGGGGGCCCGGCGCCCCCGAGGCGCAGCCGCTGGACAACAACGACGCCCTCGCGTTCATCAGCAGCAATGCCCTGACCCTCGGCCAGGCCGCCCTCGCGCTGCACGAACTGCGCGGGCTCGTCGCCGCCACCCAGGTCGTCGCCGCCCTGTCGCTGCTCGCCGTCGACGGCTCCCACGAGGCGTACGCCGCTCCCGTGCACGCCGCCCGCCCGCACCGGGGCAGCTCCGAAGTCGCCCGCGAGATGCGTGCGTTCATCGGCGCCGAGGACCGGCCCACCCCTCCGCTGGGCCGGCTCCAGGACCCGTACGGCTTCCGCTGCCTGCCCCAGATCCACGGCCCCGCGCACGACGCGGCCGACGCCCTGGAACAGGTGCTGGCGGTCGAGATCAACGCGGCCGCGGAGAACCCCCTGATCTCCCCCGAGGACATGGCCGCCTACCACCACGGCGGCTTCTACCAGGCCCAACTCGCCCTCTCCCTGGACCACTTCAGGCTGGCGCTGACCCAGGTTGCCCGGCTGTCGACGTCCCGCCTGTCGACCCTCAACGAGCCCGCCTACACCCGTCTGAAGCCCTTCCTCGCCGACCATGAGCCCGCCTCTTCCGGCGTGATGATCCTGGAGTACGCCGCCGGTGCCGCCCTCGGCGACCTGCGCGCGTTCTCGGCCCCCGCCTCGCTCGGCCACGCTGTACTCTCCCGGGGCGTGGAGGAGCAGGCCAGCTTCGCCTCGCTCGCCGCGCGGCAGACACTGCGCGCGTGCGACGCGTACCGTCTCGTCGTCGGCTGTGAACTCGTCGCCGCCGTACGGGCGTTGCGGCTGCGCGGTCTGCGGCCCGAACCGGAGCTGGGCGTGAGCCGGGCACTGGAGCTGGCCGAGTCGGTGCTCGACGACGACCTGGCCGACCGCCCGCTCACCGACGACGTGACGGCGGCGGCAGCACTGCTGGACCGGTTCACGGACATCTGGAGGGGGAGCGCCGTATGAGCGCGGACAGGACCACGAGCGGGACGGCGCACGGGGTGTCCCATGGGGCGCCTCACGGGGCCGACAGCCCCGCCGCGCGTCTTCAGGCGCTCTTCGAGGGGCACCGGCTCACCCCGACCCAGCGGCGCATCGCGCACAGCATGGTGCGGCGGGCCGCCGACGTGCCGTTCCTGTCCAGCGTGGAGCTGGCCGAACTGGCCGGGGTCAGCCAGCCGTCCGTGACCCGCTTCGCCGTCGCCCTCGGCTTCGACGGCTATCCAGCCCTGCGCAGGCACCTGCGCGAGGTCGCGCCCGTGGAGCCGGCGGCGGACGCGGGCTCGTACAACGAGTACCAGCAGGCCGTCGAGGCCGAGATCGAGAACCTGCGGCACCTCGCGGAGGTGCTCGCGGACCCGCGCCCGGTGCAGAAGGCCGGACGCCTGCTCGCGGCCTCCCGCCCGCTGCCCGTGCTCGGTCTGCGGGCCGCGGCCTCCCAGGCGTACGGCTTCGCCTACTTCGCCGCCAAGGTCCACCCGGACGTACGGCTGCTGCACGAGGGCGGCACGATGATCCACGACCGGATCGACGCCGCCGTACGGGCCGGCGCGAGCACCCTCCTCTGCTTCGCACTGCCCCGGCATCCGCGCGAGGTCGTGGACACCCTCGCCTACGCCAAGGAGGCCGGGCTGACGGTCGTGACGGTCGCGGACTCCGCCTTCGCGCCGGTCGCCAAGGTCTCCGACCTGCTGCTGCCCGCCGCCGTCGGCACGGGCCTCGCCTTCGACACGGCCTGCGCGCCGATGCTGCTGGGCCGGGTCCTGCTGGAGGCGATGTGCGACGACCTGCCGGACGCCCAGGCGCGACTGGAGGAGTTCGACGCGCGGGCGGCGGTGCGGGGGCTGTTCGTGGAGTGAGTTCCTGACCGCTTCTTAAGGCTCGTCTCACGTTGGCTGGCTAGCGTGCCCGCACAGCTGATGGACAGTGCCGGCACGGGAGGCGGAACGTGGCACGCGGTGGAGGACAGGGGCTGGCTCGGGTGGCCGTCGTCGTACGGGCCGGGGCGGGGCCGCTCTGGTGGCTCGGGACGTTCGCGGCGGGGATCGGGGTGCTGGTGCCGGGCATCACGGGCCGCAGGATCGGCGTCCTGGCCGGCGCCGCGCTGTTCATCGTCACGGCGGTCGTGGTGGCGGCCGTGCGCCGCAAGCGCTACACAGCGCTGATCGGCTTGGCCACCCGCGCCGGCAAGCACGACGTGCTCCAGGACCGCGCGGTCGCCGTGCGCAACTGGCGCCGGGGCCACCGCTGGTGGCTGGTACTGGCGTTCCTCGCAGCGCTGGGCAGCGCGTTCGCGGTGCCGGCGGTCGGCGGGATGCTGCTGGCGGGGTGCGGAGCGGGGCTGCGGCTCAAGGCCGCGTGGCTCGGGCGGCTGGAGCGGGCCGACGGCACGCTGCTGTGGGTGCGGGTCGACTGGCTCGACGGCCGCGCCGGCCGTCCCGCGGGCAAGGCCGTGAAGGGCTACCGCACCACGGGTGTCGCCGCGGGCGACGCGGCCCCCGGAGGGGCCCGCCGCCGCGCCGCGGCGCTCGTGTAGGTCAGACCTCCAGGTCCTCCTCGATCTTCTTCAACTGGTGCCTGGCCATCGCCAGGTTGGCGCGCTTGGCGTCGAGGACCAGGTACAGGAAGAGACCGTTGCCCCCGCGCCCGGCGATCAGCCGGATCAGGTGGTACTGGTCGCTGAGGGTGATCAGGATGTCCTCGATGCCGCCCTTGAGGCCGAGGTGCTCCATCGTGCGCATCTTGGCGCGGACGACGTCGGTGTTGCCGGCGGCGGCGACATTGAGGTCGAAGCTCTTGCTGCCGCCGAGCGTGCCGAGCGCCATTCCGCTGGTGTAGTCGACGAGCGCGACCCCGGTCGCGCCCTCGATCGAAGCGAGGCATTCCTTCAGCGTGGTCTCGGTGTTGGCCATGACGTGTGTTCCTCTCAACCTTCGGTAGTGGTACGCGCGTTGGTGTTGGTGCGTGCGGCGCGCGCGGTTCTCGTACGAGTGGGCATGGGTTTGGCGGGCTCCTTGGCGGCGCTCTTGGCGGGGGTGCGGCGCACGGGCGCCGCTTCCGCGTCGACGAGCTCCCCGATCCGGGCACCCGCGCGGCGGCCCTCCAGGTGCAGCCGGCCGACGTTGACGCCGTCCTGGGCGAGCAGCGTCAGCACGGCGGTACGGCCCGCGGCGTACGTCGCCACATAGCCCTCCGTGCCGCGCATGAGCAGTTCGCGGAAGTCGCCGCGGGCGGTCGCGTCCGTCACCCGCACCGCGACGCCGAGCGCGGCGGCGGTGAGGGCGGCGAGGCCGTCCGGTTCGACGCCGGGGGTGTCGTGGGCGAGGACGAGGCCGTCCACACCGGCCGCGAGTGCTCCGGTCAGCTGAGGCACGCGGGCTCTGAGCCGGCGGAATTCGTCGAGTATCGGGGCCTCGGCCGCCATCAGGTGTCTCCTCTCGGCGCGGGACCGCTGCGGCGGGCGCCGCGGCTCGGGCGGCCCGGGCGGCTCGCGGTCCTCGAAGGGTTTGCGGTCAAAGGGCCTCCAGCGCATCCCTGACCCTCTTCAGCAGCGCGATGTAGGGATCGGCTGTGTCGGACGGGGGGTCTTCGGCGGCCGGTGGCGGTTGTGGGGCCACGAGCCCCGCCGCGGCCAGCCGACGTATGTGCACCAGCGTGTGGAACGCCGGTCTGCCCAGCTCCCTCGCGATGTCCGTGGCCCGCCGCACGCCGTCCACCCGGGCGAGTACGGCGGCCTGCCGGGGCGGCACCGCGGGCGCCGCGACCGGGTCGGCCCGGATCAGTGGGGCGCCGTCCGTCGCGGGGTCGGGCCAGATGTGGAGCAGCAAGGCCCGGCGGCGCAACGTCTCGCGCTCCACGGCGACGACCGGCACGGGATGCACGGAGGCGAGCCAGTGCGCGGTGCCGTAGCGGAAGCGGCCGGGCGTGCTGCTGGGGGCGAGCGCGAAGTACGCGGCGTCGTACAGCGCGCTCACCTGCGCCAGCTCCAGCGCCCCCGGCGTGACACCGTGCCGCAGCAGCTGCCCCTCGTCGGCGCTCTCCTCGGCGTGCCGCCATGCCTCGGCGCCGAGGACGCCGTGGGCGGTGAGGAGCTCGTCGAGACCGGGAGCGAGCGGGCTCTCGGCGTGTACCACCCGGCCCTCGGCGAGGTGGAGCGTGCCGTGCTCGCGGTCCAGGACGCCGGTGGCCCGCTCGTCAGCGAGGCGGGTCAGCATCGGGGAGACGCCGCCCGCTCGCTGGTGCGCCGTCTGCCGGTCCCGTACCGGCAGCTGCGGTGGTGGTGTGACCACGGTCATCTCAGCACCAGCCGTTCGGCCATCTCGCCGAGCCGGATGCGGGCCAGCGCGAGGTTGCCGTCCGCGCGGGCCAGCCACAGATACAGGAACACACTGCTGTCGAACGTCGTCGGCACGAACCGGAGCACGTGATAGCTGTCCCGGTTGCTGAGGATCACGTCCTCGACGGGCGGATCCGTGGCGTCGGAGCCGTCCTCCGGCCCGAAGGCGTGCTGCTCGGCGGCCAGCCGTGCCAGCTCCGCCGCCTCGGCGGCCGCCGTCTCGTGGTCGCCGCCCGGAGGTTCGCCCACCGTGCCCAGGGCCAGCCCGCTCGTCCAGTCGATCAATGCAGCACCACGCGCACCTGGCAGCCGCATCGTCTCCAGCAAGCACTCGTCGATTCCGGGCACCGTCGCTCCCCTCCCGCCTCGGGGTCCGGCTGAGTGACCGCCAAACTACGCAACGTGTGTGCGGCGAGTGAGCGTTCGGGCATTTTCCAGTGGAACATGCGCCGAGTGACTAGGGTGGGTCAACTGACCCTGTTTTCACGTGGCTTGATCGCATATGGCGTACTGCTGCGTGCTGACCTACGTCAACGGCGCCCCGGCGTGGCCAGGGTGGTGAGCGAGTCCGCGTGCGCCCCTCCCGATTCGGCCACGATCTCTTCGAGCGTCTGCGGCTCGCGCACGGTCGCGAAGGCGATGCCCCCGGCGCCGTCCGGCACGAAACCGTGGATGCCGGGCCGGGCCAGGGAGTTGTACGCGTAGTGGTGCGCGAAGTAGTACGCCCCCGTGTCCAGCGCCGCCGCGAAGTCCCCCTGCTCCAGCAACGGCAGTGCGGCCCCCTCGGCCAGCAGGTCCCCCGAGAAGCAGGCCGGGCCGGCCACGTCCTGCACCACGGCCGGACCCTCCTTCGGGCGCCCCTTGCCGTCGTACGCGGCGATCCTGAGCGGCCAGCTCCCCGGGGCGTACACCGTCCGCGTGGCGACCTGCACACCCGCGTGCGTGACCGCCACCGGCCGCCCGCCCGCGCTCTTGGCGTACTCGACCCGCGCCACGACCGTCCCGTGCTTGGCCAGCAGCGACCGGCCGAACTCGGTGACCAGCCCGTACCGCCCGCCGAACAGCCCAGGCACCGCCTCGCCCAGCAGTCGCACGTACTGCGCATACGTCGGTGCCGTCACGTCCGAGGCGAAGTTCACCGGCAGCCCGCCGCCGATGTCGAGCGTGTCGATCTGCCGCCGCCCGATCCGCCGGTTGATCTCCTCGGCGAGCGCATACGCCTTGGCGACCCCCTGCGCCATGAGCGACAGCGGGATGCCCTGCGAGCCGGTGTGCGCATGCAGCCGCGTCAGCCACGGGCGGTCCTGATACGCCCGTACGACCCACTCCCGAGCCCCCTCGTCGAGCAGCGCCACCCCGAACTTCGACGTCGCCGTGGCCGTGGACGTCGCTTCGATGGAACCCCCGCCGACCTGCGGATTCACCCGGATCCCGAGCGGCGAGCGGCTGGCCGCCGACTTCATCAGGGCGTCGATGCGGTCCAGCTCCTGAGGGTTGTCCGCGTTGACGGCGATGCCCAGCGCCAGCGCCTCCCGCAGCTCGGCCGGCGTCTTGGCGGGCGAGTCCAGGACCGTCATCTCCGGACCCAGCCCCGCCGCCCGCGCCAGCGCCAGCTCACCCGGACTCGCCACCTCCGCGCCGATGCCCTCCTCGCGCAGCAGCCGCAGCACCGCCACCAGCGGGGTCGCCTTCACCGCGAAGGCGTGCAGCACGGGCGTGCCCGGCGCCACCACCGCGTCGAAGGCCGCCCGCAGCGCCGCCGCGGACTCCCGGATGCCGGTGACGTCGAGCAGGCCGACGATCGGGGAGCCGGGCCCGAGCAGCCCCTGCTCCACGGCCGCCCGCACCGCCTCGTCCCGCCGTGCCACCCGCACGGCGTCCTGCTCCGGCATCCCGGCTCCGCCGCCCGTTCCGTTGCCCACAACATCCCCCGTCATGTCGTCGCCCCCTGTCACGTCGTCGTAGGAGCCCACGCATCCAGCCAAACATCCGGGACGCGCCGATGCTGGCGCACGGATGTATTGACTAGCTCTATTCAGACGTCCAGGATGTGAATAACCACCTCAACAGTTCGCAGTCACAGTCCGCTGGGAGGCAGACCATGTCAGGACCCCGCCCCGTCCGAGCACCGCGCGGTACGGAACTGAGTGCCCTGGGATGGCAGCAGGAGGCCGCCCTGCGGATGCTGCAGAACAACCTCGACCCCGAGGTCGCCGAGCACCCCGACAAGCTCGTCGTCTACGGCGGCACCGGCAAGGCCGCCCGCGACTGGCGCTCCTTCGACGCGATGGTGCGCACACTGAAGGGCCTCAAGCAGGACGAGACGATGCTCGTCCAGTCCGGCCGCCCCGTCGGCGTCATGCAGACCCACGAGTGGGCCCCGCGCGTCCTCATCGCCAACTCCAACCTCGTCGGCGACTGGGCCAACTGGGAGGAGTTCCGCCGCCTGGAGGCCCTCGGCCTCACCATGTACGGCCAGATGACGGCCGGCTCCTGGATCTACATCGGTACCCAGGGCATCCTCCAGGGCACCTACGAGACCTTCTCCGCCGTCGCCGCGAAGAAGTTCAACGGCACCCTCGCCGGGACGATCACCCTCACCGCCGGTCTCGGCGGCATGGGCGGCGCCCAGCCGCTCGCCGTGACCATGAACGACGGCGTCGCGATCTGTATCGACTGCGACCCGCGTGCCATCGAGCGGCGCATCGAGCACCGGTACCTCGACGTGAAGGCCGACTCCCTCGACCACGCCCTGCAGCTGGCCACCGAGGCCCGCGACGCCCGCCGTCCGCTGTCGATCGGCGTCCTCGGCAACGCGGCCGAACTGCTCCCGCAGCTCCTGTCGATGGGCGCCCCCATCGACATCGTCACCGACCAGACCTCGGCACACGACCCGCTGGCGTACCTGCCGCTCGGCGTCGACTTCGACGACATGGCCTCCTACGCGGCCAAGGACCCGGCCGGCTTCACCACCCGGGCCCGCGAGTCCATGGCCAAGCACGTCGAGGCCATGGTCGGCTTCATGGACGCCGGCGCCGAGGTCTTCGACTACGGCAACTCGATCCGCGGTGAGGCCCAACTCGCCGGGTACGACCGCGCGTTCGCCTTCCCCGGCTTTGTGCCGGCCTACATCCGTCCCCTGTTCTGCGAGGGCAAGGGCCCCTTCCGCTGGGCTGCCCTCTCGGGCGACCCGGCCGACATCGCCAAGACCGATAAGGCGATCCTGGACCTGTTCCCGGAGAACGAGTCCCTCGCCCGCTGGATCAAGATGGCCGGCGAGCGGGTCCACTTCCAGGGGCTGCCCGCGCGCATCTGCTGGCTCGGCTACGGCGAGCGGGACAAGGCCGGCGAGCGCTTCAACGACATGGTGGCTTCGGGTGAGCTCGCCGCGCCGCTGGCCATCGGGCGCGACCACCTCGACTGCGGTTCCGTCGCCTCTCCCTACCGTGAGACCGAGGCCATGCTCGACGGGTCCGACGCGATCGCCGACTGGCCGCTGCTGAACGCCATGGTGAACGTGGCGTCCGGTGCGTCGTGGGTGTCCCTTCACCACGGGGGCGGCGTGGGGATGGGACGGTCCATTCACGCCGGGCAGGTGACGGTGGCCGACGGCACGAAGCTCGGCGGCGAGAAGATTCGCCGGGTCCTCACCAACGACCCCGGGATGGGCGTCATCCGGCACGTCGACGCCGGGTACGACATCGCGGAGTCCGTTGCCGACGAGCGGGACGTCCGCGTCCCGATGCGCGAAGGTGACGACGCGTGACTCGGCATTCGGGCGGGCACGGCACTTCTGCGGTGGAGGCTGAGGTCTCGTCGCCGGGTGCGGGTTCGGCTGTGCCCACCGGCTCCGCCCTGCGGAACGACTGCCCACGGCCTGGCCATGGCCGCTCGTTCCACGACATGTGGCGCGACCTGCTCCCCATCGGCCGGCACCCCGCCTCCCGCGGGTACCGGCGTTTCGCCTGGACCGGTGTGGACCTCGAGTGCCGGGCCTGGTTCCAGGAGCAGGCCGAGGCGCGCGGGCTCGCCTACGAGGTCGACCGCAACGGGAACCAGTGGGCCTGGCTCGGGGACCCCGCCGCCGGGGACGCCGTCGTCACCGGCTCACATCTGGACTCGGTGCCGGACGGGGGCGCCTTCGACGGCCCCCTCGGTGTCGTGTCCTCCTTCGCCGCGCTCGATGAACTGCGCGGCCGGGGCGCCGACTTCACCAAGCCCCTCGCCATCGTCAACTTCGGCGACGAGGAGGGCGCACGGTTCGGGCTCGCCTGTGTCGGGTCCCGGCTCACCGGCGGGCAGCTCACCGTCGAGGGCGCCCACAAGCTGACCGACGGCGAGGGCGTCAGCCTGCCCCGGGCCATGGAGGCCGCGGGCTACGACCCGGACACCATCGGCGCCGATCCGGAGCGGCTCGCCCGCATCGGGGCCTTCGTCGAGCTGCATGTCGAGCAGGGCCGTGCCCTCGACCTGTCCGGCGACCGGGTCGGCATCGCCAGCGCCATCTGGCCGCACGGCCGGTGGCGGTTCGACTTCCGGGGCGAGGCCAACCACGCGGGGACCACCCGGCTCGTGGACCGGCGCGACCCCATGCTGTCGTACGCCGAGACCGTGCTCGCCGCCCGCCGCGAGGCCGAACTCGCCGGTGCCGTCGCCACCTTCGGCAAGATCGCCGTCGAGCCCAACGGCGTCAACGCCATCCCCTCCCTGGTGCGCGGCTGGCTCGACTCCCGTGCCGAGGACCAGGCGAGCCTGGACCGCGTCGTCGGCGGCGTCGAGACGGCGGCCCGCGAGTATGCGGCAGCCCACGGCATCGACCTCGACGTCGTCCGCGAGTCCTTCACGCCGGTCGTCGAGTTCGACCACGCCCTGCGCGACGAACTCGCCCGCATCCTCGGCCAGGAGAGGGAACCCGAGCTCAAGGTCCCCGTCCTGGGCACCGGCGCCGGACACGACGCCGGAATCCTGTCCGGGAGCATTCCGACCGCCATGCTGTTCGTACGCAACCCCACGGGCGTCTCGCACTCCCCGGCCGAGTTCGCCGCCGAGGACGACTGTGTGGCCGGAGTCATCGCCCTCGCCGACGTACTGGAAGGACTGGCCTGCACGTGACGCCCGCCCAGCAGACCCGTACCTACTGGCTGGAACACGCCTGGCTCGGCACCCACGTCGAGCCGGGGGTGGCCGTCGAGGTCGCGGACGGCCGCATCGCCGCCGTCCGCACGGGCACGCAAACCCCGCCTCCGGGCGCCGAGATCCTGCGCGGCCTGACGCTCCCCGGCCTTTCCAACGCCCACTCGCACGCCTTCCACCGCGCCCTGCGCTCCACGGTCCAGGTCGGCTCCGGCACCTTCTGGACCTGGCGTGAGGTCATGTACGCCACCGCCGACCGGCTGACCCCGGAGACCTACCGCGAGCTCGCCCGCGCGGTGTACGCGGAGATGGCGCTGGCGGGGATCACGTCCGTCGGCGAGTTCCACTACGTGCATCACGCACCGGGCGGCACCCCCTACGCCGACCCCAACGCCATGGGCGAGGCCCTCATGGAGGCCGCCGCCGACGCCGGCATCCGCATCACCCTCCTCGACACCGTCTACCTGTCCTCCGGCTTCGGACAGCCCCCCAACGCCCACCAGCTCCGGTTCTCCGACGGCAGCGCGGAGGCCTGGGCCGAACGCTGTTCAGTTCTCAAGGACCGGGATCACGCACGGATCGGGGCGGCGGTCCACTCCGTACGGGCCGTGCCCGCCGACCAGTTGGCGACCGTGGCTCGGTGGGCCGAGGAGCGGGGGGCCCCGCTGCATGTGCACCTGTCCGAGCAGACCGCCGAGAACGACGCCTGCCGGGAGGCCCACGGCTGCACGCCCACCCGGCTGCTCGCCGACCACGGTGTCCTCGGGCCGCGCACCACCGGCGTCCACAACACCCACCTCACCGACGAGGACATCGCCCTCATCGGCGGCAACGGCACCGGCACCTGCATGTGCCCGACGACCGAGCGGGACCTGGCGGACGGCATCGGACCCGCCGTCGCCCTCCAGCGGGCCGGCTCCCCGCTCTCCCTCGGCTCCGACAGCCACGCCGTGATCGACCTGCTCGAAGAGGCGCGCGCCATGGAGCTGAACGAGCGCCTGCGCACCCGGACGCGAGGTCACTGGACGGCGGCGGCCCTCCTGCGGGCGGCCTCCGCCGACGGCCACGCGGCCCTCGGCTGGGACGGCGCGGGCGCCATCGAGCCCGGCGCGCTCGCCGACCTCACGACGATCGCGCTCGACACGGTCAGGACGGCAGGGCCGCTTGCGCGGCTCGGGGCCGAGACGGCCGTATTCGCTGCGTCGGCAGCAGACGTGTCGCATACGGTCGTGGGAGGCCGGCACGTCGTACGGGACGGGGCCCACACCCTCGTGCCGGATGTGCCCCGAGCCCTCGCGGACGCCGTCGAAGCCCTGCGCGGATGACGCGGGGCCGCCGACCCGAGCGGCCCGCCTCCGCCCCCGAACCCGACCCCACCGCCGACCAGGCCACCAAGGACGCCATGAGCAACGCGACGACCGTCAGCCCCGCCCACTCCGCGAGCACCGCAAGCACGCTCATCACCAACATCGCCGCCCTGGTCACCAACGACCCCTCCCTCGGTGACAATTCCCCCCTCGGACTGATCCAGGACGCGGCCGTCGTCATCGAGGGCGACCGCATCGCGTGGACCGGTGATCAAAGCAAAGCACCCGCCACTGACAATCGGGTCGACGCCGGTGGCCGGGCGGTCGTCCCGGGCTTCGTGGACTCCCACTCGCACCTCGTCTTCGCGGGCGACCGGACGCAGGAGTTCAACGCCCGTATGTCGGGGAGGCCGTACAGCGCCGGCGGCATCCGTACGACCGTCGCGGCCACCCGGGCCGCGAGCGACGAGGACCTGGAACGCAATCTCACCCGCTACCTCGCCGAGGCCCTGCGTCAGGGCACCACCACCTTCGAGACCAAGTCCGGCTACGGCCTGACGGTCGAGGACGAGGCCCGCGCCCTGCGCATCGCCGCCGCCCACACCGACGAGGTCACCTTCCTCGGCGCCCACATCGTCTCCCCGGACCACGCCGACGACCCGGCCGCCTACGTCGCCCTCGTCACCGGCGAGATGCTCGACGCCTGTGCGCCGTACGCCCGCTGGATCGACGTGTTCTGTGAGAAGGGCGCCTTCGACGGCGACCAGGCCCGTGCGATCCTCACCGCGGGCAAGGCCAGGGGCCTGCACCCCCGCGTCCACGCCAACCAGCTCTCCTACGGCCCCGGCGTGCAACTCGCGGTCGAGCTGGACGCCGCAAGCGCCGACCACTGCACCCACCTGACGGACGCGGACGTCGACGCCCTGGCGAACGGCAACACGGTCGCCACGCTCCTCCCCGGCGCCGAGTTCTCCACCCGCGCCCAGTGGCCCGACGCCCGCCGCCTCCTCGACGCGGGCGCCACTGTCGCCCTGTCCACCGACTGCAACCCGGGCTCGTCCTTCACCTCCTCCGTCCCCTTCTGCATCGCGCTCGCGGTACGGGACATGGGGATGACCCCGGACGAGGCGATCTGGTCGGCCACCGCCGGCGGCGCGGCGGCCCTGAGGCGCGACGACATCGGCCGCCTCACGCCGGGCGCCCGCGCCGACCTGCTCCTGCTCGACGCCCCGAGCCATGTGCACCTGGCCTACCGCCCCGGCGTGCCGCTGGTCAGCGAGGTGTGGCGGCGGGGCGTACGCGAGGCCTGATCCCGAAGGGACGCCCGGCCAGGGGCCCTTGCGCCTGGGCCAGGGCCTGTTGAGGACCGGCCTAGGCGGCCCCCGCCTTCCAGCGCTGGCCGCCACCGCCACTCACCGACTCCAAAGACAGCCCGTCCCCGGCACCCCCCTCCGGGGTCACCGCAGTCCCGAAGGCGATGGCGGGGCGGATCACGCCGTCGCCGTCCACCACGAACATCAGGTTCTGACCGTTGCGCCCTTCCACCGAGTCGCACGTCCAGATTCCGACGCCCCGGTCCGTCGAACCCCGGCTGTCCAGGCAGTAGTCGGGGTCGGCGGAGGACTGGAGCACACCGCGATCCGCGTCGACCCGCCAGCGCTGGGTGCCGGACGACGTGCACGGAGCCGTGATCACATCGGTCCCCTTGAAGAAGGCGCCGCCCACGTCCAGGCACAGCCCCGTGGCGAGATTCACGACCTGGGCATACGCGCCGCTCGGCGGGTGCGTGGGAGAGGGCGGCGGCTTGGGACTGGCCGTCTTCGTCGGCGTCGCGCTCTTCGTGGGCGACGGCGACTTGGAGCTGCGTGACGGGGACGGGGACGGCGAGGGCGATGAGGCCGACGGCGTCGCCGACACGGTGGCCGTCACCGTGACCGCCACCGGCGGCACGCTCACCTCGGTGCCGACCGCACCCACGGGCTCCTGCGACGAGGTCCCTCCCTGGGCCACCAGGAAGGCCACCAGCGGCAGCAGCGCCACGCCGAGGGCCGCCGACACCAGCACCACCCGGCGACGGTCGGACGGCCATCCGGGCACCGGCCAGCTCCTCTTCGCGGGGACAAGGCGTGTCCCACGCCGGCGCCGCAAGTCCTCCCGCTCTCCCGGAGCGCCCGCCGCATACGCCGTCCCGCCCCACGGCAGCAGCCCCTCCGCCAGCGTCGTGCGCGGCGAGTCCCGCAGCGCCGACAGTTCCTCGTACGCCGTAGTGCAGTGCGGGCAGCGCGCCATGTGGGCGTGCAGATCGGCGCTGTCGCGGGGACTGTCCGGCCGTACGGACTCCTCGATGAGGCGGCCGAAGTCGGAGCAGTCGGGGTCGTCGGAGGCCGTGAGACGGGCGCGCAGGCAGGACCGGGCCAGCTGCTGAAGCGCCGGGTCCGTGCCGTACGTGACGTCCTCGCGGGTGAGGCCGAGCAGGCCCGCTGTCCGGTCCGCCGGCTCCTGCTCCACCAGGCCGTACCAGATCAGGCCCTGGGTCCGGGACGGCAGGGACTGGTACGCCGTCAGCATGGGCGGGACCGGGCCGGAGGGACCGGACGTGTTCAGCACGAGCAGCAGGCCCGCGTCGAGGCCCGCCGCCCGTTCGTCCGTGGCCCAGGTGCCGGCCAACCGGGCGGTCAGCATCAGCAGTTGGTGCCGCCAGGGCAGTCCGGGGTCGATGCCGCGCGCCGTCTGACGGGCCGCCAGAGTGAAGGCCTGCGCCGCCAGCTGCCGGGCCGTGGAGTCGTTCGGGGTGCACAGGCGGGCGTAGGCGAGGACGGGCGCGTGATGGCGGGAGCGCAGCTCCTGGAGCGCCGGATACGCGGTTGCCGTGTCGGCGCGCAGCAGTTCGGTGAGCCGTGCGTCGGACGCGCCCGCGTGCATCCCGCGGTCACGGTCCCCACCGTCGTCGGCCCGAGCCATCCGCCTGCCTCCTTGCAGCCGTGCGACCCGTCCGGAGTTCTGACCTACCGGCGGGTATGACGGCTCATAGTGGAGGAAGGGAGGCCGTGGGGAAAGGGTTTCTGTGGGTAACCCCGTGAGTCGCGCACGCTTGGTCGGGCGGCAGGACGCATCCGTTCCCCGAACGCGCTGTGCCCGGTGTCCCGCCGACGGAATTCGGCGGGACACCGGGCACAGCGCAGGTCAGCGCGGAGGAGACGCCACTCCTGGATCGGTCACTCCTCGACCGTCAGCCCCTTCCGGAGCCGGATCAACGTCCGCGACAGCAGTCGCGACACATGCATCTGCGAGATGCCCAGTTCTTCGCCGATCTCCGACTGGGTCATGCCCGCCACGAATCTCAGGGACAGGATCTTGCGGTCCCGGGGCGGCAGTTCGGCGATGAGCGGCTTCAAGGACTCGACGTACTCGATGCCTTCGATCCCGTGGTCCTCGTAGCCGATCCGGTCGGCCAGCGCGCCCTCGGCGTCGTCCTCCTCGGGCTGGGCGTCCAGCGACGAGGCGGTGTACGCGTTCGACGCCGCCATGCCCTCGACGACCTCGTCGTTGGTCAGGCCGAGGCGTTCCGCCAGTTCCGCCACGGTCGGGGCGCGGTCGAGCTTCTGGGCCAGTTCGTCCCCGGCCTTGGCCAGGTCGAGCCGGAGCTCCTGAAGCCGACGCGGTACCCGCACCGACCACGACGTGTCGCGGAAGAAGCGCTTGATCTCACCGATGATGGTCGGCATCGCGAAGGTGGGGAACTCCACGCCGCGGCTGAGTTCGAAGCGGTCGATCGCCTTGATCAGGCCGATCGTGCCGACCTGGATGATGTCCTCCATCGGCTCGCTGCGCGAGCGGAAGCGGGAGGCGGCGAACTTGACCAGCGCGAGGTTGAGTTCGACGAGCGTGTTGCGGACGTACGAGTACTCGTGGGTCCCTTCCTCCAGCGACTCCAGCCGCTCGAAGAGGGTCTTGGACAGGGCCCGCGCGTCCACCGGCCCCACCTCGTCGTACGGGGGGATGTCCGGAAGCCCGGCGAGCGCGTCGTCCTGACCGAACTCCTGAGCGAAGTCCTGATCGGGGCGTACGTCGTTGCCCAACTCGATGGGATCCAGATGTTCCGGTTGGGATGCCGACGTCGCGCTCTGGGTATGCGATGCGTCGAGCCGGGGTGACATGATGTCCTCCATCGTTCTCGGCATTCGGCTGCCGAAGCCTGCGTGCACTGCGGTGTGCGGCGCCTCCAAAGCCGGCCGAGTCGGTTACGTGTCTCTACTAGCCCTACCCGCTTTCAGGAGCCCACCGCAAGTGCGCTCTGGTCCGAAATGTCCGATTCTGGGTGGATGTTCGGGTGTTGGGGGGCGCAGGGAGGGCGTAGTGTTCGACAGCGTCAGTCAGCAGTCACGACGTCGGGAGTGAGAGACGGCATGGACCGCGGGACGGTCGGCAGCGCACAGTCTGGCCGACTTCTGGTCGAGGTGCGGGAAGAGGGCGCCAGCGCCGTCGTGACCCCGGCAGGTGAGTTGGATCACCACACCGCCGATTTGCTGCGTGAGCCACTCGAGGACTGCCTCGAGAAGGGCTTCAGTCGGCTGGTCGTCGACTGCTCGCGGCTCGAGTTCTGTGACTCCACGGGTCTGAACGTGCTGCTCGGGGCCCGGCTGAAGGCGGAGGCCGCCGGTGGCGGGGTGCATCTCGCGGGGATGCTGCCCGTAGTCGCACGCGTGTTCGAGATCACGGGGGCCGAGGCCGTCTTCACGGTCCACGACTCGCTCGACGCCGCCCTGGCCGATGAGGCCGACGGGGCGGGCTGACCGCTCGCGTCCGGCCCTGCATCAGGCGTCACATGATTCATGCCGAATACAGGGGTGTTCCCTCGGCTCGGTCGGGCAGGAGACATCCTGAAACCCGTCGGCTGTGATGTCGGCCACCGGGGGCGGGGGACTGTGACCGACGTATCAGGCAAGGACCGTGTACTGGCGTACTGACTCTACGTACTGACTTCTGAATCGTGTGAACGTTGAACTGGTGAATCGGTGAGGTGAAGCGCTGATGAGCACCACCCGGCCTTTCTCGCCGGGCGACCGCGGCCCTGAGCCCAGCGGCGCTTCGGGGGCGTCCGAGAGCGGCGTGCCGGCCACGGGGGGCTCCGATGAGGGCCCTGCGGCGGCTGGAGAGCCCGGCGGGGGCGCCATGCCGTCCCTAAGGCCCATGGAGCCCGTGGAGCCCGTGGAGTCCGCGGCGTCCGCCGAGGTGTCGGCGGGGCGGCAGGTCCGTCGGCTGGTCTTCGAGGGCCAGAGCGGCGTGGTCCCGCTCGCCCGTGACTTCGCCCGCCAGGCGCTGTACGCGTGGGGCTGGCTCCCCGCGGCCACCGCCGACCAGCGGGCCGCCGCGGAGGATGTGCTGCTCGTCGTGTCCGAGCTGGTCACCAACGCCTGTCTGCACGCCGACGGGCCGGACGAGCTGTGGATCGCCTGCGACAACAAGGTGATCCGCGTCGAGGTCTCCGACAAGGGCACGGGCCAGCCGGCCCCGCGCACACCGCACCGCGCGGGGCGTCCCGGCGGCCACGGCATGTTCATCGTGCAGCGGCTGTGTCTGGACTGGGGGGTCATGCGGACGCCGGGACTCGCGGGCAAGACGGTGTGGGCGGAACTGGGAGCACCGGCGTAGGTCACCCGTTCGGCCTGCCGTACGAGAAATTCGTTTCCGTACCGCCGAGGCGCCGCTCCAGGGCTGCACTATCGCGTCACCAAGCTCGCCGCCGGCGACACCAGCCCGGCGCAGGCCAAGACCTACGACGTGGAGGTCTGGCTGCCCAGCCTGGGCGCGCACGCAGAGGTCAGCTCGGTGTCGAGCGCCCGTGTCTACCAGGCTCGCCGCGGCGGCGTCCGGTACCGCCCGGCCGGCGGCGGCAAGGCGGCGTACGTCCACACCGTTCCTATTCATTGAGCGACGAGACGCCCGTCAGGTCCCGCTTGCTGGCCGCCCACGTCTCGGCGGGGCTTCCGGCCGTCAGCGCAACGCGCTTTGAGGTCCTTCGAGGCCAGCGAGCCCAGGTGCGCACCCACCAGGCGCAGAACCTTCTCATCCTCGGGCGTGAGGCCCCCCAGCCGGGTACGGACCGATACACCACAAGGGCCGAGAGCGACGAACGGCACCGCCACCTCACGCAGCCCGCCCATTCCCCCCACCCCGCCCGATGTCGTAGAACCCTCTACCGCACCCAACGAGCCTTTCCGGTCAAGGTCACGCATTCGATGCAAGAACTCCCGTTCCACCCCGAATCCGCACGCCGCAGCAGCAACACTCACGCATGCACGCTCCAACGCGCCTAGGCAAGGTCAAGCAACAGCAGTTCCCAACCCTCAACGCCTCGGGCCTCGCCACCAGCCGGCTGCTCCCCGCGATCCTGGAGCAGCACCAGCGGGCGGACGGGACGGTGCTCGTGCCGGAGGTGCTGCGGCGCTGGGGACTGCCCGAGCTGCTGCGCCCGGTCTGAGCCTGGGTTACCCAGGGTCACCCTGAGGGGTCGGCTCTCCACTCGAACCCCCTGCGGTGCACGCCGGATCGTCACAACTCCGGCGTGCGCCGTGTCTTCCCTCCTCAAGGCGCCGGGCGTACCTTGACGGCCGATCTGATGTGCCGTCAGGAAATGAGGGGACCGTGTCGAAGCAGAAGCGAACCGCCGCGCTCGCGACGGCCGCGGCCCTGGCCGGCTCGGCGGTGCTGATGGCCGCCCCCGCGGCCCGGGCCGAAGTCGTCGACGTCAACTACGCCTGCAAGACGCCGATCGGCGACAAGAGCGCCGTCTCGCCCATCGACATCAAGGGTGTCAAGAGCGGCAGCGGCTACAAGATCACCATGTCGTGGCAGAAGGGTGTCTCGTCCAGCCCGGTCGAACTGGGCAAGGGCGCGATGAACCCGAGCGCCACCATCAAGCTGGGCGGCGCCGACAGCGGCACCCTGGCGGTCACCGGCCCGGCCAACCAGGAGGCGATTCCCGCCAACACCCCCATCAAGATCAACGACTTGACGGGTACGTACACCCCGAAGAAGACCGGCAAGGTCACCTTCACGGCGGGCGTGCTCACCATCAAGGCGCTCGGCACGACGACCACCTGCACGCCCGGCAACAGCCCCGGCCCGTCGCTCACCCTCGACGTGACGGCGGCGTCCGGCGGCGGCAGCACGGGCGGCTCCGGCCAGGGCGGCTCCGACTCCGGCGCCGAACTCCCGCAGACCGGCCCCGAGGACTCGGCCATCGCCCTGGGCACTCTCGGCGGCACGGTGCTGCTCGCGGGCGCGGCAGGCGCGCTGTGGCTGACGCGCAGGGGCCAGGCGGTACGCCGCTGACCCGCACGCCTGATCACTGCTGGAGCCGCCGATGTCGTCAGCCGTCCGTGTCCTGTGCCTGTCCCTGCTGCTCCTCCTGGCGGCCGCTCCGGTGGCGACCGCCGCCGAGGCCTGGACCGTCGCGCCGTCCGGCGGCGGGCGCCCGTCCTTCTACGCCGAGGGTGCGCCCGGGACGGTCCAGCAGGACACGGTGTCCGTGACGAACAGCGGCGGCGAGCCGGTCACCGTACGGCTGCGCGGCGCCGGCGTCCCGCTCGCCTTCGCCGACAGCGTGGTACGCGTGCCGGCCCGCACCCGCGCCGAGGTTCCGTTCACGGTGACCGTCCCGCCGGGCACGGCCCCCGGCGACCGCTCCGGCGAGATCGTCGCGCGCGACGCCGACGGCCGCGCGCGAACGGTCCCGCTCCGCCTGCGCGTGACGGGCCCGGAGCTGTCCGCGCTGACGCTGGAACACGTCCGGGTGCACCCCGGCGGCATCACATACGAGCTGGTCAACCGGGGTACGACCGCGCTGGCCCCCAGCCTCGCGATCCGCGCCGACGGTGTCTTCGGCCGCCTCCTCGACCGTGCCCCGCGCCCCCTTTCAGTCGACCTGCCCCCGGGCAGCCGTACGAAGCTCACCGAGCCGTGGCCCGACCGGCCCGCGCTCGACGCGGTCGACGTGCGCCTGACGGTGACGGCGGCGGGCGGGGCGAGCGACACGGCCGGGGCGTCGGCGCGGTTCGTGCCGTGGGATGCGGTGGCCGCGGTCGCGGGGTTCGTGGTGGCGGCGGTGGGCGCCTTGTTCGTCGTACGGCGTCGAGCGCGCCGTAGGCCGGGCGGCGGCGCGTCGGCCGCAACGGAACAGCCCCACAGGCAAGTCGAGTTGACGGGAGCGGGGACGTGAACGCCACCAGGGTGCGGATTGCGGTGTCGGCGGCCCTGCTGGCGCTGCTGTCACCTGTGACGGCAGTGAACGTGTCGGCCGCGGACGACCCGCCCACCGTCAAGCTGTCCAAGTCGCAGGCGGGGACGGGTGGTTCGATCACCGTGACCGGCAGCGGCTGGCGGGACCGCACCCTGTTGATGATCCTGATCTGCGGTCAGTCCGTGCCGTCGACCGGTGTGAGCGGCGGCACCAACTCCTGCGCCAACGCGGAGGGCCGGGCCGTGACGACGGACGCGGACGGACGTTTCAGCCGGAAACTCCCGGTGGCCGAGCCGCCCGTGCCGTGCCCGTGCGTGGTGCACGTGGCGACGGTGACCGGAGCGAAGGCCGAGGCCGACGCGATCTTCCAGGTGGCCGGACACGCGGTCGAGCCGCTGCCCGCCGAGCCGGCCGGGGGACGCCTGTCGGTCCTCACGGACACCCGGCTGGACGGTTCGAGCGGCCTGCTCACCTGGTTCGGCGCGCCACCGGCGAGGACGCTGACGTTCACGGTCGGCAATGTCGGCACCGCACCCGTCAGGAACCCGGTCTTCCAGGTCGGCACCTCCCACGGCGTGTTCGCACCGCAGTGGCAGGAACAGCAGTGGCGCGGCACGATCCAGCCGGGCAGGAAGGCGCGGATCGAGCTGCCGGTGGAACTCGCGGCCGGCGCGCACGGCGACTACACGGTCTCCCTGAAGTACGGCGGCAAGGTGATGGCCGAACAGCCCTGGGGCGTGGGGCGGCCCTGGGGCGTGACGCTGTTCTGGACCCTCGTCTGTCTGGTCGTACCGGCGGCGGTGTTCCGCGTCGGGCTGGCGGTCGTCGACCGGGTTCGGCCGCGCCAGACCACCCGCCGGCGCAGGCTCCGGCTACCCGAACCGGCGCTGCGCCTGCCGGGGTTGAAGCCCCGCGAAGAGGCGAGGCACGCCCTGCCCTCTTCCTCCTCCTCGACCCTGCCGTGGTTCGCCCCGGACAGCGATCCGGGCACGGCCGGTCGGCTCTCCGCACCGCACGACGACAGCCCGACGAGTCCGACGGGCCCCACGACTCCGTCGACTCCGACCAGGAAGGGACCCCCGTGAGCAAGCGAAGGAGAGTCACACCGGCACGCCCGAGAACCCGCCCGCGAACACGCCCGGGAAGAGGAGGCGCGGCCGGCGTCGCGCTGATGCTCGGCGGCGCGGGCATCCTGCTCGGCGTGTCCGCCGCGCCCGCCCAGGCCGCGGAGGTGGCGTACGCGACCGAGTGCATCCCGCCCGCCATCTCAGGGCTGCCGCCGGTGCAGGGCACGACGAAGGTGGAGATCACCGCGCCCGCGGAGGCGAAGGTCGGCGACGAGGTGGAGGTCGTCTGGAAGTTCGTCCAGGCCGCGTCCAAGAACCCCGACATCCTTGACCTCCAGGCGAACACGGTCCAGCCGTCGGGAACGCTGAAGGCGGCCGGTGCGCAGACCGCGGACGTCGCCATGCAGGGGCCCCGGGAGAACCCGGCGATCCCCAAGGGCGGCGACATGAAGCTGTCCGACATGAAGGGCAAGCTGAAGCTGACGGCACCGGGTGAGGTGACCCTGACGCCGGGCGCGTACAACATCAACGTCAGCAAGCCGATCTCCACGGACACCAAGTGCGCGCCGGAGGAGACCGTGCAGAAGGCCGCGACGATCAAGGTGACGGACGGGGGCGGGACTTCGGGCGGTACGACGGGAGGCCTGCCGACGGTCGTCCCGACGCTGCCGACGAGCGTGCCGACCGGTCTGCCGACGGGCTCGTCGAGCCCTTCGGACCCGGCGCCGAGTGAGAGCGAGACGGGCGGGGACACCGGCGGTACGAGCACCGGGGGCGGCGACGGCGGCCAGACCGACTTCACGGGCAAGGAGGTCCAGGTCCCGTACAAGTGCAAGACGCCCATCGGTGACAAGGAGGCGACCTCGCCGGTCCAGATCAACGCCAAGAAGAACGGCGGGAGTTTCGATCTGACGGTGCAGTTCAAGAAGTCGGTGATGGACAGCCCCGCCGACATCCCCAAGGACTCGGTCAAGCCGTCGATGGAGGTCGCCCTGGGCGGCGCCGACAAGGGCACGGTCCACGTCGAGGGGCCCACCAACTCCGAGGCCATCAAGTCGGGCGACCCGATCGAGATCCCCGACCTCACGGGCACCTACAAGCCGGGCGCGAGCGGCGAGTCGACCCTCTCCCCGGGAGTGCTGACCATCGAGGCCCTCGGCACGACGACGACCTGCACACCCGCCAAGTCGCAGGTGTCACTGACGCTGGACACGAGCGAGCAGGCGAGCGGTGCGTCCGGCGGCGGCTCGGCGGGCGGTTCGGCGGGCGGCTCGTCGACGGACGGCGGTCTGGCGGCGACCGGCGCTCAGGGCCAGGGGTCCCTGAAGGCGCTGGGCCTGGTGGCGGGAACGGCACTACTGCTGGGAGGGGCGGTGTTCACGTTCATGCCGCGCCGCAACGTGCGCTGACGTCGTCCTCAGGCCCTCGTCTGGTCTGGTTCCAGCACGCATTTGCCGCAAGATCAAAAAACGCATAGTGTCCGCGCCGTTCGCGCAAGCAAGTGTGCGACGGTGTTGCGCGCCAGGCATTCGAGCATTTCAGAAACGACCAAACGGTGCTCGTTGCCCGGTGCGGGAAAGAGGAGCAAATGATCTGGGGGAAGAAGGCGGCCGTAGGCGCGCTGGCGGCTGTTCTCATGGCGACGGGGGTGGGCGTGGCCACCGCGGGTACCGCGCAGGCGGCCGGGGCCAGGTACAAGTGCACGTCTGAAGTGCACCTCGACCTCGGCCGTCCGACGGCGACGTCCAGCTGCAAGAAGTCGAGTTCGGGCAAGAAGGTGACCAAACACCGGGTCAAGCTCGTCTGCGATGTGATCCGTGGCACGGGGGCCGGCTCCGAGCACACGATCCCGTGGACCCTGTGGGGCCCGTGGAAGAAGCCCGGTGAGAAGTCGACTGTGAAGTGCGGACTTCGCAGCTTCACCCGCTCGTGGACGGTGGAGACTCGGGCCTGACCGGAGTCCCACATACGGCGAGGGCCGCCGCACCCCGGGTGCGGCGGCCCTCGCCGTTGTGCGAAGGGATGTCAGTGGACGTCGCCCATCAGCGCCTTGACCTTCTTCCGGTACATGTACACCGCGAAGCCCGCGAGTACGGCCAGCACCGCCTCGGCGGCGACCGCGCCGGTGCCGCTCAGGTCCACCCCACCGACCGCGGGGTTGGACAGCAGGCCCGTGACGGAGTCACCCGCGGTGACCGCGAGGAACCACACACCCATCATCTGGCTGGCGTACTTGGCCGGTGCCATCTTCGTCGTCACCGACAGGCCGACCGGCGACAGGCACAGCTCACCGACGGTCTGGATGAGGTAGATGCCGACCAGCCACATCGGGCTGACCAGGGAGCCGTCCGAGGCCACGCCCAGTGGCAGCAGGAAGAAGAAGAACGAGACGCCGATGAAGAACAGGGCGGCCGCGAACTTGGCGACCGTCGACGGCTCCTTGCCCTTGCGGTTCAGCCACATCCAGATCCAGGCGAAGACCGGGGCCAGCGCCATGATGAACAGCGGGTTCAGCGACTGGTACCAGGACGAGGGGAACTCGAAGCCGAGCAGCGAACCGGAGCCCTTGGTCTCGCCGAACGCCTGGACCGTGGAGCCACCCTGGTCGTAGATCATCCAGAAGGCGGCGGCCGCCACGAAGAACCAGATGTAGCCGGTCATCTTCGACTGCTCCGGCGCGGACAGGTCCTTGTCCCGCTTGATCCGCACGAGCACGCCGATCGGGATGATCAGGCCGATCAGGGTCAGCGGGATCATCGCCCAGTTCAGGGTGAAGTGGCCGGTGAAACCGACGACGCCGTAGAAGACGGCCGCGATGATGAGCCAGGTCAGGCCCTTGCGCAGCCAGGTGGTGCGCTCCTCGGCCGACAACGGCTTGGGCACGACGTCGCTCTGCGGGCTCAGGTTGCGGGTGCCGATGAGGAAGGCCGCGAGACCGATCGCCATACCGATGGCGGCCATGCCGAAGCCGAGGTGCCAGCTGACCTGCTGGCCGACGGTGCCGATGGCCAGCGGCGCGAAGAAGGCACCGGCGTTGATGCCCATGTAGAAGATCGTGAAGCCACCGTCGCGGCGCGGGTCCTCCGGGCCGTCGTACAGGTGGCCGACCATGGTGGAGATGTTGGCCTTGAGCAGACCCGAGCCCAGCGCGACGAGCGCGAGACCGGCGAAGAACGGGGCCTGACCGCCGGGCAGCGCCAGCACCAGGTGACCCGCCATGATCGTCACGGCGGCGATGGCCACCGTCTTGCGCGGACCCCACAGGCGGTCACCGAGCCAGCCGCCGGGCAGGGCGAGCAGGTACACCATCGACAGGTAGACGGAGTAGATCGCCGTGGTGGTGGCCAGGTCCATGCCCAGGCCGCCGCCCATGCTCCCCTCCTTGGCGTCCGGGCCGCCGGAGAGCAGATAGACGACTAGAAGAGCCCTCATGCCGTAGAAGCTGAAGCGCTCCCACATCTCGGTCATGAAGAGAGTGGCCAGTCCGCGGGGGTGGCCGAAGAAGGTCTTCTCGGTGCCGGGGGTGCCCGGGCGGCCCGAGTCCTTCGTCAGGCTGGACGCCATGGTCGTTCCTTGCTGGTCGGGACGCGCATCGACGTAGAACGGTCACGCGCCCGGTGGGGGGCGGCCGGCACCGGCGGACACGGCCGTCCGCCCCACGCCCAGGGGCAGTCCGCTCCGGGTCTCGGAGGGGAAGACGGCGACCGTCGGGATCCACGCCCCCGCCTTCGGGGGCCCGGCCACAGGTCATTCCTTGTGCAGTGCGCACACAAAAGAGACCCTCAGCGTCAAATGCGCCGAAGGTCCCCGCGTGCTAAAGGCGTGGAGTCACCATACGTCAGGACACCGCCTGAAATGGAAGGACTTGAGACAGGGATCACAGGTGTCGAGGGAACCGCAGGCACCCTTTCCAAGGTCCTTCCCAGGATCGCACTTCACAGACATGGTCTGTACCACTGCGGCCGAAGGTAAGAGATTCACCCGAGCCGGGTAAGAACCAAGGCGTCCGATCACACCCCGGCTCTTGTCATGGGCGGACTACCATCAGCTCATGACCCGTGTACTGCTCGCCGAGGACGACGCGTCCATTTCGGAGCCGCTGGCCCGCGCACTGCGCCGGGAAGGGTACGAGGTCGAGGTGCGGGAGGACGGCCCCACCGCGCTCGACGCGGGAATGCAGGGCGGGATCGACCTGGTCGTGCTGGACCTCGGCCTGCCCGGCATGGACGGCCTGGAGGTGGCCCGGCGACTGCGTGCCGAGGGCCACACCGTGCCGGTCCTCATCCTGACCGCCCGTGCCGACGAGGTGGACACCGTAGTGGGCCTGGACGCGGGCGCCGACGACTACGTCACCAAGCCGTTCCGGCTCGCCGAACTGCTCGCGCGGGTCCGGGCCCTGCTGCGGCGCGGTGCCGCCGAGCCGCAGCAGCCGCCGGCCACGCACGGGGTGCGGATCGACGTCGAGTCGCACCGCGCGTGGATGGGTGACGAGGAACTCCAGCTCACCGCCAAGGAGTTCGACCTGCTGCGGGTGCTGGTGCGCGACGCCGGACGGGTCGTCACCCGGGACCAGTTGATGCGGGAGGTCTGGGACACGACCTGGTGGTCCTCGACCAAGACGCTCGACATGCACATCTCCTGGCTGCGCAAGAAGCTCGGCGACGACGCGGCGAACCCCCGCTACATCGCGACCGTGCGAGGCGTGGGCTTCCGCTTCGAGAAGAGCTGAGCCACTGCCGTACCGGCATGGCACACAGGTAAGTAAGAGGACATGCGCCGCCGACTGATCCAGTCCACCCTCGCCGTGGTTCTCGTGGTGATCGCCGTCTTCGGCGTCTCGCTCGTTATCGTCGAGACCCGGACCATCACCAGCACTGCCCAGGAGCGGGTGGACACCGAGGCGGTGCGGCTGGTCAGCATCGTGGACAGCCGGCTGCTCGGCGACGAGACCGTGAACGCCGCGGTGCTGCGGGACCAGATCCAGGGGGACCGGTACGCCGAGATCCGCATCCCGGGCAAGCCCCTGATCGAGGTGGGCGAGCGGCCGACCGGTGACGTCATCAGCGCCAGTGAGACAGGCGAGGAGGGCGAGACGGTCACCGTGCAGGAGCCGCGCTCGTCGGTGACGCGCGAGGTCGGCCGTACCCTGCTGATCATCGGGGCGGTCGCCCTGCTGGCGGTGATCGCGGCGGTCCTGCTGGCGGTGCGCCAGGCGAACCGGCTGGCCTCGCCCCTCACCGACCTCGCCGAGACGGCGGAACGTCTCGGCTCGGGCGATCCGCGGCCACGGCACAAGCGCTACGGCGTCCATGAGCTGGACCGAGTGGCGGACGTCCTCGACTCCTCCGCCGAACGCATCGGACGCATGCTGACGGCGGAACGCCGCCTCGCCGCGGACGCCTCCCATCAGCTCCGCACCCCGCTCACGGCACTGTCCATGCGCCTGGAGGAGATCACCCTCACCGACGATCCCGACACGGTGAAGGAGGAGGCCACGATCGCCCTGACGCAGGTGGAGCGCCTCACGGACGTCGTCGAACGCCTCCTCACCAACTCCCGCGACCCCCGCACCGGCTCCGCCGTCACCTTCGACCTCGACGAGGTCATCCAGCAGCAGCTGGCGGAGTGGCGCCCCGCCTACCGCAGCGCGGGCCGGGCGATCGTCAGCTCGGGCAAGCGGCACCTGGAGGCCGTCGGCACGCCGGGCGCGGTGGCGCAGGTCCTGGCAGCCCTGATCGAGAACTCCCTCATGCACGGCGGCGGCACGGTCGCCCTGCGCACCCGGGTCACCGGCAACCAGGCCGTCATCGAGGTCACGGACGAGGGCCCCGGCATCCCGGCGGACCTCGGCGCCCGGATCTTCGAGCGCGCCATCAGTGGCCGCAACTCCACCGGCATCGGCCTTGCGGTGGCCCGAGACCTGGCCGAGGCGGACGGCGGCCGCCTGGAAATGCTCCAGACCAAGCCCCCGGTGCTGGCCCTGTTCCTCTCCCGCACACCCCCACCGAAGAAGCCGGGCCAGGAATCGGGCCCGACGGTCCGCTGACGACACCAGGGGGGCGGACGGTGCCGTTCATCGCCGGGCCAGGCAAACCCGGCCCGTCCGGCGTTTGAGGACGAAGCCCATTCAGGGCCGAAAGCGGGGGCTGGGGGACGGAGGTCCCCAGGGGCTGCCCAAGGAGGCCGGTGACGCGTCAGCGTCAGCCCACCCGCACCGGCGGCTTCTCCGGCTTCTGCGCGCGCCGCGCACCCCGCCGGGGCGTCTCCAGGAACGATTCCGCTCCGGCCACCGTCTCCTGCGAAGGAAGCGCGCGGAACACCCACGTCCGGTAGGACCAGAACCGGAACAGCGTCGCGATGCCGATGCCGAGGAACTTGAAGATGTTGCTCTGCAGCGGGCTGTCCCAGCCGAAGCCGTACGTCGCCGCGTACAGCACGCCGTTCTCGATCACCAGGCCGACCACGCTGAACAGCAGGAACAGGCCCAGTTCCTTCGTGCGGCGGCCCTTGTCGCGATCCCGGTAGGTGAAGTACCGGAAGCCGAGGTAGTTGAAGATGATCGCGACCACCGTCGCGATGACGCTCGCGCGCACCACCTGCAGGTCGGTCACATGCCGTACCAGGTTGAACACGAGCAGGTTGACCAGGAGTCCCGCTCCACCCACCGCACCGAACTTGGCGACCTCACGCACCAGCCGGTCGAAGCGTTGCCGCACGGCACTGCGGGGTGCCGGAGGCGCCGTATGAAGCCCCGAGGAACCACGTCCCATGGTCGTAAAGGCTCCTGTCGGTCGGTTTGTCGGTTGGTTTCGTCAACTCAGCCATGCTAACCACCCCCCTCGACGATTGCCTGTGCGCAAGCTCATAGGGCGGGAAGAGACCCGGAAAACTCGGGTCAGAAGCCCGGCGAGGGTCGGCGGCGGGGGACGGAAACCGGCCGCCGCGAAGTGGCCGATACCCTAGGGGCGTGACGTTCCCGGTAGTCGGCATGGTCGGCGGGGGTCAGCTCGCTCGTATGACACACGAGTCGGGCATCCCGTTGGGCATCAGGTTCAAGCTCCTCAGTGACACCCCTCAGGATTCCGCGGCGCAGGTCGTCAGTGATGTCGTCATCGGCGACTATCGCGACCTCGACACGCTGCGCGACTTCGCGAGGGGCTGCGATGTGATCACTTTCGATCACGAACACGTTCCCACCGAGCACCTCAGGGCTCTGGAGGCGGACGGCATCCCCGTCCGCCCGGGCCCCGACGCGCTCGTGCACGCCCAGGACAAGGGCGTGATGCGGGCGAAGCTCGACGCGATCGGCGTGCCGTGCCCACGGCACCGCATCGTGACCGATCCACAGGACGTGGTCGCCTTCGCGGCGGAGCTCGAAAGGGGCGGGCACGAAGTGCCCTCCGGCAAGGGCGGTGGTGGGCGACGGGCGGGCGGCTTCCCGGTCGTCCTCAAGACCGTCCGCGGCGGCTACGACGGCAAGGGTGTCTGGGTCGTCGACTCGGCCGAGGAGGCCGCGGACCCCTTCCGCGCCGGCGTGCCGGTCCTCGCCGAGGAGAAGGTCGACTACGTCCGCGAGCTCGCGGCGAACGTCGTCCGCTCCCCGCACGGCCAAGCGGTCGCCTACCCCGTGGTGGAGTCCCAGCAGGTGGCCGGCGTCTGCGACACGGTCATCGCGCCCGCCCCCGGCCTCGACCCGGCCCTCGCGCTCAAGGCCGAGGAGCTCGCCCTGACGATCGCCAAGGAACTGGACGTCGTCGGGCACCTCGCCGTGGAGCTGTTCCAGACCCGCGACGGCCGCATCCTCGTCAACGAGCTGGCGATGCGTCCGCACAACTCGGGCCACTGGACCCAGGACGGCGCCATCACGTCCCAGTTCGCCAACCACGTCCGGGCCGTCCTCGACCTCCCTCTCGGCGACCCGCGCCCGCGCGCCAGGTGGACCGTCATGGTCAACGTGCTCGGCGGCGACTACCCGGACATGTACTCCGCGTACCTGCACTGCATGGCCCGCGACCCCCAGCTCAAGATCCACATGTACGGCAAGGACGTGAAGCCCGGCCGCAAGGTCGGTCACGTCAACACCTACGGCGACGACCTCGACGACGTGCTGGAGCGCGCCCGTCACGCTGCCGGCTACCTGAGAGGGACCATCACCGAATGAGCCCTGTTGTTGGCATCGTCATGGGGTCTGACTCCGACTGGCCCGTCATGGAGGCCGCCGCCCAGGCCCTCGACGAGTTCGAGATCGAGTACGAGGTCGACGTCGTCTCCGCGCACCGGATGCCGCGCGAGATGGTCACGTACGGCGAGCAGGCGGCCGAGCGCGGTCTGAAGGCGATCATCGCCGGCGCCGGAGGTGCCGCCCACCTGCCCGGCATGCTCGCCTCGGTCACGCCGCTGCCCGTCATCGGCGTCCCGGTGCCGCTGAAGTACCTGGACGGCATGGACTCCCTGCTCTCCATCGTGCAGATGCCGGCCGGCGTCCCCGTGGCCACGGTCTCCGTCGCGGGCGCACGCAACGCCGGCCTGCTCGCCGCCCGCATCCTCGCCGTGCACGACGAGGACCTGCTCCAGCGGATGCGGGAGTTCCAGCAGGAGCTGAACGACCAGGCCACCGAGAAGGGCAAGCGCCTGCGCGCCAAGGTAGAGGGCGCAAACGGCTTCGGCTTCGGCTCGGGGAAGTGACGCCGATGACCTCCCTGGAGGCAGCCCGGGACCTCCTGCGTGAGTTCCCGGTCGTGGACGGCCACAACGACCTGCCGTGGGCCCTGCGCGAACAGGTCCGCTACGACCTCGACGCCCGCGACATCGCCGCCCACCAGGGCGCCCACCTGCACACCGACATCCCCCGCCTGCGCGAGGGCGGCGTCGGCGCGCAGTACTGGTCGGTGTACGTGCGCTCCGACTACGCCGGCGACAAGGCGGTCAGCGCCACCCTCGAACAGATCGACTGCGTACGGCAGTTGCTGGCCCGCCACCCGGCCGACCTGCGCCCCGCGCTGACCGCGGCGGACATGGAGGCGGCCCGCGCCGAGGGCCGTATCGCCTCCCTGATGGGCGCCGAGGGCGGCCACTCCATCGCCAACTCCCTCGCCACGCTGCGGGCGTTGTACGCGCTCGGCGTCCGCTACATGACCCTCACCCACAACGACAACATCGCGTGGGCCGACTCGGCGACGGACGAGCCCGGGGTGGGCGGTCTGTCGGCCTTCGGCCGCGAGGTCGTACGGGAGATGAACCGCGAGGGCATGCTCGTCGACCTCTCGCACGTGGCGGCGACGACGATGCGCGACGCGCTGGACACCTCCACGGCCCCGGTGATCTTCTCCCACTCCTCCTCCCGCGCGGTCTGCGACCACCCGCGCAACATCCCCGACGACGTCCTGGAGCGCCTGCCCGGCAACGGCGGCGTGGCGATGGTGACGTTCGTGCCGAAGTTCGTGCTCCAGGCGGCGGTCGACTGGACGGCCGCGGCCGACGAGAACATGCGCGCGCACGGCTTCCACCACCTCGACACGACCGCCGAGGCGATGAAGGTGCACCGCGCCTTCGAGGAGAGCAACCCGCGCCCCATCGCCACGGTGTCCACGGTCGCCGACCACCTGGACCACATGCGCGAGGTCGCCGGCATCGACCACCTCGGCATCGGCGGCGACTACGACGGCACCGCCTTCACCCCGGACGGTCTGAACGACGTCTCCGGCTACCCGAACCTGATCGCCGAGCTGCTGGACCGCGGCTGGTCGAAGCCCGACCTGGCCAAGCTGACCTGGCAGAACGCGGTACGGGTGCTGGGCGCCGCGGAGGACGTGGCCCGCGACCTTCAGGCCAAGCGCGGCCCGTCCAACGCGACCCTCGAGGCACTGGACGGCTGACCGTCGAGGGCGGGGTAGTCGGCGTAGCCGGTCGCCCCGCCCGTGTACATCAGGCACCTCTCCCGCACCGGCGTGAGCGAGCGGTCGCTGCGCTACTACGAGGCCCAGGGGCTGCTGCGTGCCGAGCGCCCGGCGGGCACCGTGACTACCCCGCGGCGGCCGTCGACCGGGTCGTCCGGATCCAGGAGCTGTTCGCCGCCGGGCTGCACAGCGGCAGGATCGCGCAGTCGCTGCCTGCATGCGGGACATCGACGGCGGGCCCTCCGCGATCGCCACGCCCCGCCTGGTCGAGGACCTCACCGCCGAGCGCGACCGCATCGACGGCATGATCGCCGGCCTGGTCCGCTCTCGCGACACCCTGGACGAGGTGATCCAGGCGGCGCGGGAGAGCTGACGCGCGCGATACCCCCGCCTGCGCCGTTCCATGCCCGTCGGCGCGCGATACCCCCGAACGCCCCGTCCACCAGGAAGCCGGTCCGGGTCCGTGCGACGGTGAACCGTACTGCTGATCATCACGCCGATCACGTACGGAGACCGCCATGGCAGACCTCAAGTACGAAGCGGACACCAGCCCCGAGGTCGGCGAACTCGATGACCTGCCCGCGCCGCTGCCCGAGGAGCCGTCCGAATCCGTCACCGGCCCGGGTGAGGGCACCGACGCGGGCCTCCTCGACCGAGCCCACGCCCTCCTCGCCGCCCATCCCGTCGCCGACGGCTACAGCGGGCTGCCGTGGGCGCTGCGCCGTCTGCCCTGGTTCGACCTGGAGCTCGGCGAGAGCGCTGTCGACACCGACGTACCGCGCATGCGCGAGGGCCACGTCGGGGCGCTGTTCTGGGCCCTGCACCTGCCCGACGGGCTGACCGGCGACCGGGCCGTGGGTGCCACGCTGGACCAGCTGGACCTGGTGAAGACCGTCGTACGGGCCCACCCCGAGGGCCTGCGCCTGGCCGACAACCCCGGCCCGGTCACCGACGTCCGCCACTGCGGCCGTATCGCCGTCCTGCCGGGCCCGGCAGGGGCCGCCGCCCTCGGTGACTCGCTCGGGATCCTGCGCTCCCTGCACGGGCTGGGGCTGCGCGCCCTCACGCTGTCCGGCGCGGCCTGGGCCAGCGAGGCGGGGCTGACCCGGTTCGGCGAGGAGGTCCTGCGCGAGATGAACCGCCTCGGCGTGCTGGCCGACCTCTCCGGCGCCTCCTCGGAAACCGTGCGCCGGGCGTGCGCGGTCTCCAAGGCCCCGGTCCTGTGCGCCCGCTCCGCCGCGCGCGCCCTGCGCCCCCACCCGGCCAACCTCCCCGACGACCTGCTCGCCGAGCTGGGTGCCGTGGGCGGCCTGTGCATGGTGCCGCTCACCGCCGAGCAGACCGGTCCGTCCGTCCGGGACGTCGCCGACCATCTCGACCACGTCCGTCAGGTCGCCGGCGCGGAGTCCGTCGGCCTGTCCGGCACCTACGACGCCGGCACCGCCCACCCGCAGGACCTCACCGACGCCTCCTGCTACCCGCACCTCGTCGCCGAGCTGCTGCGCAGGGGCTGGTCCGAGGCCGACATCGCGCTGCTGACCTGGGGCAACGTCCAGCGCGTCCTGCGCGAGGCCGACTTCACCGCCCGGGAGGCACAGCGACGCCGGGCGCCGTCGACGATGAAGATCGCCGAGCTGGACGGGTAGCGGGGGAGACGGGGGAGCAGGCCGGCGGGCTCAGGGTTCCTCGATCCGGCAGAGGCAGAACGGATGCCCCGCCGGATCGGCGTACACCCGGAAGTCGTCCTTGTCCTCCGCGTGCAGCAGACGCGCTCCGAGGGCCAGCACCTTCTCCTGGGCCGCCTCGACTTCCTCCCAGGTGGACCCCGCGTCGAAGTCCAGGTGGAACTGCTGGGAGTTGCGGTCCGCCCGCGGCCACTCCGGCGGGGTGTACCCGGGCGCCGGCTGGAAGGCGAGCCGAGGGCCGCCGGGGAGCTGGACCACGACCCATTCGGGGTCGTCGTCGTCGACCGAGCCGCCGCCGACGCCGGCGTAGAAGCGGGCGAGGGCGCGTGGGTCGGGGCAGTCGATGACGACGGAACGCAGCCGGGTCACGCGGGCCATGGGTTCCTCCCGAGGGTCACAGGATGCTCGGCTCTCAGCAGGCGCACAGGCAGAACGGGTGCCCTGCCGGATCCGCGTAAACCCGGAAGGTCCGCGAGCGGTCCTCGGTCTCCAGTGGCTTCGCACCCAGGGCCAGCACCTCCTTCTCGGCGGCGTCCAGGTCCTCGACGGTCAGGTCCAGATGGAACTGCTGCGAGTGCTCGGGCGACGGCCACTGCGGCGGTACGTATCCGGGGGCGGCCTGGAACGACAGCGTCGGCGCGCCCGGCACCTTCACGTCCACCCAGTCCTCCTGCTCCTCGATGCTGCCGCCGAGCACGCGCGCGTAGAAGTCGGCGAGGGCGCGGGGGTCGGGACAGTCCAGGACGACGGCTCCCACTTCTGCGACGGCCATGGCTTCCTCCTCGAAGCGATGGTTACCTGTGTCCGGCATCAACAGGTAACGCGGTTACCGCATACTCCCGCATTGGCGGTAACGTCGCAAGGGGATTCGGGAGGTAGCGTGCAGCCATGAGTGAGAGATCGCCCGCGCCCGGGGGCCTGGAACTGGTCGAGTCCCTGGTCAACACGCTGGACCTGGAGTCGGGCGCGGACTCGCTGGACACGGCCGAGGGGCGGGCGCGCCTCGGGCTCGCCGAGGAGGACATACCCGCCGCGCGGGAGTTGCGGGAGTCCCTGCGCGTGGCCCTCCTCGCCCACGCGGGACATCCGCCGCACCGCGCGGCGACGCCGCTCGGCGAGCTGCTGGCGGCGGGTCCGCTGATCGTCACGGTCGACGCGGCCGACGGCTCCGCCGAGCTGCTCGCCGCGGACGGTGGCTCGCTGCTGTCCCGGGTGGCGGTGGCGATTGCCCGGGCCCTCGGAGACGGGACCTGGGTGCGGCTGAAGGCGTGCGAGGCGGTCGACTGTCACTGGGCGTATTACGACCGCAGTCCGGCGGGGCGGGGGCGCTGGTGCTCGATGCAGGTGTGCGGTGCGCGGGCGAAGATGCGGAGGTATCGGGCGAAGTAAGCCCTTTCTCAATGGGCTTGAGCATGCGCTCGGCGCCGAGCGGTCCGTGTGGGGCAGAATGCGACAAGACGCCGTTTCGGCCGACTGAGCCTCGGCCGAAACGGCGTCGCCTGTCTCGTCGGGGGAGTCATCCCGGCGCCGGGGGTGGGGTGGTGCGGCGAGGTGGGGCAGGGCCTTCCCGGTCCCGCGGGTCAGGGCCTTCCGGTCCCGTGGCTCAGGGCCTTCCGGCCCTTTGGCTCAGGGCCTTCCGGGCCTTGGCTGCGGTTGCCCTGCCTCTGTGGCTCACGGTGTTCCGGCCGCGTGTCCGACGGCGCTCGGGCCTCGTGGCTGACGGCGCCCCGGCCTGCGCGTCGGAGCGGTCCGGTCCCCTACTGCGGACTGCGGCCTGGGGACCGCGGCCTGCGGACTGGGGCCTGGGGACCGCGGCCTGCGGACTGGGCCGTCGGCCCGTGTGTCCGGGTCCCGCGGTCTAGGCGGTCGGCCGTCCCATCGCCCGGTAGTTCCAGCCGGCCTTGCGCCACACCTCAGGGTCGAGCGCGTTGCGCCCGTCCAGAATGACCCGCGCCGCAGCGACCTCACCGAGCGCCGCCGGGTCCAGCTCGCGGAACTCCCGCCACTCCGTCAGGTGCAGCACGACGTCGGCGCCGCGCACCGCGTCGGTCGCGGTGTCGGCGTAACCGAGCGTCGGGAAGAGACGGCGGGCGTTGTCCATGCCCTTGGGGTCGTACACCGTGACCTGGCCGCCCTGGAGGTGGATCTGGCCGGCGACGTTGAGGGCGGGGGAGTCGCGGACGTCGTCCGAGTCGGGCTTGAAGGTGGCGCCGAGCACGGCGACGCGCTTGCCAAGGAAGGGACCGCCACCCAGCGCCTGCCGGGCGAGCTCCACCATCTGCCCGCGCTGGCGCATGTTGATCGAGTCGATCTCCCGCAGGAAGGTCAGCGCCTGGTCGGCCCCCAGCTCACCGGCGCGGGCCATGAAGGCCCGGATGTCCTTGGGCAGGCAGCCGCCGCCGAACCCGATACCCGCCCGCAGGAACTTCTTGCCGATGCGGTCGTCGTGGCCGATGGCCTCCGCGAGCCTGGCCACGTCGCCGCCGGCCGCCTCGCACACCTCCGCCATGGCGTTGATGAAGGAGATCTTGGTGGCGAGGAAGGAGTTGGCGGAGGTCTTCACCAGCTCGGCGGTGGGGAAGTCGGTGACGACGAAGGGGGAGCCGGCCGCGATCGGCGTCGCATACACCTCGCGCAGCAGCTTCTCGGCCCGCTCGCTGCGCACGCCGACCACGATCCGGTCCGGGTGCAGGGTGTCCTGGACGGCGAAGCCCTCGCGCAGGAACTCGGGGTTCCAGGCGAGCTCGACCTCACCGCCGCCCGGGGCGAGCTCCAGGATGCGGGCCGCGAGCCGGTCCGCGCTGCCGACCGGCACGGTCGACTTGCCGACGACGAGGTTGGGCCCGTGCAGGTGCTTGGCGAGCGACTCGACGGCCGCGTCCACGTAGCTCATGTCGCAGGCGTACTCGCCGTGCTTCTGCGGGGTGTTCACACAGACGAAGTGCACGTCGCCGAACTCGGCGACCTCCGCCCAGTCCATCGTGAAGCGCAGCCGCCCGGTGGAGCCCTCGATGCCGGCGACGTGCTTGCGCAGCAGCTCCTCCAGGCCCGGCTCGAACATCGGGACCCGGCCCTCGCCGAGCATCTCGATCTTCTCGGGCACCACATCGAGCCCCAGCACCTCGAAGCCGAGCTCGGCCATGGCCGCGGCGTGGGTCGCGCCGAGGTAACCGGTGCCGATCACGGTGATCTTGAGGGCCATGGGGACTCCAGAAAAGGGGACGGTGCGGTGCGGCCCCGAGCATAGTCGGAGGGTCTGACGGGCAACTTCCCCGCTGTCGCCAAGCTCACGTATCACTCCCGTGGGCCGCCCCCTAAAATTTGAGTTACTTAACGGTAATTAGCGCCAGCTTCGCACTGACCACACAGCGTCCTTGGAGCGTGAGAGACCTTGGCCGGATCGGCTGACTTCGACCTGTACCGCCCGTCGGAGGAGCACGACATGCTCCGTGACGCCATCCGCTCGCTGGCCGAGGCGAAGATCGCGCCGTACGCCGCCGCCGTGGACGAGGAGGCCCGCTTCCCGCGGGAGGCGCTGGACGCGCTGGTGGCCAACGACCTGCACGCCGTCCATGTGCCCGAGGAGTACGGCGGCGCGGGTGCGGACGCCCTTGCCACGGTGATCGTCATCGAGGAGGTGTCCCGCGTCTGCGCGAGCTCCTCCCTCATCCCCGCGGTGAACAAGCTGGGCTCGCTGCCGGTGATCCTCTCCGGCTCCGAGGACCTGAAGAAGCGGTACATGACCCCGCTCGCCAAGGGCGAGGGCATGTTCTCGTACTGCCTCTCCGAGCCCGACGCCGGCTCCGACGCGGCCGGCATGAAGACGAAGGCCGTCCGCGACGGCGACCACTACGTGCTGAACGGCGTGAAGCGCTGGATCACCAACGCCGGCGAGTCCGAGTACTACACGGTGATGGCGGTCACCGACCCGACGAAGCGCTCCAAGGGCATCAGCGCCTTCGTCGTCGAGAAGTCCGACGAGGGCGTCTCCTTCGGCGCCCCCGAGAAGAAGCTCGGCATCAAGGGCTCCCCGACCCGCGAGGTCTACCTGGACAACGTTCGCATACCGGCGGACCGCATGATCGGCGAGGAGGGCACCGGCTTCGCCACCGCGATGAAGACGCTGGACCACACCCGCATCACCATCGCGGCCCAGGCCCTCGGCATCGCCCAGGGCGCCCTGGACTACGGCAAGGGCTATGTCCAGGAGCGCAAGCAGTTCGGCAAGCCGATCGCGGACTTCCAGGGCATCCAGTTCATGCTCGCCGACATGGCCATGAAGATCTCGGCCGCCCGCGCCCTGACCTACCAGGCCGCCGCCGCCTCCGAGCGCGGTGACGCCGACCTGACGTACCTGGGTGCCGCCGCCAAGTGCTTCGCCTCGGACGTGGCGATGGAGGTCACCACGGACGCCGTCCAGCTCCTCGGCGGTTACGGCTACACCCGTGACTACCCCGTCGAGCGCATGATGCGCGACGCCAAGATCACGCAGATTTATGAGGGCACGAACCAGGTCCAGCGCATCGTCATGGCGCGCAACCTGCCGTAACCTCACGGGATTTGACGGCGAAGGGTGCCCGGTTCTCCGGGCACCCTTCACTCATTTGGACCTGTTTCACCACCTTGCGGCGGAACACGGGCGACCGTGCCCTGTGCGGCATCTGGTGGGAATTGTTCACGTCCGCCCGATGGCGCGGCGCGGCGGGCGGGCGTAGGACGGAAGGGCACGGGGCCCGCTCCCGGGCTCCCGCACCCCCCAGGAGGAGCCATGACCCAGCCCCAGACGATGCCCGCGATGAGCAAGGAGATGCAGGACTGCGTCGACGCGTGCATGACCTGCCACAGCATGTGCGAGGAGACCATGAGCTCCTGCATGCAGATGGGCGGACAGGCCCAGATGCAGATCATGCGGGCGCTCATGGACTGCGCCGAGACGACCCGTATGTGCGCGGACATGATGATGCGCCGCTCGCCCATGTCGGCCGAGATGTGCGCGATGTGCGCCAAGGCCTGCGAGATGTGCGCGGAGGCGTGTATGTCCATGCCGGACGATCCTCAGATGATGCGCTGCGCGGAAGCGTGTCGCCGCTGTGCCGCGACCTGCCGCGCGATGGCGGGCGCCACGATGTGACGACCGCCTGACAACAGTCGAGGGCACCCCGCCGGGGTGCCCTCGAACTGCTGCCGTCGGTGCCTCAGTTGCCCGAGACGGTGACCTTCTCGTCGTTGTTCAGCTGCTCCACCAGCGTCTTCACCTTCGCGGTGTCCCACTGGAGGTTGCCGTTCGCGGAGTTGCCCGAGATCGGCATGTTCATGGACTTGCCCTCGCCGCCGCTGACGCCCTTCATCGCCCAGAACATGGATGCCAGGTCGTACAGGCCCATGTCCTTGTCGACGATCAGCGAGTCCAGGCCGGCGCCCATCGTCGGGTACAGCTTGAAGGGGTTCAGGACGGTGCTCGGGGTCGCCACCTGGTTGGCCAGGGCCGAGAGGAACTTCTGCTGGTTCTTCGTACGGTCCAGGTCGGAGCCGGCCAGCGCGTACCGGGTGCGGACGAAGGCGAGCGCCTCCTCGCCGTTCAGGGTCTGCTTGCCCTTCTTGAAGTCGGCACCGGACTTGGAGTCCTTGATGTCCTGCGGGATGTCGATCTCGACACCGCCGACGGAGTCCACGATGTTCGCGAAGCCCGCGAAGCCGATCTCGACGTAGTGGTCGATGTGCAGACCGGTATTGGCCTCGACGGTGCGCACCAGCAGTTCGGGGCCGTCCTCCGCGTAGGCCGCGTTCAGCTTCGTCTGCCTGCCGGTGCCCTCGAAGAACTTCCCGGAGTCCGAGCCCTTGAACGACGGGATCGTGACGTTCGAGTCGCGGGGCAGGGAGATCAGGGTGTCGCCGTTGCTGCCGGTGTGCAGGATCATCATCGAGTCCGTGCGCTTACCGTCGGCGGACCCGGTGTGCAGCTCCTTCTTCTGGTCGTCGGACAGCCCCTCGCGGCTGTCGGACCCGACGATCAGGTAGTTGGTGCCCTCGCCCGCCTCCGGCCGCTCGATGACCTTTGACAGGTCGACCTCGCGGTTGAGCTTGGAGTCGGCCCAGAAGTAGGTCGCGACGGACGTCACAAGCAACACCGTCACCAGCGTGAGAGTCGTCACCTTGATACGGCGCCGCCAGTTCGGCGCGGGACGCGGCTCGCGTATCCCCCCGCCGTCGCGGCCGCCCCCGCCACCGCCGTACACCTGGCCGGTGTTGTAACCGCTGTCGTACCCGTCGTCGGCGTAGCCACCGTGGCCCTGGCCGTTCACGTACGACTGCTGCTGCGGCACCCCGCCGTAGCCCTGGCCGGGCGGCGCCGCCTGACCGCGGCGAACCTGCCGCATCACGCGCGCGCTCTCGGGCTGTGCGCTCGCGCTGCCGCGTCCGTACCGGTTGCCGCGGTTGTCGTCGGACCATGCCTGGGGCCAGTCATTCATGCGCCCCAGTGTGCAGGGCATGGCCAGGTCACTTACAAGGTTCGGCGGAAAATAGAGGCACGGCTGTTGCGAACCCAACACAAAGTCCGCGAATGTCGACGCGGCATAAGGTGGAGGCCATGACAGACCAGGTCACCGCCGCAGAGTCGGGCACTCCGGAGATCCCGGGCAAGCCCACCTCCGCATCCCGCACCACGCTCAGCCACATCATGACCCACAGCGACACCAACCTCCTGGGAACGGTGCACGGCGGTGTGATCATGAAACTCGTCGACGACGCCGCGGGCGCGGTGGCCGGCCGGCACAGTGGCGGTCCCGCCGTCACCGCGTCGATGGACGAGATGGTCTTCCTGGAGCCGGTCCGCGTGGGAGACCTCGTCCATGTGAAGGCCCAGGTCAACTGGACCGGCCGGACCTCGATGGAGGTCGGTGTACGGGTCCTCGCGGAACGCTGGAACGAGTCCGCGCCGCCCACCCAGGTCGGCTCGGCCTACCTGGTCTTCGCAGCGGTCGACGCCGACGGCAAGCCACGCCGGGTCCCCGAGGTGCTCCCGGAGACGGAACGTGACAAGCGTCGCAACCAGGAGGCCCAGATCCGTCGCACCCACCGCCTGGCCCGTCGGCGAGCCATCAAGGAACTCCGCGAGAAGAGGGTGGCGGAGGGGTACGAGGACTGAGGGTGCCGGCGAGCGTGGTCGCCGGGATGCGGGGGCGCTGCTCGCGAGCTAGGCGCACCCCGCCTCGTCGCCCCGCACCACCGTCGCCTGGCCCTGTGTCGGGTCCTCGGCCCGTACCTTGCGCACCTTCTTGAAGTCCGTTCCGGCGATCACCTTCAGGGTGGGGCCCAGCCCCTTCACCGGCCGTAGTTCGCTTCCCGGGAGTGCGGCTGCCAGGGACTTCGCCGAACGGTCCCAGCCGGGGTCGTGGGCGACGACCGTGCGCTTCACGGAGCGGTCCGCCGCGGCCACCGGCCGGCCCGTCGTACGGAACCCGGCCGCCGCGAGCGCAGCGTCGACCCGCTTGCCGAGGTCCGCCGTGGCCGTGCCGTTCTCCACCTGGACGCGGATCTGCTGCGGGGCGACCTCCACCGGGACGGCCCTCCGCTTCGGCCGTTGCGCGGCCAGCGGCTTGTCCTCGCGCAGCGCCCGGAAGAGGCGTTCGGCCTGTGAGGTGTTCCACTTCACCGTGGAGCCGAGGCCCTTCACCTCGTATGCCAGCTGTCCGATCGGCACCGTCGTGAACTCCGACGAGGACGGTGAGAAGTTCCGCATCGCCCGCCCGAGGTCGAGCAGTTCACCCGTGCCGAACCCCTTGTCCGCCCGCACCGACCCCAGCACCGCCCGCGTCACGTCCCGGAACCGCATCGGGTTCAGCAGGATCCCGGACGACGTCGCCCGCTCGATCAGCGCCGCCATGAACCGCTGCTGACGGTGCACCCGGCCCAGGTCGGAGTCGCTGTCGACGTGCCGCGCGCGGACGTACTGCAACGCCTCCCCGCCCATCAGCCGATGCGTGCCGGCCGGCAGGTCAAGCCCGGTGTAGGAGTCCTTCAGCGGCTCGGCCGTGCAGATCCGTACGCCGCCGACCACGTCGACCGTCTTCATGAAGCTGGTGAAGTCGACCTCCAGATAGTGGTCGATCTTCACGTGCGTCATGTGCTCGACCGTGCGCACCGTGAGATGCGGCCCGCCCTCCGCGTACGCGGCGTTGATCTTGATGGGGTGTGCCTTGCGCCCCTCACCCGCGGGCACCTCGGCGTAGGAGTCGCGCGGCAGGCTCACCACGCTCGCCCGCTCCCGGTCCTCCGAGATGTGCACGATCATGATCGTGTCGGTGCAGTGACAGGGGGCGCCACCGAGCCGGTACCTGCGCCGCTCCTCCTCGCTGATGCGGTCGCGGCCGTCCGTGCCGACGAGCAGGACGTTCATCCCGTGCCCGGCCTGCGGCCGGTTCTTCATGTCCTTGAACGGGTCCACCCGCGCGATCTTCGCGTCCAGGCTGGTGACCACCGCGTGCCCGATCCCGGCGGATGCGAGGACCACGACGGACAGCGTGGTCACCGCCCGCATGGCCCACCGGGGCCGCCTCCGCCGTACGGGCGCGACCGGCCGTGCTCCGCCACGAGGCGGCTGCGCGCGGCGCTGCGGCGGGGCGGAAGAGCGGCGGGGCGGCGTGGGCATGGGGGGATACCTCCGCTGGGGTTGCCCTGGGGGCCGTACGTGGGATCCGTGAGCACCGTAGGCCCATACGATCTGCTGCCCGGAGCACCGGCCCCGGCGGGGCGCACCGGTGTCCCCCGTTCGCGGTAACGTGAGGCCCCTATGAACGCCAATCCCGACGTGCAGCTCCCCGCCGTGTCCGTGATCATGCCCGTCCTCAACGAGGAGCGGCATCTGCGCGGAGCAGTCCAAGCGATCCTCGCGCAGGAGTACGCCGGCGAGATGGAGGTCGTGATCGCCCTCGGTCCGTCCACGGACCGCACGGACGAGATCGCCGCCGAGCTCGTGGCCGAGACGGCGGCTTCGCAGAACAAGCGCGTCCACACCGTCCCGAACCCGACCGGCCGCACCCCCGCCGCCCTCAACGCCGCGATCAAGGCCTCCCGCCACCCGATCGTCGTCCGCGTCGACGGCCACGGCATGCTCTCCCCGAACTACATCACCACCGCCGTACGGCTCCTTCAGGAGACCGGCGCGCAGAACGTCGGCGGCATCATGCACGCCGAGGGTGAGAACGACTGGGAGCACGCCGTCGCCGCCGCGATGACCTCGAAGATCGGCGTCGGCAACGCCGCCTTCCACACCGGCGGCGAGGCCCAGCAGGCCGAGACCGTGTACCTCGGTGTGTTCCGGCGCGAGGCCTTGGAGCAACAGGGCGGCTACAACGAGGAGTTCATCCGCGCCCAGGACTGGGAGCTGAACTTCCGGATCCGGGAGGCGGGCGGGCTGATCTGGTTCTCGCCCGAGCTGAAGGTGTCGTACCGCCCGCGGCCGTCGGTGAAGGCCCTCGCCAAGCAGTACAAGGACTACGGCCGCTGGCGTCACGTCGTCGCCCGCTACCACGCCGGCTCCATCAACCTGCGCTACCTCGCCCCGCCGACGGCGGTGTGCGCGATCGCGGCGGGCCTCGTGCTGGGCGCCCTGGTCACCCCGTGGGCGCTGGTCGTCCCCGGCGGCTACCTCGCGGCCATCACCGCCGGGTCGCTCCCGGCCGGCAAGGGCCTCCCGCTGAAGGCGCGCCT
Source organism: Streptomyces sp. NPDC012935 (assembly GCF_042900345.1). NCBI lineage: Bacteria > Bacillati > Actinomycetota > Actinomycetes > Kitasatosporales > Streptomycetaceae > Streptomyces > Streptomyces sp. NPDC012935. The sequence continues at coordinate 431,878 of NZ_JBIBBC010000006.1, forward strand.
CCAGATCCCGGTCGCCCTCGCCACCATGCACATGTCCTGGGGCTACGGCTTCCTGACCAGCCCGCGGGCCCTGGCGAGGAAGGTCATCGCCTCCCGCCGCCCGGCCGTGCTCAGCGTCGACAGCGCCGGCTGAGCCCGCCGGGCGGGGCGCCCGTCACCACGTGAAGTCCGGGTCGACCTTCATGCAGGCCTTGGTGTCGGAGGCGTTCAGCGCCTCCGCCGTGTCCGGCGTCTTGTCGTCCTGCTTCGGGGCCTCGTACGCCGTCCCCTCCCGCCAGTCCGCGCCGACGACGAGGGTGACGCCGGAGACGTCCGTGGACCTTTCGACGGCGTCGGCCGGGATGCCGAGGGCCTTGGCGAGCCGCTGGGCGTCGCCCTCCAGGTCGGCGCTCGGGTAGCGGATGAGCGTGGTGTCCGCGGTCGGCGTGGTCGAGGAGTCCGCAACGGCCTGTGTGAAGCCCTCGTCGACGAGCAGTCCGGCGACGGTCGTCGCGCGGCCCTGGGCCGGGGCGAGGACGTCGGTGCGGGTGCCGTTCTGCACCTGCACGGCGATCTCGTCGTCCGCGGCGGCCGGATCGGTGGAGGTCTTCTCCTCGGTGGCCTTCTTCTTGTCCTTGCCGTCGAGGGCGATGTCCTCACGCACCAGCCGGAACAGCTTGGTCGCGTCCTCGGTGGGCTCGACGCGCGAACCGACGTAGCGGTTGGGCATCGTCGTCATGGTGATGCGCGAGGTCGGCACCTTCTTGAGCTCGCCGGCCAGGTCGTAGAGCTTGGCCACCGTGCCCAGGCCCGGGTCGACGGTCAGCGCGTCGGTGGCCGCCTCGGCGAGGGCGCGGAGCTTGCCCGGGTTGCTCAGCTTGGCGTTCTTGCGCAGCTCGCGGACCATCGAGTTCATGTACTGGTGCTGCGCCTTGGCGCGGGCCAGGTCGCTGCCGTCCTCGAAGCCGTACCGGGTGCGCAGCCACTGCAGGGCCTGCTCGCCCTTGACGTACGTCGTGCCCTTCTCCAGCTTCAGCCCGGAGCCGTGGCCCTGGCTGTCCTTGGAGTGGATGTTGGCGTTCACACAGACCGGGACGCCACCGATGGCGTCCGCCATCGACACCACGCCCGAGAAGTCGATCATCATGAAGTGGTCGATGTGGATGTCGGTCAGCTTCTCCCACGTCGCCACGGTGCACCCCGGGCCGCCCCGGCCGAGCGACTGGTTCGTCATCGCGCGTTGGCGGGCCTGGTAGACGTCCCCACTGTCCGGGTCCGTGCACTTGGGGATGTCCACCAGCGTGTCGCGGGGCATGCTCACCACTGACATGTTGGTGCGGTCGGCCGAGACGTGCAGCAGCATCTGGACGTCGGCGAGGGGGATGCCGCCGAACGTCTCCTTGGCGCCGCCGAGCTTCTGGTTCTCCTTGCTGTCCCGGGCGTCCGAGCCGATCAGCAGGATGTTCAGTGGCGTCTGACCGGCCGCGTTCGCCTCGGTCTCGGCAGCGCGGTCCTTGGCGTCGCCGATGTTGAGGTCGTCCTTCTTCAGGTTGCCGTTGAGGTGCTGGTAGTAGAGATACCCGGCACCCGCGGTGCCCAGTATCACCACCGCCAGAACCGTCGCCGACCAGCGCAGCGCCCGCCGTCTGCGGGGCCTGCCGTCGGTCCCACGGCTGCCTCCGGAACCCCCGCCACCGTGCCGGCCGCCCTGGTCGGCCGGCGTGTCCTGGTCGGCCCGCGGGGTGAGGGACATGGTGTCCTCCACCGCGGGGGCCTCCCCTCGCACACTGCTCTGCGCCAACTGTCTGCCCTTCCCCACCCTTTGCCCGACACGGCTCCGCCCCGCGCCGGACCTCCCTGTCCGGTGTGGAGCGAACCATGTCGGACCACCCTGTCCGACGCCGGTTCGCAACCTGTCAGACCCTTGTGGGTCCGAGCCCGGTTGGCCAGGTGTCGGCAAAATCCACGCCCGGCACGGCCGCGTGGTGTGTCGGGCCAACGCCGCCTGACACAACCGTGTCTTGTGTCAGACCAACGAGAGTCGGCCACAGTTGCGTTCCCCGCCGGAGTTTCCGTACCGGAGATTGTGTGCCGCGGTGCCGCACCGCGGATGCGGGCCACGGACGCCCTGCCGAGGCTTCCGAGCGGAACGGGCCCGCCGCACGGCCGAGCAGGCGGTGGGACGGGCCCGTTGAGCGACTACTTCGCGCACTCCACCTTGTCGGCAGTGGACTTCTCCACGTCGGGCGCCTTGCTCGGAGCCGTGAGCGATACGCCCGCACCCTTGAAGTCCTTGCCCAGCGTCAGCGTCATCGTGGGCAGGCCCTGGGAGTTGGTCACGCTCTTGCCGGGCTTCATCGCGGACCCGGACAGCCCCATGATCGCGGCGAGCCGACGTGCCTGGTCCGCCTGGTCCGGCCCGTACTCCAGCGTCGTCTTGGACAGCGTCGCCGGGGCGTTGCCCGCGTTCTCGGACTTCTCCACGCCCTCCTCGGTCTGCAACCAGGTGAGGGTCTCCTGGGCGCTGCCCGCGGGCGCTCCGCCGTTGTAGACCTGCACCCGCACGTCGGAGGGGTCGGCCTTGGTGCCCTTGAGCCGGGCGGCCACGGCGGCGGCTTCCTTCTTCTTCTGCTCCTTGACGGCGGTGAAGGAGACGTCGTTCTGGATCGCCTGGAAGACCTGGGGGGCCGTGGTCGGGTTGGGGACGACCGTCGCCCTGACCTTCTCCGTCGGGTTGTCTATCACCGGAATAGTCGTGAAGGTCAGGTTCTTGGTGTCGAGCTTGCCGAGCTCCAGGCCGAGGTCCTTCAGCTTGTCGATGCTGTCGAGCGCCGAGTCGACGGTGAGCGCCTTCGTGCCCGCCTCGGCCAGCTTGATCATCTTCGACGGGCTGGTGAGGGTGTCGTTCGACTTCAGCTTGCGCATCAGCGCGCTGAGGAACTGCTGCTGGAGCCCGATCCGGCTCAGGTCGCCGCCGGTGCCGACGGCATGCCGGGTGCGGACGAAGGCCAGCGCCTGCTCGCCCTCGATCACGTGCTCGCCCTTGGGGAGGTCGAGCTTGGAGTCGGGGTCCTTGATGTCCTTGGCGAGGCACACCTCGACGCCGCCGACCGCCGACGTCAGCGTCTTCACGGCGTTGAAGTCGGCCACCATGAAGTTGTCCGCCTGGATTCCGGTCAGCTCGGTGACCGTCCGCACGGTGCAGCTGGGCGTACGGCCCTCCTGGCCGAGGCTGGTGTTGAAGCGGACACCGGTCTCGCCCGCGATGACCTTCGAGGAGCCGTCCTCCTGCGTGGTCGGGCAGTCCGGGATGTCGACGATCAGGTCACGCGGGATGCTCAGCGCGGTCGCGTTCGAGCGGTCCTTGGAGACGTGCAGCAGGATCGTGGTGTCGGCGTGCCCGGCGCTGCCGGAGTCGCCGTACTTCTCGTTGCCCGCGCCCGTGCGCTTGTCCGTGCCGATGAGCAGGATGTTGATGGCCTTGTCCTTCGAGAAGCCACCGGTGCTCGCGCCGTCGTCGGAGACGGACTGGATGTTGCCGTTGAGGTGCTCGATGTAGAGATACGCGCCCGCGGCGGCGGCGACCACGACGAACGCGGTGATTCCGCCGGTCCACAGCAGGGCCCGCTTCGCCTTGTTCTTCTTCACCGGCCGCCGGCCACGTCGGCCCGGCGGTTCCTCGGGCGCCCCCCTGCGCCTGCGCTGCGACGGGACCTCACGGCCCGGCGCGGGACGCGTCTCGCGTGCGGGTGCGGCGGTGCGATTGCGTACGGCACCTCCCGCGCCCGCGCCGCTACCCGCACTCCCGGCGGTCGCACCCCCGGCGGTCGCGCCGCCGGCACGGGAAGCCGCTCCTGCCCGGGAGGCGGATCTGCGGGGTCCGGGCACCGACGACTGCGCTGCGGAAGGAGCCAGTCGCAGTTCGTATTCGCCGGTGTTCGGATTGAGCACCCATTGGTCTGCGGGATCGATGTCGTCCGCCCGCCCACGGCCTTGCGCGTCCACGGTTGTCTGAATCCTCCGTCGGGGCCACGCGGCGCCTACCCCTCCAAGGCGCTCGGGTCTCGGTCAAACAGTGCGCAAGCCTAACTACGGCCGGGTGCACCGGATCGCTCACACTATCCGCCCAGTTCAGCGTCGAGCGACGACGGTGACAAATTCCACGTCCCTACAACTGGGCAATCCGGCTCATTTCTTTGAACTGGGGTTCGTCGACTTGGTGAGCGCTTTACCCGCAGGGGTTCTGGGCGGCGGTGTTGCCGCGGAAGGTGGGTGCCGGGGAACTGGGATCCGAGGGCTCGGGCCCCTGGGACGTTTCGGGCGAATTCACGACTTCCACCGGGGCGTCGACGCGCAGTCGCTCGAAGAGCCGCTCGGCTTCGGGTTCCACGAGTTGGTCGCGATTGGCGTTGTAGATGTACGACTCCCTCGGGACCGTGAGGAATTGCACGCGTTCGGTGGGGATGTCGCGCACCCCGCGCGCAAGTTCGTACAAACCACGCAAGCTGGCCAGGGCCGGGTCCGTGGTGAGGGAGGAGGTGGCGGCGTCCAGGACCGGATAGAGACGGACCGGGTTCAGCAGTACGTCGTTGCTCTGCACCTTGTGCACGAGCGCGGCGAGGAAGCGCTGCTGGCGGTCCATGCGGTCGGTGTCGCTGCCGTCGCCGAGGGTCTTGCGGGCGCGGACGTAGCCGAGGGCCTGCTCACCGTTGAGGGTGACCTTGCCGGCCGGGAGTCTCAGCTTGGCGGCCTTGTCGTTGATGGGTTTGCCGAGGCAGATCTCGACGCCGTCGACGGCGTCGACCATCTCCTTGAAGCCGTGGAAGTCGACGACCATGTGGTGATCGACCCGGATGTCGGTCATCCGCTCCACGGTGCGGATGGTGCAGGCCGAACCGCCCATCTGGAAGGCGTAGTTGAACATCGCGAACATGGGCTCGCTGCGGGAGCCGTTGGACTTCCGGCATCCGGGGACGTCGACCATCAGGTCGCGGGGTATCGAGACGGCGGTGGCGCTGCGGCGCTTGCCGGAGATGTGCAGCAGGATGGTGGTGTCGGAGCGCTCGGTGCCGGAGTCCCGTCCGTAGCGGCGGTTTCCCTGGCCCGCCCTCGAGTCCGACCCGATGAGCAGGATGTTCTGGGCGCCGCTGACGAGTGCGGTGGGGCGCTCCTTCTCATACCGGGCCAATTCGGCCGCGGCGGCCTCGTCGGGCGTGATGTTGGAGTTGAGCTTCGCGTACACGGCCCACCCGGCCCCACCGGCGGCAACGACCACCAGCCCGAGCGCCAGGGCCCCCCGCCGCACCCACCGCCGTACGGACCTCTTGTCCCTGCCCGCCTTACTGCCCGAAGCCCCGGGGCGCGCGCGTGCGGAGTCGGTCACGGCTGGGTCCACCCCTCAGTGCGTAGAGCGTGCGGTGTGGGCTGCTGTTACCACCGTGGCGCGGATGGAGGGTGAGGGGTGGGTGGTGGGGGTCCGAATGGGTGACGGGGCCTCCGGCGGACCTGGATGGACTGGGCGTGGGGCGGGGGTGCATGCGGAGGCCTGTGCGGTGCCGGTCCCGGCACTTCAGCTGTCCGGCACTTTTCGGTGCCGGTCCGGGCCTTTCAGCCCGTCCGGCGTTTGAGGACGAGGCCGTTCAGGCCGATGGGGGGTCCAGGGGGCGCAGCCCCCTGGCGGGGTCAAAGGGGCGGAGCCCCTGGGGACGGGACGGGTAGGGGCGGCGGGGGCGACGAAGATGGGGGCTCGTCGCAGGGCCGGATGACGAGACCCCCAAAACCGCCGGAGGCTACCGCGCGGTCGCCGTCACCCGTTCGGCCTCGATCCGCTTGGCCAGGGCATCCTCGCCCAGGGATTCGAGGTGCCGGCACAGCACCACGGACCCCCCGGTCGCAAGCGCCGCGTACAGCCCGGCATTGAGCCCCTCCCAGGTGTCGTAGGGAAGGGCGGACAGAATCCGCGACCCCGGCCCCGTAAGCCCCAGCCCCGTCGCCTCGGCCTGCGCCCGCTCCACGACCTCGGCACCGCTGAACTCCCGCCCGGCGACGATCAACGCGGGATCCTCGGGATCGACCGGCACGTACGGCACGAAACGGTCGCCCTGACTCGGCACCTCGACCGCATAGTCGGCGAAGCCGGCCGGCGGCTGCGGAAAGCGGCCCCCCAGCGGCCGCAGCGCCAACGCGACCCGTTCCCCCCGGCACGCCCGCGCCACCTCAAGCCCGTCCGGCCCGCTCACGACCACGTCGGCCGCCGCCGGATCCCCGCCCACGTCCGCGATCGTGCCGACCGACGAGCAGGCCAGCAGCCAGACCGCCGTCTGCCAGTGGGCGGGCAGCAGGAGCGTGACGCGGTCACCCGGACCGGCTCCCAGGTCTCCCTGGAGCAGATTCGCGGTCTTGGCCACCCAATTGGCGAACGTGGCCACGGACAATTCGACGCGTTCCCCGGTGGTGTCGTCGTAGAAGGTCACCAGGGGGCGGCTCGGATCCGCGGCCAGCGCGGAACGCAGCAGGTCGGCAGGGGTGCGATCGGTGGCATTCACCCGCGCAAGCGTACGCGGACACGCACCCGCGCACCCCCCGCAGGGCCCGGCCGGCCACCACCGGTTCGGACGAATCGCAGGCCGACGCCCCGTCAGCTCCCCGATGGACAGGTCTGTATGACTATGTCCAACATCGTTGGTATGCGTGGATTCCTTGCTTCCTCAATCGGTGTCACGTGCGCGGCCGCTCTGGCTCTCCCGCTCACCCCACCTGCCGTCGCGGCGACCGCGAGACCGGCGCTCGGAGCAGAAGCCGCCACGAGCGCAGGGACGGTGGCCGGGACGACGACGCGTCAGCCGGGTGACGAGTCGTACGTCCCCGGCAGCACCCAGTCGCTGCCCCTCGCCCCCCTCGACGGTGACCGGGCCAGCGGCGCCCCCGCCGAACAGGGGCTGTCCCCCCGAGGCGTACGGCACTTCTCCCTCGTCGGCGTCATCTGGGACGACCCGGACGCCGAACTGCACGGCCGCGTCCAGGTCCGCACCCGCGCGGTCGGTACGGGCACCTGGTCCGGCTGGCAGGACGTCGAGACGCACAACGCCGATCACGCGGCCGACCCGGGCACCGACGAACCCAGCTCGGGCCGGGTCCGCGGCTCCACGGCGCCGTTGTGGGTCGGGGAGTCGGACGGCGTGGAGGTACGAGTCACTCCGGAGGTCACCGGGCCCGCCGGGCCGGGGCCGACCGAGGAACCCGAGAAGGCCTCCGAGGAGCCCGAGGACGGCGTGGGAGGCAGTGGTGCCGACACGACAGCCCGCCCCGAGGCCGCCTCGACGCTTCCCGACGGCCTCCGTCTCGAACTCGTCGACCCCGGCGACCCCGCCCCCGCGCAGGGCGACGCCGCCGGCGCCCCCCGCCCCGGAACCCTCACCCCCGAGACCCTCGAGACCGCCGAGTCCCTGGCCGCCTCCGCCGCCAACGTCGAACTCGCCCCCGTCGGTGCCGCCGAGATCCCCGAGCTCGGCCGGGCCGCCACCGAGCGGGAGCTGTTGGCGCTGCGCGGTACCGAGTTGACGCAGGAGCAGCGGGCGAAGCCGTACATCGGGCCGCGGCCGCGCATCGTCACGCGGCGTGGCTGGGGCGCGAACGAGAGCTGGCGGGAGCGGAGTTTCGTCTACACGAAGAAGGTGCAGGCAGCCTTCGTGCACCACACGGCGTCCGGCAGCAAGTACTCCTGCTCACAGGTCCCCTCGCTCATCCGCGGTATCTACCGCTACCACGTGGTGAGCATGGGCTGGCGTGACGTCGGCTACAACTTCCTCGTCGACAAGTGCGGAAACATCTACGAGGGGCGTGCCGGGGGAGTGGCGAAGCCGGTCCTGGGTGCCCATACTCGCGGTTTCAACACCAACAGCATGGGGATCGCCGTCCTCGGCAGCTACGGCGTCACCAAGCCGACCGCCGCCTCGGTGAAGGCCGTGGCGCGGCTCACGGCCTGGAAACTGGGGCTCTACGGTGCCAATCCGCGCGGAAAGACATACCTGAAGTCCGGCGGTGGCAATCTCTACCGAAAGGGAAAGAACGTACGACTGAATGTGATCTCCGGCCACCGGGACGGCTTCTCCACGGAGTGCCCCGGCAAGCAGCTCTACAACAAGCTCGGCTCCGCCCGCGCTTCGGCGGCCCGCTACCAGGGGCGCTGAGAGCGCGCGGAGTTCAGGGGGGCGGGGCAAGCGTCCGGGTACCTGCGGGGCCCACGCGAGGACCATGGGGGGACTCGTAGCACTCGTAGGGCTCGTAGCCGGACGTGGGGGGCATGGGGTCGCATTCACCGCCGTCGGGGGGCATGAGGCGGACTGCCGCACTGCCGTCGGGGGCGTCGCACAACGGTCTGCATACACTGGCCGGCCGAAAGACAGTTCGGCCGGTCCCGGCAGGAAGCAGAGACGACAGGTGACAGAAGCGATCCTCCTGGTCGGCGGCAAGGGCACTCGGCTGCGTCCGCTCACCGTGCACACGCCGAAGCCCATGGTCCACGCGGCCGGGGTCCCGTTCCTCACCCACCAGTTGGCGAGAGCGAGAGCGGCGGGCGTAGAACACATCGTCCTGGCGACGTCGTACCTGGCCGAGGTCTTCGAGCCGTACTTCGGGGACGGCTCGGCGCTCGGTCTGCACCTGGAGTACGTGACGGAGGAGGAGCCCCTCGGCACGGGCGGCGCGATCCGCAACGTGGCCTCCCGGCTCCACTCCGCGCCCGACGACCCGGTGCTCATCTTCAATGGCGACATCCTGACGGGCCTGGACATCAGGGCCCTGGTGCGTACGCACGAGACGACCGGCGCGGACGTCTCCCTCCACCTCACGCAGGTGACGGACCCGAGGGCCTACGGCCTGGTACCGACGGACGACACGGGCCGGGTGACGGCGTTCCTGGAGAAGCCGCAGACCCCCGAGGAGATCGTCACCGACCAGATCAACGCGGGGGCGTACGTCTTCCGCCGCTCGGTCATCGACACGATTCCGGCGGGCCGGCCGGTCTCGGTCGAACGCGAGACGTTCCCCGACCTCCTGTCGGCCGGCGCTCACCTCCAGGGCATGGTCGACTCGACGTACTGGCTCGACCTGGGCACCCCCGCGGCCTTCGTCCGCGGCTCGGCGGACCTCGTCCTGGGCAGGGCGCCGTCCCCCGCGGTCCCCGGCCGCTGCGGCGACCGCCTGATCCTCCCCACGGCCAGCGTCGCCGCCGACGCCAAGCTGACCGGTGGCACGGTGGTGGGCGAGGGCGCCTTCGTGGCCGAGGGCGCGCGCGTCTTCGGCAGCACGATCCTGCCCGGCGCCGTCATCGAACCCGGCGCGATCATCACCGACTCCCTCATCGGCACCCGCGCCCGCGTAGGCCAACGCTCGGTCCTCACCGGCACGGTCATCGGCGACGGCGCGGTGATCGGCGCCGACAACGAGCTGAGGGACGGGGTACGGGTGTGGTGCGACGCTCGGATTCCGGCGGGGTCGGTACGTTTCTCGCCGGATCTGTAGGACCGGCGATGCCAGACAGCCACTTACCGGCGCCGGGCTGGCATCCCAGCCCGTCCGGCGTTGGAGGGCGGGGCCTGCGCCGTCCCTAGCCCCCGCCCACCTGCCGGGGGCTGGGCGCCTTCGAAGGGTGCCTCGCGGCGCAGGTGCCCGGGCATCCCAGCCCGTCCGGCGTTGGACGGCGGGGCCGTGCCATCCCTAGCCCCCACCCACCCGCCGGGGGTTGCGCGCATATAGGCGGTGGCTCTCGGCGCCGGTGCAGGCAAAGTCAGCCCGTCCGGCGTTGGAGGGCGGGGCCTGCGCCGTCCCCAGCCCCCGCCCACCCGCCGGGGGCTGGGCACCTTCGAACGGTGCCTCGCGGCGCCGGTGCCCGGGCATCCCAGCCCGTCCGGCGTTGGAGGGCGGGGCCGTGCCATCCCTAGCCCCCACCCACCCGTTGGGGGCTGCGCGTATATAGGCGGTGGCTCTCGGCGCCGGTGCAGGCAAATTCAGCCCGTCCGGCGTTTGAGGACGAGGCCGTTCAGGCCGATAGCGGGGGTCTGGGGGCGGCAGCCCCCAGGGGCCGGGGTAGAAGGGGCAGCGCCCCTTCAAGGACGGGAAGGGTAGGGGCGGCGGGGGCGACAACCCCGCCCCCTACAACCGCCCGATATCCCCCACCGGCATCCGCGGAGCCCGCCGCGCCGGCACCCGCCCGCTCAACAGAATCAACCGAGCCGCCCGATGCCGCTGCCCCGCATAGGGCTCCAACAACTCCAGCATCACGGAGTCATCCGCATCCCGATCCCCGGCAAGCGCGAACCCCACGATCCCCGGCAGATGCAGATCCCCCACGGTCACCGCATCCGCCGCCCCATGACTGCGCTGCACAACCTCCGCCGACGTCCACGGCCCGATCCCCGGCAAGACCTCCAACCGAGCCTGCGCCTGAGCCGGAGCCATCCCCACCGCTTCCTCCAGCCGCGCAGCGACCCGTACGGCCCGCAGAATCGTCGACGCCCGCTTGTTGTCGACCCCGGCCCGATGCCACTCCCAGGACGGAATCATCCGCCAGGTCGCCGCGTCCGGCATGACACACATCCGCCCGGGCGCGGGCCCCGGCGCCGCCACCCCGTACTTCCGGACCAGCAACCGCCACGCCCGATACGCCTCATCGGTCGTGACCTTCTGCTCCAGAATCGACGGAATCAACGACTCCAGCACCAACCCGGTCCGCGTCAGCCGCAGCCCCGGCCGCCGATGCCGAGCGAGCGCCACCAGCCGATGGCGCGGCACGAAGGCGGAAGGATCATCCGCGGCCCCGAGCAACTCGGGCAACTGCTCCAGCAGCCACTCGGCTCCCGGCCCCCAGGCCTCGCCCCGCACTTCGGCACCCCGGACACCGACCCGCAGCGTCCCGGGCCCGGCAGGCGTGAGGCAGGCCCGCCACACCGACCCGTCCGGCATCGCCCGGAACGTCGGATCCCCTGGCCCACGCCGCAAGGGCCCGAGCACCAGCCCGAGATCGAGCGGCCACTCCGGCACCCAGGTGCGCACCCGCCCGGGGGCCGGCGCCTGCCGTGGTACCCCTGCGGGCACGGGGACATGCCCGCCGCGCACAGTCGTACGCGTGGAGTGCGGAGTGAAGCGTCCTGCCACGAGTGAAGTCCTAGGGGAACCGGAGGGTCTGCGAGCGTCGGGAAGGCCGGCAAGCGTCGGTAGGTCTACGAGCGTCGATCAGGTAGGCACTACGAGCGTAGGCGCTGCACGGCGCGTATCAGCGCACCGTGATGAAAGCCCCCGCATCCCGCTCCGCCCGAGGCCTCGGTTCCTCCGCCGCATGCCCCACCGCCACGGCCCCCATCGGATCCCAGTCCTCCGGCAGCCCGAGCACCTCCCGCACCACATCCCGGCAGAACATCGTCGACGACACCCACGCCGACCCCAGCCGCTCCCCGGCCAGCGCGACCAGGAAGTTCTGCACCCCGGCCCCGGTGGCGACGACGAACATCTCCCGCTCGGCACCGTCCCGCCGCGCGTCGCCGTAGGTGTGCGAACCGTCCATGACCAGGCACGGCACCACGAGGTACGGCGCGTTGCGCAGCACGTCCCCGCGTCGCACCCGCTTGGCGATGGACTCCTCGCTCTTGCCGTCGCGCCGCAGGTCGGCGATCCAGGCGTCCCGCATGGCATCCAACAGCCGCGTCCGCGACTCCTGCGACTCCAGCAGCACGAACCGCCACGGTGTGGTGTGGTGCGGCGCCGGTGCCGTGACCGCCGCCGCGACCGCTCTTCGTACGGCCCCGGCGTCGACCGGCTCGTCCGTGAAGGCCCGTACCGTACGACGCAGGGTCACCGCCTCCCGTACCGCCTCCGACGTGCCCAGCCGGAACATGTCGTCACGGGCGGCGCGGACCATGGCCCGGGCACCCTCCCCGTGGTCCTCGGCCACCGTGTGCGCCAGCCCGCGCACCACGGCCACGGGCAGCCCGGCGGCCTTGCCCTTCACGAGGTCACCGGCGGCGGCGAGTTCGTCGGCGGTCGCCACGACGGTCGCGCTGAGCGGATTGCCGTACGCGTCCGTGCCGCCGCGCAGATCGTCGAGTACGCGGATGCCGGCGGCGCCGATCGCCACATCGGTGAGCCCCGCACGCCAGGGGCGGCCGAAGGTGTCGGTGACGACGACCCCGACCTCGATACCGAGGGCGTCCCGCAGCCCGTCCCGGATCGCCCGCGCGGACGCGTCGGGGTCCTCGGGCAGCAGCAGCACGGTGCCGGCAGGGGTGTTGGAGGCGTCGACCCCGGCGGCGGCCATCACGAGCCCCTGCCGGTTCTCGACGATGCGCAGGACGCCGCGGCGCGCCACGACCCGTACGGTCTCCGCGTCGATGGCGGCTTCCCGGTCGGTTGCCTCCACGATCCGGCCCTCGGCCTTGGAAACGATCTTCGAGGTGACCAGGAGCACGTCCCCGTCGGCGAGGCCGGGTTCGGCGGTGGCGATCAGTTTCGCGAGGTCGTCGCCCTGCTGGACCTCGGGAATCCCGGAAACGGCCCAGACGCGGTAGCCGTCGGCAGACACGTCGCTCAAGACGCTCGCACCTCCTCGGCCAGCGTCAGCGCCTCACGGGCCATCTGTGTGGTCGCGTCGAGGTCGGTCATCATCAGCGGTACGGCCCGGCAGCGGATCCCGGCGGCCTCGACCTGGTCCACGGAGCCCGCGTCCACGGTGTCGACGAGCCATCCGTCCAGGAGCCCCGAGCCGTAGTGCTCGGCGACCGCCGACGCCGTCGACTCCACTCCGACCGCCGCGAGCACCTTGTCGGCCATCCCGCGCACGGGCGCGTCCCCGACGATGGGGGACAGGCCCACGACCGGCACGCCGGCGTCGGCGATCGCCTCGCGGATGCCGGGCACGGCGAGGATCGTGCCGACCGAGACGACCGGGTTGGACGGCGGGAAGAGGATGACGTCCGCGTCCGCGATCGCCTCCAGGACACCCGGCGCCGGCTTGGCCTGCTCCGCGCCGACCGGCACGATCGCCTCCGCCGGCACCGAGGCGCGCAGCCGCACCCAGTACTCCTGGAAGTGGACGGCTCTGCGTTCGCCGTCCACCTCGACCGCGACGTGCGTCTCGACGCGGTCGTCGGTCATGGGGATGAGCCTCACGCCGGGCTTCCAGCGGTCGCACAGCGCCTGCGTCACCGCGCTGAGGGGATACCCGGCGCCGATCATCTGCGTCCGCACGATGTGGGTGGCGAAGTCCCGGTCACCGAGCCCGAACCACTCGGGCCCGACGCCGTACGCCGCGAGCTCCTCCTTGAGATGGAAGGTCTCGTCGGCCCGCCCCCAGCCCTGCTCCTCGTTGATGCCGCCGCCCAGCGTGTACATCACGGTGTCGAGGTCCGGGCAGACCTTCAGCCCGAAGAGGTGGATGTCGTCCCCGGTGTTGCCGATGACCGTGACGTCCGCGTCCGGCGCGGCCTGCTTCAGACCGCGCAGGAACCGGGCACCACCGATGCCGCCTGCCAGAACCACAATGCGCATGGGGGCAAGTGTTGCAGGCGGGTACGACAGCGCGTCACGCAGTCACGGCACGCGCCTCGCAGGCAGGGGTGGTGTGCATCGGCATCTCGGTCAGGCCCGGGTAGTAGACGTGCAGGCTCACCGCCGGCTCCAGCGCGTCGTTCACGACCTCGTGGGCGTACCCCGGCGCGAACACCCGCTGCGCTCCCGCCGGCAAGGCGCGCGTGGCGCTCTGTGTGTGCTCGGTGAGCGTGCCGTCCAGGACGGTCAGCACGCCGGCGGAACGGCCGTGGTCGTGCAGTCCGCTGCCCTGTCCGGGCACCCAGGACAGCAGCCACACCTCGTAGCCGGGGCCCGTGCTCAGCCGGTGGTACCAGCGCGTGGTGGCGTCGTACCGGACGAGGTGCTCCCACTGGGAGCGGTCGGCGGCGATGGAGCGGGCCAGGCCGGCGAACTCGGCGACGGTGGCCGGGTGCTCGCGCGGTGTCTGGAGGAGGTGCGGGACTTCGAGGATGTCGCCGGCGATCTGAAGGTCGCTGTCGCTGTTCATGGGGTGCGGTGGTTCCTCAGTGAAGGAAGGTCAGAGGGAACGAGAGCCGAGAAAAGGGTGGCTCGGCCTACAGCTGGAGCAGGTGTGGCTCAACAGCTGGGACAGCAACAGCTACAGCGAGCGCGGGCAGCACCGTGGGACCCGGCGGTGCGGGTCGAGGTGAGTGCCGAGTTCGCGAGCATGCCCACAAGGACATCGGTTCGCACCTTCGGTGTCAACTCGACGCCCGTTATGTGGGACATGTTTCACCTCATCCGGTTCATCTCCGTGGCGAAAGGTTTGTTCATGGGGTGGCCGGGACACATGGCGCACAACCGGGCGCGCGGCGTCGTTGTGATCCTGTGATCCGACTGTGATCCGGTTCGCATTCGCGCGTGTGTGCAACGAGATCGAACTTCTGGGCGTCCTTTTCCGTACAGGCTCTGAGCGGGGTTGGATGCCCACCCGGGCCTCGTCCGCCTGTCAAGGTTTATGCCGATTTGAACACTTTCCGCTAGGCCTTGGTTCCGCAGAGTGAATAAGGGGCTCAATAGCAGATCTCGGCTTGACTCGCCCGGAGCAGCACACTTGTAATTTCACTCGTGTCGTTCAGCCGGAATCGGTAACGGCTACATCACGGGGACGCGAAAGACAGACGAGGGGCGCACATGACCGAGCTGGTGCAGCAACTGCTGGTCGACGACGCGGACGAGGAACTCGGCTGGCAGGAGCGCGCGCTGTGCGCCCAGACCGACCCCGAGTCCTTCTTCCCCGAGAAGGGCGGTTCCACCCGCGAGGCCAAGAAGGTCTGCCTCGCGTGTGAGGTCCGCTCCGAGTGCCTTGAATACGCCCTCGCCAACGACGAGCGCTTCGGCATCTGGGGCGGCCTGTCCGAGCGGGAGCGCCGCCGGCTGAAGAAGGCTGCCGTCTGAGCGTCGTGCCGACCGCCCGACCGACGGTCGCCGCACGCACACAACGCACGCACATACGTCTCGAATACGTTTCGAACGGCCCGTCGCGGGTGGGTTATCCACAGGCGGCGGGCCGCCGTGATGCCCAGCCGATAGTGTGGTCGCTCGTCCGAGACGCCGCACTGCCCCCACGGGGCACGGGCGTCCACCGCAGTCCATCGAACCGGGGCCCGTACCTCGATGTCCGTGCACAGCCACACGGCAGCCCATCACGACGTCGCTGCCACACCTGAGTTCCCGCGTCATGTGGTGACCGCGGTCCTCGTCTCCCACGACGGCGCCCGCTGGCTGCCCGATGCGCTCGCCGGGCTGCTGAGCCAGGAGCGCCCCGTCCAGTTCGCCATGGCCGCCGACACCGGCAGCGCGGACCACTCCGCCCAGCTGGTCACCGACACCCTCGGTGCCGACCGCGTACTGCACCTCGCCCGGCGCACCGGATTCGGCCAGGCCGTCGAGGAGGCCAACCGCACCGCCCCCGTCCTCACCCCGGACGAGCTGGCCTATCTGAAGCGGCCGAGCGGCTGGGACCCCGTCACGCGCACATGGCGCGACGACGCCTACGACATGCCCGAACTCCCTCACGGGGAGCCGGTGCAGTGGCTGTGGCTCCTGCACGACGACTGCGCCCCCGAACCCGACGCCCTGGCCCAGCTGCTGCGCGTCGTGGAGAACGAGTACGAGCTGGGCCGCGACGACGTCGCCGTGGTGGGCCCCAAGCTGCGCGGCTGGTACGACCGCCGGCAGCTCCTCGAGGTCGGCGTCACCATCGCCAACTCCGGCCGCCGCTGGACCGGCCTCGACCGACGCGAACAGGACCAGGGACAGCACGACCACGTACGGCCCGTGCTGTCCGTGTCCACCGCCGGCATGCTGATCCGCCGCGACATCTTCGAACAGCTCGGCGGCTTCGACCGACGGCTGCCCCTGATGCGTGACGACGTCGACCTGTGCTGGCGCGCCACGGCCGCCGGCCACCGCGTCCTCGTCGCCCCCGAGGCGGTCGTACGACACGCCGAGGCCTCCTCCCGCGAGCGCCGCACCGTCGACTGCGTGGGCCGCACCTCGGCCTCGCCGCACAAGGTCGACAAGGCGGGCGCCGTCTACACCCTGCTCGTCAACACACGTACGGCCGCGCTTCCCTGGGTGCTGCTGCGCCTCCTGCTCGGCACGGTCCTGCGGACTCTCGCCTACCTCGTGGGCAAGGTCCCCGGGCAGGCCCTCGACGAGATCCGCGGCCTCATGAGCACGTTGCTGCGGCCCGAGCGGATCATCGCCGGGCGGCGCAGGCGCGGGAGTCCCGTCATCGACAAGGGTGAGCTGCGGGCGCTGTTCCCACCCCCCGGCGCGACCGTGCGGGCCACCGTCGAACAGGTCGCGGGCAGCCTCGTGGGTCGCTCCGATCCCGAGGTGACCTCCGGCGCCGGACGGCACGGCAGCGCGATCGAGTCCGGACCGGGCGGCGACGACGCCGACTTCCTGGAGATAGAGCAGTTCGCACGCCTCAAGCGCATCGCCCGCAAGCCCGGTCCGGTGCTCTTCCTGGTGCTGCTGTTCGTCTCGCTGATCGCCTGCCGGCAGCTCCTCGGCGGCGGCGCGCTCGCGGGCGGTGCCCTGCTGCCCGCTCCGGCCGACTCCGGGGAGCTGTGGTCGCATTACCTGGACGCCTGGCACCCGGTGGGCGCCGGCGGCACTCCGGCGGCGCCGCCGTACCTGGCGGTCGTGGCGATGCTCGCCTCGGTGCTGCTGGGATCGACCGGGCTCGCGGTCACCGTCCTGCTCGTCTGCTCGGTGCCGCTGGCCGGCTTCACCGCATACTTCGCCTCCCGCCCGCTCGTCGAGTCGCGCCTCCTGCGCGCGTGGGGCGCCGTCGTCTACGCCGTCCTGCCCGCCGCCACCGGCGCGCTCGCCGGCGGCCGCATCGGCACCGCTGTCCTCGCCGTCCTGCTGCCGCTCGTCGCCCGCGCGGGCATCGCGGCGAGCGGCCTGACGAAC
Organism: Streptomyces sp. NPDC012935; assembly: GCF_042900345.1. NCBI lineage: Bacteria > Bacillati > Actinomycetota > Actinomycetes > Kitasatosporales > Streptomycetaceae > Streptomyces > Streptomyces sp. NPDC012935. The sequence continues at coordinate 448,867 of NZ_JBIBBC010000006.1, forward strand.
AGCTCCGGCGCACGCGGCAGTTGGCGCGCGACCTGGGCGTACGCGCTACTGCTGACGATCACCACCGCCTTCACGCCGATCGTGTGGCCCATCGCCCTGCTCCTCGGGCTCGGGGTGCTGGCGGTGCGGCGCACCGACATCACCGCGTACGGGCTGCGCTTCCTGGCCCAGCTCGGTGTGCCCCTGCTGGTCCTCGCGCCCTGGTCGCTGTCGCTGCTCCCGTTCGGCTTCTTCCAGGAGGCCGGTCTGGAGTACGGCTCCTCCGCCGCGTCGGCCCTGGATCTGCTCGGCGCCAGCCCCGGCGGGCCCGGCACGGTCGACGGTCTGATGCTCATCGGCATCGTGCTGGCCGCGCTGGCCGCCCTGTTGCGCTCCGAGCGCCAGTTCGGGATCCGGACGGCCTGGGCGGTCGCCCTCGTCGGTCTCGTCTTCGCGGTCCTGTCCAACAGCTCCACCTGGGCCGGCCCCGCGACCCTCGTCTACGGCATCGCCCTCCTGGCCGCCGCCCTGCTCGGCGCCGACGGGGCACGCGCGCGGGTGGCCGAGCAGAGCTTCGGCTGGCGCCAGCCGGTCGCCGCGCTGATCGCCTTCGCCGCGGCCGCGGGCCCGCTGCTCGTCGCCGCCGGCTGGATGATCGGCGGTGCCGACGGGCCGCTGGAGCGGCGCGACCCCGTGCAGGTACCGGCGTTCGTCGCCGAGGAGAGCGGCACCCGCGACCAGGCACGCACCCTCGTTCTGGACAGCGAATCCTCCGCCCACGTCGGCTACATGCTCGTCCGTGGCTCCGGCGCCCGCCTCGGCGACGCCGAGCTCGCCGCCGCCGACGGGGAGAACACCAAGCTCGACAAGATCGTCGCCAACCTCGTCGCCGGCTCCGGCGCGGACCAGGCCGACCAGCTGGGCGCGTTCGCGGTGCGCTACGTCCTCGTCCACAAGGGCGCGCCGCGTGAGGTCACGCGCGTGCTGGACGCCACGCCCGGGCTGTCGCGGCTGAGTGAGCAGAACGGCAGTGCGTTGTGGCGGATCGACCGGCAGGTGTCGCGGGCGGCAGTCGTCGCCGGGGCCGGTGAGCCTCAGCCCGTCGCCGCGGGGCCCGTTGAGATCCACACCACGATTTCCAGTGGCGCCGAGGGGCGGGTCCTGCGGCTCGCCGACAGTGCCGACGACGGCTGGACGGCCACCCTCGACGGCAAGCCGCTCACCGCGACCACGGTCGACGGCTGGGCCCAGGGCTTCGAACTGCCCGCCGGCGGCGGCAGGCTGGACGTCACCTACGACGACCCGATCGGCCACAGCGCGTGGCTGTGGGTCCAGGGCTCCCTCGCCCTCGTACTCGTCGTGATGGCCCTTCCAGGACGGCGCCGTGACATCGACGACGACCTGCCCGAGGAGCCGGTCGTCCCGGCCGAAGCGATGGCCGGCGAGGGACGGCGGGCCCGCCGGTTGCGCGCCCAGGCCGAGGCCGACGCCGAAGAGGCCGGTCAGCAAGGCGAGTTCCCCGCTCCGCCGTCGCAGCCGCCGGCTGCGGCGATTCCCCAGCAGCAGTCCTACGGCGAGTGGGACACGCCCGGTTACACAGGTGCCGAGTACGGCAACTACGGCGGGCAGCAGTACCCGGCGGGCGGCTACGACCAGGCGTATCAGGCGGATCCGTACCAGGGCGGCCAGTACGACCCGTACGCGTACGGCGGAGAGTCCTCCACGGCGGCGTACGACACGTCGTACGACCAGACGTACCAGCAGGGTTACGACGGCACGTACGACCCGGCGCAGCAGCATCCGCACGGCAGTGAGCGTCCCGACGGGAGCCAGCAGTGAACCGCACCACCCTGTCCCTGATCGCCGGCGTCACCGCCCTCGCCGCCGTCACCGGGCTCGCGGCGCTCACGACGCCGGACGCGTCCGGTACGAACACCGCCAAGGCGGCCGCCGAGCTGCCCGTGGAGCGTACGAGCCTGGTGTGTCCGGCGCCGAGCATCTCGGACCTCGCCGAGACGACGTACACCTCGTTCACGCCCGTCACGAAGGGGACGGCGAGTGCCGGGAAGGCCGAACTGCAGTCCGCGGCGCAGGAGAAGGGCGACGCAGCGGACGGCGAGGGCGACAAGGGCGACAAGGGCGATGGCGCCGGGAAGGCCGGGGAGGCCGACAAGCCGGTTCTGGAGGGCAAGGAGCCGGGGAAGCCGGTCAGTGGTGATGCGTCCGGGGCCGACTCGCCCGCGCTGATCGGGACCGCCGACGGAAAGTTCGCGCCCGGCTGGACCGTGCAGGAGACCACCGAGGTCGCCGCGGGCACCGGGCGTGGTCTGCAGGGCGTCAACTGCACAGCGCCCGACACCGAGTTCTGGTTCCCCGGGGCCAGTACGGCTCCCGACCGCACGGACTACGTGCACCTGACCAACCCCGACGACTCCGCCGCCGTGGTCGACATCGAGCTGTACGGCAAGGACGGTGCGCTCGAGACCACGGTGGGGGAGGGGATCACGGTTCAGCCGCACTCCGGTGAGCCGATTCTGCTGTCCACGCTCACCAGTGAGAAGCAGGACAACGTGACCGTGCATGTGAGTGTGCGCAGCGGCCGGGTGGGGGCCTCGGTGCAGGCGCTGGACGACAAGCTCGGTGGGGACTGGCTGGCGGCGTCCGCCGATCCCGCGGGGAGTCTGGTGCTGCCCGGCATTCCGAAGGACGCCACTTCCGTGCGGCTGGTCGCCTTCACGCCGGGGGACGCCGATGCGGATCTGAAGGTGCGGCTTGCCTCGCCGTCCGGGCTGATCACGCCTGCCGGGAACGAGACGTTGCACGTCAAGGCGGGCATGACCAGCGCGGTGGATCTCGGTGACGTCATGCAGGGCGAGGCGGGGTCGCTGGTGCTGACTCCTACGGACCGGTCGGTGCCGGTTGTCGCAGCGGTGCGGGTGGTTCGTGGGAAGGGAGCCAAGCAGGAGACGGCGTTCATCCCGGCGAGCCGGGCGGCGGGTACACGCGCGACGGCGGTGGACAACCGGGCGAAGGGAACCACGTTGTCTTTGACCGCGCCCTTCGGTGCCGCGAAGGTCAAGGTCACAGCTTCGGCGGGTAGCGAGGGCGGCGCTGCGGCGTCGAGGTCGTACAGCGTGAAGTCCGGCACCACTCAGGACGTGGAGGTGCCGGTGCCGAGCGGGCTGAAGGGCACGTACGCGCTGACTGTGGAGTCGGTGTCGGGTGGGCCGGTGTACGCGTCCCGGACGCTGGCGGTCACGGAGGACGGGGTAGCCGGGTTCACTGTGCAGACGTTGCCGGACGATCGGGGGATGGTGGCTGTGCCGGAGGCGGATGAGGACTTGTCGGTCCTGCAGAAGTAGGCCGGCCGGATGCCTGCGGGTGGCCCGTTGCCGTTCGCTGGGGCGCTTAGCGGGGCCGGCGGTCCGAGGGGAGCGGGGGCCACCGGTCCGAGGGCGGACACGCCCTGCCGGCCCTGAGCCACCCCACACCCTCAGGCGCTTCAGTCCTCGCCGTAGCGGGGGTCCACCGTTTCCGGTGTCAGCCCCAGGAGCTCGGCCACCTGTTCTACGACCACCTCGTGGACCAGGGCTGCCCGCTCGTCGCGGCCCTTGGTGCGGATCTCTACCGGGCGGCGGTAGATGACGACCCGTGCCGGGCGGCCCTCCCGGGCGGGGATGGTGCCGCCCAAGGGGACCGCCTCGTCGTTCCAGGCTCGGCCGGGGCCGTCCAGGCGGGGGACCTCCAGGACCAGGAAGTCCATGTCGGCCAGCTGGGGCCAGCGGCGTTCGAGGCGTTCCACGGAGTCCTGAACCAGGTCGGCAAAGACGTCGGCGCGGCTCGCGGCGAGGGGGACCTGGGGCGGTGCGATCGGGCCGCGCATGCCCCGACCGTGGCGATCACGGCGGCGGGGCCCGGGGCCGGCGGCGCGGGGCGGTACGGGGGTGTCCATCACTGATGAAGGGTAGTCCTCGTCCCCGGTGCCTGTCCGATCTCCATGGGGTGGTGAGGTCGGCATCCGGCCGCTCGCACGGCATGTCGGCAGATGACCATTCCAGCCAAGGTTGGGCTCGTTTCTGTATGTCTCCGAGACCGTCGATGACGAGGTAAATGACGGGATTTGTGGTGAGCGGTGACCGGTTTCAGCGGTGTGCGGGATCTTGGGGTGCGGCTCCCGTGCAGGTCAGCGAGGTGGGGTGAAAGGGGCGTGTGGGGTGTTTCACAACACGACACGGTGGAGTGAGCCGGGGGAGAGTCGTCGCGGCCCGCTCAAGAGTGCGGTACCGTCCAACGTCGTGAGCCCTGTACGTCGCTGTTCGCGCACCGCTTGCGGCCGTCCCGCCGTCGCGACGCTGACGTACGTCTACGCCGACTCGACCGCGGTCCTCGGCCCGCTCGCCACCTACGCCGAACCCCACTGTTACGACCTGTGCGCCGAGCACTCGGAGCGCCTCACCGCCCCTCGTGGGTGGGAGGTCGTGCGGCTGTTGGACGGTTCGGCTCCGGCCCGTCCCAGCGGTGATGACCTGGAAGCGCTTGCCAACGCCGTGCGTGAGGCGGCCCGTCCGCAGGAGCGGGCGGCCCAGGCCGGCGGGGGCGGGGGCCGTGGGGCCGACCCGATGGAGGTCGCGCGGCGTGGGCATCTGCGAGTGCTCCGGTCGCCCGACAACTGACCCCCGGCAGCTGCCCCCCGACAACTCCCCCGCAGCTGACTCCGGCAACTGACTCCGACAACTGACCGTCGGAACAGTCGGATTTCCTGTTCCTCGTGTGCTTGTTTCGTTGAGTGATGCACAAGCATTGACGTGTCGTTGGCGCGGACACGACCATTCCGCATGTCGGAACGAGAAATCGCTTTCCGCATGGCGGAACCCGGGGAGGCGCCCGTGTACGTGCAGGAACTGGAACCCGTCGCCGGCTCGCTCGGCCTGTCCGCGCTCGTGGCGGCACTGCCACTGGTGATCGTCCTCGTCCTGCTGGGCGGAGTCCGGATGAAGGCGCACCTGGCGGGGCTCACGGGGCTTCTGGCGGCCGTACTGGTCGCCTGGCTCGCGTACGGCATGCCGCTCGGCCAGACGCTCTCCAGCGCTGCCCAGGGGGCTGCCTTCGGGCTCTTCCCCATCCTGTGGATCGTCGTCAACGCCCTGTGGGTGTACCGGATGACCGTCCGCACACGTCATTTCGACATCCTGCGCAGGTCGTTCGGGCGGCTCTCCGACGATCCCCGGATCCAGGCACTCGTCGTCGCCTTCTGCTTCGGGGCTCTGCTGGAGGCCCTGGCCGGGTTCGGAGCGCCCGTCGCGATCTGCGCGGTCATGCTGGTGGCGCTCGGGTTCGATCCGGTGCGCGCGGCGGTCGTCGCGCTGGTCGCCAACACCGCGCCGGTGGCCTTCGGTGCGATGGGAACGCCCGTGGTGACGCTGGCGCAGGTCACCGGACTGCCGTTGCACGACGTGGCTTCCGTCGTGGGGCGTCAGACGCCCTTGCTGGCACTGGTCGTTCCGCTCGTCCTGGTCGGGCTCGTGGACGGACGGCGCGGGCTGCGGGAGACCTGGGTGCCCGCCCTGGTCTGCGGAATCGCCTTCGCCATCGCCCAGTTCGCCGCCTCCAACTACGTCTCCGCGCAACTCGCCGACATCGGCGCCGCCCTGGCCGGCGCGGGCGCCCTGGTCGCCGTACCGCACGCGCGTGTGCCCGCCACCGAGACCGTCCGCGCGTCCGTGCTGACCGGGTCGCGGAGCGAGGAACTGGACGAGGACGATCCGCGGCGCGAGGTCGTACGCGCCTACGCGCCGTACGCGTTGATCGTCGTGATCTTCTCCATCGCGCAGATTCCGGTCGTCAAGGACTGGCTGGCCGGGGCGACCCGAACCTTCGACTGGCCCTTCCTGAACGTCGCGAACCCGGACGGGGAGCCGGTCAGCGGCAATGTCTTCAGCTGGCCGATCGTGTCCACCGGCGGCACGCTCGTGCTGCTCGCCGGGGTGTGCACGGCGGTGGTGCTGGGGGTGCACGCGCGTGTGGCGGTCAGGGAGTGGGCCGCGACCGTGCACGAGTTGAGGTTCGCCATCCTGACCGTGACGTCCGTGCTGGCACTCGCCTACGTCATGAACCTCTCCGGTCAGGCGGCCACCATCGGCTACTTCGTGGCGGCGGCCGGCGCCGGGCTCGCCTTCCTGTCGCCGGTGCTGGGCTGGTTCGGGGTGGCCGTGTCCGGGTCGGACACGTCGGCCAACGCGCTGTTCGGCGCCCTGCAGGTGACGGCGGCCCAGGAGTCGGGACTGTCGCCGGAACTCCTGGCCGCCGCGAACAGTTCAGGGGGTGTGCTCGGCAAGATGATCTCGCTGCAGAACCTCACGATCGCGTGCGCGGCCGTGGGCCTCGCGGGCCGGGAAGGGGACCTGCTGCGGCGCGTGCTGCCGTGGAGTCTGGGCCTGCTGCTGGTGATGTGCCTGATCGTGGTCGGCCAGAGTTCACCGGTGCTGGGCTGGATGCTGCCCTGACCTCCGCGCTGACCTGAGGTTACGGCTGGGAGTCCACTCAGCGGTCACCCAGCGCAGTGTCAGTCCGGGCGGGTAGTTTGGGGTGACCGATAGGACTTTCAGGAGGGTTGGCCGTGGCTGCTGATCTGTCACAGCTCGTGAAGGCGTACGACGTCCGCGGGGTCGTCCCGGACCAGTGGGACGAGTCCCTGGCCGAGCTCTTCGGGGCCGCCTTCGTGCGGGTGACCGGCGCGAGCGCGATCGTGATCGGGCACGACATGCGACCCTCGTCCCCCGGTCTGTCCCGCGCGTTCGCGCGCGGTGCGGCGACCCAGGGCGTCGACGTCACCGAGATCGGCCTGTGCTCCACCGACCAGCTGTACTACGCCTCGGGCGCGCTGAATCTCCCTGGCGCGATGTTCACGGCGTCGCACAACCCGGCCCAGTACAACGGCATCAAGATGTGCCGCGCGGGCGCGGCCCCGGTCGGCCAGGACACCGGCCTCACGCAGATCCGTGAACTGGTCGAGGGCTGGTCCGACTCGGGCGCCCCGGAGCCGGCCGCACAGACGGGAACGATCACGCAGCGGGACACGTTGGATGACTACGCGGCCCACCTGCGCTCCCTCGTCGACCTGACCGCCATCCGCCCCCTGAAGGTCGTCGTCGACGCGGGCAACGGCATGGGGGGTCACACGGTGCCGACCGTGCTCGGAAGCCTCCCCCTGGACGTGGTCCCGATGTACTTCGAGCTGGACGGCACGTTCCCGAACCACGAGGCGAACCCGCTGGACCCGGCAAACATCGTGGACCTCCAGAAGCGGGTCCGCGAGGAGTCCGCCGACCTGGGCATCGCCTTCGACGGTGACGCCGACCGCTGCTTCGTCGTCGACGAGAACGGCGCCCCCGTCTCCCCGTCCGCCATCACCGCCCTGGTGGCCTCGCGCGAGCTCGCCAAGCACGGCGGCAAGGGCACGGTCATCCACAACCTGATCACCTCCTGGTCGGTCCCGGAGGTCGTCAAGGAGAACGGCGGCACGCCGGTCCGCACCCGCGTCGGCCACTCCTTCATCAAGGCCGAGATGGCCACGACCGGCGCGATCTTCGGCGGTGAGCACTCCGCCCACTACTACTTCAAGGACTTCTGGAACGCCGACACCGGCATGCTGGCCGCCCTGCACGTCCTCGCGGCCCTCGGCGGCCAGGAGGGCCCCCTGTCCGGACTGGTCGCCCAGTACGACCGCTACGCCGGCTCCGGCGAGATCAACTCCACCGTCGCCGACCAGGCCGGCCGCCTGGCGGCCATCAAGTCCACCTATCAGGCCCGAGAGGGCGTGGAACTCGACGAACTCGACGGCCTGACCGTCACGGCCGCCGACTGGTGGTTCAACGTCCGCCCGTCCAACACGGAGCCGCTGCTGCGCCTGAACGCGGAGGCCCGGGACGAGGCGACGATGGCGAAGGTACGGGACGAGGCATTGGCGATCATCAGAGGCTGAAGGAGACGCGGGGTCGAGGGCCGGCCGGTCCACCGGAGGGCGAGGTTGGGCCGTCTGTCCCTAGCCCCCACCCACCGGCCCGGGGCTGCGCGTATGTAGGCGGTGGCTCTCGGCGCCGGTGCAGGCAAATTCAGCCCGTCCGGCGTTTGAGGACGAGGCCGTTCAGGCCGATAGCGGGGGTCTGGGGGCGGC